>NZ_JARFVS010000010.1:0-8953 GCF_055818055.1 Gardnerella sp. c10Ua_244
CTGCTCAGCGCAGGTTTTTGCTGTTTGCGCGATGTCGAGCATGCTGATAGCCGAGCTATTTTTTCCTTCTTCAGCTTTTTTGATTGCGTTTAGCGTGTAGCGTCTGCAGGCTTTAACTTCGCTTGCAAGTCTTTGTAAGGTTTCTTTTTTTCATAGGTTTTCTCCTTTGCTTCTTTGCTTTTGTTGATACTATATATCACTCTAAAAGCACATATTATCAAGCAATAAATGGGATAAAACCGCTGGTATTTCCACTAATTATTGTTCTTACAAGTCGCTAATTTTTCGGCACTTATCCACGCCATAAACAATGCTTAGCCCGCTTCCTGTTTCCCAGGAAACCATGATTGAACCCATATCATCAACACCTCGCACTCTGCCTTTAGTGCCGATAGGAGGTGCCTGAACATCATCCATTAAGATAAGCTCTACCAAACAACCTTTAGGATAAGTTTTTCTAAGCTTTTCAACCTGTTCTCTACTTACCGTTCTCATCATTCACCTCTTTCGTTTCTAAAAGCACAGGAGCCTTCTAAATGGGAAAGCAGAATCTTTCTATCCTTTTTAAACTCATCTCCGATAAACCCGAGTCTAAGAAGAAAACATCTGAAAGCATACTTATCGTTAACCGGCTTATGCTTAGTTTCATTCACATGTTTTACTTCCAAACTCATTTTGCAAAGAGCCAAAATAAGCTTCATGTAAGTATCCATATGATCTTGGCTTACATCTTTAAACCAGAGAAAACTAACTGTTTCATCATTTTCTTCTATTTCAAGGCTTGTCACATCGAGTGCTTTTTTAATTAAATCACCCTTGTTTTTGATGATTTTTCTAAGCTTAGTCACATCAAGCTTATCTTTTGGAAACTCGACTGTAAGCATGCGTGTGCTTTCATCTTGTGTTTTAGGAAGGCGTATACCATAGTCGCCCTCAAGTATTTGTTTTAGATCCTTTAGGTCTTCATCATCTGCAGATGTTACTGTCCCAGTTTTACCAACTGTGAAAGGACCTATCTTGTAAGCCATGCTGGGAGTTTTCAGATACGTGGCTTTAAGACCTGTTAAATCTTCTATTGCTTGTATGAGTGGTTTTCTTTTAGAACCTTTTAAACCATATTCTAAGCTCATTTTAATACCTCCTTTAGGTTTTTCCTTGTGTATATACATCACTCTAAAGAAGGTTTATAGCAAGTCTTATGTGCTTTCTTTCGCCTGAAAATAAGCGATATTTTTGAGAACGAAATACACGCAGGGAAGTGCCACGCCGTTACCCCACATCTTGTATTCTGCTGAATCAGTGTGAGGATTTTTAAGCCATTTGATTATCTGGTTTTTGCTTTTAGGCTTACAGGCGTTCGTGACTAGTTTTCGATGTGTTTCAAACACATCCTGCCAAAAGATAAGCTCTTCATCGCTCGGATTTTCCGTTTGAAGACTATCACACCAACAGTCAGGAAAACCCTGCAGTCTTGCACATTCTTTCGGTGTTAAACGTCTAACCACATAGTGTTTATCCTCATTCATATCGTTTACGACAGGAGGATCTTTATAGTCACTTGCCACAAGCGTGTCTGTCATTTCAGCCCGAGCATTCGTGTGATGCGAGTTTTTACTCGTAGAGTACACGATTGCAAGACCGCCTTGATTAGCTTCAGGCGAGTTTAGCCCTGTGTTAATTGTTCTTGCCAGTTTCGTTTCATACACTTTAGCACGCTTGTTTTTCGTGTTGAGCGATGTTAGACGAACGTCAAAACAGGTTTTATCACAAACCACAAAAGGCTGATTATTCCCGCCGGTTCCAAACGTGGAAAGCACGGTTTGAGACACGCTAAGAGGTCCTTTATACCGTGAGTCATGTCCGTGATTTTCAAACACGAGCGGTGGATGGTTTCCCACACTTGCTGTAAGCGTGCCGCTTTTGTTTTCAAACACGTCCATTCTGCTTCCGCCCTGATCGTTTAAACAGTATCTTTCGATTGCATCACCAGTGCCTGTTTCAAAATGTTCGGCAGTTTCTTGCCACGGCTTTCCGCTCGCCGTAAAATCCCCAGGCATGCTTTCTTGCTCAAATAATATTTTTCCGGCACTTTGTCCATCAAAATCTGCGACAAGAAAGATACGTTTTCTTCTCTGGGGTACTCCGAAGTATGAAGCATCAAGTACCCTCCATGCGAGTGAGAAATCTTCTGCCATGACAAGTCCTGCACTGCTCCATTTTTCAGGTCTAGGAGCATTAAACGAATGTCCTTTGACAGCACAGATTTCTTTGATAACTTTCTCGAAGTCTTCTCCTTTATTTGAGGAAAACGCTCCCGGAACGTTCTCCCAAACGATATATCTTGGTTTTTGTCCACCTGTTTTCCTCCTCATCTCTTTAATAATCCGAACCGCTTCAAAAAACAGGTTCGAGCGAGAACCGCTAAGGCCTGCCCGTTTACCTGCAATCGACATGTCCTGACATGGGCTTCCAAAGGTGATAATATCAACCGCTTCCACAGCATCGCCTTTAATCTTTGACACATCACCTAAGTGCTTAACATCAGGTAATCTTTTAGTGGTAACTCTTATAGGAAACGGCTCGATTTCACTTGCCCATAAAGGTTTAATCCCTGTAAGCGTAGCTGCTAAAGGGAAACCGCCCGAGCCATCAAAAAGGCTGGCGAGTGTAAGTGTTTTACTCATCGCCAGCCTCTTTCATCATTTCAATTGCCTGCTTAAAGCTATACTGTTTCCCATCTCGTATAAGAAGCACGTCCTTGGTTTTATCATCGTGAAACTTCATATACCGTTTAACCGCAACGTCAATGAATTTAGGTTCAAGCTCCACTCCAAAGCAGACTCTGCCAATCTGCTCACAGGCTATAAGCGTGGATGCTGAGCCTAAAAACCCGTCTAACACAAGACTGTTTGTTTGCGTGCTTTGTTTAATAAGATAAGCGATTAACGGCACGGGCTTACTGGAAGGATGCCCACAGCCTTCTTCCTTCGAGTTTTTAATCCCGTCAAATTCAAACACGGCTGTCTGTTTCTGATCGCCATACCACTTATGTTTACCGTCTTTACGCCAACCGTAAATAATCGGCTCCATGTTAAACTTCCAGTCCGTTCGCATAAGCGGTGCTCTCGGCTTTTTCCAAATTAAACCGGCTGCAACCTTAAACCCCGCGTCCTCAAAAGCATCGTAGAAAACACGTGCTTTCATGGTCGCGTAAAACTCGTAAATAGACGCGTCAGCTGCCATAGAGTTTTTGAAGTTGGTAAAAACTTTCATTAAAAACTCGTAGCCTTCTTTATCGCTTAAATCATCATTTTTAATTTTCCCTGACGCGTTTTCAAGGTTCACGAAATAAGGTGCGTCCGTGCAAACAAGATTAACTTTCGTTTCACCCAGCAGTTTTTCAAACGTAGAAGAATCGGTTGAATCACCGCAAATAACACGATGCTTACCAAGCGTCCATATGTCACCCGTTTTAGAAAAACACGGTTCTTCCAGCTCTTTTTCAACATCAAAATCATCATCGCTTACGTCTTTATCAGCATCAAAAATACTGGAAAGCTCCGCCTCGTCAAACCCGAGAAGATCAAGGTTAAAATCCGCTCCTTCAAGCTCCGACAACTCGACAGCTAAAAGCTCATTGTCCCAACCGGCGTTAAGTGAAAGCTTATTATCCGCAATAATATAAGCACGCTTTTGTGTTTCAGTTAAATGGTTTTCTTTCACGCACGGAACTTTTTTAAGACCCAGTTTTAATGCCGCGGCAAGCCTGCCGTGTCCTGCAAGAATCGTATTATCCTCAGCCACTAGAATTGGGGATAGAAAACCAAACTCGCGAATACTTGCCGCTATCTGAGATACTTGCGCCTCAGAGTGCGTGCGAGCGTTTCTCACATACGGGATAAGCTCACTTACGTCAGCCAGATAATACTGCATTTCTTTTTCCATAAGCTTTCCTCCCGTTAGAAAAGACCCCAGCAAGCGAACTTTTCAAAGCCACCCACCGAGTCAATGTAATCTTTCGCAATTTTCACAATCTGCACATACGGTTTACCATCAACCATCTCGTCCCCGATAGCGCAAGAAAACTCAACCACCCGACCGGTTTCCTGCGCTTTCAAAAACGCGTAAATATTAACCGACACGTCAGCTTTTGTAAGATCTTTACCATGAAGACCGCCGCCCGTAACAGAATCAGCCATGTCTGACCCGAGTTTTCGATTAACCGCACCCGTATCCACGTTGATACCACCCGTCCAGTCACCTAAAGGATTAACAAACGCACTCGGATAGTCTTTCAATAAGTCTTCTCGTTTAGCGTGAGACTGGCAGATGATAAGCTTTTCACCATCAAGAACATACTTGCCGTCATACGGATACTTTTCATAAACCTTTCGAGCAATAATAGAAAGTTTCTTCTGTTCGTCTGTTAGTGGTACGCCTTTAAAAATCCCGTTATCACCACAGCGAACCATGCCGTTTTGGTTTTGGCTTAAATGCTTATCCTGCGGCACGACCGTAATATCAATCTTTACTTTCCCAGGGCTTAAACGGTGGATAATATTTTTAATATCCTTAAACTTAAACATCACCGTGCTTTCAATAAACACGGCACACTTACCATGCCCGAGCATCACTTCAACAGCAATCTTAGGATTCTCATCAATCTTGTAAGCAAGATCAACAATCGCTCCCGCAATACGATCCGCAATCTTGTCCGGGTGACTTGGATTTACTTTTTCTATCATAATTTTTCTCCTTATATGTTTTTACGTGTTAAAAGCAGGCGTTCCATTAAATCGTTTTGAGGTGAAACACCATCAAACTCAGTCGAACAGTTTTCTTTCACAATCTGGAAAATCTCATTCCAAAGCCTGACCGCCTGATTCATGTAGTTAATACCAATATTTATAAAAGGCGATGGTATCGGTTTACCCGTGGTCGGATGCTTGGAAAGAAACCCGAGTTTACTGGTTACTTCCTCGCATTGAATCCAACGAGCACAGCTCATTGCATACCGTTCAATAAGAGGAGATGGCACTTTACTGCTCACACCAATGTCTTTTAGCCACTTCCACGTTTCAGCATAAATTTCTTTAGCCTGAAGCTGAGTGCCGTCTTTTTGTGTGGCGGATAAAAACTCGTGAGGCTGAGGCATTTCAGCACCTTCAAGCTCCGGAATATTAAGAACGCTTAAAGGCCTGCCACCGGGGTTTCCTTCATTCGCTTTTTCAACAACCGCTTTCCTTTTTCGCCCGGCACCTACGCGTCTGCCGCCACGACCGCCGATATTATTTGATTTTGTAGGCAAACTTTCCACCTCCTTCCCACGTGAGTTTTAACTCAAAAAAATTTTTCTTGTCTGATTTTGCCTATTACCCTTTTGAATACGCTGTTTTTGCACGCGAGACCCTGCGCCCGTTCCCCGGGGAATAGGTTTTTAGAGATTTTGACCGCCCCTGGGGTGGTTTTTATTTGTTATGCCAGCGGTCTCCACGCTTAGCGTGAATTTTAGAGTGACAGGATTTGCATAGAGAAATAAGATTATTCCTCTCATGCGTTCCGCCTTCAGCAATCGGTTTAATATGATGAACCTGCTCAACAGGCACAAGCATATGGTTCTTAAAGCAAAGCTCACAGAAAGGATGCTCTTTCACATAAGAATCTCTGACTTTCTGCCATGCTCTGCCGTAACGCTTGTGAGCATCATAAGGACGCTCGTATTTTTCGTAGCGTCGGTTCTCTTGTTTTAAGTGTTCCTCGCAAAACCTGCCGTCAGTTAGGTTCGGACAGCCTTGATAAGAACACGGTCTTTTAGGTTTTCTTGGCAAGACTCATCCTCCCTTTCAGCAAGCTTGCACGTATTGTATAATTACTAAAATAAATTGGTAGGAGATGCTTATTATGACAAAAAAACAAATAGTATATTTTTACACTTATATTGCTTGCATTATCATTATTCCAGTTGTCTTATCACTGATTGCCGATAGCATACCTAAAAATGACAGCTTATCTCCGAGTGGCCATCCGTTTGAATACATAGACGATAGAGCGTTTTTTATCTGGTTAGGTTTAGACCTTGGACTATATCTATATCCACTACATCTCATTTTTATTAACAAGACGACATTAAAAATATCTAAATCTTTGTTCCTACCATCTATTATTTTTGCAATACTTTTGCCACCAGCCGTTTTGATTTTATCAGATGCTTCTGCGCGAGAATTCTTCTTTATATTCATGTCTTACGTGGTTATAGCATTCGTTATACCATTTCTGATTATCTACTATATAAAACGCAAAATTTGTAAGGGGTAGAAGATTAATTTTACCCCTTACAACAGTATTAAATATGTCTCATTAAATAGTAAGCAAAAGCATAACAACACGCATTTTGCTCTTGCTCTGTAGCTCCACCTTTAAGTGTATTTAAACCAAAACGAGGTAGATTTGTTAAAACACTATTCATAACATACTTAATCGTTCTAGTTAACGAGTTGATGTCAGTAAAATCTAATCCATCACGCGCGTATTGAAGATACCTCTTTGATTTAGTAACACTTGAATAGTAAGTACGCATTGCATCACTTAAGTTATTTACTCCATTATCTGTCTTTAGGATTCTTGAGACTCCTATAGCATCAGCATCATCACACAAGTCGATAAAATGACACTCATTGCCATTCTCCTCACTATTCATAATGATACCTTTTGAAATAAAATAATCGGAAGAATATGGAGGATACGCACCAATGATTGAAATAGCAGACTTCCTAACGTCTAGATCAGGATAGTTTCCTATATATTTATGTAATGTTCTCATTCCTGTTGCTAAGTCTCCAGCCCAACCGACCCACGAATCTGGACTCGTATTCCAGATAGTGTATGCCAGCGTTGTTACTGCCCAATGTTGCAAATCGTTAAGTCCCACTTTAGTATCGCTTATTTCTTGTTTGATAAACTTTTGAAGTAGATTGTAAAACTCTGAATGCTTAGACTTGAAATATTCATCGAACTCCTCATCAAAAGGAGTTACAGCGATAGAGAAGTTACTATATCCTTTTAAATATTTCTTACTTAAAAAGTTCAATACCCCACGATATATCATTGACACATGACGATCTAAATGTATTAATTTTTCTTTTTGATATTCAGAGTATATTTGTTCTAATTTTTTCACTAAATCAATAGCTTCAAAAATTGTAGGAGTCATATTTTTAACATCTACTTCTTTAGGCAAATAGCTATTAGGAACATATTTTATTGCGATATTAACACTATTACAGGCTGGTATTTTCCCATTGTAAGCAACCTTGTCTAAGTCCCATTTACCACCATATCCTGAGATTTCATGGAATTGATCATAGTTCCAGTTCTTAGGAATTGGGAATCCCAGATTGCCACTAAAACCAGTAGACATATCTGATACGAAACTAGAAGCAGACAACCCTACATTAGATATCCTTGTACACACGTTACGTGACGCATAGATACCCACTGAGTAACGAGAATCAATAGTTTCATTAATACCTTTAAAATAAGGAATAATGTTACTATCAATCTGATAATCATAAATATCCATGTCTACCGCAAAATAGATTGCTGTTGCTGGTACACCTTTAGATAATGCTGCTTCACTAGCTTTCTTACCGTGTTCAAGACCTTTTTGATACGTAAAGTCACTAAGATTACGACCATTTTCTTGGAAAATAGGGAAATATTTCAAGCCTCCATCAACAATACGTTTCAGCTCGCCTTCACGGATTTCTTTAAACGAGCCACCTGTTAAATAACGTCCAACAATTTCATATCCGTCGCGTTTAAGAGTATTGAGTAATTCCGAAGTAATTTCAAAACGTGTGTCGCATGCTTTTGCTTTTCTGTCTGGATTACCTTTACTAGTTAACAACGACATCCACGTGTTAACATCAAGTGCTCCGGTGACTGGAAGCTTGTAGTCTTTCTGGAATTTGGTGAGTTGCTCAGCAAAATCATCATCCCAATTCTCATTTTGAAGACAATCATATCTAATGCAATTAAGTACAGCTTTTGCTAACCATACCCACTTACCATAGGAAGAAGCGTTTTGTCTGCTAATAGTTTTCAAATTACGTCGTGTACCATGTCCAAAATTACCCGTGGCATCATCAGGCGAATAACCTTCTAACGACTGTAAAATTTGGATAAGTGCGGTATTCATTTCTCGACCATACAAACCATCACAAGGAATAATACCCGTATAGTTCTTATAGGTTCGGTTAATAGTTTGTTGAATAATCCTAACAACGCCAGTACCACCGTAACGATTTAGTAAAACAAACTGTTGCATGGAAAGAAGTGCTTTCATTACATCAATTGTTACAGTAGAATCACCACCAATACCCATATCATTCTTCAACTCTTTAACAGCACGCCCTGTTCCACTATAAAAGTGTTGCGTAATATTATTACTTGTCGAATAGCCCTTGCACCATAAAGCACCTTGAATAATCGAGTAAACATTACTTTTCGACTCATCACTATCATCTTGTTGTTTAACACCGTGTGGATAACGTTGATTAAATTTTCGTGTTGTACCCGCACCAAAATTAGCAGCTGTATGCTGAATTCCTAATTCAATTTGCAATGCAACAATCAAACCATTGATAGTGTCCCAGCCAGTATGACCACTCTCTTTTACTTTCGTATAACGAGTATCATCACCATAGGTTTTGTTTAACCATTGCTGTGTTTGCAATACCATCTGATCCATGTTATGTCCTCCTTTTGGGCATGAAAAAAGCCCTGAAAGATTACTCTTTCAAGGCTTAGTATTTATAATTTTTGCTAAGTTTATAATACCATATAGAAGGCTGTAACGTCTCGTATCAGAGCGTACCAAACCGTACCATTTTTTCAGATTTGGATTAGATTATCTGGTAAAACCATGTGCTCTAACGCTTTACCATGCCATCTG
>NZ_JARFVS010000011.1:0-5958 GCF_055818055.1 Gardnerella sp. c10Ua_244
CGTAAGACTTATAACACTCTTACCAAGTCCCATTTCAAGCAAAACCGCTGAAACCGGATGTGTGATAATAAAATCAGTCGCATACTTTTGATACTCATGTGGCTCGTATAGCATCAATCACACCTCCAATCTGACTCTTCTCATCAACCACGAAAACCTTAAAACCTAAAGCCTGTAAGTCTTTCATCCGTTTCACCTGTAAAACTCTAGGCTTTTTACCTGGTGCTTTAAGCTCGACAAAACCAATCTTCCCGCCGTTAAGTAAAACCAGCCTGTCAGGAAGCCCGTCAACAGAAGGACTCGTAAGCTTTATAGCCATGCCTCCAGCAGCTTTAACATCACGGACGAGTTTTCGCTCAGTTTCCTTTTCTCTTAAAAAGCCCATCAGATACCTCTTTTGCCATCTCAATGATTTTCTTATCAACTTCGTTTCTCGGCTCATCAGAAACATCGCCATAAAACACGTCAATATAGTGATTGCTTAACTGTGGGTGATCTTTGAACATATTGTCCTCAGCATGCGAAGATACTTCATCAATCATGTTCATGGCTTTTAACAGTCTGTCTTGATCTTTCACTAAAAGCACCGGGCTAATATCGACCACTAATTGGCTAATCAGACTCTTAGTCAGTCGCATTGCTGCTCCTGCTTGCTTGTAGGTTTCTACTGTTCTCTCTTGTTTGTTAATCATGGTTTATTCCACCTTTCTCAAATCTTATTTTTCATTTATTGAATAGAGTTGTTTCATTCGTTGGTTTTGCCCGTTTACATCAGGCGAATGTTATTTGTGTAGCCATGTATGCTTTAGACCCATCTTTTACTTTTCTCTATATATACTTATATTTCTTTTATTTTTTTCTCTTATATAAAAAGTAAAGAAAAAGGGTACACTACAATACAAAACCCCTATTTATCAGGCTTTTCTTTCTTGAAAACGTGCATGGTAGCGTGTAGGCAACGCCTATTTTCGTGTATGAAAAAATCCTATAGAACATTTTTCTCTGAACCCGGTTTTTACCATGTAAAACATTTGCCTACACGCCAATACATTTTTCAGGAAGTATCTTTCAGTTTTACCGTGCTTTACATCAAAGAAAATCCTCCTGTGCCTGCAAATTCGGATTAATGGAAAGCCCACACCACTGGTAGCCCTTACCCGTCCGTTTTTTGCTATAACCCGCTAACAGTAAAGCCTTAGAAAAATCCCTATCGTTTCTAACATATTCACCGTTAAGGTTTGCCCACTGGCGGTAAGACAAGTAAAGACTCCTACTCATCTCCGTTTCATTCACGCCCTTAATGCAATAATCAGTGATGAAATGGCCTATCCAGTCGTTTTCAGCCCGATAAGCGTCCTTAGCCTGCTCTACCACCTTACAAGTAGGGAATTTATAACTGTTTTGGATATAAAGCTTGGCTCCTTCAATCATCCATTGAAGTATTGCCCCACCTGCTTTTTGCAAAAGTTCATCAACATAGTCTGTTTTCGGATTCTTGATTTCTTTCGTAAACGGTGCGACAAAGATTCTCCGCCACGTTCCCTTATCGTTCGAACCGACTTTCGGCAGATGGTTCGTGTAGAGAATAGTTGAGTGGCTTGGCGTAAACGTAAAAGGAGCATAATATTTCCTCTCAGCTGAAATATCATCCACGCTTGCTATCTGTTTCAGCATGGAAATAGAAAGCCTTTGCCCTTCCTCAGTTTCCGAGGCAAGAATAAACCTTTTACCGCAAAGCTCCGCTAAATCCACTTTCACGTTTTTAGCCCGAGTGGTTAAAGACTCCGCAGGTATTTTCCCCGCATAATCTCCAAGCACATGTGCTTCCGCGTTAAACACGGTCGACTTACCGTTGCCACCTGACCCGTACACCAGCAAAAGCGATTCTTCAAACACTTGACCTATAAGCGTACTACCCGCATGGCTTTGAAGAAATGTCTGAAACTCTTTATCACCTGCGGTAACCATATCAAGCGTTGTCTGCCACAATCCCATGTTCTCCCGTGAAGGGCAAACAGCGGTCATTTTCGTACAGTACGAACACGGATCATGTGCTTTTAGCTCTCCAGTCTTTAAATCCACGATTCCGCAAGGCGTGTTTAGAATGAAAGCATCACGATCCAGTCCTTCGTTTGCAACTTCCAGCATGGATTTAGCAAGCTTTAATATCCCGGACACTTTACTGTGATCATTCATCTTCTTAGCAAACGAAAGATACTGTTTTGCCTGATTCACTTCACTCTTTGCTTTATCCGCCTGCTCTTTATCACCTGATGATTCGGCTTGAACGAACTCTTCGTAAGCTGTCTTAAACTCGATACCAGCATTTTTCAAAACCTTTTTAGCAATAAGCATGTAAAGTTTCATAACTTTAAGCTCAGACGCTTCCCACTTCTTGCCCGTCCAGTAAAGCCAGCCGGCAGACATCGTATAAACAGCCTTATTCTTGTTATGTTTGGCAAAAACCTCAGCCATCGCAATATCTGTTAAATCATCCGGCTTATACTCCTCATAGCTTTTGCCATACTCGCTAGGCGGAATATAACCTTCTTGACTTGCTACTTTAAGCCCGAACTTTTTAGCCGAATACCAGATTTTAGATAATTCTGCATCAGGCAAAGGAGGATTGCACCGTTCTGCTTCACTCAAAAACTTCTCATGTGTTTCATCTGTAGCACCATAACGTTTGATGAGTTTTCCTGCGATATGACTAAGCCTAGAGTTTCTCTGCCCTGATGGTATTTCTTCTGTTCCTGCATCAAATTCACTGAAATCTTCTTCCGAGAGGAAATCAGTGATTGTTTTTTCACCATCGTAAAGTTCTACCTGTGGAGTTTTAACACCGTAGAGAAAACGTGCCGCATCAAGAGCGTTACTGTCAAAATACGGGAATACTGATTGAATCTTTGTTTTAAGCTCCACATAAGCTTTAGCATCGCTTACTTCTTCAATTGGAAAATACACGTGAAAACGTGGTCTTGCACACTTCCCATGCTTGTCTTTCATGTGGTTTCTACTATAAGACGCGTAAAAGCACACGTTCGGAAACGCTAAAGCAACATCAAAAGGTGTCACCCAGTCTTTACCAACATCAGAATGGTCGTTATCACAGTCCATCGGAATACAGGTAGATGAAATGAAATTATCTTTAGACCTATAACTGTTAGTAAACTGTGCTGTGACATGGTCAAAAGAGATAGCCTTATTAAAACTATCTCGATCACAGACTTTTATTTCGTCAGGATACAAGCAGTTACTACTGTTTCCCACACAGGAAGCTGTATAAATTTTGCATTCAAGCATCAATATTCACCCCCTAAATCCTTATCCGTAAAATACTTAATCGGCTGCCTGCGTTTTTCTGCAAGATTGATTTCTACTTGCATGCCGCCTGTGATTTTCTCCCCGAACACCCACAGCTCGTTGCACTTGCCTAAGAGGATAATGTCCATAAACATCGCATCCCCTCTATGCTTTTGATTCTCATCATCCATGAACGGGAAAAGCAGGTGTGGAGTGATAGGGATTGCTCCGCGTGAATACGCGTAAGCCGCACACCGGATAGCGTGGTTCACGTTTCTTTCTTTATCTCCACGGTAGGGAGCACAAATGTAGACGATAGGCTTAAAATTCGGTGTCGTTTCTAAATGCTTTTTATAAGACTTACCCACTTTTAGTCTCCTTTAACACCACGTTTTTGCTTACTAATATTGTTTTTAATAGTCATTCGCGTATCCTTTTACGTTCTTTCTGAAGGCGGTATTGCCTTCTAAATCACAGGCAAAGAAAAAGAGCAGGTTTTTAACCCTGCTCCTAAAATTTTTTTAATCTTTTTTGTAAAACTCGCACTCGTAGCCGTCAGCGCGTAAAACAAGCCCTTCCGCCCAGGGTGGTGTTCTTCCCATTAGCTCACACACGCTTTGAACACTCACATTCTTATCGGTTTCGATAATGGCTTCATCATGCACGTGAGCGACGATACGATATTCTTTCAGCGTTTGCATAGCGTAAAGTAGAATGTCACGAGCTATAGCTTGCGTAATGTTTTCCACAAATTTAGGCCCGTAGCTTTCCAGCCGCTCCCATTTTTTAGTAGACCCCACACCCTCATAGGTGACTGATTCGCCACCATACTTGTTTTCTTCCACGCGTGGCTTCACATAGTAAAGGCATCTTTTCGAAGGCAGTTTGATGATAAGAAACCCACTCTTGTAAGTGAACACTATATTGTGTGTTCGAACAGAAATGCGTTCGTGTACACACTGTTTTACAGCTCTGTCCACATCCCACCACAATGAAACAATATGTGGATTAGCAGATCTCCAATCATTAACTAACTGTTGCAAATCATCTTCATGTAAACCCATATCAAGAGCACCCATTGCCTTTAATGCTCCTACTGCACCACCGTAGCCACAGTTATGCACGAGCTTTCCCGATACGGTAAAACGATGATTTGGTCCGGCATTTCGTATGTCATAAACTCGAGCCTTGCTTCGATTAAACGCCAGTTTTTTCTGTGTTGCACTACAGCTGTATTTGCTCTTGATATGATTTCTTCTCTGCCTATTCCTTTCGATAACATTCTTGTAACTACCGATCTTGCGTATGGCCAATATTGTTGCTCCCACCGTGTTAGGATAGCGTTCTGCTTGTTGTTTTGATTGACTATTCTTGGAACAAAGCGGATATTTCCTTTTTCGTAGTTGCCGTTTGTATTTATCCGATCTAATTCCCAGTCTTTTTGCACATTGTCTACCTCTTGTAAAATCCACAAGCCTGCTTCTAAAACAGAATGGAAGCACCACTTTATCCCTCTTGCACCATAGTTTTTGTAATTTGGATCTCTTGGATTGATGCATCGCTGTTTCGCAGCACTTAGCCGCTTTTCTAGCCATATTGGTATTTGTTTCGGCTGCGAGCAAGCTTGACACCCTTTTGATTTGCCCGACTTTAGACTGTTTAAGTCCTGCCATTGAACGCTTCCGCACCCTACGCATTGTGTCAATACATAACAGTGGTTTTGCTTTTGATTCCAGTGTTTCTCTGCACTTATGATTTTCACCCAGCCGTATTGTTCTCCGACCATCTCCGGTTTGTATGAGATGTGTTTTGCAGATGGCGGATTCAATAAACCGTATTGGCTTCGGTTTCCCTTTAACCCAGACGAGATGGTCTGGTGTTGCTCTAAGTCCTTCATACTCGATTACCTCCTTTACACCCTTAAAAACAACTCCGTTATGGTTGACCCAGTTTTCTCCGTCCCACACTTTTTGTTTTGTAGTGACTTCTTCAATTGGAACAAGCCCTTCATCTGTGAGTACAAGTTCACCTTCAGCAATACAAGCAAGTTCCGCTATCTTACCTTTCTGCCGCAAATGCCCGTTTACTCCATGCTTTTCAACAGGCACGCTAAACATTTGAGATGCTGACGAGCAGTAAATGTCTTTACCTTCCTCGAATACTCGCATACGCCATTTTTCACCTGCAAGCCAAGCCAAGACTCTCGCTTCGATCGCTGAAAAGTCCGCGACAATAAACTTCAATCCCGTGCGTGGAATAAAAGCAGTGCGAATAAGCTGGGATAAAGTATCCGGAATATCCTCATAAAGCATTTCCAAAGCTTCAACATTTCCTTGTTTAACAAGACTTCTAGCCTCCGCTAGATCAGGCAAATGGTTTTGTGGCAGGTTTTGTAATTGCACGAGCCTTCCCGCAAACCTTCCTGTACGGTTTGCACCATAGAAGCGAAACATGCCACGCTCCCGATAATCCATGCATGCAGCGTTTTTCATCACCGTATACTTTTTCACCGATGATTTAGCAAGCTGCTGACGAAGCCGCAACACTTCCGCCAACTCTTTACCCACTGTCTTAAGCTCTTTAGCGACTTCTTTTTTACCAAGCGACTCCATTTCAAGACCATGCTTTTTAAGCCAAGAGCGCATTTGTAACACT
>NZ_JARFVS010000012.1:0-4183 GCF_055818055.1 Gardnerella sp. c10Ua_244
CGGGTGACTTGGATTTACTTTTTCTATCATAATTTTTTCTCCTTATATGTTTTTACGTGTTAAAAGCAGGCGTTCCATTAAATCGTTTTGAGGTGAAACGCCATCAAACTCAGTCGAACAGTTTTCTTTCACAATTTGGAAAATCTCATTCCAAAGCCTGACCGCCTGATTCATGTAGTTAATACCAATGTTGATAAAAGGCGATGGTATCGGTTTACCCGTGGTTGGATGCTTGGAAAGAAACCCGAGTTTACTGGTTACTTCCTCGCATTGAATCCAACGAGCACAGCTCATTGCATACCGTTCAATAAGAGGAGATGGCACTTTACTGCTAACACCAATGTCTTTTAGCCACTTCCACGTTTCAGCATAAATTTCTTTAGCCTGAAGCTGAGTACCGTCTTTTTGCGTGGCGGATAAAAACTCGTGAGGCTGAGGCATTTCAGCACCTTCAAGCTCCGGAATATCAAGAATGCTTAAAGGCCTGCCACCGGGGTTTCCTTCACTCGCTTTTTCAACAACCGCTTTCTTTTTCCGCCCGGCACCTACGCGTCTGCCGCCACGACCGCCGATATTATTTGATTTTGTAGGCAAACTTTTCGCCTCCTTCCCACGTGAGTTTTAACTATTAAAAAATTTTTGTGTTTGATTTTGCCTATTACCCTTTTGAATACGCTGTTTTTGCACGCGAGACCCTGCGCCCGTTCCCCATGGGGTAGGCTCGTAGAGATTTAAACCCCCCTAGGGGGTGGGTTATTTGTTATGCCAGCGATCTCCACGCTTAGCGTGAATTTTAGAATGACAGGATTTGCATAGAGAAATAAGATTATTCCTCTCATGCGTTCCGCCTTCAGCAATCGGTTTAATATGATGAACCTGCTCAACAGGTACAAGCATATGGTTCTTAAAGCAAAGCTCACAGAAAGGATGCTCTTTCACATAAGAGTCCCTGACTTTCTGCCATGCTCTGCCGTAACGCTTGTGAGCATCATAAGAACGCTCGTATTTTTCGTATCGTCTGTTCTCTTGTTTTAAGTGTTCCTCACAAAACCTGCCGTCAGTTAGGTTCGGACAGCCTTGATAAGAACACGGTCTTTTAGGTTTTCTTGGCAAGACTCATCCTCCCTTCGGGAAGCTTACACTTGTGATACAATTGTTAAAATAAAATAGTTTACAGGTAGTTGTTATGAAAAAATGTAAAACCGTAGCAAATATCCTTTGGGCATTAGGCGTTTTCTCATTACTTTTAGTGATTTTAGAAGAAAGAAACATTACGCATTTTCTTCCCATATACTCAGTCCATAAGCCTACAACTACAGAGCAAATTAACCTATCCAATACGCTAACGCTATCCATTTGCTGTATAGGCTATCTTCTTTTAGGCATATCACTAGTTCTTAAAATCGTTACCGCTACATCAACAAAGAAACTGCCTCAAACTAACAAGCCAATATATATAAAGATCATACTTATCTCATTAAAAGTAGTAGCAGTCATTTTCACACTGCTCATAATTGCCTTCTCCTTATTATTTGCTTTCTTTTCCTTCCTAGTTTTAGTTGTTGATTTTAATACTCCGCAATAAGTAACTCAAAATAAGAAGGAGTTCACAGCATTAAAATGCTATGAACTCCTTCTGCCTATAGAAATATGATAATTAGCTTGCCATAAACTCCGCATACATTTGACCTAATATCTTGGCTTCCGTCACCGTAGGCAAAACATCAGTTTTAGCAGCTTGTTTCAAAAGGTCTTTATTTACATTTTTTAACGGGCCAAAATCTATACCATCAGCTAGTTTCTTGAAGGCACTAATGACATTATCTTTAGACGAATTAAATCGTTCTTGATAAAACATCTTGATTCTTTCACGCTTACTATGCTGATATAGCTGTGATATAGATTTTGAAAACCTTGTATCACTATTATCTTTCTTCATGGAAGAAACAATGAGATAGGCATCTGCGTCTGCAACCACGTCATCGTAACCAAATCCTTGTCCATCAGTTTTGCTACCCAAATGCTCCTTTAACCACTCCGATAAATCTTGATCTTTGGCAACCCTCCTATAATTTCCAAACATTTGTAGTAAATCTAACGACCATCCACCTAAATCACCTAAGCTGTAATCACCTTTATTTTCTGGTATTCCCCAGCAAATATAGCCTAAGGCAGTAGCAGCCATATGAGCAATATCTATAGTTGATACTTTGTCCTTAATAGAAGGCTGTTTTGAACATACAGCATGACATACAGACCGAGACTCCATATCGTTTTTGTCGATATTAGGTTCTGGAGTGTAAAGCCTCCACAATCCAAAGTATTTGTCACCCCAATATTCTGGTTTTCGCAGGTATTCAAGAATATATTGGCCAACCGCAAATCGATATGCAATCAATGGGTTAAAAATACCTTCAAACGCTTTCAAACACTCTTTTTCTGTTGTAGTCACCCATTTAATAAATTGAGTTTCGTCTTGCTGATATTTCTGAGATGATAGCACACTATTACAGGCTGGTATTTTCCCATTGTAAGCAACTTTGTCTAAGTCCCATTTACCGCCATATCCTGAGATTTCATGGAATTGATCATAGTTCCAGTTTTTAGGAATTGGGAATCCCAGATTGCCACTAAAACCAGTAGACATATCTGATACGAAACTAGAAACAGACAACCCTACATTAGATATCCTTGTACACACATTACGTGACGCATAAATGCCCACTGAGTAACGAGAATCAATAGTTTCATTAATACCTTTAAAATAAGGAATAATGTTACTATCAATCTGATAATCATAAATATCCATGTCTACCGCAAAATAGATTACTGTTGCTGGTACGCCTTTAGATAATGCTGCTTCACTAGCTTTCTTACCGTGTTCAAGACCTTTTTGATACGTAAAGTCGCTAAGGTTACGACCATTTTCTTGGAAAATAGGGAAATATTTCAAGCCTCCGTCAACAATACGTTTCAGCTCACCTTCACGGATTTCTTTAAACGAGCCACCTGTTAAATAACGTCCAACAATTTCATATCCATCACGTTTAAGAGTATTGAGTAATTCCGAAGTAATTTCAAAACGTGTGTCGCATGCTTTTGCTTTTCTGTCTGGATTGCCTTTACTAGTTAACAATGACATCCACGTGTTAACATCAAGTGCTCCGCTGACTGGAAGCTTATAGTCTTTCTGGAATTTGGTGAGTTGCTCAGCAAAATCATCATCCCAATTCTCATTTTGAAGACAATCATATCTAATACAATTAAGTACAGCTTTTGCTAACCACACCCACTTACCATAGGAAGAAGCGTTTTGCCTGCTAATAGTTTTCAAATTACGTCGTGTACCATGTCCAAAATTGCCCGTGGCATCATCAGGCGAATAACCCTCTAACGACTGTAAAATCTGAATAAGTGCAGTGTTCATTTCTCGACCATACAAGCCGTCACAAGGAATGATACCAGTATAATCCTTATAGGTTCGATTAACAGTTTGTTGAATAATTCTAACAACGCCAGTACCACCGTAACGATTTAGTAAAACAAACTGTTGCATAGAAAGAAGAGCTTTCATTACATCAATTGTGACTGTAGAATCACCACCAATACCCATATCATTCTTCAACTCTTTAACAGCACGCCCCGTTCCACTATAAAAGTGTTGCGTAATATTATTACTTGTCGAATAACCCTTACACCATAAAGCACCCTGAATAATAGAGTAAACATTACTTTTCGACTCATCACTATCATCTTGTTGTTTAACACCGTGCGGATAACGTTCGTTAAATTTCCGTGTTGTACCAGCACCAAAATTATTTGCTGTTGCTGTTATACCAAGCTCAATCTGCAAAGCACGAATAAGCCCATTAATTGTATCCCAACCAGTATTCCCATCAGTAATAACTGAACCAAACCCAGGCTTATCACCATAGGTTTTGTTTAACCATTGCTGTGTTTGCAATACCATCTGATCCATGTTGTGCCCTCCTTTTAGGCATGAAAAAAGCCCTGAAAGATTACTCTTTCAAGGCTTAGTATTTACAGTTTTTGCTAACTATATACTACCATATAGAAGGCTGTAACATCTCGTATCAGAGCGTACCAAACCGTACCATTTTTTCAGATTTGGATTAGATTATCTGGTAAAACTATGTGCTCTAACGCTTTCCCATGCCCTCTT
>NZ_JARFVS010000013.1:0-4047 GCF_055818055.1 Gardnerella sp. c10Ua_244
TCCTCGTAAACTTTTATTTTCTTGATGTACTTTCTTACCAGCTTCTCGTCATATTCACTAATATCGTGACGCTCACTTTTCAGAAAATCTTCCATTTCTCTGATTCGTCTTTTAGCATCTTCTTGACCTGCTTTTTCTATAAGAAGCTGCTGTTTCTTACCTTTAAGCTCATCAATCTCATCAGCTATTTTCGTGTAGTCTTTTTTAGCTTTAAGCAAGGTTAGCAGTATCGCCTGTTTGTCTGCAATTTTTTTATCAACCGTTTCAATCTCGTTTAAGTTATTGCCCGCGATAATTTCTCTAATACTGTTATTCAACGTATCCAATACTTCATCCGATATACTAAACACCTTGTTTATGGCTTTCACTATGGCAGATTGCAGTTCGTTCTCTTGTACTGTCGGAGCATCGCAAGCACTAGGACCGTTTTCCACTCTGGTGCAACAACGCCAGACAACAGAATGCACTCCTCGGTTGTTCCAAGCAATTCTTCTGTAAACATCCCCGCATTTAGAACAAACACACAGGCTGGATAGAGCGTACTTACTGGAATAAACTCTCCTTTTTTTATTCTCCTCACCGCTAAACATGTTGGCTCGTCTTAACATTTCTTCTTGAACTTTAAAGAAAATATCTCTTGGAATAATAGGCGTGTGGCTATCTTTTACATAATACTGTGGTTCTGTTCCATCATTTTTTATACGAACATGGTTAATAAAATCTGTCGTGATGGTTTTTTGTAAAAGAGCATCACCAATATATTTTTCGTTTTGCAAGATGCCTTTAATATTAGATAAATTCCATTTTAAATGCCCGGCACCGTTTTTAATGCCGTCTTTTTCAAGGCCCTCCGCTATGTCTCTAAGGCTTGCTCCTTCTAAATATTCTCTATAAATTCTTCTTACGACTTTTGCTTCCTGTTCAAGAATTACAAGATTCCCTTCATCGTCTTTTGTGTATCCTAAAAACCAGTTATGGTTGATTTGCACTTTGCCTTCCTGGTAGCGAAACTTAAGTCCAAGCTTCACATTCTGAGAAAGCGACGCTGATTCCTGTTGAGCTAAAGAAGCCATGATAGTAAGCAATAGTTCTCCGCTTGCTTCCATGGTGTTGATGTTTTCTTTTTCAAAAATGATCGGAATGTTTTTGTCTTTCAACTGTCTAACAAACTTTAAACAGTCTATAGTGTTTCTCGCAAAACGGCTAATCGACTTAGTGATAACCATGTCTACTTTGCCACTCATGCAATCGTGGATCATGTCATTGAAACCGACACGTTTTTTCGTGCTAGTTCCTGAAATACCGTCATCAGCGTAAATGCCAGCAAACTCCCAGAGAGGATTTCTTGAAATATAATCCGTATAATGCTGAACTTGCGTGTCATAACTTGTTGCCTGTTCTTCACTGTCAGTACTGACACGACAATACGCTACTACTCTTAACTTCGGCTTATCTTCATGCTTATCTACCGTATTCCCCGCTATTTTTCTTGGTGGAATAATTATAACGTTGGCACTCATTTTACACCTCCTTGATTTGACTGTAAGCGTATGCTGCTTGCCGATAAGGATCATCGTATTTCTTTTCTACCTTTTCTAACTGGTAGCTTGTAATAAGCCGAATTTCCTTTATTGGCTTAGGCTCTTTATAACGATGATTCCTGATAGCATTCTCATGCCTTATTTGTTGTACTTGTCTAAACATATCCTCATCGATAATCTGAGGATAAAACTCTGTTCCTAAATACAATTTCTTGCTAAGAATTTTGCCCGTGACTGGCCAATCCCTTTTTATACCTGATTTTTTAGCAGCTTGAGAAATATTTTTAAATTCAAGATAGAAACGAAAAAACTCTCTTACTTCTTGAGCTTTTACTTCATCTATAACCGCTTTACCGTCTACTATTCTGTAACCATATGGGATGCGTGCCATGTTTCTTTCACCTCTTCTTCTAATTCCAATCCGCATTTCAAAATAAAAAGAAATCTTGTTCTGCTTTTTACCACTATGCCGTCTACAAAATCCAGAAAATCCTCATCCTTAAACTCACTAAATACTTCTGTGACGCTTACGAACCGTTGAAGTTTTTGTGCCTCGTTTAAGTGCGTTAAGTTACCGTTTAAACTGTTGGAAAGCTTAAGTTTTTCCTTAAGACAAGTATCTATTTCCGTTCTAAGCTGATTGCTTTCCAGATAGTAGGAATCCATCTCAATGTAGCCACCGGCTAAAAGCTTACTGAGTACTTGCTCTTGTTCTTGCAATTTAGCTATTTTTTCTTCGAGTTCGATAACCTTGTTCAAACCGTCTTTATTATTCACACCTCTCAAACTTTCTACGAGAGGAGTCAACATTTGAACGTATCCTGCTTTTAACTTGTTTAACATTTGCAGGAAGGAAATTTTAAGATAACTTTCCATAACAGACTTTTGTGAACAAGCATGAATATCTTCAAGATGCGTTATACAAACCCATATGCCATACGCCTTATTATGTTGATAAATTATTCGTCTTTTACACTTGCTTCCACACACACCACAACGAATTTTACCTGAAAACGCATAAAGCTTATTGTACTTACCACTACCACATACTATGTTATTTTCACTTCTTCTCCACGCGATAATCTCTTTTACAAGATTAAAAGTTTCATGACTGATGATAGCCTCGTGATGGTTTTCAATAACATACTGTTTTTTCTCGCCACAGTTTTTATGACGGTTAAAATTATCGTCTGTAAATGTCTTTTGAAAAATCACATCCCCTGTGTATGTTTTATTGTTCAAAATAGCATTCACGGTACTTGAAGTCCAACTTCCGCCCTTTTTAGTTGGAATCTTTTTATCGGTCAATACTCGTGCTATTGATTCTCCACCCATGCCGGAAAGAGCCATGTTGAAAATTTCTTTTACTACCTTGGCTTGCTCTGGAACTATAATCATTTTCTTATTCTCGTTTTTATACCCATACGCAGGGCAGGAAATGACGAAGGTTCCGTTTTCGAACCTTTTTTGAATTGACCACATGCTGTTTTCCGAGATGGATCTTGACTCGCTTTGCGCAATAGAACTCAGGATAGAAAGCATAAGCTCCGAACTCATATGCTCGGTATCAATGTTTTCTTTCTCAAAATACAAATAAATACCAAGACCGGTAAGTTTTCTAACTATTTCAAGACAGTCAACCGTGTTTCTTGCAAGCCTACTAATAGACTTTGTAACAATCCTGTCTATCTGACCGCTCTCACAGTCTTTAAGCAGTTGTTTAAGACTTTCACGCTTATCGATTTTCGTGCCACTAATACCCTCGTCAAAGTAAAGCCCAGCATACTCCCAGCAGGGATTAGACTTAATATAGTTTTCGTAATGCTCCTTTTGCACTTCTAGACTGAGAAGCTGCTCATCACTATCACTAGAAACTCTCGCATACGCTGCAACCCGCGTCTTTTTCTCAAAACCAGTTTTTCGCATTGTAGAGTCTATTTTTATTATTTCTTTCACTATTTCCCTCACTTTCAGCTAATACTATTCATCACTCTAAAAGCAGTGTTTATCAAGCTTTTAACCCAATAATTCCTTGTAAAACGGGTGAAATTTTTCCCTGTTAAGACGGCTTATTTTTTCTTTTTCTTGCTCGCTGATAAGCCCTTTTTTAAAGAGTGAAACGGTAAGTTTTTCGGCTATTTCAAAACGAAAATCCGCCTGCATACTCTCTTTTGTCCAAGCCCTCGCTTTAACATCCGTTAGCCCGTGAGCATCATTACTTATTTGCATGACGTCCACCTTCAAAACGATGTTCTATATAGCAGGCGTGGCAGCAGTATTTTCTTGCCTTGTTACCGTAAGAGATAAAAGAATTTTTGCAGTTAAGACAAGCACACTCATAGTTTGCCTGTCTTTTTACCAACTGTGTATGCTTGTTCCACCACGTGTTTCTACACGCGTCAGAGCAGAAACGTTTAACTTTTCTTCCTTTGTTTTGCTTGATTGGTTTTGAACAAGATTCACATAATGCCGTCTGTATTTTCATAGACTGGATTACGCCTAGACT
>NZ_JARFVS010000014.1:0-3153 GCF_055818055.1 Gardnerella sp. c10Ua_244
GCTCACGAGGAGCTTTGGAAGGTAAGCGGAGGAAAACTAAACGATACGGAGTTTGAACTGTTTGCGGATGCTGAAACCTTGGACAAGGATATTCAAAAAGCTTATCAAGCGATTCAACAAGCAAGAAGCTAAAAAGAAAAATTGGTTAAACCAAAGAAAAATCGTGGAAATACCTGCGATTTTTTCTCGTTTACGGCTTGCTATTCTGTGCTTTTAGAGTGATATATAGTACTAACAAAAAACACAGAAAAAGGAGAAAAAATCATGTGGGAACAAGATACGCTTAGAGTAGAAGATCAGGTTGTAAGCTACAGTATGAAGGTTTTTGAAGAGCCAAGCGAATATGGGATTAACCAGGGAAAATTTCCAAGCTTACTTTGAAAAACAATAACAAGGTTATCGCAAACTATGATAGAGGCTGGGACATTATGCCAACAGGCAAGCTTGCAAACGAGGCTTTAGAAATGATCCTTGACGCAAGAAACTAGAAACTTTAAGTTTAGTTAAAAGTAGCAGGGCTTTTTAGGCCCTGTTTCTCGTAGGAAAGATAAGAAATGATGTGGACGCTGAAGGCGTCTTTTTTTATGCCTAAAGAAAGGAGGAGCTTAAGTTGCAAGCGTACGAGGTTACTAAGTTTAAAAAAGAAGATTCAACGTATAGTAAGGATTTAGCGGATTATGCCGTGAGTTTTATCGAATGTTTAACACACACTAAGGGAACGTGGGCTGGTAAGCCTTTTAAGCTCCTTGACTGGCAGGAGCAGATTATCAGGGACTTGTTTGGCGTGGTGAAACCGAATGGTTACCGTCAGTTTAATACTGCTTATATTGAAATACCTAAGAAGATGGGTAAAAGTGAGCTTGCCGCGGCAGTGGCACTGCTTTTATGCTGTGGGGATAATGAGGAGCGTGCCGAGGTTTATGGTTGTGCGGCGGACCGTCAGCAGGCAACAATCGTGTTTGACGTGGCGGCGGACATGGTTAGAATGTGTCCGGCTCTTAATCGTAGGGTTAAAATTTTAGCTTCGCAAAAACGTATTATTTTCCTACCAACTAACAGTTTCTACCAAGTTTTATCGGCTGAAGCTTACTCTAAACACGGTTTTAACATTCACGGTGTCGTGTTTGATGAGCTTCACACGCAGCCAAACCGTAAACTTTTTGACGTGATGACTAAAGGCTCCGGGGATGCTCGCATGCAGCCACTATATTTTCTGATTACCACAGCCGGTACGGATACGCATTCTATCTGCTATGAGACGCATCAGAAAGCAGTGGATATTCTCGAAGGTAGAAAAATTGACCCAACTTTTTACCCAGTGATTTATGGTGCAAAAGATTCGGATGATTGGACGGATCCTAAGGTGTGGAAGAAAGCTAATCCTTCTCTTGGGGTGACGGTTCAAATGGAGAAAGTTAAGGCTGCTTTCGAGTCAGCCCGCCAGAATCCTGGTGAAGAGAATGCTTTCCGTCAGCTTCGTCTTAACCAGTGGGTGAAACAGTCTATTCGTTGGATGCCGATGGAAAAATGGGATGCTTGCGGTTTTCAGGTGAACGAAGAAGAACTCGAGGGCAGGGTCTGCTATGGGGGTCTTGACCTTTCAAGCACCACTGATCTTACGGCTTTTTCGCTTGTGTTTCCGCCTTTAGATGAGTCGGATAAGTTTCGCATCCTACCATATTTTTGGGTGCCTGAAGAAACCTTGAGTTTACGAGTGAAACGAGACCACGTGCCGTATGACGTGTGGGAAAAACAAGGGTTTATTAAAACTACGGAAGGAAACGTTGTTCACTATGGGTTTATTGAAAAATTCATCGAAACTTTAGGTGAACGTTTCAATATTCGTGAGATTGCTTTCGACCGTTGGGGCGCGGTACAAATGGTGCAAAACCTTGAAAACATGGGGTTTACCGTGGTTCCGTTCGGACAGGGATTCAAGGATATGAGTCCGCCTACCAAGGAGCTTATGAAGCTTACACTCGAGCAGAAAATCGCACACGCAGGGCATCCGGTGCTTCGCTGGAACATGGATAACATTTTCATCCGCACCGATCCTGCCGGAAACATTAAGGCAGATAAGGAAAAATCAACCGAGAAAATCGACGGTGCTATCGCCACCATTATGGCGCTTGACCGTGCTATCAGATGCGGTAACGCGAACACGGAGAGCGTGTATGACGCTCGAGGAATCCTATTCATGTAATAAGGAGGGTCATGAATATTTTTAGTAAGATTTTTAAGAGTAGAGATAAGCCTGAGAATCGTTTTAACTTGAATGCTCAAAGGTTTATTAGTGGCATGTCTTCTTCGGGTAAGAGGGTGAATGAGCGTTCGGCGATGCAGATGACGGCGGTTTACTCTTGTGTGCGTATTTTGTCTGAGGCGGTGGCGAGTCTGCCGCTTCACGTGTATGAGCGGACGAGTACGGGTACGGCTAAAGCGGTTAAACATCCTTTATATAAGGTGCTTCATGATGAGCCGAATCTTGAAATGACAAGCTTCGTGTTTAGAGAAACCTTGATGACGCATCTACTGTTATGGGGTAATGCTTACGCGCAGATTATTCGAAACGGTAAAGGCGAGGTTTTAGGCTTATACCCTTTAATGCCTGATCGTATGAGAGTTGACCGGGATGAGAGTGGTCAAATTTTTTACGAGTATACGTTAAATGATAGTGATGTTTTAGCGGGTAAAGAAACGAGTGTGAAACTTAAGCCTTTTGATGTGCTTCATATTCCCGGTCTTGGTTTTGACGGGCTTGTTGGCTATTCGCCTATTGCGATGGCAAAAAATGCTATCGGTATGGCGATAGCTACGGAAGAGTATGGTGCATCGTTTTTCGCTAACGGTGCTACACCAAGCGGCATCTTGGAATACCCCGGTACAGTAAAAGATCCGTCTGGTATGAGGGATAGTTGGAATAAGGGGTTCTCGGGTTCTAATTCGCATAAGATAGCGATTTTAGAGGAAGGCATGAAGTATACGCCTATTTCTATTTCGCCTAACGAAGCACAGTTTCTTGAGACTCGTAAGTTTCAGATTAACGAGATCGCTCGTATTTTTAGAGTCCCACCACACATGGTTGGTGATTTGGAAAAATCAAGTTTTTCTAATATTGAGCAGCAGTCGCTGGAGTTTGTGAAATACACGCTT
>NZ_JARFVS010000015.1:0-1674 GCF_055818055.1 Gardnerella sp. c10Ua_244
CCTCCTTATTAATCTAATAATGGGTTATAGGCCAAAAAGTGTGTAAGAAATCATGTCTTAGACCTTGCAATACAAGGGTTTTGCGGTAATCGAATCTGTTTTCTGCACATTCGCCACCTGGACAAAAAGTGTGTAAAAATAAGCTCATAACCCTTATAGCAGTAAGGCTCGCAGTATATCGAATGTGGGCTATTTCTTATATTAAGCGGCGTTCGAAGCATGTATTAGCTGAGTATTTAACAATAAATCGTCAAAGGCTGTTACTAACGCAGATTACGTACTGCACCAGTAACATATAACCCCGCTTATCTGTTGTTAACGCAGATTACGTACTGCACCAGTAACATATGACCGTTACTTTCTTAAGATACTTGACTGAGTTTTTAACAGTGCTGAGGCTAGTTTATGCCACAGAATACTCATCAGCTTAGTTTTACACACTTTTTGGCCTATAACCCCCTTTTTCCTCCTCTCTTATATAAAGAAGCGACCAAGATTTTCTTGGTCGCTTCATGTTCGTATAACACTCATATAATACCTAAAGAACTAGCTTTACAGTTAGATAATCCACCTTACTTGTATGCTCTTCCATTTAAGGAAACTAGAGAATCAAATAATTGCGTTTCATCTAGAATACTCTCAGTTGGAGTTCTTTCCGTTATTGCAAGTTCTTTATACTTACTAGTAATTCCCTTAACAGCTTCT
The DNA here is from genome assembly GCF_055818055.1 of Gardnerella sp. c10Ua_244. Taxonomy (NCBI): domain Bacteria; kingdom Bacillati; phylum Actinomycetota; class Actinomycetes; order Bifidobacteriales; family Bifidobacteriaceae; genus Gardnerella; species Gardnerella sp. c10Ua_244. The sequence goes on from NZ_JARFVS010000015.1 coordinate 706, forward strand.
AATATCGATGGTTTAGAAACTTTGGAATCACTTTTCCTATACTCTTTAATTAAATCAGAAACTGCAAAAATCCCTAATTCCTTAAATTTCTGAGTTCGGTCATGATCATTCAAAGTTTCATTATTACTGATTCTTTCAACATTAAACCTTGTATTGTTTACTTTTTCGTCATAAGCCATCCTAAACTCTAACGAATTTTTCCAACCATAGTCAGAATTGTAAACAAACTTTTCACCAGTTATGTCTTCAATAGCCATAGCTAGAATATACTCATAGCATCCAGCATCTCTACTATCATAAATAGCATCGTAAAGAGGTTTAATTGCCTTCAGTCCCAGTTTCAATATTCTTTGATAGTTTTTAGAATTCCTAATAAACTTTCCTGGATGTGCCTGCATAGCCACTTGTGGATTAGTCTTCGTCTCAGTTTCTAATTCCACCATCAACTTATTCATGGATCCCTTTATATCATCTAACGTTTCAGCATAAGCTACGTTTACTGGCATCAATTTATGAGCTATATTCCCACTATTCTTTGATGCTTGATTATTTCCAATAATAAAAATTCCAGTAAATACAAATAGAACCAATAAAAGTAAAGTTCCTAGCGAAATATACATTTTTTTCTTAGACATAGTATTACACCTCCTAGAATTCTATATTCTTAATTTGTTGTATACTCTCATAGTGTAGGATATTATCTTAGTTAAGTATCCATAGAGATTAAATTCTATTTTTCGCTTAACATTAAGATAATCGTTATGTCTTCGTTGCCTACACTGTCTAAACAGTTATACTATAGCGATATTAATATAACATGTTATATTGTTTTTATCAAGACACAAATTCATCTTAATCACCTAACTTATTTCTACCAATTACAGTGAACGCTCCCGCACGGTTAAGTGGGAGCATGTTACCGTTAATCAAATACAAGTCACCACCCTCACAGGCGGGAATCTTATCCAG
>NZ_JARFVS010000016.1:0-1670 GCF_055818055.1 Gardnerella sp. c10Ua_244
TTGCATAGCACAGGTTTTTGCTGTTTTCGCAACGTCGAGCATGCTGATAGCAGAACTAATTTTCCCTTCTTCAGCTTTTTTGATTGCGTTTAGCGCGTAGCGTCTGCATGTTTTAACTTCGTTTGCGAGGTTTTGTAAAATTTCTTTTTTCACAGGTTTTCTCCTTTGCGCACGTGCTTTTTGCTAGTACTATATATCACTCTAAAAGAGCGCAATAGCAAGCTTTTAAGCCAAGAAACACCGGGTATTTACACGTTTTTTCCCCACCAGTTTTCGCTAATTTTTTTACTCTTAAAAACCGTTAAACGTTTCTAAAATCATGCGGAAATAATAATCACCCAAAAATCATCTACTACAGTCAAACATGCTTTTACAAAAACCTCGTTCTCTTGCTCTAAATTCGCAAGAATTTCTTCAACCAAAGAGCCTGTAGTACAGTCTTCACTCAACTCGTACGCCTGGTCTTCACTCGCATACAGCATTACGCTCACCCCCGTTTCTAAAAGCGCAGGAGCCTTCTAAACGGGAAAGCATAATTTTCCTGTCTTGTTTAAACTCGTCTCCTATAAACCCGAGTCTAAGAAGAAAACATCTGAAAGCATACTTATCGTTAAGCGTCTCACGCTTACTATTATTTACGCGTTTAATTTCCACGCTCATTTTACAAAGACTGTTTATAAACTTCGCATAGGATGCCAAGCCTGGTTGGTTAGCCTGCTCAAACCAAGGAAAAATAAGCTTATCATCTTCTTCCTTAATATTAAGACTGTTCACTCCTAACGCTTTTTTAATAAGATCACCCTTATTATCAAGGATTTTCCTAAGCTTTACCACATCAGCCTTATCTTTAGGAAACTCAACACTAAAACATTGCGTACCATCACACGCGCAGACTGGAAGACTTATACCATAGTCAGCATCTAACATGTTTTTTAAATCATCTAAGTTCTCTTCACTACTACACGTGACCGTACCATCTTTACTAATGTTGAAAACACCTATCTTGTAAGACATACTCGGAGTTTTTAAGTAAACAGCCTTTACTCCCGTAGAATCCTCTATAGCTTTAATAAGCGGCTGCCTATCTTTTCCTTTCAACCCGTATTTTAATTCCATTTTGCCTCCTTTAAATTTTTCGGGTACATATATAAATCACTCTAAAGAAGGTTTTTAGCAAGCGGTCGCAAACTATTTTTCATATAAAATACGAGTTCTTACTTGTTAGTAAATACTTCAGTAAACGAGTATTCTTTACCGCCTCTTAAAACTTTCACACTCTTATCATTTCCAACCTGCTCAATATAACGTTTCACAATCACGTCACAATATTTCTCGTCAAGCTCGATAGCGTAGCAGATTCTACCCGTCTGCTCGCAGGCTATAAGCGTGCTACCACTTCCAGCAAACGGATCTAACACAAGCGAGTTCGTCATACTCGAGTTTTTAATCGGATACGCTAAAAGAGCTATTGGTTTCATGGTTGGATGATCAGCGTTTTTCTTAGGCTTTTCAAACTCCCAAACTGAAGTTTCTTTCCTACCCGCGTACCACTTGTGTTTACCTTTTTTCTTCCACCCATACAAACACGGTTCATGCTGCCACTGGTAAGGGCTTCTACCCAACACCAGAGACGGTTTCTTCCAAATACAACAACCTGAAAGATAAAACCC
>NZ_JARFVS010000017.1:0-1653 GCF_055818055.1 Gardnerella sp. c10Ua_244
ATAATCGTCATTCTGCTAGCATGGAGTTCGTTACCAATATCCTCCCACGTCATGTTACTCATGTAACGGTAGCGTAAAATCATCTGCTCATCCACGCTTTCAAGTTTAGAAATCACTTCTAAAATCTGCTCTTTCAAACTGATAAGCATCGTGATCTCCATGTTAATCTTGGCTTCTAAATCCATAACCCTTATAAGAGCTTTCACAAACGGAGCGTCCACGCTTCGAGTCGTCTGCACATACTCTCTGTCGTATCTTAATGAAGAAACACTTGTAGCAAGCTCACGCAGTCTTACTACCTCGTCCATGTCAGCCTTAATCCGTTTATCAAGAAGATAGGCTTGCCGTAAGTATTCTTTTTTGTTCATTCTTACCTCCATTTTGAGGTAAGTTCTCTTTAGAACCCCTTTCCCTCACTTCGTTAATTGATAGTCTTGCTTTAACCGACTCGATTAAAGCATCTTGTACTTTAGCTTTCATGCTTAAAGCCCTCATCACGTCTTCATCAATCGTGTTCTTAGTGATGATGTGATGGATTACAACCGTGCTGGTTTGCCCTTGACGGTTAAGCCTAGCGTTCGTCTGCTGGTAAAGTTCCAAACTCCAAGTCAGGGAAAACCAGATAAGTGTAGAGCCGCCAGCCTGTAGGTTAAGACCATGACCCGCGGAAGCCGGGTGAATCAATGCTACAGGAATCATGCCGGCATTCCAGTCAGCAATATCAGCACTCGTTTTAATCTCACGCACGTTAAAACGTTTCTTAATCCGCTCAAGATCATGCTTAAACCAGTAAGCTACAAGCACCGGTTTACCGTTAGCAGCCTCGATTAAATCCTCTAAAGCATCAAGCTTACGATCATGAATATGAACGCTTTCTTTTTTCTCGTTATAAACCGCGCCGCCTGCCATTTGAAGAAGCTTATTTGAAAGAGACGCTGCGTTAATCGCATCAATCTCTTTACCCTCCAACGACACCACCATATCCTGTTTCAGCTCATCATAGAGTTTTCGCTCCTTACCGGATAACTCTACTTTCACCTCGTTTATCACACACGCCGGCATGTTCAAATAGTCTTTCGACTTCATCGAAATCGTAATATCAGCTATCTGCTTATAGATTAAACTCTCAGCACCATCTTTAGGCTTATAAGAAAAAATCATGTGCTGGTTACGCTTATCAGGATCAAAAAAGTTCTGCCGATAATACGTAATATAACGTCCTAGCCTTTGACCCATATCAAGCAGCCTAAACTCAGCCCACAAATCCATAAGCCCGTTAGAAGAAGGAGTTCCTGTAAGACCAACAATCCTTTTAACTTTCGGCCTAGCCTTCAGTAACGCTTTAAAACGTTTCGCCTGATATGATTTAAAACTTGAAAGCTCATCTATCACAACCATGTCAAAATTAAACGGCAGGCCGCTTTTCATTATCAACCACTCCACGTTTTCACGGTTAATAATATAAACGTGAGCAGGCGTTTTTAGTGCTTGAATCCGCTCCTTCTCAGTGCCCGTCACAACAGAATAAGTCAAGTGTTTTAAATGCTCCCACTTTTCTAACTCTAAAGGCCACGTAGTGTTTGCAACCCTAAGAGGAGCTATAACAAGAGTTCTGGAAACATCAAACGAGTCAAGCATCAGGTCGTTAATCGC
>NZ_JARFVS010000018.1:0-1382 GCF_055818055.1 Gardnerella sp. c10Ua_244
CGTGTTACAAATGCGCTCTTGGCTTAAAGAGCATGGTCTTGAAATGGAGTCGCTTGGTAAAAAAGAAGTCGCTAAAGAGCTTAAAACAGTGGGTAAAGAGTTGGCGGAAGTTTTACGGCTTCGCCAGCAGCTTGCCAAATCATCGGTGAAAAAGTATACGGCGATGAAAAACGCTGCCTGCATGGATTATCGGGAGCGTGGCATGTTTCGCTTCTATGGTGCAAACCGTACCGGAAGGTTCGCGGGAAGGCTCGTTCAATTACAAAACCTACCACAAAACCATCTGCCTGATCTAGCTGAGGCTAGAAGTCTTGTTAAACAGGGAAATGTTGAAGCGTTGGAAATGCTTTATGAGGATATTCCGGATACTTTATCCCAGCTTATCCGCACTGCTTTTATTCCACGCACGGGATTTAAGTTTATTGTCGCAGACTTTTCAGCAATCGAAGCGAGAGTCTTGGCTTGGCTTGCGGGTGAAAAATGGCGTATGCAAGTATTCGAGGAAGGCAAAGACATCTACTGCTCGTCAGCCTCTCAAATGTTTGGCGTACCTGTTGAAAAGCACGGAGTAAACGGGCACCTGCGGCAGAAAGGTAAGATTGCGGAACTTGCTCTTGGATATGGCGGCTCTGTTGGAGCGTTAAAAGCTATGGGAGCACTCGACATGGGTCTTAACGAGGATGAGCTGCAGCCTCTTGTTGATGCGTGGAGATCATCTAATCCGATGGTGACAACATTGTGGTGGGATGTGGACAGAGCGGTAAAACAGTGTGTACACGAACATGTATCTGTTCGAACACACAATATTGTGTTCACTTACAAGAGTGGGTTTCTTATCATCGAACTGCCTTCGAAAAGATGCCTTTACTATGTGAAGCCACGTGTGGAAGAAAACAAGTATGGTGGTGAATCAGTCACCTATGAGGGTGTTGGATCTACTAAAAAATGGGAGCGGCTGGAAAGCTACGGTCCTAAATTCGTGGAAAACATTACGCAAGCTATAGCTCGTGACATTCTACTTTACGCCATGCAAACGCTGAAAGAATATCGCATCGTTGCTCACGTGCATGATGAAGCCATTATCGAAACCGATAAAAGCGTGAGTGTTCAAAGCGTGTGTGAGCTAATGGGAAGAACACCACCTTGGGCAGAAGGACTTTTTTTACGAGCTGACGGCTACGAGTGCGATTTTTACAAAAAAGATTAAAAAACCGTCAGATTTTATTCTTTCCCAAGGCTACCTCATAGGAGGTGGCCTTTTTATGAATATGGAAGAACAACGCAAGGTCAAATTGCTAAGAGATGAAGGCCTTAGCTATACGCAGATTGCAAACCGAATGGATATTTCCGTTAATACGATTAAAAGCTACTGCAAACGTAAC
>NZ_JARFVS010000002.1:0-572341 GCF_055818055.1 Gardnerella sp. c10Ua_244
TAGGTTCAGCGTAACTTTTAAATCAGAGATTAGTGTGGATATTGAAAGGGCATCGTAAAAGCCAAAAGAATGTGAGCGTTTGAAATGTTACAAAAGTCAGCCTAGGGGGAAATCCTCTCTAGGCTGTTTTTTATGCTCAAGAATCAAGCTATTAAACCAATCTTAAACATTTTAACGATAGCTTTTCCTATCGTTAAAAAGTGCACCCAATATCCATAGTGTGCACTCAAAAAAGTGTAGATATACTACCCGTTCACTCAATCCACGTGGAGACTGTCGTATTGATGTCAAAGGCTGATTAGGTGGGTGCATTTTTGCCCTTATGTAGCAGGGTTTAGCGAGGGCTATCGTTAAAAGGTTTAATGTGCGGCGGCTTTAAGCTGGGTTCTCGTGATTTTTGAGTGCAGTTTGGCTGTTTGAGGGAAGATGTCGACGCTCTAGGGTTGAGTGCACAGGATGTTAACGTTAAAAGGTGCACACACTTTGCACCCACCCTGTGAAGTGGGAAAATATAGCTCAAAAGGTAAAATGAAACCTGATTATTAGTATGTGCACGAGGAGGTGCTTAAGGAATGGATAATAAGAAGTTTATCGCAGAGACGAAAGATGTTCGTTTAACGGTGAAACGTGCTGATACCTTTGGCGTGAGTTTTGTTAACTGTGAACAAGATATATTGAGGGTTGAGGAAGCGCAAAATGTTATAAGGCTTATTCAAACTAAAAAAGTTTCAGCTTCGAATTGGCTGAGGTGGTTTACTCAGGGTATGCCTGAAATTGTTGTGAGTTTGCCACATGATGTGGAAGTTTGTGAGGTTGAATCTGATTCTAATCAAGTGCTCATCACAGATATTGAGATTGGTAAGCTTTATGTAGAAGTGAACAATGGCAAGGTAGAAGTTGTTAATTTGAAGGCGGATGATGTCTTTCTTAAATGTTATAATGGGCTGGCTTCAGCAACAAACGTAGAAGTAACTCATGTTTGTACGCTTGATACGTTAAATGGCATGAGTATTTTAGAAGGAACAATCACCAAGGATGCAAGCCTTGAAGTAGATTGTGAGAATGGTGTCACCGAGGTTTCAGATAAGAAGAAGGTAAATTGTAAAAACGATGGATTTGCGCATTACATGGTGCACTGTCTTAATGGGAAAGCTATTGCGAAGTAGCAGACATATAGATCAAAAAAGAAGCAATAAAACTTGATATAAGTTGGAATTAGAGCGTATATAGACATACCGATAAAGGAGGAAGCCGTATATGCTCTATGTAAAATTTGATGATTTCGAAGATGTTAGCGTCATGGGAAATGAGAAAGATCATGGAATGTTTATTCCGATTAAGGATGGGAATGTGTATGCTGAGTGCGAACGGTGCGGTGTAGTTGAAAGGATCACCTCACCATGCGAATTCATTGCTAGCACATTTAGGTCAAGAGTGAACTTCAATGAAGGTTATGAACTTTGCGAGAAGTGCTTGCAAGAGGTTGAGTTTGTTACTGTTGCTTTGAGAACTGGAAAATTACCTAATCGAGAATTGAAATAACTGAAAAAGCAAAGCAGTGATAACCGTAGTAATACAGGAAAAACTAAACGTTAAAAGGTGCACACACTTTGCACCCGGGCGGTAAATGATAATTTAGGGAGGCGTTTTATGTCAGTAATTAAAATTGAAAACCTCACTTTTTCATATTATGGATATGTAAAACCCATATTTAAAAATGTATCGTTTTCCTTTGATACAAACTGGAAAACGGGATTGATAGGAAGAAATGGAATCGGTAAATCAACTCTATTTAAGTTACTTTTAAATCAAGAAACTTATCAAGGTAAAATAAGCAAGGATGTTGAATTTATTAAATTTCCACCAAATATAAGCGATACTTCAAAATTAGGAATTGAGTTATATAAAGAACTAATATCAGATGATGAAGAATGGAAGTTATTTAGAGAACTCAGTTTGCTAAATGTAGATGAGAACCTTGTTTACAGAGAGTTTGAAACGCTTTCTAAAGGGGAACAAACAAAAATCCTTTTAGCTATTTTGTTTACAAGAGAAGATGGCTTTTTACTTATTGATGAACCAACAAACCATTTAGATATGGACGGAAGAAAAATTGTAAGTGAATATCTGAAAAGTAAAAAAGGATTTTTGCTTATATCTCATGATAGAGATTTTTTAGATGGTTGTATCAATCATGTTATTTCTATTAACAGGAATTCTATTGATGTCCAATCGGGAAATTTTACATCATGGTATGAAAACAAAGTGATGAAAGACCAATTTGAAATTAGTCAAAATGAGAGATTAAGAAAAGATATTAAACGATTAAAAGAGTCTGCAAGACAAAGTCAAATTTGGTCTGATAAAATTGAAAATACTAAAAATGGTGTGAAAGTATCAGGTGTAAAACCAGACAAAGGACATATAGGTCATCAATCAGCCAAGATGATGAAAAAATCTAAGAATTTGGAGAATAGACAAAACAAGGCAATAGAAGAAAAACAGAGTTTACTAAAAGATATCGAAATAAAGGAAAGTCTATTACTGCATCCGCTACATCATCATAAAAATCCTCTAATATCGGTTAGCGAGTTATCATCATGCTATGGAGAGAGACAGATCCTAAGTAATGTAAGTTTCGAGATAAAGCAAGGCGACATAGTGGCTATATATGGGGGTAATGGTAGCGGAAAATCAACCTTGATTAAAATTTTATTAGGTATAAATCACGAGTATACAGGTGAGATAAAATTAGCGGGTAATTTAAAAATCTCGTATATTCCTCAAGACACGTCTAATTTAACAGGTAGCCTAAATGAATATATTCACAAGCAAGATGTTGATGAAACATTGTGTAAAACAATTCTAAGAAAATTAGATTTTTCAAGAGAATTATTTGAAATGGATATGAAGAATTATAGTGATGGACAAAAAAAGAAAGTTTTAATTGCTGTAAGTTTCTCAAAGCCAGCTCATATATTTGTTTGGGACGAACCACTGAATTATATAGATGTAATATCAAGAATACAGATTGAGGAAATTATAAAAGAAGCAAAGCCTACACTCATATTTGTGGAACACGATAAGCGATTTGTAGAAGATATCGCTAATAAAATAATACAATTTTAAGTAAAATCCAAATCCCAGTTTGTAGTGCCTTAGACTTTTATCATCATACGACATTCCCCTTGCCAGTTTCTCTCCTGCAATGAACGTTAAGGCTCTTTTATTGATGCATGGTTATCATAAGGGTAGTCTTGATACACGTGAGACTGTCGTATTGATGTCAAGGGCTTAATAGGTGGGTGCATTTTTGCCCTTGTGTAGCAAGGCTTAGTGAGGGCTATTGTTAAAAGGTTTAGCGTGTGGCAGCTTTAAGCTGGGTTCTTGCGGTTTTTGAGTGCGATTTTTCTGTATGAGGAAACATGTCGACGCTCTAGGGTCGAGTGCACAGGATGTTAACGTTAAAAAGTGCACCCACTTTGCACCCAGCTGGTGAAGTGGGAAAAATTTATGCAAAAGGAAATGTACCGTAGCATATGTGGGAGAAAAAATATACGAGTCTAGTGAACAGGTTCAATACTGTAGAATCAAGGCTTAAAGAAGTCAAAGCTACTATTGTTAATAAGCAAGCGAGGCATGATGAAGTTGAATATTTTATCGAGGATTTGAAAAAGCAGGACTTGTTAACAGTTTTCGATGAAAACGTCTGGCTCAGCATGGTCGACTATCTAACCGTACATAAAGATGGAAAGATTGAGTTTACCTTCCTTGATGGGAGCAAAACAGAATTAAAGCGTTAAGCTTATAGGAAATGTTAGAAGGCAAAATAAAAGCATATCAGCAAGCTGCTGACGTGCTTTTTGCTGTTAAAAGAGTTACACGTTGAGTATAATAGGATAGATGTACATGAGATTCTTGAAATGAATTCAATTCTTCCTAACTTCTAAATCACGCTGTTTTAAAAATGTCAACCATTGCAGTATCACATCTAAAGCCAGTTTGGCGTTTCCTAAATTGCAATGATTTCCCGCATTTTCTTTTTCAGTAAAAAGGCGAAATGTGAGAGAGTTCGCATTGGTAAGTGCGTTGATTTCTTTGCCGATCATTCGGTAATCAACGAGGTGGTCTTGGTTGGCACCAAGAATCAATACATCTTGTTCAATCATGGAGGCCACATCCATAATCTGATATTTACTCACTTTCTTCAGATAATCATAAATGCTGTCAGCTCCATAGGCGTACATTCCATGATTGACACCCCATTGAAATAATGGGTCATTCTTCCGTATCAATTTCATCATGCAAAGAATAGGGCTGAGAACGATGCGAAGATTATGTTTCAACATAAACCGAACGATACCGGCTACCTTTTTTGGTATTTGGTCGAGAACCACGTCAAGAAAGTCCGGAAAAACAGACCAAGATACAACCCTTGTAATTCTCTTATCAAGTGCAGCAGCACGCAGGGCCAGCATAGCTCCCAAAGAAACACCAATAATAATGACGTCATTCAAGTGAAAGAAATCTAATATTGCTTTGACCGGACGTTCCCAAGCATATGTAAAGTGTTTCCCTTGAACACGAAGAACGTTGCCTTGTCCAGGACCTTCAAATAGATATACATCATACCCGTGTTCAGAAAGATATAACATCAGCAAAAACATTTCCTCAAAGCATGAATCGTTACCACCGTGTAAAAGAATGGTGCCCTTACATTGTTTTTGAGTTTTTGCAACCATGATTGGCAGCATAACATCTTCATATGGAACTTGAATTATCTGGACACGTCCCTCATCGAAATAAGAATGGTAATACTCATAAAACAGTTCCGTGGCTTTTATATAGTATTCCTTGTTGCCAGGATTTCCATCAAAAAATTCGCTCATCTGGTAATATGCAATTGCCTGAGGGATTCTGTTTTGAGAGAGTGCATGATCCCCAAGGTAAATCATTTCCTGTTTCCAGCTTGTGCTGTCTGTAATCCTTTTGGCAGCCTGCATCACATCGTTTAAATCCCCTCCATCCCAAAGAATGACACGGTTAAGCTGAAAGTTAAAATTAGGATCAGGATTTAGGTGATACATACCTTGTTTAAATTCCAACTCCATGCAAAAGACCTCCTTAAAAATTTGCTATTTGTGGGTAATTAAACTTCCCACTTCTTGATAAAAGTTTCAAACGATTTCATACATCTATGCAAAACAGCCACCATTAAGAGCATCAAAATAGCGCCTACTACACAACTGATCCATAATTGAGCTGTGGTAAAAGAAAGGAATTTATTTGAAATCCAAAGGATATAAAAGCAAAACGGAAGTAACGGGACTGCGGTGACCACTCCGGGTACATAGCCTTTAAATTGCGACGCCAACATACAATGCACAATCAGGTGAATGGTAAATCCAAAAAATAATCCCAGCCACAAAAAGTACCAATCAAAGATACAAGCAGAGAGCGATAAAGCTGAAATAATGAAAAATTCAATCAATACACCAATGGAAAATGACGGGGTGCTTCCCAAATCGGCAAATGGAATCTTCTTCATTTTTGTTGTTTGTATTTTTCTTTTATATTTCCGTTTCCATGCCTCCACAAAAATAATCTCCTCGAAGTCATGCAGCATAAAAATAACCGGGAACAGCCAAACAATCGTATTTATTGTATTCATAAAATTGAGTCTCCTTTATCTGTCTCACTTGTGTCACTTTCTAATTTATATTATATTCAAAAAGACATGATTGTTAATGGAAGAAGTTCAAGTGCTACAATCCCAAAAAAGTGTGACAGGAGGACCAAAATGAGTTTGGTAGAAAAGGAAAAGAATCCCATCGCTGAGCAATCCCGTCAATGGTTGATGCAGTCCTTGTTGGATCTTATGAGCCAAAAAGACTACGCTCGTATTACCGTAACAGAAATCGCCGAACATGCGCTTTTATCAAGGAGAACTTTTTATCGGATCTTTGATTCGAAGGAGCAGGTATTACAGCAATGCTTCTTAGAAAGATGTGAGGACTACATTACTTATTTTCAAAAAGACAGGCACTATACACTGGAGCAGATTGTGGAAGTGTTTTTTACCTTTTGGGAGAAACAGATCAACTTTTTGCGTCTTTTGCAGCGGAATCATCTGTTCTATTATCTGCTGGAAGAATTCAATCGGGCCTTACCTGTGATTTATGACACCGTTCGTGGAAATCAAAATTTGTACGATAGCATCTTTGAAAAGAAAGCTGCACTGCTTGTCGGTGCCGGTGCACTTTGGAATCTTCTTTCCGAATGGATGCAAATGGAAAATCGCCCGTCTCCAAAAGAAATATCTAAAATGATGCTACAAATAATTGCATCTAATTCTTGAGTTTTTTAATAGTTAATCTGATACACTAACGGTAGTAATTGCGCGAAAAAGGCTGACAAAATCTTTATAAAAAATAGTTAAAACAGCCGGTCAATTATTACAATCGACCTGTTTTTATGCTTAAGGCACTTAGCTTTCAAGATATAATAAGTGCTAGACTGATTTCAATAGATGAAGGAGGTGCTTTTTATGTCCAATTCAAACTCAAATTACACTAAGCAACTCATTGATGATTACTGTGTGCTGGATACCGAAACGACCGGCTTATCTGCGTATTACGATGAAATTATTGAAATTGGTATTTTAAGGGTCAGGAACAATGAAATTGTAGATCGTTATGACCAGTTGATTAAACCAAACTTTGACATAGACGATTTTATTACAGCATTGATGACATTATCCTTGGTCATAACACCTCTTTTGATATGCGTTTTTTGAATGAAGGCTTTAAGGAACAATTGTCTAATCAGTATATGGATACGATGCAATTTGCTCGTAAACTGTATCCTGAGTTGAAGCATCACAGACTCTCCGATTTAACTGACTACTTAGGCTTACATAATAACGAACATCGTGCTTTATCTGACTGCGTATCAACAAAAGAATTATATGATGCTGTAAAATCTAGTATGGCTGATAAGAATCTCGCTATTGAAGATTTATGGCCTGTTAGCGGAAGTCACGGTGGTAAGGGGATAGATATCAAAGCCATTAAGCCTACTGAAGTGATCATTGATGAAGATGGATTTTTCTATAATCGACATGTGGTTTTCACCGGTAAGCTTGAGAAAATGCTTCGCAAAGATGCGATGCAGATTGTAGTGAATCTCGGAGGTATCTTAGATAATAGCGTGAATAAGCAGACTAACTATCTGATACTTGGTGACAATGACTACAATGCAATTCTTAAAGGTGAGAAGTCTTCAAAGCATACGAAAGCAGAAAAGTTAAAACTTGAGGGGCAAGATATAGAAATCATAGATGAGCGGACTTTCTATGATTTGCTGGAAGTATAGTCTCAGATATAAGCCGTAAATAGTAAAAGGAATATCAAGCATTAGATTTAAAAGTGTTAGGTTAAAACTCAGAATGGAAAGTCAAAGTTTCAGAGTACAGAGCAATAGTTTCAGAGTTATAAAGGCAAAGTTTCAGAGTTCAAGGACAAGGTTTCATTGTATCCAACACGTAATGAAACTAGATCCCAGTTTGTCGAGGTAATACCTTTTAGCGATAACCTTATGCTATCGTTAAAAAGCATGTGGATATGTTTCCACGTACAGACAAGACTTCATGATATACCTAGTGTTCACTCGTTTCAGCTTGTCGCCTAGTGTGTCCGAAATTCTGGGTCCATCTCAATGCTCAATAATCAAGCTATTAAGCAGGTCTTAAACCTTTTAACGATAGCTCCCTCCTATCGTTAAAAAGTGCACCCACTATCCATAGTGTGCACTCAAAAAAGTGTAGCTATACTTGGAGTTCTCTCAATCCACGTTGAGACTGTCGTATTGATGTCTAGGGCTTAATAGGTGGGTGCAAGTTTGCCCTTGTGTAGCAGGGGTTTGCGAGGGTTATCGTTAAAAGGTTTAATACGTGGCGGCTTTAGGCTGGGTTCTCGAGATTCTAGATGTGATTTAGCTGTTGTTAAAATCCCTACTCTTTAAGTATAATAAGCATAAATCTGTAGATGGTGAGATAGATTATGAATAGCAGCAAGAATTTAAATATATTTTTGATGGATGGCGATGTTACGGGCAGGATTAAATGCACGATGCCTGGCTGGAGCGGTTTAGCATATAAAATTCCTAGAATTTATTTAGATAAATGCAAAGATAGGGAACAGTTAAAACAGAGTGGTGTTTATTTTTTATTCGGTAAGAACAATTTTGATGAAGATGCGGTTTATATTGGACAGGCTGGTATTAGGAAGAATGGCGAAGGTGTTTTGTTCAGAGTCGCTGAACATTTGAAAGATGACTTTTATTTTAATGAAGCTGTTATGTTTACAACTAGCGGTAATTCTTGGGGTCCAACTGAAATAAGCTATCTTGAAAATAAGTTTACTAATTTAGCAATCGATACAAATCGTTATAAGGTTCAAAATGGAAATGATCCTAATCCTGGTAATGTAACTGAAGAAAAGGAAGCTGAATTAGAGATTTACGTTGAGCAGTTTAAGATAATGCTTGGCGTATTAGGATATAGGATTTTTGTGCCGTTAGTGAAAACACCGGAATCTGTAGTTGAAGAGCATGATGATGAATTAATCTTAGGTCTTTCTAGGAAAATCAAGAGGTCTCAAAGAAATATTGAAGCGTATTGCAAAAGAACTAATGAAGGTTTTGTTGTTTTGGCTGGTAGTCAGATAGAAGAGACGGATTCTGGATCTATACCAGATGTAATCAAAGAACTTAGAGAGCGTTGTAAGCAAAATAATGAGATAAAAGATGGTGTGTTGACTAGGAATTATCTGTTTAAGAGTCCTTCATATGCAGCTTCATTTGTTTTAGGTATGACTACCAATGGTAAAGTTGATTGGAAAACAGAAGATGGCACATCACTCAAAATGATAGAAGAAAACGCTTAAATCTGATATGAACATAGATGTTGCAATCATATACATATTTAATACTGTTGTAAGTAGGTAAAAGTCATCTTCTTATTACTTACAAATTTTGTGTTTTATACAGTATGTTGGTTTAGGTGTTATTTGTAGGACGGGGATTAGGCGCATTGACGAACAAATGACGCGCTTTTTTGGGAATTATAATTAAGGCATTCATTAACTATATTTTTTGAAAACTCAATTTGTTGAATATGAAGATTGAAGTAGCATAGTGAAAAACTAATTAGGGCATGATAGGACAGGATTAAATAATGATCCGTGGGAGGAATAGTTGTGAATAAGTTTGAATTGTTTTCTATGATTTATTACGCGTTAAATCATTATTGGAAAGAAAATAAAAGTGAAGGATTGACTTCATTTTTAAGTGATATGAATCCTTTTTTATTTGACGATATTGGCTCTGCTGTTCCTTCTGTGTATGCAAAGTATAGTTTGCTAGTAAATGAAGAGATTAGCATTGATAATAGTTTTAGTATTGCTTGTAAATATGTTGAAAGTTTAGGTTTGCAGGCTGTGACGGATGCGTTTGCTTGCGTTAGTGAAAATGATTGGAAAGCGAGGTGCGTGAAATACATGTCGTCAAATCATAAAGGGCAAAATATTTAGTACTCTGTGATAGTTTGTGTTTTCGTTCTATATTTGTTTATGTTCATGAAGTTGAGTGTAAGGCTAAATAATCTTGTTAGAAAGAAAAATTTGTGTTAGTTTGAAAGATTTAATAAAATACTCTCATTGGTGTAGCATATGTAGATAACAGTACCCGACGCGCCTCTTAACAATGCGGACCAAGTCGGGTCTTTTGATTTTTGAGGAGAGAAATATGAAGAAATCCTATCAACCTTCTATAAGCATTGATAAGCAAATAGAAAATTTAGTGTCTTTGGGATTAGAGATAAAAGATACAAGTTATGCTAAAGATGTACTTAATAGGGTTTCTTACTATCGCCTCATTAAAGCATATAGTATAACTCTAAAAGAAGATGGTAGATACATAGAAGGTACTACTTTTGAGAATATAGTCGAGTTATATCTATTTGATATGGAGTTTCGTCATATTTTATTTTCGTTGATAGAGCATATAGAAGTTTATTTAAGGGCTGTAATCACTAATTACTTTTCATTAAAATATGGGAATTTTGGTTATAAGAATCTTAATAACTATGCGAAAAATAATTATCAGAAGAATACTTTAGATGAGTTAGAAAGAGAAATTAATAGGAATAGGAAATCGCCTTTTATACGTAATTTTAAGGATAATTATGAGGGAGGGGAGATTCCTTTATATGCTGCTATTGAAGTAGCAAGTTTTGGTACTCTTTCTAAAATGTATAAGAATATGAAGAATGATGATAAAAAAGCAATTGCAACAACATTTGGCGTTGATTACGTTTATTTAGAGTCATGGATTGAAAATTTAGCTTATGTTAGAAATATTTGTGCTCACTACGGTAGATTATATGGTTCAAAATTAACTAAGACACCAAAATTATATAAAGAGTATTTAAAGAAAGGTGTATCGAATAATACTATTTTTGCTAGTATTCTTAATCTTAAAGTATTAGCTGAAAACGAACATTACAAGGAATTTTCTAGTAAGTTATCAAAGATAATTGATAAATATCCGTTAGTGGATTTGAAGCATTTGGGATTTGTTAATAAATGGCAAACTTTTTAACGATAGCTTTTCCTATCGTTAAAAGATGCACCCACTATCCATGCTGTGCACTCAAAAAAGTGTAGCTATACTAGGAGTTCTCTCAATCCACACAGAATCAGTGGCGCTTTTTACAAATCGCACTGAATCAAGATATCGTTTTGATTATTTCTACTGTGCTTGCAGCCTAGTTGATTCGTTTTTCCTTTGTGAAACAAGGGTTAGCGCGGTTGAATGTTAAAAGGTTTAGCGTGCGGCGGCTTTAGGCTGGGTTCTCGCGGTTTTTGAGCGCAGTTTGGCTGTTTGAGGGAAGATGTCGACGCTCTAGGGTCGAGTGCACAGGATGTTAACGTTAAAAAGTGCACACACTTTGCACCCAGCTGGTGAAGTGATGATATACAGTATAGTTTGCGTAATTATTTATCACGCAAAAAACATGATAATAAAATTTATACAAGCAAAAAGAGATGTTACTCAAATGGCATAATTGTAAAAAGTTACTTTATAACATTCTTCTATATCGTGGGGCTTAAATCTAAGCCCCACTTTTTATATTCAAAACTATTTTTTCAAATAAATAAAAGTCAAAGACTTTACATATTTAACGCTTATTCTTAGCTAAAATACCTGTTTTTAATATCATTTGTAAGCATACACTGAACAAAAAAATACAAAACAATATATTGCATATAAAAGGTGAAATACTGCGCGCAATTATTGCTCCTAAGTTTACAGTAAATGTCGCAAAAATACCGATAATAATTCCTTCAGTAAAATGAGTATAATGGTAACGAGCATTAGCAATACTACCACTTATAACTGTAGGAAGCGTGACAAGCAAAGCAGTTCCTCTTGCCATAAGGTCTCCCATGCCGAGCAAAAGTTGCACGCATGGCACTATAATTCCTCCGCCACCAACGCCTAAAATACCTGAAAAAATACCAGAAACAACGCCTATAAATATAAGACATATAGCTTTTAAAAAACTAACATTAAAATCTACATTTCTTAACGGAATCCAAACTTGACTAGAACATATAACTAGTAATACAAAAAGTGTAAAACACCAAGGAAATATTTTTTTAGGCAAAATATGTGAAAAATATACCCCAATTTGTGATCCGAAAACTGAACCTATTATTAGAAAAAATGCTGATAAAAATGACACTTTGCCGTTTAAACCGTAAACAATGCTTCCACAAAGTGACGTTATAATTATGGCAACAAGAGAAGTAGCAGTAGCATGACGCTGATCAAATTTCATAAAAACAGTTAATGCAGGAACTATCACCATTCCTCCACCTACACCGAACAATCCTGATAAGAAACCTGCTAATAGTCCAATGAAAACGATTAAAACAATATTATGGAAATTATATTTGGTTTTAAAAATATTTCTCAACATATATCTTTTCTTCACAAAATACCTCCTCGTACTGTATTCACTACTTTTACTATGTTATATGAAAAATAGAATATTTCTATACTAGTTCAATTGTAATTTATGTATTTATTTATCTAATTAACGTAAGTAATGGATAATAAGAAGTTTATTGCAGAGACGAAAGATGTTCGTTTAACGGTGAAACGTGCTGATACTTTTGGTGTGAGCTTTGTTAACTGTGAACAAGATATATTGAGGGTTGAGGAAGCGCAAAATGTTATAAGGCTTATTCAAACTAAAAAAGTTTCAGCTTCGAATTGGTTGAGGTGGTTTACTCAGGGTATGCCTGAAATTGTTGTGAGTTTGCCACATGATGTGGAAGTTTGTGAGGTTGAATCTGATTCTAATCAAGTGCTCATCATGGATATTGAGATTGGTAAGCTTTATGTAGAAGTGAACAATGGCTTTGTATCCACTGGAGAAAGATAAAATTCATATTTAATGAAATTGACAATCAGGCCTTATGGAGGGTTTTATGGCTGAGATTTGGGATGCGTATGATAAAGAATTTAATAAATTAAAGAATATTACATTAGTGAGAGGAGAACCAATTCCTGACGGCATGTATCATTTGGTGGGCGAAGTAATTGTTAAACATATAGATGGTACTTACCTTATTATGCAAAGAGATTTTGAAAAGAAATTCGGTGGAATGTGGGAGTTGACAGCAGGTGGTTCTGCATTGCAATATGAAACACCATTAGAATGTGCAGTAAGAGAATTAAAAGAAGAAACAGGTATTGAAGCTTCAAAAATTATGGAGATCGGAAGATTTGTGCAGGATGTTTACCACTCTCTTTATGTTGAATATCTATGCGTAACCGATTGTAAGAAAAATGCAATTGCTCTTCAAAAAGGAGAAACGGTTAATTATAAGTGGGTAGATAAAAAGAGCCTTTTGGAAATGAGCCAAGACGAGTTAGTATCATCAAGGGCAATCAAACTTATTAAAACAGTAGATATATAAATTCAAGTTTGGCTGTTTGAGGGAAGATATCAACGCTCTAGGGTCGAGTGCACAGGATGTTAACGTTAAAAAGTGCACACACTTTGCACCCACCCTGTGAAGTGGGGAAATATAGCTCAAAAGGTAAAATGAAACCTGATTGTTAGTATGTGTACGAGGAGGTGTTTAAGGATAATGGACAAGCTCGTTCGTTTTTGCCGTGAAGTAGCGACATTCGGCTTGACGGTTGCCTTAATCGCGATGCTGATTGCCTTAATATGGGATGGCACACTTGCTATTAGAATTGGTTTTACCTCTTTTGTTATTGGTGTCACAGTGATCTCGCTTAAGACTGTCCTTCGAAAGACTGATTGAATTTTGTTTGGTTCAAGTCAATAGTTGAATATCTCACGTTGGGTGACTATTACTGATCTCTGTCAGTAATAGTCACTTCTTTTTATGAATCTTAAAGTCAGGCTCAATGTCCGTCCTGTTTAGCCGGTGATTAGTTAGGGTAATCGGTCAAAAAGTGTGAGAGTTGAGTTGCCTTAATAGATGTCACTATGTTGAGTTGCCGAGTTAGATGTTGGTGTAGTTGTAGCTGTGAGATAGATGCCTAATTCGGATAATAGTTTTCGGCAGGAAAGATCATGATGAAACTGTAGTATATGCGAATAGGAAGGCCTATGCGATAAATTCAGGTATTTTAGGAGAAAAGGAATATATGGATATTTGGGATACAATGTATGAAAAGGCGAAGCCACAATTTCATCCAGAGGAAGTTTCTCCATTCATTTACGCACATCATGTTGTATGTGCAATAGAAGCTGAAAACGGAGAAATTTTCACGGGTTTCTGCATTGAGAGCTGCAGTGGTGTTCTTAATTTGTGCGCAGAACGCGTGGCCGCTCTTAATATGTATGTGAATAGCGGACAGACGAAGGTGAAGCGCTTTATCGCATTCCGCGACAAGGCACCTTATGGCGCGGGAAGCGGTATGCCTTGTGGAGCGTGTAGAGAGTTCTTTTATCAATTGAATGAAGAAAATGAAAAAATGGAGATTATGGAGGACTTTGAACAGCGGAAGACTGTCACGTTGAAGGAGCTCATGCCAAATTGGTGGGGCAAAGATAGATATGCTGAAGCGAAAGCAAAATGACCGTCCCGCTTGTATAGACAGATCAAGTCTCCCACACTGCCATCCCGGTTTCAAGCCTTCGCCATGATCTTATGGATCGAGCAAGGAGAATGGCGAGAGTGAATACTGCGCACCATCTGTGGGTTGACATGACGGATGAGGAAATGCTCAGAAGCTGCGGACTCATACTTGAGGATCCGGAAACGAACAAAGAAGGTATCACACTTGCGGCAGTCTTGCTCTTTGGTACGGATAACCGTATCATGTCCGTGTTACCTCAGCATAAGACAGACGTTATTTTCAGAGTGTTCAATGTTGATCGTTATGATGACAGGGATGTGGTGATCACAAACCTGATTGAAAGTTATGATCGTCTGATGGAATTTGGAAAGAAGCATCTGAATGATGTTTTTACATTGGATGGTGTCCAGCGGATAAGCGCCAGAGATAAAATCCTGCGTGAGATTATTTCCAACCTGCTCATGCATCGTGATTTTTCCAGTGGATATGTACCGAAGCTTGTCATTGAACGGAATAAGATTACAACAGAGAATGCGAACCTTGCACATGGACATGGCAACCTAAATCTGAACACATTCAAGCCATTCGCAAAGAATCCGCCGATAGCAAAAGTGTTCCGTGAGATAGGTCTTGCTGACGAACTGGGAAGCGGTATGCGCAACAGCTATAAATACACGAAGATGTATTCTGGTGGAGAGCCTGTCTTTACAGAGGCAGATGTTTTTACGACAGTGATTCCTCTTTCTGAGGCTGCAACTGCCAAGGTCGGGCCGACCGAAGAACTTGATCCAAGGGAACAAGATAGGGAACAAGATAGGGAACAAGTAAAGGAGCAAGTTACGATACAAGCTCTCCTTCAATTTTGTATCGTTCCTCGTAGTCGGAAAGAAATGCAAGAATTTATGGGGCTGACCGGTAGAAGAAACTTTTCTGAAAAATATATCAAGCCTTTGCTTAGTGCAGGAAAAATAGAAATGACGATACCAGATAGGCCAAACAGCAGGAACCAGAAATATAAAAAAGTGAACATTGAAGATTAAAAAGCGACCATTGGAGACAGAAACCATATATCGAATAGAGGAAAACGGACATTCAACGTACAGTATTGGTTTCACAAATAGGTATGTCAAGACGATGGGATTTCGGACTTATTTCCTCAGAGTGAAGTCTTGAAATGAACGTCAAATCTACGGATTTGCATATCATGGGTAGGAACATGGCCTTTGACCTGTTTCCGAGAACAGACAAGGGTAAAATCGGTGTGTTTTCCTCAAAAAATGCGCTTTGACCAATTCCTGCGAACGAGCACGAATCTGTCTATACACTCGACATTAAGATGAAGCAGTCGAGCCATACAGAATCAGTGGCGCTCCTTTACAAATCGCACTGAATCGCAATAGCGTTTTGATGATTTCTACTGTGCCTGCAGCCTGTTGTAGCGTTTTCGTTCTGACATTTGTTTGTGTTTGTGAAGGTGAGTGTAAGACTAAATAATCTTGTTAGAAAGAAAAATTTGTGTTAGTTTGCAATATTTAATAAAATACTCTCATTGGTGTAGCATACGCAAATAACAGTACCCGACGCGCATCTTAACAATGCGGATCAATTCGGGTTTTCTGATTTTTGAGGAGAGAGAATGATGCGTAAAGCAACGAAAATGTTATCTGTACCGATTATTAGTATCTCACTAGTATTGTGTTCAGCTGAAGTGTCTTCCGCTAACACATTGACAGAGCGCGGTAACTTCACATATGCTGCTGGTAGCCTATCTTCTACTACAACTATGACAGATGCAGACTTGGATGCGTTGATCCGTGCATTTGAATCAGTGCCTGCTGATTTGCAGTATGCTAATCCACGTACAACTTCAAATTATGAAACACGCTTAAATGCAGCATTGCATGGCTTAACGTTTAAGTCACTGATGCGTAGGAATAGGGTTTCTATTGGACATTACGCGCCGATGGTTAATTGGGTCGGATGTGCATTAGCGATAGCTTCGTTTGTATTTCAATATGGTGTGCCTATTGCTAAGGCACTTGGTTGGCTGAAGCGAGCGAAGCAAATATATAGAACTGTGTCGGCTATCTGGAAAGCATTTAAGCGAGGAGAGCTTCTAGCTCATCTTGGTTCTGATGGAGCTAAGTTTTTGGAAAGTATTCTCGGTATCGAGCCAATTACTCGTAATTGCCTTTCCTAGGGTTAGATGATGAGTGAGACAAATGTAAGACCAGTGCTTTTCAAACATGCTTTTTGGGGTCATGTGATTACAGAAACTGTTGCTAGCATTTGCACGCTTATTATTTCGCTGCTCGTACAGCAGTTCGTGGGGCACCGCGTACTAGGTTGGGAAACTGTGGTCATACTCGCGTTGAGTGTTGTGGTGTTTTCTCTGCTAAGCACAGCGTATCTGCAGTGGGACAGGCATCGTAGACCAGATGACAGGTCTGGTGATTTGCTCATCGGAATCATCGATTTTGTGCTCAGGCTTCTGGTGACCTCTGGTATTGCTTCATTGCTTGTTTCCAATACTACGCTGCTAAGCATTATTATTGGCGCAGCGATTACTAGTGTGTTGCTGTTTGTTTTTGAAAAGCCTTGGCAGCCAGGTATGACGGATGCGCAATTACAGGAAGCTTCAAAGAAATCGGTTGAGCTTGGCGTTCAAATGCTTGAAGAAGAGCGCGTAAAGCGCGCCGAGGCGAGAAACATGATTGCATTACAGCATGCGAGCGCAGGTAAAACAGGCACTCCTAGAAGTACGTCTTTAACATTCTCCTCGTTAATCGTTGCGAATATGCTGATGGAAGCAGTATGCGATGTTGTCACATTTTTGCTTGCATTGATGCTGCAATGGTGGATGCTTTGTACTATCGATGGCTGGCGCACGCTACTCGTCATATTCTTGGGCAATATGCTATTTTCTTGCGCGGCGGCTGCGGTTATGGTTCTGATGGGCGCATTGAAGGCTGATCAACAGAAATGCCTAACAAAAAGTTGGCCTTTCTTGGTTATTGTTGTACTGCTTCGACTGCTGATCTTTGGTGTTCTCGCTTGGCTTCTTACGCCGAGTTTGGCATGGGTAAGCGTAGTTGTTGGTATTGTGCTTACCGATATTGTTCTCGTTATCAAGTAGCACCCATGGAGAAGAACCGCAGTAGACGCATAAGATTTTATAAGACTGTTTTCTTCTCTTTTAAGCAAAAAACTCTACGCACGTCAAAAGCGTTGTATTGATGTCAAGGTCTGATTAGGTGAGTGCAAATTTGCCCTTGTGTAGCAGGGCTTAGCGAGAGTTATCGTTAAAGGGTTTAGCCTGTGGTGGATTTAAGCTGGCTTTGCTCGGTTTTTGAACGTATTTTGACTGTTTGAGGGAAGATATCAACGTTCTAGGGTCGAGTGCACAGGATGTTAACGTACTTCGCTCGCGTTGAAAGCACACTGTGCTTTCAACTTTGAGCAAGCTCAGCGAATCGAAGTGCATTCGCGAATTATATTTAATCGCTCATGCAAGTCGATTCGCCACTTTGCACCCAGCTGGTGAAGTGGGAAAATAAGGTTTAGGCTAATTATCATGGAGAAGAAATCTAAGTTTCGTTAGTCTAAAAATAAGGAGAGATGGCTATGGATAAGATAGATGAGCTAAATAAAGATGTGATAGTCATCCATCCTCAGCGTGTAATTAAGGATTATGCTGTGGGTATTTATGCTCGTGTGAGTACGAATCGTAAAGAGCAGCTGGATAGTCTTTCGACTCAAGTGTCTGGTCTTACTCGTCTTGCTGCTTCTCACATGACTTGGTTTGTTGCTGATATTTTTCTTGATGTTGCTTCAGCTAAGGTTGGATCTTCAAGAAACGAGTTTAATCGAATGATTGATGAGTGTGAGAAAGGTAATCTTGATATTATTCTTACTAAAAAGTGTGAGTCGTTTTGGTCGTGATACAGTAGATGTTTTAGAAGTATTAAAAGTAATAAAACAAGCCTGTGCAAGAATTATCTTTGAATAAGAAAACCTAGATAGCCAAGAAGATGATACAGATATGATCATATCCATTATGGAATCATTAGCACAATCAGAAAACGAACAGAGAAGTGAAAATATACAATGGGGTCTGAAGCAAAGAGCAGCACAAGGCACATCAAAACTTTATAATCGAAAGAGCTATGGCTATAATCATGATGAAAATGGAGAGTTGATTATAAATTTCCAACAAGCAAAAATAGTCAAGAAAATATTTAATTGGTACTTAGATAGGAAAAGTATCATAGGCATTGTCAAAGAACTTGAAAAAGAAAATATTAAATCTCCAACAGGGAAAAACAAATGGCCAAAAAGAAGTATTGAAACCATGTTAGAAAATGAAAAATATACAGGTTCTGTAAAACTATTAGATTCAGTAAATAAAGAAAATTATTATCTTCTAAAAGACAATCATGAAGCAATTATTACAGAGGAAGTATTTAATAAGGTTCAAAAAGAAAAATCAAGTAGAAGTAATCTTAATGAGGACAATGTTAGAAAGAGCAGAAAATATAGTTCAAAAAAATAAAGTTATGTTATAGTACATCAGAGGATAACACAAAATTGTAAATATAAATGAGGTAAGATGGTGAAAAGAAAACAATTTGATGATTTTTATTTTGTTAAAGACGTTCAATTTCATGAATTAGATGAAGTTCAAGAGCATTATGAAAAAAATAACGGTGACATATCTTATTATAAAGGAAATATGAGATGTCCAGAATGTAAAGAAGCCAGACTAGCTTTTACACACAAAACATCAAAGAACCGTGAATACTTATCAAAAGAGCCTACTTCGAATCATTTAGACAACTGTTCCTATAATTATGATTATGCTACTAAAAAACAAATAATTGAGTATGTAAAAACAATTAATGAAGACCAAATTCAAGATAAGCTCGAATCAGCATTAAATATGCTGATGAATAGAGACACATCAACAGACATTAAGATAAATAGTCACACACAAAGAGATAATCCACTTATTATAAAAAGTTCTAACGGGGGCAATTCAATACAACGAACAATCCCAAGAAAGAGTTTTAGTATGCGGTTAGATAAAGAATATGAAGGTAAAGTTTTTATATTCTATGGTAAAGTTAAATTAAAGGTTGAGCCAGTGAAACAAGCAGAGCAAGAGGGACGAGTTGAGCCATCTGAAGAATTTTTCAAACTATTGATTTATACCAAAAGAAGAGATGAGACATGGGGATATAAAACAAAAGTATTTCGTGGAAGAGTTGAAGATAAAATAGATGAAACTAAAGAATATGATATAGCAATTTTAGGGTATCTCGACTTTTCTTATGGGAATACACCAGAAATAAAGCTGGTAAAATACAACTCATTACTATATAGATAAAATCTTATGAGAGAGGTTATAACGAAATAATAATTATTTTTTAGCACTTTCTATAGTTGAGTCATATATTAGCCTAATCAAAAAAATAGTTGGTGCAGACGATAATGATGTAAAACAAGAATAATTAGCGGTTTTATGAAATAAAAATGAGATAGAATATAACCTAACTATCACACGTGGAGTGTGTTTGCCTAATGTCCAAGGCGTAATGTCGAGACGCGTGGAGTGTACAAGATTGATGTAAGAAAAATGCACACCATTTGCACCTGGCTTTATATGTGGATTTTACGCAGAAGGAAAGAGAGTTTATTATGGGTAATGGTAGTTCGAAAGACGAGTTAACTGCTGAAATAAATAATGCTAGAGAAGCATATTCTGAGATAAAAACATTGAATAAGTATTTAAGTAAATTTGCAACAATTAAAAATAAAATTAACGTGTCTAGAGGAGCATCTATATCAAAATTATTAAAAAATTTATATTGGTGGGAAATAAAACTAAAAGATAATGTGGATGTGGATATTTACAGGATTAAATATAACAAAATTCTTTTAATGCCATATACTTTTGGACTTACAGAAGATGATTTAAATACAAATACAAGTACGGAAATAGATTTGAAAAATTATGAAGAAGATGATTTCTTGGGAGATAATCGCTTATTTGATATCATAAGTAAGGAAAATAGAAAAGAAAAATATAAAAAAGCTAAAATACATTCTAACAATTATAACGTAGATATAACTACAGGTAATTTTCACCCACATGATGCTTTGAAGGGAGTAATAAAAGAAAAAGAAATTAAACAAATCATGCTAGTAAGAAATACCAATGAAAATGGGTCTCACTACGGAATTTTATACAACGGATTCGATAATTGCCCTTGCCCTAAAGGCGAAGAAAAAAATTTCATAATTTTAAGAGATGAAGCCAATAAATTACGCTACATTCCTAAAAAATGCATAAAACCAGTAAAAGAAAACGAAGAATTAGGAAAAACACTTATTGATTTTTTAAATTCCATAGGAGTTGAATAAATAATATTACTTAGAACTAAGAAATAGTTATCAGATGTAAATGTGATGTACCCCACAAAAAAGTTAGACTTTTGTGTTTGAAAAAATAGGGGGTATTTGATAATTTTACGTAAGAAAATAAGTAAAGCTGCTATAGGCTATAAGAAAAAATAATATTTGTATATCCCTATTTTTCATATTCGTGTATAACACGTTTTATAAGAGCTTCTTTACCAGGGCCTGGTTCAATCATTGATAAGAAATGACGGGATGAAATTGTGGTCAGCAGATCAATTAGATATCTCACGCTTTCATCAGGTCCAAGAATAGTATCTTCTTTACCAATATGTTTAAGGATGTAATGCTTGTAGTATTTAGCCGTACTATTGGGTTTCCAACCATTTTCTTTTAGTTCATTGTATAATTTGTCAAGATTTAAAGTAATAGTGACCTTCGTAGGTAAATTAATGTTTTCATTTTTATCCATGAATTTGTACCTCCTATTGCTGATAACATACTTCAATGTAGAAACAAAGGCAACAAAATTAAAAAGTGGTAGGTAAAAATCTCTAAAGACCTATTATACGCTACGCAAAAAGACTGTATAAAGCTTCAGGATAAAGAAATTTTCAGATCTCAGGAATGGTTGACATACCACATATTGATGCTCCAAATTATATTGTTGTGTCTAGTGGTCTTGTGCCGTTTTCTCAAAGGCAGTGTAGCTGTGATAAGCAAGACTTTGTTTGCTTTTACGAGCATGACATAAAGTTTAGAGATATTTTGACGCATACGGAAGATTACTTGATGTTAACACGTGGATGTCGTTGTTAACTAGTAAAGGTAATCCAGACAGACCTAGTTTGAAAAAGTTTAAAGAATTATTCCCTAATCAAACGAAATTACGTATACGATTCTCGCTGAATAATCTCAAACTAGACGATGATATGTTGAATATTCCGTTATTTATGGCTGATTACACGGATAAGCTTATAGAACTTGCTCTGAAAGAGAACGATTGATAAAGAAAGATAATTAAAAAAAGGAACGATTAGAAGACATAAAAATAAACTAGTGCAAAAGTTAAAAGAGTGTCAAATCCCACGAAACGTTGCAACCAGCCTAGGGGAGCTTCTAGGCTGTTTTTTATGCTCAAGAATTAAGCTATTAAACCAATCTTAAACCTTTTTGCGATATTTTCCTATCGTTAAAAGGTGCACCCAATATCCATAGTGTGCACTCAAAAAAGTGTGAATACGTTGCCAGTACTTTTCTATCCCCAATCGTGCATTAATTGTTTGAGTCGTTAACAATGTTTTCAATATTTCTGCCTGAGTAGAAGATACGAATAACTGTTACAGTCATTTGGTTTTCGTCTACTTGGTAAAAAACTGTGTAGTTATCGACTGAAACTCTGCGTATTCCCACAGAATGCCAGGGTTCCCTCGCTACAGGAGGATATCGCATAGGCATAGTCTCAAGAGAACGTATAGCATACTTAATGCGGTTGACTTGTTTTTCAGCTGTTTTTGGAACTTGTAATGTAAAGCGAATGTATTCGTATAGTTCTGTAAGATCAAGGAACGCTTGCGGAGAATAGATGATGTTATAAGTTGTACTCATGCACCATATTCCTTTGCAAAGAACTGATCTACTTCATCTGCACTATATTGTTTGCCAGTCGAAATAGAGTCGATGCCTTTTTGTAATTCTGCATCCAGTTCGGCTCGAGTTAAATTACCTAAAGCAAGCGGTTTTTCTTGTGTATTAGTCGGCAGACGAAGTTCAAATGGCATGCCTTTTTGTAAAACGATTTGACTATAAAGCATTTGGATTGCTGAAGACGGTGTTATGCCAAGCTGGTTCAATATGCTTTCAGCGTTTTCTTTAAGATTTGTATCTATTCTTGCATATACAGCGTTTGTGTTTGTCATTGTGTTCGCATCCTTTCTGACCTTATTTTACAAAATAGTTGCAAGCATACGCAAGCAGATGAAAGCAAAAGTTTAACTACTATTCAGATTATAGCTTTCCGTTGTTGGTTTAGGTGTTTTTTGTTGGATGTGAATTAGGCGCATTGACGAACAAATAACGCGCTTTTGGGGGTCATGTGATTACAGAAGCTGTCCGCCTCTAAAACAAGACAACATGAGGGAAGCACACAAGCATATTGACTTTATATCAAAAAGTTGTCAATCGCATTCTCACTACTATGTATAAAGCAAAAGTCATCGAGATTAGGAAAGAAAAATTAGAACGACACTAAGTATGTATACATCTTTCACCTGAATACTTACGAATCAAATAAAAATGTATAGTAAAACATAGATAGAAAGACGAAGGATAATTATGGCTAATATGGATAAAAATCAGATTATTAAACAAGAAACCGAGATTACGAGACTAGATGCTATTTCTGGTCACGGTGACCAGAAGCCAGAGAGCAAGAAGAAGCGTAAGCTTATCATCATTATTACAACGGTTGTTGTAGTTGTGGCTTTACTGGTTGCTGGCATGCTGGGTGTGAAGTCTTTAAGAGATTCCAAGACTCAAGCGTGCGTGCAGGCAAACAGTGCGTACGCCAAAGCGTGGGCAGAGTACGAAAAGGCACGCAAGCGTGCTGATGAAACTGCTAAGACTCTGACTAGTGTGGAGCAGGTTGCAAACGCTAAGACCTACACCACATTCGCTGCTGAATATGGTAAGGCTAAGAAAATGCGCAAGGCGCAGTCTTTGAATTGTGCTATCTCCTACACTCAGGCTTTCAACGCGACCACGTCTAGTCTTGATAAGACTACAGCACAGCTTAATAAGACCACTAAGGCTCTGAAAAACTCAGTCGTTCAGGTCACAAAGTCGAAGGATGTGAAGGATCTTGAAAATGCTAAGAATATGGCGAAGGCGAAGCTTGATGAGATGAATAATCTCTTGAACTCGTCTAACGGGCAGGTTGCAGACAACAGTACTCGTGATAATTTGCAGAACCAGATTAATGCTGTTACTGCCGCGTTGAATGATAAGAAAGCGACCGTGGAGTCGTTGAATAAAGCGTTAGAGCCAGTTCAAAGTGCTATTGATGGTGTGAACGCGAGTATACAGGCGAAGCAGCAGGCAGACGCTGCCGCAGCGGCAGCAGCGCAAGCAGCTCCGCAGGCTCGTTCCCAGTCTTCGGCTCGTACTAGCTCGGGAGCTCCTCGTTCAAGTACTCGTGGTGGGTCTTCTTATAGTGCGCCAGCACAGAATAAGAATTCGGGTGCGGTCGACTGGGATAAGTACCTTGCTGACGGGAAAGCATATAATGAATCACATAGAACGCCTAATCAATGTCGATATATCTATCGCTGTGGCACTGGATGGAATACCGATGGAACACCAGATGGTGACGGTGATGTAACTAATAGCAAATAGTTTCCATCTTTACTCATTTTCCTTTTACATAGTGGTTGGTTTTAGACGACTTCTAAAACCAACCATTTTTATCAATACCAAATTTTTATTGATATAAAATAAAATTTTTTCATTTTCTCATTACTGAATGTGAAACTTTTTGGTTTCGCATTTCATAATAAGTAATTTGAAAAAGGGAGACTTTTATGTCGCTTTTCGCTAAGCATAAAAGTATGAGAGACAAGATCCGACAAGGTTCACATCGCGCTCTTGCTGGTATCGTTGTCGCATCAACAATGTTGACAGGATCCGCATTTGCCGCTGGCGGTGCCGGATGGACAGGTGGAAACACTGGCGGATCTGGCACATATAAATCGAATACATTCTGGGTTACCGATGATAACCTAGGTTCCGCATCAGATAATGAAGCAGTGGTGCGCGCTATCCAATCAGAAGGTGTAGCCATCGGTAGCTCTGCTACCCGAGAAGCAGCAGCTAGAGCGCAAATTAACGCTGCATTATCGAAGGCTCGTGGTGATTGCGAGACGGAATACGCTGCTCGCGGTGGTACGGGTAGTGCGGATTGCCGTATCTGGGGTGTAGGCTTCACCGCAACAACAGCAGGACCAGGAGTCACAAAACCAGAATATAACAATACTTCTAGCGCGCAAGCAACTGGCGCTCAATGGTTATCAGCATGGAACAATGAAACACAGAACGGTACCAGAAAATATAATCACGGCGGTAGCGAATACACAGTGTTTGATGATATTGATTCAGCTAATACACTCGCTTCATTCGCTGCTCAGGGTATGAGTACGCCAAATACTGATTTGATTGTTATCGTTCTTGCAAAAGATCAGCCGAAACTGTGGGACTTCACACCTGATAAGTCCTGGGTCAAATACGTGAACGGTAAATGGGCAACCGTTATTGACGCAAAGCATACAAACACGACCGGTGCGGATGCTTCTACTATCCTTGATGGCGACAAGCTCGGCTCTGTGGTTAACGGTAGCTTGGGTGAGAACCTGGGAGATAGCCTCGACACATTCACCCTGTCTGATGATTATACGGCTGCTGACTATTTGTGGGATCCAGACATGAATGATGTGCATGTGTATGCTGCTCCAATCCCCGAGGCATCAACTACCGTCTCCTCAGTCGATGACATCATCACTAAGGGTACTGATGTGACGAGCCAGTTCACTATCCAACAGACTGGCACGACCATTACTGCTACCATGACCAGTCAAGCTCTTGCTGCTGCACGTAGTCTTGCTACCCCTATGCAGTACACGCTTGTTATCGGCGGTAAAGCGAATTATGCGAATGGTAAGGGTGCAGCCCAGGTACGCGCTGACGCAGTCAATTCATATCTACCGTTTGTTGCAGTAGTATGCGTGCAGCCCAGGTACGCGCTGACGCAGGCAAAAAGTCTACGGATGAAGTCGAGTTTTGTGCTGATCCAACCACAGGCGCAGCCCTCAATTCTCATGGTTTGAAGAATAAAGGCTCAGAGTCTGCCGCGGGCAAGACAAAGACTACGAACGAACCATACGTGTGTGGTTACGTTCCACCAGTAGCAAAGGCAGTCATATCTGAGGCCTCTCAGGGTGGTGACCAGGACGATATTAATGGTAAGAGTGTCATGCCAGGACAGAAGCTGGAATACGAACTCACTAGCGAACCAACCATTCCAAACAACCTGAGTTATGCTATCGAGTCTGTTGCATTCACTGACACGTATGACCAGTATCTTGAGCTTGACAAGCAGACTATCGAGCTGCGTGACCTTGAAACCGGTCGCACCATCAGTAAGAAGAACTACACGCTTACTGCAGATACCGAGAAGCATGAGTTTACTATCGAACTCAACAAGGATTACGGGACAGCGAATATGACCGCGGGATCTAAGCATCGTTTCCAGGTTCGTTTCGAAGGCACGGTATCCAAGAACGCTCCAACAGACCATAGTGTGGATAATCAGTGGGGTTTGAAACTCAACAATAGTTTGACCTCGTCTAACGTGGTATCGAATAAGCCGGTAGAGCCAAAGCCTGAAAAGAAGGATGAAACCAAGACTGGTATCAATATTGATGGCAAGACCGCATACGTAGGAGACGATATTTACTACCGTCTCACTTTAAGCGCAGCCACGTTGAAGGACACTGCGTATAAGGTTCACCGTCTCGGCATGATCGATGACTATGATGATGAGTACTTGCAGCTCAATGACAAGAATATCGAAATCCTAGACGCAGCCGGTAAGGACGTCACCAACAAGTTCAATATCCAGGTTAAGGATGGTGTCGTCTACGTGTTCGCTAAGACCGTAGACACGGAGTATCTCGGAGATATTCTTCCAGGGGATCCACAACCAACAGATTTAAAGGCCTACGCTGGCAAGGTATTGGATGTGACAAAGGATCCTGCAATCGACCAGTCTCTCCTTGGTCAGGATTACACCATCGTGCTTCCTATGACAGTCAAGCAGGTCAAGGACGGGTATGTAGTGAAGAACACTGCCACCCAGATTACAAACGATCGCAAGGATGTAACGAACACGGTAACTAACCCGTTAAAGGTTATTAACCCGAAGAAGGATGTGACTGTTAAGGTTAATGGCGAAAGTGCGAATGGTAAGAGTATTTATAAGGATCATCAGTTCTTGTATCGTCTCGATAGCTCCAAGATCGCTGGTAACCGTGCCTACAAGCAGATCAAGAATTGGCGCATCGTGGATGATTATGATGAAAAGTTTGACAAGCTAACCGGCCAGTGGGCAGTCTATGTCAACAACGACATTAAGCTCGCTGACGGCACTGTGATCTCCAAGGGTAGCCGTATCGACGGTAGCGGTGTTGATGCCGGATATTTCACTTTCACCGAGGCTAATGGTGCGTTTACTGTAGAGGCAACACAACAGTTCCTTGATATTGTATCTGCTATGGATAGTGACTTGTCCTGGACAGCGTACGTGCAAATGACCCGTTTGGGCGTAAGCGATCGCGTAGAAAACACGTTCGTGGAAACCATGAATGATGTTGAACGCGAATCCAATATGGTGTGGACCAAGACCCCAGACCAGACCCCTGCTATTAAACTCATCAAGTACGACGCAGCATCTGGTCTTGAAGCGGGAGACCGTAACACACCAAGCGAAGCCTTGAAGTCTACCAAGAACGGCACCAAGATTGTGTTCCGTATCATCAACACCGGTAAAGTCAACCTGACCAAGATCACGTTAGATGATAAGACTATCGCAGGCTCCGGTACGGTAACTAATCTGGAGTATCCAGCAAACTGGTCTAACCTGGTATTAAAGCCTGGCGAATACGTAGAAGTCAAGGGCACGTTGACTGGTATGAACACGATGAATCATAACGACCGTGGTCACACGACTGGTACACCTATCGTGCCATGCGCATCCCATAACGATCACCCATTCGACCCAAACGGTGGAGATAATGGTAATGGTGGTAATACGGGTGTGTGCTATGACACTCCAGTCGAAGATTCTGATGATTGGAACGGTGTTACTGCTGCACCATTGGCTCAGACTGGTAGCGCGGTCGTGTCTATCGCTATCGCTGCTCTTGCAGCCCTGGGCGCAGGAGCAAGCATCATGATCACTAAGCGTAACAAGGAAAATGCTCGTAAGCATTAACCCGTAAACACGCTTAGTATTAACTGGCGAGGGGTCGCACATGCACACGGGACTATCTCCGTGCAATGGTGTGGCCCCTCACTCTATATTTTCTTCTTCCTCTATTGATTTCTTATTAATCTTTCACACGTAACGGTTCATACTCATGAGTAGAAAAGACACAGCCTTTACCCCTAGTCAACGTGCTTATCTCAACAGTCTTCCAGCTATCAAACACGCGACAGCCACACGAATCTACTACACAAGCCAATTCCACAAAGACGCTGTCCAGCAATACGATAACGGTGTCAGACCGTCTGTTATTTTTGCACAGGCTGGAATGCCGTCCACCCTCATCGGGCGCAAAAGGATTGAACGCTGCATCAACAGGCGGGAAAACACCGACTACACACAGTCCGGCATGCCAGAACAAGTACACAAGCAAGTCAGCATATTCCTCGACCAGATGGCGAGCAGAGTTGAGGGTTTTGATTGAAGCCAAGCGTTACACCTTATCCACCAATTCCACAGAAAGAATCCTGACATACGAATAGCCGGACTCTGCCAAACAGTAGGGATATCAGAAAACACGTACTACGAGCTGAGACTGGTAAATAGTTAAGGTCTAATAATGTACTACTAATTTTTATATAAAATTATTCCACAATAAGAGACACACTTGGAAAGAATGCGAATCCTGTATTAGGATTATTTGTATCTTCATAGATGAAGATGCAAATAAGATACAGCATTGTTCTTATGAAAGAAGGCAAAGATGAACAAGAATAGCAAGCGCGGCGGAATCAACCCACGACCTCGACCATATCCTCATATGATTTAGGCATAATTTATCCGCACATATTCACACCAAAGGTTAATAATGAACATGACTTCGTACGAAGAAATGTTTGATGAGTATGTGAAATCAAGTGCAGCATATTGCGCTTCTCTATTTGAAGCAACAGAATATTTTTTCAAAGCAAATGCTGCACTTGAAGCCACTATCGTCAGTACAAACACAGCGAAAACATCCACCATCCATTCAATACAAGAATATTTCGAGACATGTAAAATATCGCTTATTAAAACAATTGATTTGCTACGGACATTCCAAGAAATACATACGACTATCCCTGGAGAGCAAGTAGAAGTCGATTTCGCACAACAATACTTCTATATAAAGAAAACATTATCTTGCGTCGAGCAGATTATTCAACTCTTTAGCACAGTGCGTGATGACAAGAACCTACAGCAACAGATTTGGGATAACGACGACTTTACAACATACTTCACTACTAGTGCCGATAGCATCTCTCAAGCAATAATTTGGCAATGTAATTTCGCGAAACGAGCAAACCTTGACGAATCTATTTAAACCTTACCGCGGATATCTGCGTTTAGCAGCTAGTGATTTTCTTTCTAACTATGCAACTACACTAGCCTCAACTACTATTCAATTATGGCTATTGAACTCACTTTTTATCGGTTTTCAGCAGTCAAGCCATTATTTATCGCTTTACCTCACCCTCACTGCAATAAGTGAATTAGTAGCAGGCCTTTTCTCAGGAGCACTAGCTGAGCATGTAGGAATTTTCAGGACAACAGTTGCTGCATGCTTAGCAAGAATGATTGCGGGATTATGTATTATCGCAATTGTATCGGTATCCTTCTCAACCCCATCTGCTAACAAGTTGCTCCTATTTTGGTGTGTTTGTATACTTGTAATGGTTACGACAGCATGTGATACTTTCTATTTTCCTGCTATTACTTCCTTTGTTAATCGTGTAACAAAAAATGATGATCTTATTAATGTTCTTTCACTTCTTCGCTTTACAAGCCTCATGGGTACATTAGTAGGACCAGCAGTTGCAGGTTTTGCGAGTAGTAAATATTTATACATTCCAATTCTATTTACAGAAACTATCGCATTAGCAGGAATAATAATTTTTATTTATTTTATTTACAAGCATGCAGTTAGAACCGGAATTTATACTTCAGACGTCGCAGATGAAAATCCAGAATATTCTCAAGGCTTTTTGGCAACTTGGGCTAGGGGAATGGCAACATTTGTAAAAAACCAAATGTACAGGACTTTAGCTCCATTTGCAATACTCGAAGCTATCGCATCTACTGGCATAAGCTTTGCTGGAGTCCTCTTATTCTCAATGGTTCTACATAGTGCAGAAGGATATGGCTGGTATTTAAGCGCAATGTCACTTGGGTATGCCCTCAGCTATCTCATCGCGCCAAAAGTGTCCAGCAAAATGTCCTTCTCTATGCTACTCACTCTTTCACATATACTAGTGACTCTTTCTATAATAGGACTGGCATTAGCGCCTAACGCTATAGCAGCAGCCGTGTTTGGTTTCCTTTTTGCTTTCTTCCAAGGAGTAGTAAATCCACCATTCCAAACAGTATTTATTCATGCAGTAGATGATAATCTCGTTGGACAGGTAATGTCTGTATTCATCTCAGTTGTTGCCGCTATAGGAGCAGTAAGCTATCCGCTATGGGATTACGCTTATTCCCACATGACCATTCCATCTCTACATGCAGAGTCAGGAATAATTGTCATAGCTGCTCTTATCCACTTTATACTGGTGCTTATCTGCATATTCGATAAGCGATTGCGTTCAATTAAAGCAGAATAAGATGCAATAAATATTGTAAATACGAGCACAACTACAAGCTGCGCTGTGAAAGTTCACTACAGAAGTTTCACAGCGCAGCTTATTTTTAAATTAGAACGCTTTCAATTCAGACATCTAAGTTAACCGAGTGAACCATACTTTATCTGTCATAGAGTGTTCATTTGTGCCGTGAGCAAATAGCACCAACATCTATATCTAGGATATTTATAACTGATGTCCCGTCTGTAAATTCTTTTGACTAACATCATGAGAATTAAAAGAAATATCAGCACCATACCCGGATCCACTAAAAAGTCTGGGCGGCTATTGTCTCCACGAGTTTCACTCGTGGAGACTGTACTGTTGTGGCGCAGCAAGAATGCTGCCACCGGTCGCCGCCCCCACTTTCTCGTGTTGGTAGCCCAGAGTCTAGCACACCCAGTCCAAAGACCACACGCCAGCCTTGTCACGCCACCCAACAAGCTCACCCCTGCCAGCCCATTCCACAACATGTTCCACGGGCTGACCGGAGTCGAGCCTGGAGCGTCGCACAAGGACTGGGAGTGTTCTTGTGGGTTTACGGGTGTGCCTGCCCTGGAACTACCAACACACAAGGAAAGGATAAAAAAAATGGTTACCATCAACAGCGACCACACGGTCACACTCCTAATAGGAGAGGTAGAAGCTCTCGTAGCATTCCACAACTACCTAGCAGGCTTTACCACGAAAGGATTGGACGAGAACACACTACGCTACGGTATCCAAGCATTAAGCAGTCTCCTCATCGTGCGTGACATGTTCCTTATTGATAGTTTCCATGGCTGCACCATGCAAGACTTCCTCGATAACGTTGAGCACCCATTCGCTGAGAAAACTGTCCACTATGTGCGTTCAAGCCTCGACCTGGTTTTTAGAGATGACAATTTCACCCTCGACACACGGCGCATCCATCGTGCAATAGCACTGCTGACCACCATGCTGGAACTTAAAGGATTAAGTCAGAGGGAAACTGTCACAGTCTATGGCACACTGTCATACTTGTATTGGCTGAAAAATGACACGACAAACGCTCGTATCACAGCCCAGAAAGCACTCACGATAGACGAGAAGTACGGGCTTGCACGCATCACTACTACAGCGCTCCTTCACCACATCACACCCCACTGGTGCCAGAAGTAAGCAGAGGGTTTGCTGGCAGAAAAAGAAGCGCAACTTTTTCTGCCAGCCCCTGGTGGCTTATCGCAGCCACCCTCCCGCGCGGGGCGCGTCTTACCCCTAGGGCATGCCCTGAACAAAATTCCATAAATTTTAGGGCATTACCCCCAGGAGCAAGCCGCGCTATTACCACGCGAGAAGGGTGGCTACTATGCTTCCATAAGTTCACACAAAGATGTGTGAACCAGCCGCCACCAGCAGAACAAAGAATCTGCCACCACTATCATGGCGGCAGACCCATTATCATCGCATGGAACACCTGCGGTGTACTCTCATTTTTTGCTTTTTATGACGTGTTCTTGACACTTCCCACTCTAAAAAACGGGTCACTTCCGCCAACTTCCCCGCGTCCTCCACTCGCGTTACGGACACGCGCGAAGCTAGGGCCCGCAAGGGGTTGGCTCCAGCGCATTCCGTTTTTGTCCCTTCCAGTGTTCAACAACACGAACGAAAAATAATCACACCAGGGTTTTTATATAAAACCAAACCATAAGAAAAATCATATACAAGTAGAAAGGAAAACAAGAATGAAAATTAACAGCAAGCCAGTCACCGGCACAAGCTTCGCATACGACGGATGCCACAAAATCTACATCTGCGAAAACACACAAGATGAGCAAGACGCGCAAAAAACCGGATACACCATCCACCCCATAAGCGAGCTTGAAAACACATACGAAAACTCGTGCGACCTACGCTTCATCCACAACTGGACACTCGATAAAGACTATGTCTCCCAACTAGAGCCCGCCTTATTCCAAGAATAACCAAAACTACAACAAAGAAAGGTCTTTTATGCTCATTCGTATACTCGCAGCATTCATCCTAATAAATGCACTTATTGCATACAGCGGTCTTGTAACCTACATGGCACATCTCATGCAAGAGAGCGCGAACAAGACACATACGCCAAAAACACGATGGCAAAAACTCACACTCGCACTAATTTTTACCAGTGTGACCGTCTGCGTACTCGTAGAAACACTATCAGACAACCAGACTATACGAACGATTACTCTCGCAGCCTTTGCATTTCTTATCGGCAACTTTTCAGGTGGCATGTATCAAAAAATCAAAACGAGCAACGAAAAGAAAGAACAAGAATGAGTGAACAAGAACGTAAAGTCCGTCTCGTCATCCGTATCACCCACACCATCGATATGAATGACAGTAACGGGTGGACACCACAATTAAGCTTCATCAAAACAAGAGAATCTTAAAAGGAGAATTATCATGGAGTTTACACTAGACAACGGGCAGCGTGACCTTCTATGGCTCGTCTTAGCACCCGCTGCCCCTGCCTTATGCTCACAAATAGGCCACGGCATGCCACAGTGGGCAATCATACTCGCAAGTATCATCTCATGCTGGATCCTCCTTGCTACAGCATACACAGAAACAAATAGATTATGGAAAGACAGCAGTCGAGTACGCAATTGCCAACACCAGACAATTATTCGCGCATGGACAGTACTCTTAAGCGTTCTCGCAGTAACCATAACCCTCGTACTGGCAGCAGCGCTTTATAACAGTTTTCTCCCTACAAACACGCAAACCTTTATTATCTTTAGCTCAATCAGTGTCATCGGTATGATGGCATTCTTTGCCCACTACTACTTCTACCAAGCCTGGATACCAGAAAAACGGGTATCCCTCAAAGAAATAGCAGCCACACACGGAATAGAACCATACACCAGTAACCACAATAAGACGAAAGAAGACTTGCAATGAGTGAACAAGAACGTAAAGTCCGCCTCGTCATCCGTATCACCCACACCGTAGACATGAATGACAGTAACGGGTGGACACCACAATTAAGCTTCATCAAAACCAGTATCCTCACCCCAGAAAAAGCGAAAAACATCGCGGCAATCCTGAACCGTCTTGAAGCATTCCGCGCATCCAAACTCGGAAACACGCAAGGCGTCCTGTGGATCATCAACGCGACCGACACATACGATCTGGACCGTATCACAAGCCAATTCGGACTCGATGAGCTCAAAAACCTACCCGAAGTCTTAAACCCAGTCACAGAAATAAGCCTCAACAACCTCAACTAAAAAGGAGAACAATGATGAAAACGACCATCGCTCAAACTATCGAAGGAAACCTCACCGACAATCACACCTACTTCCCGCCAGCAGACCGTAAACGCGCTATGCTCCAATTGACCATCGCATCACAAAACAGACGCCAGGAAAATGGGCAGTGGGTCGACGGACCAGCAGACTTCATCCAGGTAAAAATATTCGGTAGGTCTGCGGAAATCCTCGAAACCCTATGGAACAATGGGCAACTGGGTAAAGGCATGCCCGTCATTGCGATAGGCCGGTTCGATCCACGCCCATCCGCATGGATAGGCAAAGACGGCAAAGCCCACGCCCAAGTCAGTTTTAATGCTGAAAACCTTACAACCAATATCGCACTGCTCGCTATGCGGCAAAACCGCGACACCACACCTGTAGCTGCTCCAGAACAACCAGCCTCATCAGAGGACGATTGGATGACTGGTTACGACCCAGGTGATATGCCATTCTAAAGGCTGTAGTTTAAGTTAAAGAGTGCGGGTCTCTCTACCTAGAAGAAAGGTAGAGAGACCCGCGCTCTTATTGCTTCAGATTGACAAACTGTAAGAAATATCTTACAATTGATGTGTGAGAATAATAGAAACAGAAGAATTTACAAAATGGCTAGAAAAGCTTAAAAATAGACGAGCTCAACTAGCTATCGGCTCTCGACTCTTCCAGTGGAAAAATGAGAGCATGGTTTTCGGAGACGTTAAAACCATACATGGCGAACTCAAAGAAGCACGATTCCATATCGATGCAGGGTATCGCGTGTATTTCGCCCAAAAACAAGACAAGATAGTTCTCCTTGTCTTTGGTGGAGACAAATCCACACAAGACAAGGATATCAAGAAAGCAGACGCTCTCCTTAAAGACATGAAAGAAGCAGGACAATGGTAAAGACACGAGAATTCGATATTCAAAACTATCTAACCGACCCAGAATCTATCATTTATTTCCTTAATGCGGCATTAGAAGCTAACGATGCGCACTTCTTTACTCAAGCACTAGGCGAAGTAGCAAAATCTGAGGGAATGACAAAGCTTGCGCAGCGTTCCGGAATTCCACGCGAAAGCTTGTATCAAATCCTTTCCGGCAAAGGCAACCCACGTTTAGATACTCTTATGCGTGTTCTTGACAATCTCGGGTTTAGTCTCTCACTACGTCCACTAGAGGAAAACGAAGAGGAAACATCCAAAGATCACAAGAACAAAGAAGGCATAGTATATAAAGAACCTACATACGCGTAAACACCCTCTAAGGAATCAAAAATCGGGTGGTTGGCTTGTCCTTTGATAGAAAACCAACCACCACCAAAATGGAAATGGTCGACATTACCGCACGTGAGATCGACCATTACTCATATATTCCTGACCTATATATCATGTGGGGCTAATGCCAACCCTTAAAGGGTTGTCTGTATGACACGGGTGCAGCAAAGATGCTGCACCCCGGCCGCCCCACATGAGCTTTGTGCGTGCCAGCGCCAAGACAAGCACACACCCACCACAATCCACACACACCACCCCGATAAGGATTCTTGCAGTTCGCGCCAGACACCATCGTTTTTCAGGCTCCCCATGCCTGCAAAAATTGCAGACAGGGAAGCCTTTCCACGGGTGTGGGCGCGCCCCACAAGAACCCATATCATTTTTAGAGGGGTGGCGGAGTGTCTTATGGCAACGGGTTGTGTGCTGCTTAACGCTTGTCACGCACACAGTGACACACATAAGAAAGGACAATTATTATGGGACACTCCAGCATTCTCTACTCGTTCACCAGTGAAAAAGACGCTATCGAAGCACTCAAAAAATATGCCAGCTACGACAACCTCATCGCCACTTTTCTCCAGTCGGTCGATCCCCTTACCCTCGAAAAAGACATAGCCGATGAAGCTGACTATGTTGACTTCATCGACACATGGAACAATCCACGCGATATCGTCGACTTGGAAATACAGTACATGCCATACACGCTTACCAGTAAGAATGACGGTATCGTTCACCTACACGCTGATAGTGAAAAGATGAATAGTCTTGCACATGAAGCTGCGGAAACATTCCACCACGCTGCACGAATCGTAACCGATTACGGGTACATGCCACACTACGGTGCGCACAGTGAGCTAGACAGGCATGTCATGCGTGACTACCGTCGTCTTACACAACCGTATGCGACTACTCGTATTATCATCATGAACCCGTCAAACTTATCATGGACAGTCCTTGAAAGTAGCCTTGACTATCTCGACCCTCACTATCGTGACCTGTACATCATGACTACAGTAACCGGCGACTACCACATCTAAACGCACCGCTATACCACTAGAAGGGTTACCCATTAGGGTAGCCCTTCTTACTTTCTCATCTTGATAGTTTCTCTCACACCCCACACGCTGACATGGCCTTTTCCTTGCATCTATGCACTTAGCTAAGGATTACGCATACGAGGCGCCTCGTGCGGTAAGACAATACTTCCTTCCTTAAAAAATGTGAGTGGCTGTTTACCGCTTAGGCCTTCTTTTGTTTACCGATGAATGCTCGCTGCGCCTAGCGACATATGTCAACCTGTCCGTCGTGTCTTTCACTTACGTTGCAGCCACGCGTGCCAGGTCACGCACCCACAAGGGGTGTGACATATGCCGCCAGTCGTAGCGTGAACCGCAATCATCAACAAAAGAAAACCCAAGCGAAACAACCACTGTTTCACTTTTAACGGAAAGGATTATTATGACTACCACACTCGAAGCACCAGTAACCCGCAACTCCATTAACGTGCACGGCGCTATGGAAGGTGACATCCTCGTCGCAACATGGGGGTATGACCAAACCAACTGGGATTATTACGAAGTCATTCACGTCACCTCTAAAACAGTCACTCTCTTCGACTTGCGCCACCATACGCTGCTCAAGGGTAAGCGCACCCAGCCAGGCTATTACACGAACATTCCAGGCCGGTACGGTGTGCGCATCAATACCTTCAGCAACGCGTACTTCAATCCTGACGACCCTCAAGGCACGCATGCTCGTGAAGACGAGAAACGCTACTGGTCTATCAACATGGGTCACTAAAGCCCTCGTGGTGGAACACTCACGAAAAAGGTGGGTGCTCCACCACCTTTTCATTTCTCTTGTATAAGCCAGCCTACGCTTTCGTGTCGGTTTTCTTCTCACAAGAATGCCCATGACGATAAGCCAAAGACCTGGAACCATGCACTATTAATACGCTCATACAGATGGATATACAAGCACACCCCACAACCGATAGGTTGAGCACACGCATACACGTCTACGCGCTACTGGTAAGAGTGGTGCCAGAAGAATAGTTTCTACACATTCACTCTCCATCACACGTGTATGAGCCGCACCCACCCCTGCACGCATGGAACACAATCTTTTTCTACCACACAATCCTCTGCACTATTATCCTTCGCAAAACCATCAGCTACTCTGCCCGTGTACTTATAAGAGTGAGGAGATTATGCGCATTCAGTAAGAGCGACTGCTCACTCTTTTCCTTTTCATAGCTGGAGCACGTGTTTTCTCTACCCGTGTTTGTTTTACCGATGAATGCTCGCCCTACCAGCGGACGCATGTCAACCCATCCGAGCGTCTCTCAACAATAAATTGTTTCGGCCGCGCGAGCTGGGTCAAGCACCCCGAGGGTGTGAAACGCATCCACCGGCAGGACGTGAAACGCAATCATCAAAACAAACACAACGGGGAAGAGAAAAGCCTCTTCTCCCCACTTTTTGAAAGGAAAACACAATGAGCACCACAATCACTATGCCACAAATCTACAATCCACTCAAAGACTACGGGTACACGCCAATCACTACTTTCTGGGAAGACTTCACCATAGCAGAAGCATTTGGTCTCGACGCTATCGAAGATACTTACCAGCGCGCTTTTAATGAGTGGCACAGCAATTACAAAATGATGACCGAGCTTGTCATGGTGTTGAACAATAAAATCTGGCAATACCATTTCTACAACGAGGATAAAGCACGTGTATACAACGACCTGTATACGACCCTGGCAGCATGGTGCGAAGATAACTTCACAAGCGACCAGCTTGACTACTATTACACCACCACAGACTAAAACCTATAAAAGCACATGGGGTGAAGGATTCATATTCTTCACCCCTATTTCGTATGTACTTGACGACTCAATAGACAGGAATATTGTGTTGCACACGCTAAAGCGTGTACAACCATTCTTTTTCGTATGGAACACCTGCGGTGTACAAAAAATTTTCTTTAAGGTTTGTCAATTTCCTTGACACTTACGATCCTATCGCCACGTTCCTCCACGCAACGCCCGCGATGTCCCTAAAGGTCCACGCGCAGCTTATGCGCTACGTCACTTCACGGCGATATGTCTTCAGTGTTCAAGGAACTTGAACAAAAAAATGTCACAGACACCCCGAGGAAAAGGAGAGATGAAATGTGCACATGGTATGACGGGAGCGACATCGAAAACGTACTCGAAGAATATCCACAATTCAAAGATTGGTTCGACGCGCACCACACCATTGACGAAATTGACTGCTTTACCGTGTGCGATGTCGAAGAATGGTTTGAAGACTTTAGCGAGACGTGGATAACTCCCAAACTTGCCCAGCATAGTGAGCTTCCTTATTCGCTTCTCTATCACAGTATCGATATTGAACTTCTTGCCCAGAATTGTTCCGAAGTTGAAGACGGTGGCAGAGCATTCACCTTCGATAAGGCAAGCGGCTTATGCCTATGCCTAGCATACTAAAAGTTTGTGTGTTGTCCGATTAGAATAAGAATCAGGTAATACACAGAAGGAGACGACACATGCACACGTGGTACGAGTATATGATTCAAGCAAGTAAGAATAGCGAACGAGATGGGGATTTATGGTTCCGCTACCTGTACAAAGTTATTCAAGACAATGGCACGAAACTCACCAGTGATGATGTCACACGGTTACTCAACAGCACCGTGCTGACTCCCTTCCAAAAAATAACATTGCAAGACGCACTCACTGACGGCACACACACAAGAGAGCACGTGCTCCAAGCGAATCGTAAAGCACAACCAAAAAATATTCTGCAACTTTTCAAAGAAGGACGTTATGGACAAGACACCACTGTTCGCTGAACTCAATGACAATCTTGCGAACGAAAATATCACACTCGAAATTATTTGTGCTGGTGGTTTCGTTCTTGAGTATTACAATCTTCGAGGCACGCAAGACGTTGATGCCTTCTATACAGAAAATGAAAAAATCAGAAACATAATTCAACAGGTCGGTGAGAAATATAACGCGAACGAGCCAGATGAATTATGGCTTAATAATTCTGTTGCGAACATGAACCGCATCCCACCGCGCAAAATTTGCACTCCTGTTTTTCAATTCTCTCATCTTACCGTGCTCATGCCGCCGCTTGATTATATCCTTGGTATGAAACTAGAAAGTGGCAGAGAAAGAGACAAACACGATAGCGCTGAAATTATTCGCAGGCTCAAACTCACATCAGTAAAACAAGCACAAGATACTCTCCACAGTTACGGATTCCATACAGACTTATCACTCTTGCTCGAATCCTTTGAAGAAGCCTACGGCATGAACTGGCTCGCTGACTACATGGCACAGCACATGAATGAACTCGACGAACTGTAAAAACAAAAATCTTATTTTGCCTCGACTTAGTAAACAAGTCGAGGCAATTTTCTTTTATCCCTATAAAATTTTTGCTCGTGTTTTGCTTGGCTCTG
Organism: Gardnerella sp. c10Ua_244; assembly: GCF_055818055.1. Classification (NCBI taxonomy): domain Bacteria; kingdom Bacillati; phylum Actinomycetota; class Actinomycetes; order Bifidobacteriales; family Bifidobacteriaceae; genus Gardnerella; species Gardnerella sp. c10Ua_244. The sequence goes on from NZ_JARFVS010000002.1 coordinate 39,286, forward strand.
TGGTTTCTTGTGCGCGTGATTTTCCGTGGCACTGTTTTCATAAAAAGGTTCTAGGGTTCTTCAAAAATTTTTCTTCTCTTTTATGAAAAATTCTTCTAAGAATTTTTCATAAAATCACTCCACACTTTAACCCATTTTTTCTTAAAACTATCCACAGATTTTTCTTCAGAAACATAAAAGTCTTTCCCGCATACGCGGGGGTGATCCATTTATAGCATCAAACGACATCTTAAGACTCTTGTCTTTCCCGCATACGCGGGGGTGATCCCCCTTCTATGACCTGCTTAGCTCCATGGCAAAAGTCTTTCCCGCATACGCGGGGGTGATCCTAACGACACGCCGAGGCTCCGAAATCCGCCCCGGTCTTTCCCGCATACGCGGGGGTGATCCTTTTTGCTTTGCCTTTGCTTGCTCCGGAAATCAGTCTTTCCCGCATACGCGGGGGTGATCCTCATGCAGAGGAGAAACGAAGGCAGGCAGCTTCGTCTTTCCCGCATACGCGGGGGTGATCCCCACCCAGCAATGGAGTAGCATTATATCAAATAGTCTTTCCCGCATACGCGGGGGTGATCCCAAATTATGTGCTCAGACTATAAAGACATTTGCGTCTTTCCCGCATACGCGGGGGTGATCCAACAGTGGAGTAGTATTGTATCAAATAATTTGAGTCTTTCCCGCATACGCGGGGGTGATCCTTCTCCAGTGTCCTTTACATCGGAGTCGTGAAGGTCTTTCCCGCATACGCGGGGGTGATCCCTCCCCCCTTCGGGGGAGGTTTTATATAAAAGAGTCTTTCCCGCATACGCGGGGGTGATCCCTCCCCCCTTCGGGGGAGGTTTTATATAAAAGAGTCTTTCCCGCATACGCGGGGGTGATCCCAGTGGCGATGCGCAAAGGGAATTTTATAGCATGTCTTTCCCGCATACGCGGGGGTGATCCCTCGTCGGTGTGTTTAAGCTCCGTAAGCATTTTGTCTTTCCCGCATACTCTGGTGCAATCACAAAAGTGCGTTTATCTAAAAAGAAAAAGGTTAGCTTGTTGTTATTGTTTAGCTAGATTTATCATACGTAATACGCGCAAGTATCAAAACTGTTTCCTTAACGCAACAATTTTGATACACTTGCGCACTATATATATAAATTAGATTTAATACACAAACAAAGTTGTGCAATAAAGCAATATTTGATATCATGAGTTGTAGGAGTCTTCCTGCGTTGAAAGTCGGCTTCATGCCGTCGGTGACTTTCTCATCTTAGGCGTCGTGTGGGCTCCTTTATTTTTGGTTTTCAGCCAGCAATCAATATTTAGAGGCTTGCGCTTTGTATGGTAATTTTCCGAATTTTTATAATGCTCTGTATCATACAGGTCAAGCACAAGAGGAATTTTATTATTATCTAGAAGTAAATTATAGAAATATAAATCACCCTTTTCAAAGACTCTCTGAACTGCCCACAATGCGTAGTCGGTTATTGCTAATAACGGCTCATTTGAGTACGGTTGCGTATTGAATTTAATGTTTGACGCATATATATCCGGAAGATTATTAGTACTGTTTCTAGTTCTTTCTTGCGCAATTTCTAACGAACGTTTCAGATTAACATTTGATGTAGTGTTTCCTCTTCCAGCTATATTTAGTACCAATTTAGGATATTTTCCTTTATCCTTAATCAAGTGAGACATTAAATTGGCATACAATTCTGCTTCTAGATTATTTTTAGGTAAAAGGTTCGATAAATATGTAGATTTTCTAGCAACTACAACTTGTGTAGTGAAATCAATATTTGAACATATAAAGTTAAAAAACAAATCTCTTAATTGTTTAGGATCATTTTTTGCGTGAGGATAATATTTTCCTTCTTTTTTAATAAGCTTTTTTACGCTTTCAATATTATTGAATCTGCTGTCATTCTGTACTTTTTTGCAAAAATCATTTATTTTTTACGAGCTTCGCCAAGATCTTCTTTAATATATGTCATACCAATCATAAAAGATGCAGACGCACCTAGCCCAACAATGATTTTACGTCCACCCTTTACCTTCTCATGCTGAAAAGTCATGTCTCCAGACTCATCAATGAACCTGTGAAAATCTTGTAGCTCATATTTTTTAATCGTCTCTTTTTCCATGTGTAGATTTTACCACATGAAAGCTAATGCAATTATTTAAAATTATCTCTGTTGATAACTTTTTATTAAACACAGATACTTAATCATTTATATTTTTAAAACAACCGCATGAATATAATATATTGCAAAGAGACACATAATGGAGAAAGTATATGAGCTACGTTGCAGATAAACCTATTGAAAAAGCTGATGAAGATTTATTGGGAAGATCTGATTTTGCGAAACAATTTGGAAAATCGATTTGTGAATATGATAGCAAAGATGGTCTTGTAATCGGTTTGTATGGAAAGTGGGGTAGCGGCAAGACATCTATTATTAACATGGCAATATCCGAAATTCCAGTAGATGAATCAGAGAAGAAAAAATGGTATTCAAGAGTATACAAAAGAATCAAAAAAATTTTTACTTCACAAAAAACTGAAGAAGAAGATCAATGTCATTATCCAATAATTATAAGATTTTCGCCATGGAATTATTCAGATAAAAACAATTTGATTAGTTTATTTTTCCATGAATTGAAGAATAAACTAGGTGTAGCTAAAGGAGAAGAGAATAAAGAAAAAATCGGAAAGGCTATAAGTCAATATTCCGATATTATTGACGCTTTGTCATCTATTCCAGTAGCTGGGCCTGTAATCGCTCATATACTGAAAACTACATTCAAAGCAGCAGGATCTAAATTAATGAAAACGCCTAGTTTGGATGAAGCTAAAGAAAAACTGTGTAAGGCGCTAGAAGATTTTAACCACAAAATAATTGTTTTTATTGATGATATAGATAGATTGACTACTCCTCAAATTAAAGATATTTTCCAATTGGTTAAACAAGTAGGCGATTTTCCAAACATAATTTATGTTCTTACAATGGATAGGGAAATTGTTTGCAATGCTTTGTCTGAATATCACAATATTGACGGAGATGAATATTTAAAGAAAATTGTTCAAGTTTCTTTTGAAGTTCCCGAAATTGATAAAACAACAGTGCATGAAATATTAAGAGATCGCCTTAATGATATTGTTCATAAAAGCAAGAATGAAGAAGAATTTGAAAATAATGAATATTTTGAAACAGTACTTGAAAACTGCGTAAATCCATATGTAAATAATATAAGGGATGTAAATAGATTACTTAATGCTTTCCACTTCAAGTATGGCGCTTTATGTGAAGAAACATCATTTGTTGATTTATTAGCTATTACTGCAATAGAAATCTTAGAACCTAAGCTATATGAATGGATTTTCAACAATAAAGATTTCATTTGTAGTGGAGATATTAATTCTTCATTACGAAGACGATCTGAATTACATCAATATATTGAAAAATGTAATCAAGAATTTGACAGTTTTGGATTGTATAGCAAAATGGCTTTTGATATTGTTTCAATTCTGTTTCCTACATTTGCGTATGATACAAATCATAAATTAATCAATGAAGATATATCAGAATCAGAACTTATTAGCAGGAAACGTATTGGATCTACAAAAACAATAGGTTTATATTTTAGCTTTAATTTATCTGATATAAAAATTCCAAGAGAAGAAATTATTAAATGCGTGAACAGTTATAGTGGATTAAGACTTTTGCAAAAGATTAGAGAATTTAATAAAGATGGCAATATTTTATACTTTTTGGAAAATGTAGAATCATTGTTTAGTGATAACAAAATATCAAACGATAGACTCACTTTAATTGCATATGTTTTATTAGAACTTCAAAATGAGCTTGTAGATCAAAGTAAGTTAACAGATTACTATTCAAATAATATTGTAGTCAATATGATAATTTCTATTAAAGAAGAGGAAGTACGTTATGAAATTATCAATTTCATTGTTGAGAATATTGATAAAAATAATATTGCAACAAAGTCTATTCTTATTAATCAAATAGTTCAAGATTGTAGAAAATCTGACGATGAAGATAAAAATTTGCAAATTATAACTCCTGAACACCTAAAAAATATTGGAAAAATTTATGTAGAAAAAATTGAATCAATCTCAAATTCTAAAAACATTTTAAGTTTATCTGGATTGGATAGAATATTTTGCTTATGGAAAGAATTAGATAGTAAAAGTGCTGAAGTATACGTTAAAAATCTGTTTAAAGATGATGTAAATAAGCTTAAATTCTTATGCTTAACAACATATAATAGTTTAACGGGCTGGGAATTTTATTCAGAAAATTGTTTTAACTTAGTTTCTGAAGAAGAATTTTATGATTCTATAAAAAATTTTGATAAAAGTCGATTAGATGAATTTACTAAAGAAGAACAAATAAAATTAGCATCGTTTACTATAAACTATGAAAATAGAGATAACGATCATTTTCTTTATGCGCAAGAAAAACAAGCTATAGAACTCATAAAAAAGTGGAAATCTGAAAGCAACTTAGCAAAATAATAATCATATTGGACACTAGCACACTGCAGTTAGTGCCCAATATTTTTGCCACTTACACTATTTGGTAGCATGAGCTATAGGAGTCTTCCTGCGTTGAAAGTCGGCTTCATGCCGTTGACTGCTTTAACACTTTAGGCGCTGCGTAGGCTCCTTTACTTTTGGCTTATAACGCATTAATCATTAAAGATTATAAAACAGTTGGAATATACGAAAGCTAGTCATACCCTCAAACCAACTCATTACGAGATTAAAGGGAAAGAGGAGCCCTAGCATTCATTTCGATTCTATCATATGAGTCTTTCCCGCATACGCGGTGGTGATCCTATTTTTGTTCACCCCCTTGCTTATGTTCTCATATTGTGATAATATTTAATTATGAAAGGAGGTGAACATGGAAACAAAAGATTGGGTAGCGCTCGCGCTCAACATTCTAACTATCATCATCATGATTTGGTTAGATTTACGACACGACAATAAGCGCAAGTAAAAAACGGGGGTTCCAACCAATGATGCTGGCTAGAACCCCTAGCCTCAATCTTTCCACACGATTATGAGTAGAACAAGAGTATTAGGTATTATTTCGGCAATATGCGCTATTACCGCGGTAACAAACGTTATTTTGCAAGTGCCATTCGCTGGTATTGGGTTCACTCTAGCAGCTGGCATTGCTGGCTTATCCGCTGGCTTAACAGGCAGTAGCAAAGAAAAATAAGGAGCATATTATGTTAGATGAGAACGGACAAACAGTACTCGTATCACTACATGACATTGCGCGACTTCTTGGTGTTAGCTACGAGTCTATGCGCCAGTATCTCGTGCGCTCTAGGCGCGCCGCCTTAAAAAACCAGAACGCGAGTGAGTTACGTGGTTTAATTCCACTACCAACACACTCGGTTGGCGTACTAACAACAAAGCCCGCGTGGGATTATGACACTATCCGCAATTGGGCTGCACGGCGGCCACATCGCCCCGTAACCCTGCCATCATCATGGCAAGAGTTAAAAGAGACTGTTGGTAAAGCAGCTAAAACCGAGTCAAACAATCAACAGTAAAAACAAACAAGGGTAGGCAAGTTTTATTTGCCTACCCTATAATAAAAAACACTTAGCGCGCGCGATACGATGCGCCGCGGCGTGCTCTAACTGCCGCATGCGCGTTCGATTTCATATCCGCTACGATACTGCTGCAACCGCAATGATTGCATGTGTGTCTTTCCCGCATACGCGGGGGTGATTCTACGCAGTGGTAATCCTTGAAGCGCAATAAGTAAATAAAGGGTCCCGAACAGTCGAAGTGTCCAGGACTCACTATCCACTATACTGCAGGCTCATTATGAAATTAGACGCAATAGTATCTGCTATGTTCTCACTCGTTATTATCGCTGGAGTGTGGTGTCATTTTTCGCCTTGGCTCACGGTCTTTCCCGCATATGCTGATGCTATCCTAGAAGTGCGTTTATAAAAAAGAAAAAGATTGGAGCGTCAATACCGCGTTCTCAGTTGTGGAAAATAAGAGAGGAGTGAAAAGCTAATGGATATGATGAAAATTTGTTATGACATGGTTGAGAAACTTCGACCTTATGCTGAGCCATACATGGATAAGTTTTCTAAAGAAGAAGCCAATAGTGCTATTCGAGCAGGCGAACCATCGATTGCAATTGATATTTATTTAGTAGACGCGTGGCTACACAAGAGTGCACCTAAAGAGTTGCTAATCGAAGCTTACAATTTATTAGACCCTTATGAATGTGGCGATAACTACGACGATATAGCAGACGATTTAGGAGTCCCGCGTAAAGTCCATTCCCCAGATGAATAAATAAATTTTGGTCTATAACCCTAGAACCTATAACCCTAGAAAATATACTTAAAATGAAGATTGCGAAGCTGGGAATATTAAGCCAAGTTCTAAACACCGTTACTAATTCAGTCAACGAACTGAGAAAATAACACTCACAGCCCAAACACCGTTAAAAACTCAGTCAACAAACTGAGAAAATAACACTTGCGCTCGCAAATGCTCCAATACCATACGCATAAACAAACCTCCAACCAACACGCGCAAACGAACACACCGAAAGACACGCCTACGAACACGCCAAAAAACACACCAACAGAAACACCAAACGACACGCCAAAATAGGCAAGGGCTTGCATTTGTAAATATTTCGGGTATAGTAGTTACTCGTGCTTCGGCGCTGACATTGTTCAGTAAAGTTGCATTGCGGACATAGCTTAGTTGGTAAAGCGCAACCTTGCCAAGGTTGAGACCGCGGGTTCGAGTCCCGTTGTCCGCTCTAGGTCCGATGAGTTATTCGACCTTACGGTGGGTTAGCCAAGCGGTTAGGCAGCGGCCTGCAAAGCCGTATAGATGAGTTCGACTCTCGTACCCACCTCGATTAAGCTTCAAGCTTAATAAACAACCTGGGCGGTTGGCGCAGTGGTAGCGCACTTCCCTGACACGGAAGGGGTCACAAGTTCGAACCTTGTATCGCCCACTCGAAAGGATTGCCTTTCACGCATAATTAAAAAATTTTGGGTGATTGGCGCAGCGGCTAGCGCACTTCCTTCACACGGAAGGGGTCATAGGTTCGATTCCTATATCACCCACAATATGTTCGCAGTGTAGAAGCACTGCGTTTTTTGTTATCTGGCTATTTTTTATTTCCTAACTTACATATGAAAATTTTTTGCAGCCGAACATACCTGCAACCACAAATGGAAGCAATATCTCATATCAGTCAACAAATCAACCAATCAATCAACCAGCCAAGCAAGCAACCAGCCAACCAGTCAACCAAGCATTTCTTCACAAAAACACACATGATAATGTTCATTTTGAGTTCATTTAATATCGTGCTATACTCATCCGAGTACAGTGAAAATTGCAGGGGTACTGGAAACAGTTGAGAAACACCCTTTGAACCTGTTTTGTTAAGACATGCGTAGGGAGCAATTACAGTAAGTGATTTCTTTCTGTCACGATTTTCGTGATATCTTGCGTTGCCACAAAGTAGTAGCAATTACACGAGTATCAACTAAACAAAAACCAAAAAATATCCGCCTGAATGTCACTTTTGGGAAAACTTGCACAAGTGAGGAGGAATACTGCACATGATTGATAGCAGCATAAGTGCTGAAACTATAGAATCAGCCATAAGCTGGCTTGCAGGATTCACAGAAAAACCAGGAGAACAAGGAGTTACTCGACCTCTTTACACAAAATCTTGGAAACAGGCTCTTTTTGCTCTTCGTCAACGATTTGAAAAACTCGGTATGACTGTGGAATTCGACCAAGTTGGAAACCTAATTGCAACTGTTGAAGGATGCGAAAAACCAGAAAGCATAATAGCTTGCGGATCGCATATTGACACAGTTTCAAGAGGAGGTCGTTTTGACGGCCAACTTGGAATAGTTGCAGCCTATTTAGCAATTAAGAATTTACTTACTAGATATGGAAAGCCAAAGAAAAGTCTTCGCATTATCTGCTTAGCAGAAGAGGAAGGCTCACGTTTCCCATACGTATTCTGGGGTTCAAAGAATTTCTTCGGGCTAGCCAAAAAAGAAGACGTAGAAAATATTTGCGACAGTGAAGGTGTTCCTTTCGAAACAGCAATGCGTGAAGCTGGGTTCAATTATCAAACAACTCAACCTAAGTTCGCAAATCTTGAAGCCTGGATTGAGCTACACATTGAGCAGGGACCAACGCTTTACAGCAATCACGAAGATTTAGGTATTATCACTAGCATTGCCGGTCAGCACCGTTGGGATGTTCATCTTAAAGGCGTACAAAATCACGCTGGCACAACAATGATGTCCTACAGGCACGATGCAGTAGATTGCATGTCTCATATAATCGCCAAGAATCTTGACAAAGCTAAGCAAGCAGGCGACCCACTGGTACTTACTTTCGGTAGAATCAGCGTAGTTCCAAATCAAGTAAATATTGTTCCTGGAGAAGTTACTTTTTCAATGAACTGCCGTCATACAGATAAAGCTTTTCTTGATAAATTCTTGCAGGAACTCGACGAGGACATTCACGAAACTGCCAAGTCTTATGGCATTACAGCGCAGATTGATAAGTGGATGTCTGACGATCCTACACCACTTAGCAACGATATTATTAATCTTTTGAAAGATCAAGCTAATAAGCAAGGTTATGCGTACAGAGTCATGCATTCAGGTGCTGGTCAAGATACGCAAATTTTTGCTCCGTTTGTAAAATCCGGAATGATTTTCGTTCCTTCAAAAGATGGTATTAGTCACGCTCCAGAAGAGTACACAGATCCACAAGACGCTGTTCACGGAGTAAAGCTTTTACGAGATGCTCTGCATAGTTTGGCTTATGAGGACTAACGAAAACCAACTAAAAGATAACGGAAACCAAACGAAAACCAAACGAAAACCAAAAAGAAATAGAAATTTAGGAAGGACGTAAAAGGCATATACGATGCAAACTTCACTGCTTAATTAATCGCAGCGAAGAAAAGTGAATATCGAATGAGAGTACAACGCTTATTCACGAATAAGAGGCTGATACGAAGGGGCGCACCACCACGGGTACGATATCCTTTCGTATCTTTTTTATTTTTGAGCAAAGTTGCGATTATTACTTTCAAAAAACTCAAAACACAAAACACAAAAAAGAATCAAATTTACAAACAAGAAAAGTAAGGAGGTGCGCATGCAAATTAGTAAACTGCTACAAGACGAGCCAGTAGCTAGTAAAAACTTGGAATGTTACCGCGAGCGCGGCTACACTAACGAAGATTTACTGCCAAAGCCGCAAGAAAAACGCACAATGAGCGCTCTTAATTTTTGCACTTTGTGGATGCAGTCTGTACACAATATTCCTAATTATGCTGCAGTTGGCGCGTTCCTTTTGATGGGATACTCTCCAATTTACGTAATGATTGGTATCATGCTTGGCGCAATTCTTACAGCAATTGTCATGGTTGCTAACGGTGTTGTAGGATCCAAATACGGCATACCGTTTTCTATGCATTTGCGCGCAACATACGGAAAAGCAGGCGCTCAACTACCAGGATTCCTTAGGGGAGTAGTTGCTGCAATATGCTGGTATGGCATTCAAACATATATAGGCGCGAAAGCTTTAGAGATTCTAGTTGGCAAAATTTGCCCTGAGTTTCTTACGCTTGGAAGCAAAATACCATTTGTAGGTTCGCACATACCTATTATTATCTCCTTCGCAATATTTTGGTTGCTTAATTTGGCGATTGGCTTAGGTGGAGGAAAGACTCTTAATAAGCTAACTGTAGTATTAAGCCCACTTATTTACGTTGTTTTTGGTTGCATGAGCGTATGGGCTATTAGCTGTGCTGGTGGATTATCTGCAATCATGCAATATCATGCTACTGTTCAAGCGCCAACTAATTGCGGTCTTGGGCTTTTCATGATGATGGTTGTAAATTCTGTACTGGGCGTTTGGGCTGCTCCTGCCGTTTCTATTGCTGATTTTACGCAAAATGCAAAGTCAACTATGGCTCAACTAAAAGGTCAAATTGCTAGCTTCTTGCTAAGTTACGCGCTTTTTGCCTTTACAAGCGTAGTTATTTTAGTGGGCGGATCGCTTTTTTACCATGAAACCATTACAGATGTTCTTGTTATCATAAACAAGTGGGATAGTCTTCCTGCAATTGCAATAGCTACTGGGTTGCTTCTACTTACTACAGTTTGTACAAATGCTACTGGCAATATTGTTCCTGCAGCATACCAGCTAACTGCTTTAGCTCCGCGATTTGTAAATTATAAGCGTGGCGTAGTTATTGCAGCTCTTGTAAGCACTGTGTTAATGCCATGGAAGTTTATGGCTAATATTACAGGCTTCTTGAATCTTATTGGCATGCTTTTAGGCCCTATTGCAGGTGTTCTACTTGCCGACTATTACGTAGTAAAGCGCACGCATATTGATCTTGATCAAATTTATTACGATACAAATAGCTCGTCAAAATCTGCTTATTCTGGAACTAACTGGATATCTTATACTTCTACGATACTTGGGCTTTTATTTGCTCTTTCCGGGCAGATAATTCCTCTACTTTCACCACTTACTCAAATCTCATGGATTGTGGGATGCGCTGTAGGCTTCGTGTGTCAAATATTACTATCAAAAGTTTTTCAGCCAACAATGGCTAAAGAAAGGAAATAATATGAACTACAATGTAGTAATCACAAACGGTTTGGTTGTATTCGATAATGAAGCCACCAAAGCCGATATAGCAATTAAAGACGGCAAGTTTGCCGCTTTTGGAAGCAACTTTACAGCCGATAAAACTATTGATGCAACTGATTTAATAGTTGTTCCTGGAAAAGTTGATTCTCACGTTCATATTAACGCTCCAGGCGGCGGCGTTCGCGACGATTGGGAAGGTTTTGTAACAGCAACTTCTGCCGGCGCAAAAGGCGGTATTACTACAATGCTGCAAATGCCTTGCAATCAGATTCCTGCTACTACTGATGGAAAGTCATTTGAAGCAGTGCTTAAAGAAGCCGACGGAAAGCTCAAGGTTGATGTTGGTCAAACTGGTGGCTTGGAACCACAAAACCTCAATGGCGGAATATGCGAGCAAGATAAGCAGGGTGTCGTTAATTACAAAGCATTCCTTGGAACTACAGGCGACAAGGATTTGCAAGTTGATTTATACAATTGCGACGATTACTCCTTGTACACAGGTATGCAGCAGATTGCAAAAACCGGCAAAATTTTGATTATGCATTGCGAAAACGCTCCTATTACAGACCAGCTTGGAAAGAAAGCTCATCAAATGGGAGCTAGAAAGCTTTCTGAGTTCGTAGCAACCAGACCTGTTTTCACTGAAGTTGAAGCTATTGAGCGCGCTTGCCTTTTTGCTAAAGAAACTGGATGCAGAATTCATATTGTTCATGTTTCTTCACCAGAAGGTGCTCAAGCTGTTGCTGACGCTCGTAAGAATGGCGTTGACGTAAGCTGCGAAACTTGCAACCATTACCTGTATTTCGACACTTCTGAGCTTGACGAGATTGGAAATATCGCTAAGTGCACTCCGCCAATTCGTGACAAGGAAAACCAGAATGGCTTGTGGGAAAAGGTTTTTGACGGTTCTATTAACTTCATTGTTTCCGACCATTCGCCAGCTCCTTTGAGTTTGAAGCAAACTGATGATGCTTTCACAGCTTGGGGTGGTATTGGTAGCGTTCAAAACGATGTTGACGTGTTCTTTGATGAAGCTGTGCAAAAGCGCGGAATGTCATTAACTCAATTTGTGGCATTGAATTCTAGCAATTCTGCAAAACGCTTCGATCTGAAAGGAAAAGGAAGCATACGTTTGGGTTACGACGCAGATCTTGCATTCATTAAGCCAAACGCTCCTTATGTTCTTAAAGCTGAAGACCTTGAGTATCGAAACAAGTTCAGCCCATACGTTGGTCGCACTATTGGCTGCCAGGTGGTAAGAACTTTGCTTCGCGGCGAAGAAATTTACAGCCAAGAAAATGGCGTTTGCAAAGGCTTCAAGGGCAAGTTTATTCTTCATCCAGCTAAGGATTAGGTAGAATCTTTAAACGTAATATTTAAAACTTAAAGCATATTCTACAGAAAGGAGGTAAGTGTGCTGAAACTTAATCACGATACTGTGGATTATGTTGAGAACGAGAATTTACTTGAACTACTTAAGCGCGAAGGCTACGACAGTACTTTTGTTGCAATAGAAGTTGATGGTGAATTAGTAAAACGCAAAGATTTTGAAACTTTCATAGTTAAAGATAACGCAAAAATTGAAGTATTTAGCATTATGGGAGGAGGATGAATGGAAAGTGACGATATTCGCGCAAAAGTTCTTAAACGTCAGCTAAAGGAAGATAATGATTTGTTTGCTCAACAATCAGTTTCAATACTTGGCTGCGGCGGTTTGGGATCAAATATTGCGTTAATGCTTGCGCGAGCCGGCGTAAAAAAGTTGTACATTTACGATTTTGACAGTATCGAGTATTCGAATTTAAACCGTCAAAATTATACGATTAACGAAATTGGACAACACAAAGTATCTGCTACTAAAGCGCGGCTTAATGAAACTTTGCCGTACGTTGAAGTAGAAGCTTTCGTGCAAAAAGTTACGCCGGAATCGTTAGATGAGATTGCTGAGCGCTCCGACTTGTTTATTGAAGCATTCGACAATCGCGAATCGAAAGCAATGGTTCTTGACTATTTCATGAATCATCCTAACAAATATGTTATTACCGCTTCTGGCTTATCTGGACTAGGAGATATTAAGAACGTAAAAATTAAGCATCTTTCAAACGTGTGCTTAGTAGGTGATTTTAAGTCTTCTCCTGAAGAAGGCTTGTATTTGCCTTATGTTTCGATTATCGCAAGTTTAGAAGCGTTAGAAGCGTTGAAATGGATAAAAAATGGAGGAAATTATGGAGAATGAAGATTATTTAGAATTAGGTGGTAAGAAGTTTACTTCTCGATACATTTTGGGTTCTGGAAAGTATTCTGAGGAGCTTATTGATGCCGCAGTAAATAGTGCTAAAGCTGAAATGATTACTGTAGCAATTCGCTATAGCGAGAAAGCTGCAGGAATTTTAAAGCATATTCCAGAAGGCGTTACCATTTTGCCTAATACTAGCGGATGCGTAACTGTAGAGGAAGCAGTTAACACTGCACATATTGCTCGCGAAATGGGTTGCGGAAACTTCATCAAGCTTGAGATTATTCCTGATCGCAAGTATTTGTTGCCAAACAATGAAGCTACTTTGCAAGCAACAAAGATTTTGGCTGACGAAGGTTTTACTGTTCTTCCTTACATGTATCCAGATTTGTACTTTGCTAAGGCAATGCGCGACGCTGGAGCTGCCGCAATTATGCCTCTCGGCTCTTTGATTGGCTCTAACAAGGGTCTTGAAACTAAGAAGTTTATTCAGCTTATTATCGACGAAATCGATCTTCCTGTTATTGTCGATGCCGGCATTGGCGTTCCAAGCCAGGCTGCTGAAGCAATGGAAATGGGTGCTGCAGCTGTAATGGCAAATACTGGAGTTGCTACTGCAAACGATATTGTGCTTATGGCTAAAGCATTCAAGCTTGGTATTGAAGCAGGCCGCGCAGCTTATCTTGCAGGCCCTGGTCGAGTGCTTGAAAAGGGTGCAACACCATCTTCTCCAAAGCGCGATGACGAAAGCAAGTAAGCAAACAAATAAAATAAGTTTTCAACTTAAAACACTAAAAATCTGAAACAAGTAAGCCTTACAAGTGCAGCAAATACTTGTAAGGCTTGCGACATACCTAATTTGCACTTTTTATGAAAATGATATAAGGTATTCATTTGTTTGCGGACATAGCTTAGTTGGTAAAGCGCAACCTTGCCAAGGTTGAGACCGCGGGTTCGAGTCCCGTTGTCCGCTCCATTTTTTCTCAATATTCGAAGTCGTCGTATTCTCTTATTAGCAATCTATTGATGAAATAATTTCGATAAATAATGTCGCGCATTTTATAACATGCATAATTTCTTATATACTAAAATAATGTGATTAAACGCCACATTATGTGCGCTAAAAATATAAAACAAAAACTCACATGCCACAAAGCAAAGTGAAAGAATGGGGATTATGACTAACAACATGCAAACTACTGAAAATTCAGAATCTCAGGAAGATAGTATGTTGCAACTACAAGAATCTCTTAACTCGTTGTGGGCAGAAGGCAATCCAATAGATATTTCGTCGCGCGCTAAAAAGTACGTTATTAAAGATTTTCCACAAACAAATATCAACAATCAATTAGGCTGGGTTCAACTTAACAAGAAAAAAGAATACACATCAATTGGATTATTTAAAGAAGACGGAAAAAAATTCCTTCAACTAGCAGTAGCAGATTCAGAAGGGCGAATATTTCTCGGCAGCAAACTTAGCTACGAAGATATTCAAGACATGAGACCGCAACTTTCATTTGTAGAAAAAAATAATTCTTCACTGAAAGATTTACACCGTTTTTATGGAAAACAATATAAAAAAACAAAAATTACTCTAAAATGTGCATTTTTGGAAGCGTTTGACGAAACATACACCAAACATACAGACTATGACATGGATAATATCGTAGAATCCTATTTAAATGGCGACGCAACCGTAGAAGATTTTCTCGCTTCTTTAGAAAGCAGTAAGTCTAAAAGCGCATTAAAACCAGAACAACGCTCTAAAACTTTTGCCGGAAAAATAAACCACTTTTCTAAAACTTTTTCAAAAATTAGAAAAGAAAACGTATTTTGCGTATCAAACGGAGACTTAGTTTTACAACTTTCAGAAGATAACGGTTTAATTAAAATCGGATCATGGATCTCACACGGGTTCGGAACTAAAAAAACTTATACTCTCGAAGAGTTACGAACTAAACTTCCAGAAAACTTACGATGCAATCTTACATACAGAAATGCAATAACAATAGCATTCTTTGCAGCATTATTCATTCCAGACATGCACAAGTCTTTAACTGGATTTGGTTACAGCAATGTACTTCGCAGACTAGAACACGAAGCACCTTTAGGAGCAATACGAAGAAGTGTAGAAGACATAAAAATAGCGAAAAAAGAAAATTTAAGAGTTTCAGGTTTAGAAGAATATTTCGAAAAATTAATGCGCTCAACTGGAGCTTTAGAAACAGAACGCAGCCTGGAAGCAGTGCATGGTGCAGAACGCCTACACATGCAAAAATCTCAGCAAACAGAAGCAAACTACTTACTTTGGGATGATGCTTTGGAACCAAATGCTGCACTCAAAGTACTTAAAATAGAAGGTGCTATTAACCGTTTATATTCAATTTATGATTGTCTGCAAATTAACTCCATCGTGGGAGGAAAAACTTGCGAAAATACTATAAAAGAAGAGCAGGCATCACAAATCGACATGGCAATGATTAAAGATGTTGCTTTTGCAGCAAGCGGTTCAATAGGTATGCAATTTTTTGGCAATCCTCTGATGGACGACAAAATAAGACCTATTTTGCACATGTGGAGAAGAGCAAAGCAGGTAAAAAATAACGATAAGTATTTCAATAAGATAGATAACGACAGTGAATGGTCCTATAGACAGCGTCTTTCTAATCTTATTAGAAGCGTATACTTGCCGTTCCGTTTTGACGCGGAATTTAGATCTAATTTAGAAGATGGTAACGTGGCAATAAACCTTACTACAGCTGGAGCTGCACTTATGCCATCTGTAGCTTACGTTAATGAGGATAAATCTTGGAAAAATCTGAACGACGACGATAAAGAAAAACTAGCTACAAACTACAATCTTCAAGTTGGAATGATAATGTCTACTCTAGCTTTTGGAGCAAGCGGTAAAGTAAAAAATGTTTCTATACGCTTAGATTCAATAGGCTTAGAAGAGATGGTTACAGCACAAAACAATGCTATGAACAATCTTGTAAATCGTACTCTTAATGCGCTTAACGTTATGAATAGTGACGCTGCAAATAATGATTCATCCAAGCCAAAAGGAGATCCAAAAGACGGTGACATTCATGGAGACCCGTCTAAATTGCAAGAAATGCAGCAGACTAATATTAGTAACGCAAACAAGACAAACAATAATGTCATATCAATGCATGCGAGCGCAAGCAGCCAAGAATTAAACTCAGAAACAGGCACAAACGCAGATTCTAACGAAAATCAACTGTCCGAAAACAGCATGGATAAGTCTAAAGAAGAAAATTCATTTGCAGCTTTTACTACAGCACCATCCATACGAGCTCTAACTACAGTTACGTTTAGCAGAGACAGATTTATAAAACTTATTCACCAAAACGGATTAAATAATCCTATAAAAACATACGAAAAATTTAATGCCAAATTAAACATTGATTCTCATGGAAAATTAAATACCATCGAACCAGATTTTGATGTTCACAGTAGCCGCTTTTCTCCTCATGGATCACAAGAAGAACCTGAATTTTCTGACAAAATTTTTACAGCAGATCAGGAAAGCATACTGGGAACACAATACGCACAAGGGCTTTCTATACAACGTGAAGATCTTCTGCAACAAGCTGTTGCCGACTTCCATCATATTGCTTCAGAACTTATGCCAACAACTGCACAAAAAGCTCACGAAGCTATGAGTATTATTGAAAGCATTGACGATCCTGAACTTAACGCTCAAGCAGATTCAATAACGCGAGCGCTAATTGACGAAACAGATTTACCTAATCTTTCATTTACTACAGCAAAACGTATAAGAGATATTCGTACAAAAGCTCACGAACAGTTTATGAATGGGGACCTTAGCGAGGCTTTAAAAGAGTACGAAAATTCTGTAGCACAATTCGATACTATGTTTACTAGCAGCGAAGCTGTACCAAGATACTTTAATTCCTACGCTGAGAGAGTAATTTATAATCATCTATTTGCAACTAAAGAAGAACGAACAAGACTTATTCCTGACGGTCTTTTCTACGCGCATATGGAACTTGCTGATTTACTTTCGCAATTAAACCAACATGACGAAGCTTTACGCCATTTAAATATTATGGTTTCGTACGCTCCTACTTACGCTCTTTCTCATTTAAGATTAGCTGATATACTTGCGCAAAAAGAGGATTGGTCATCTGTTATTGCAGCTTGCATTAACGCTTTGAATGTGTCTCTCGATAGGGATGATGCTGCTTTTGCTTACTATAAGCTCGCTTATGCGGAATGGATGCAG
This sequence comes from Gardnerella sp. c10Ua_244, assembly GCF_055818055.1. Lineage (NCBI taxonomy): Bacteria > Bacillati > Actinomycetota > Actinomycetes > Bifidobacteriales > Bifidobacteriaceae > Gardnerella > Gardnerella sp. c10Ua_244. The sequence goes on from NZ_JARFVS010000002.1 coordinate 56,506, forward strand.
AATAATTTCCTCATTGCTGCATCTTCATATAGAATGGCACAATACTTAGCTCCAGGAAAGATTGAGCCGCTAGAAATGGAACTTGATGAGCTTCTTTCTAGAATGAGATCGCAGTGCAAGCTAATACCGAGCAATATACATGAAGCACAGATGGCTCTTCTTTCTGAAGACGTACCAGCTTGGCCTGATATTGAAGCAGAAGAGATTATTGATAAAGCAGCAAAATTAACTGTGAACGATGGAATGTTTGTAATTGCAAGAACTTTATGTGTTGCAAATATTCGAATGACTTCTAACGAAGATCTAAGTAGCACAGTACAAACACAGTTCTTAAGATCTTTAAACGCTTAAGAAATAGAGCAAGCAGTTTTAAAATTTATTAGCTTAATACTCAATACATCATTGAATAGTTTTTACTGTGCTTATACAGTCTTATTAGATACTGTTTATAGGCATTAGTAAAACGTAGCTGAAGGGAATATTCATGAGTGAAAATAGTATTCGCGAAGAGTCAACAGAGAGCGAACAGTTATCGCTTTTTTACGATTTTGACGAGCAAACTATATCTCATGAAGCGCCAAAAAACGAAACTAATAGCATAAGTACAGTTAAAACAGGGACTGTTACTCAGGCTGATAGCAAAACTGATAACAAAACTGACATGCATGAAGCGAATGAGTGGAACTCTACAATAGACACCGAAAAGTGGATTGCAAACTTGAAACCAACAGACACTGATGCGTTGACTCTTGGAAATTTGCAGCCAGCGACACTTACTATAGAGCAAGCTGCGAAGCTTTGGGCGAAATTGGCAGCTTGGGCACAATCTGATCAAATTGCTTATTATGTAGAAGATTCTCCAACTAGTTCAGACGCAGCATACGATGCAAGAATGCGAGCGCTAAGCTCTTTAGAAGCTGCCTTCCCAACTTTAGATACTCCTCAATCTCCAACACATCGCGTAGGTGGAACTTTTTCTAATGATTTTACTTCTGTAAAGCATCCGTCTCGAATGATGAGTTTGGATGACGTATTTTCAATTGAAGAATTACATGATTGGTATAACAGCGTAATTCGCGATTTACAATGGGATGAATCTCAACCTCTTCCTATGACTTGCGAAGTAAAAATTGATGGTCTTGCTTTAAATCTTATTTATCGCAACGGTACTCTTGAACAAGGTCTTACTAGAGGCGATGGCGTAACTGGCGAGGATATTACATTAAACGTAAGAACGATTGAAGCAATACCAACACAGCTTCATTCTGACAATACTGACGATATTCCTGAGTTCGTGGAAATTCGTGGCGAAGTTTTTATGAAATGGGAAGACTTTAGAAAATTAAATGATGAACAAGAAAATGCTGGACGAGTTGCTTTTGCAAACCCTCGTAACGCTGCAGCTGGCTCTTTGCGCCAAAAAGATCCACGTATCACGGCCACGCGTCGATTAAGCTTTTTTGCACACGGACTAGGTGAGCTTCGTTGGAAAGAAAATACAAGCCATAACAATAGTGAAACAAAATTTAATCAGTCTGACGCATATAAGTTCTATCAACAGTGGGGAATACCTGTTTCTCCATACACGAGAAAAGTCACAAATTTTTCTGAAATAGAAGAAATGATTGACTATTACGGAGAGCATAGAGCAAATATTTTGCACGCTTTAGACGGCATAGTTGTAAAAGTTGATGACAGAGCATTACAGCATCAACTAGGAGCTACTTCTAGAGCTCCACGATGGGCTATTGCATACAAGTATCCTCCTGAAGAAGTTAATACTTATTTGAAGGATATTATTGTCCAGGTTGGAAGAACTGGAAGAGTAACTCCTGTAGCTGTTCTTGAACCTGTTACTGTAGCAGGATCGACAATTTCGCGTACAACTCTTCATAACGCTTACGAAGTTGAACATAAAGGTGTGCTAATTGGCGATACTGTCGTAGTTCGTAAAGCTGGGGATGTTATTCCGGAATTAGTCGGACCGGTACTTAAAGCTAGGGAAGGGCGAGAAAATGAACTTAGAAAGTTTGTTATGCCAGAATACTGCCCATCTTGTGGAACTAAGCTAGCTCCTGCAAAAGAGGGAGATAAAGATATTCGTTGCCCAAATGTAGAAAACTGTCCAGCTCAACTTACAGAACGAATAATTCACTTGGCTTCCAGACAAGCTTTTGATATTGAAAATTTGGGCGATAACGCTGCGCTAGCTCTCACAAATCCTGAGGATTGCAGGCCTACAACTGCAGAAGTTTACTGCCCAGATATGGATAAAATTATAATTCAGCGAGGCGCAACTCAACAACCATATATACCTTCACCAGATTTAACGCTACCTGAACCACAAACTCCAGTACTTAGAAATGAAGCTGGATTATTTAGTATTACTGCCGACGATTTACAAAATGTAATGGTTTGGAAAGAAATTCCTCTTGTTGAAGAGTGGAAAGAAGTTAGTAAAGACGGTAGCTTTAAAAAGCGTACACGCAAAATAGGCGGATCTGGTCTTTGGCATCAAGTTAGAGCATTTTGGACTCGCACAATCGAAGCAAAGTTATCTACAAATTACGAAGCAGCAGAAACTTCCGAAAAAACTACTTCACCAAACGAACAATGGGATCCTCAATATCCTAAATTCCAAGTTCCAATTGACGCTAAAGTAGTACTTTGGAAAAATAAGCGCATTACTAGAAATGCTAAAACTAGCGACAACGCTAAAGAAACAATAAATGTGCCATGGTATACAAGACCTTCTGAAACTACTCGTAGTATGCTTGAAGAAATAACTCAAAAAGGCAAAAATGCAGCACTGTGGCGAGTTTTGGTTGCTTTATCTATTCGTAGACTAGGTCCACCAACTGCACGTCTTATAGCGGCAAATTTTGGATCTTTAGACAATATTTCCAAAGCATCTATTGAAGAACTTACACAAATTGATGGAGTTGGTCCTGAAATTGCGCAAGCAGTATACAACTGGTTCCAGCAAGCTAAAGACCCTGCTAATTGGCAATTTGAAGTATTAAAATCGTGGCAAGAAGCAGGTGTAGTAGGGAAAGTTGAAACATCATCTTTCGCTCAAACATTAGTAGGTAAAACAATAGTTGTTACAGGATCTTTGCAAGGATTTACACGAGACAGCGCAAAAGAGGCTATAGTCTCAAGAGGCGGCAAAGCATCAGGATCAGTAAGCAAGAACACATATTGCGTTATTCTAGGCGAAAATGCAGGATCCAAGGCAACTAAAGCGCAAGAACTTGGCATTCCTATGCTTAACGAACAACAGTTTAATACTCTTTTAAAAACTGGGAACTTAGAAGAAATACTACAAATTGCAAATAATACTGTGCCAAATCTCATTGCTGAGGAATCATAACGCATGAATACAAGTGAACTCGAAAAACAAGTTTACGATTTGCTGGGTAGCGTTATTGATCCAGAATTAGGTCGCTCTGTTACCGAATTAAATATGGTAACCGGAGTGCATGTGATAAAAAAAGCTGAAACCATTGATGCAACAAAGTTTGCTTATGATGTAGAAATAAATCTTGAACTTACTGTGCCAAATTGCCCTCTGGCAGAAGTGATTACAGGACGAGTTCAAGAAGCTATATCTAAATATCCTCAAGCAATACTCATACCGCACGTTAACGCTACTGCAATGAGTAAAACTAAATTAGAAAAGTTAGTTGCAGATTTAAAAGCTGAACGCAAAGAAAATCCATTTAATAAAGCTGGCACTCGCACGAGAATTTTTGCTATAGCTTCTGGAAAAGGCGGAGTGGGAAAATCTTCTATAACTGCTAATTTAGCTGCAACTTTTGCAGCATTAGGTTACGATACTGCAGCTATCGACGCCGATATTTACGGCTTTTCTTTACCGCGAATGTTTGGAGTTAATTCTCAACCAACAAATTTAAACGGAATGCTTATGCCTGTAGTTGCTTGGGGAGTAAAGCTTATTTCTATTGGAATGTTTGCTGGAACCGATCGTGCTATTTTGTGGAGAGGACCACGATTACAACGTTCTTTAGAACAGTTTCTTTCCGATGTTTGGTGGGGCAACCCCGATGTTTTACTTCTTGATTTAGCTCCAGGCACAGGAGATATGGCATTAGCTGTAGCACAATCCTTACCAAATGTAGAGCTTGTTGTAGTAACAACTCCACAGCCTAGTGCATCAGATGTGGCAGTTAGATCAGGTCTTATGGCTTTGCAAATTCCTGTAAAAGTTCGCGGAGTTGTTGAGAACATGAGCTGGTTTGAAAATAACGGCGAGCGCTTAGAATTGTTTGGTTCAGGAGGAGGAAAGAGAGTAAGCGAACAACTTTGTAACGCTCTTGACACTAATGTGCCTCTTTTAGCTCAACTTCCTTTAGATCCTGCGCTTAGAGAAACTGGTGAAGCAGGGCGACCTGCTGTTCTAACCGAAGATGGAAAATTGGCAGATTCTAATTTAGCTAATACTTTTATTCATTTAGCTAAATCTTTAATAAAAAACTCTTAAAAGCAAATAAATCTTAAAATACAGCCGAAAAATAAGTATGGGGTCGCTTGATTTTTAAGCAACCCCATACTTTTAATTAGTTATAAAACTAATTTACTTAACAGCGTTAAGCCACTGCTCTTTAGTAGCCTTTTCAGCTTCCAACTTAGCTTTACGCTTATTATCGGTTTCCTTAGCAATAGCAGCGTTAAGCTCTTCGAGTTGCGCTTCCAACTGTAAAGCAAAACTGGATTTACGAGCATTAGCTTCAGGATCAGCCTCACGCCAAGCAGCGTCTTCAACAGCCTTAATCTTTTTATCAACGTCGTTCAAGCGAGACTCAATACGACGCATATCTTCACGAGGAACGAAACCAATAGCATCCCATTCTTCCTGAATCTGAGACAAAGCCTTACGAGCCTTCTTAGCAGCTTCTTCATTTTCTACTGGCAACAAAGCCTCTGCTTTTACGAGCAAAGCTTCCTTCTTAGCAAGATTTTCGTGTTCTCCAGCATTAACCTTTTCACGGTCATTTTGACGAGCATGATAGAAAGCATCAGCAGCTTCGCGGAACTTAGCCCACAAAGCATCATCGTGCTGACGACCAGCATTGCCAGCTTTCTTCCAACGATCCATCAAAGCATTGAACTTCATAGAAGTTTCACGCCAATCTTTTGAATCTTTTAAGCTTTCAGCTTCTGCAATAATAGCTTCCTTAAGCTGCTTAGCAGTATTACGCACATGCTCACGTTCTTTAACCCAAGAATTGCGAGCCTGAGAGAACGCAGAACGAGCCTTTGAAAAACGCTGCCACAAAGCATCGGCATCAGACTTATTTAAGTGAATAGTAGTACGCTGATGCTCCTGCCATTCGTCAAATAAAGCACGTAACTTATCGTTTAATTCACGCCAGTTTGTAGATTCATTCATTTGTGCTACTAACGATTCTGCACGTTCTACAATATTTGTACGTTCTTTCAAAGCTTTTTCTAGAGCTTCTTTTCGAGCTTTAGAGATTGCTTCCTTCTTTTCATTACCTTTTGCAGCCAATTCGGCGTGTCGCGCACGTAAAGCAGCAATATCGCCTACGGCAGCAGGATTTTCCAATTCAGCTTTCAAAGTATTAAGCGTTTCGTCAATTTCTTTTGCTTTTACATTGGAAGCTTCCAAGCGCTTAGCGAAAAGATCAAGCTTAATCTTCAAATCAAGATAACGATGAATATAGAAAGTCAACGCTTCTTCAGGAGTGCCAGTGGAGTATTGACCAACCTCACGCTCAGCACCGTTTTCAGTAACGTAAACAGTGCCATTTTCATCAACACGGCCAAAGGTTTTTGCGGCTTTAATATCCTCTTCACTATAAGAAATGGTTGGTGCTTGAGCAACAACACGAGTCTTATGCGCGAAGCTTGCTGGAGATGGAGCAACTGGCTTTGGCGCGGTAGTAGTTTTAGTAGTTTCTTCAGGTTTAGTCTGTTCGGTCACGGGACGACTCCTTACAGCAGATGCACGGTAACATTGTTACGAATAAGTATGACGGTAAGCCATGATTTTTCCGCAACACCACCTATTATAGTGGACATGGTACAAGGCTCATCAATATCGGGTTTCCCTGAATGGCTTCCTAGTGAACGCGCTGTTGAACAGCAAGTAATTGACACACTAAGAGAAGTGTTTGAACTCAACGGTTTTATTGGAATTGAAACACGTGCAGTAGAACAGGGTTCAAGCTTATTAAAAAAAGGCGAAACCAGTAAAGAAATTTATTTATTGTCGCGTTTACAAGAAGTTGGTCACGAATCCGACACTCCTGTAGAAGAACGCATTGGTTTACATTTCGATTTAACAGTTCCGCTCAGCCGTTACGTCGTTGAGCATACTGGTGATTTGACGTTCCCATTTAAGCGCTGGCAAATGCAAAAAGTTTGGCGAGGGGAGCGTCCACAAGAAGGTCGTTTCCGTGAGTTTGTACAAGCTGATATCGATGTAGTAGGAAATGGCGAATTACCTTCACACTACGAAGTTGAACTTCCACTTGTTATGGTTGAAGCTCTTGAACGTTTACGTAAGTTCGGTCTTCCTAAGGCAACTGTTCATGCTAACAATCGAAAGCTTTCTGAAGGTTTTTATCGCGGTATTGGATTAAGCGATATTGAGGGAGTTCTTCGAGAAATCGATAAGCTAGACAAAATTGGTGCTGAAGAAGTATCTAAGCTTTTGGTAAAAGAATGCGGCGCTACGGCTTCTCAAGCTGATGCATGCTTAGAATTAGCTGAACTTACTGCCGAAACAGGAGATGAGTTGAAGTCTCGTTTCGACGAATTATGCGATAAGCATAATATTTCTCGAAGTGATGATAACGAGTCTTACGTTTTAGCTTCTCAAGGTGTTGAAACTCTTGCGATGATTGTAGACGAAGCAGCACGTATCCGCCCAGGCGCTGTTGTTGCTGATTTGAAGATTGCTCGTGGACTTGACTACTATACTGGTTCTGTTTACGAAACTTTCCTTGACAACGCAGAATCTCTTGGTTCAATTTGCTCTGGCGGTCGTTACGATAATTTAGTTTCACAAGGCAAGAAGAAGTATCCAGGCGTAGGACTTTCAATCGGCATGTCTCGACTGCTTTCTTATATGCTTCACACTGCAGGTGCTACTGTTTCTCGAGTTTCTCCTGCTGCAGTACTTGTTGCAGTTTGGAATGAAGAAGATCGCCCTGCATGCAATGCTATTGCTAAAACTTTACGAGATCGAGGCATTGCAGCAGATGTTGCTCCTAGCGCAGCAAAGCTTGGTAAGCAAATAAAATATGCTGACAAGCTCGGCATTCCTTATGTGTGGTTCCCTGCTGATAGCACTGAATCAGAGTCATCTCACGATGAAGTAAAAAATATTATTACTGGCGAACAGGAAACCGCGGATGCCACGTCTTGGCAACCGGATACTGTTTATGCCCGGCAGACAGTTTCTTGCGCTAAATAATGTCTTGCAAATTTGCTTGAATATTGTGCGCAAAATCATGTCAATAGAAACAAATGAATATCAATTAGATTGTAGAGGAAGTGGACTTATGAGCCAGACGGCGTATCGCACACATCATGCCGTTGAAGTGACTGAAGAATTAGTCGGGCAAAAAGTAACTATCGCTGGTTGGGTTGATCGTCGCCGCGATCATGGTGGAGTTGCCTTTGTTGATGTCCGTGATAACACAGGCTTAGTGCAAGTTGTTATTTACGATGAAGAAACTGCACGACCATTGCGTAGTGAATTCGTTGTGCAAGTGACCGGCGAAGTTCGCTTGCGTCCAGATGGCAACGAAAACGATCATTTAGCAACCGGTAAAATTGAGATTGTTGCAGAAACTGTTACTATTCTCGCAAAGTCAGACGCTTTGCCATTCCAGGTTTCAACAGCTTTGGAAAATGAGTCCGAGAACAAGCTTCCAAGCGAAGATGTTCGTTTGAAGTATCGTTACCTTGATTTGCGTCGCCCATCTATGCAGCGCAATTTGAAGCTTCGCTCTGATATGGCTAAGGCTGCCCGCCATGCTTTGGAAGACATGAACTTTACTGAAGTTGAAACACCAACTTTCATTAAGTCAACTCCTGAAGGTGCTCGCGACTTCGTTGTTCCAGCACGATTGGTTCCAGGCTCTTGGTACGCACTTCCACAGTCTCCTCAGCTTCTAAAGCAGTTGCTCATGGTTTCTGGCGTTGAACGCTACTATCAGCTTGCTCGTTGCTATCGCGACGAAGACTTCCGTGCAGATCGTCAGCCTGAGTTCACTCAGCTTGATATGGAAATGAGCTTTGCAAGTCAGGAAGACGTTATGGCTATGGCAGAGCGCGTTATTGCCGCTATTTGGAAGGAAGCAGGTCACGAAATCACTCTTCCTTTGCCTCGTATTACTTGGCAGGAAGCAATGGATAAGTATGGTTCCGATAAGCCTGATTTGCGTTTTGGAAACCCACTTATTGAGTTAACTGACTACTTTAAGAACACTCCATTCCGCGTGTTCCAAGCTTCATACGTTGGCGCTGTGCTCTTTAAGGGCGGTGCTGCAACTCCTCGTCGCCAATTTGACGCTTGGCAGGATTGGGCTAAGCAGCGTGGAGCTAAGGGATTGGCTTACGTTGTATTTGGTGAAGATGGCGAGTTAAAGGGTCCTGTTGCTAAGAATCTTAGTGAAGAAGAGCGCGCAGGTCTTAAGGAAGCTGTTGGAGCAGAAGATGGCGATGCAGTGTTCTTCGCAGCAGGTTCTCGCGAGTCTTCGCAGCTTTTGCTCGGCGCAGTGCGCGTTGAACTTGCTAGCCGCGCAGGATTGCTTCACCCAGATGAGTTTGCTTTCACTTGGGTTGTTGACTTCCCACTATTTAAGCGCACTGATGATCCAGATGATGACGACGTCGCCGTTGGCCACTCAAAGTGGACTTCTATGCACCATCCGTTTACAATGCCATCTGCTGATTGGATCGATAAGTTTGATAAAGATCCAGAGCACGCTATGAGCGATTCTTACGATATCGTGTGCAACGGTAATGAAATGGGCGGCGGATCCGTTCGTATCCACCGCGACGATATTCAAGATCGTGTGCTTAATGTTCTTGGAATCGATAAGGCTGAAGCTGACGAAAAGTTCGGCTTCTTGCTTGAAGCTTTCAAGTATGGTGCTCCACCTCACGCCGGTATTGCTTTGGGTTGGGATCGTACTGCTGCAATTTTGGCAGGCGCAAGCTCAATCCGCGACGTAATTGCATTCCCTAAGGCTGGCGGCGGTCGAGATCCTCTAACCGGCGCTCCTGCTCCAATTTCTGACGAGCAGCGTGCTGAAACTGGTGTTGATTACGATCCAGAAGAAGACGAGTAAATAAAAATACTTGTAAAAAATGTTATTGACAAGCCGTTGATTGTTGATTTTATGATTACAATCAACGGCTTTTTTGTAACGTAAGAGTTACAAAACGTAACGATAGTGATAAATAGCCGTAACACAGATTAGCTAAACTTCTTGTTATGGATAAGCAAGTATCAAAGTCAAATCCAAACGCCGAGGATATGACTAATCGCACTATTTCAGTGCAAAAAGCGGCAAATCCCCTCGTAGAACTAAGTCATGTCGAAAAGCATTATGGAAAACTTCATGTGCTTAAAGACATCAATCTGACTGTTAACAAAGGCGAAGTACTAGTTATTATCGGTCCATCTGGTTCTGGTAAATCGACAATGTGTCGCACAATTAACCGTCTCGAAACTATTGATTCAGGTGACATACGTATTGACGGTGAGCCACTTCCTCAAGAAGGAAAAGAACTTGCAGCTTTGCGAGCAGAAGTTGGTATGGTATTCCAGTCCTTTAATCTTTTCGCTAACAAGACTATTTTGGAAAATGTTACTCTTGCTCCAATGAAAGTGCGCCATATGGATCAGCAAAGTGCTGAATCTCTTGCTATGGAATTGCTCACTCGAGTCGGAGTTGATAATCAAGCAAACAAAATGCCTTCACAACTTTCCGGCGGCCAGCAGCAGCGTGTTGCAATTGCTCGAGCTCTTGCTATGCAGCCAAAAGTTATGCTTTTTGACGAGCCTACATCTGCACTAGATCCGGAAATGGTTAATGAAGTTCTTGATGTTATGGTTGAGCTTGCAAAAGAAGGCATGACTATGATTTGTGTTACCCACGAAATGGGATTTGCACGCAAGGCAGCTGACAGAATTGTATTTATGGCAGATGGTCAAATTCTTGAACAAGGCACTCCTGAAGAATTCTTTGAACATCCAAAAACTGATCGTGCAAAAGATTTCCTTTCCAAGATTCTTACGCATTAATCTGCTTTTTTGTTTTATCTTTCAGTAAAAATTCTGAAACTTTAAAACAGTTCTTACGAAGGGAAAAGATATGAAAATATTACAAAATCGCATTTTTCGTGCGATACTAGCGATGCTTTGTACCATATGTTGCGTTATGCCACTTACAGCGTGCGACCGTAGCGATGGTAAAAAAGTCATACGCATTGGTATTAAATTCGATCAGCCTGGTATGGGTTTCAAAAAATCAGGAACCTACGTTGGATTCGACGTTGATGTTGCTAAGTACGTTGCCAAAAAGCTCGGCTATTCAGAAGATCAAATCGTATGGAAAGAATCACCATCTAAACAGCGTGAAACAATGCTTCAAAACGGTGATGTAGATATGATTGTTGCAACATATTCCATTACTGACGCTCGCAAGAAAATGGTTTCGTTTGCAGGACCTTACTTTATTGCCGGTCAGGATTTGCTAATTCGAAAAGATGAGCATAAAGTAAGCGGTCCAAATGATTTGGACGGAAAGCGTTTATGCTCAGTTTCAGGCTCAACATCTGCAATTGCTATTAAGGAGCGTTACTCTTCAAAGGTACAGCTTATGCAACAGCCTGGTTATGCAGAATGTGCAACTGCATTATTCTCAGGAATTGTAGATGCTGTAACTACCGACGACATTATTCTTGCTGGTTTAGCAACCGCTTCTCGAGGTCGTTTAAAGCTTGTAGGCAAGCCATTTACCGCAGAATATTACGGAATTGGTATTAAAAAAGGAAATACAGGCTTAGCTAAGAAAATTAATGCAGCCTTAAAAGACATGATTCGTAACGGATCATGGAAAAGAGCTCTAGACGACAATTTACGAGGCACTGGCTTTAAGCCGAACGCAAAGTATAATCCGCCAATTCCTCAAGAAGGAGAGAAGTAATATGCAAGATTTTATGCAGCTATTTACCTCCTACAATATTCCAGGAGCATTCTTGGTTAATATTGAAATAACTTTATGGAGTGTACTTTTTTCATCAATTATTGGCGTAATTCTTGTTACTATGCGCATTTGCCCTGTTTCATCATTACGCATGATTGCTACAGTTTATGTTGAATTGTTTAAAAACATGCCACTTACCATCATTATGGTTTTCATGGTTTTAGGCGTTTACGCTCAGCTTAAGATAGGATTCTCCTCAATTTTTGAAGTGAATTTCTTCTGGCTGGCAATTGCTGGATTGTCGCTTTATACTGCAGCATTTGTTTGCGAATCTTTGAGATCTGGTCTTAATACCGTGCCTGTTGGCCAAGCAGAAGCTTGCCGCGCTCTTGGATTAAATTTCTTCCAATCTGCAACACAAGTAATTCTTCCACAAACTTTCTGCGGTTCAGTAGCACCATTAGGTAATACATTTATTGCTTTGCTTAAAAATTCTACAGTTGCTGCTGCAGCATCAGTTGCCACTGAGACTTCAACAATGATGAGCGAAATGATTGAGAAACATGCAGATTTGATTGTTCCAATCTTCTTAATTTTCGCTTGCGGATACATTATGCTCATCATTCCTATCGGCATTTTGACTACTTATTTGTCAAATAAACTTGCTGTGAGAAGGTGATAACAATGGCTAAACAACGTGAACAATCATTATTATTCGATGCTCCAGGTCCAAAAGCTCTTAAGAAAATTCGCATAGCTAATATTATTGCCGGTTGCATTTTTGTTATTTGCATTATTGCTATTCTCGTTCGTTTGAGCAATCCTCCAGAGGGAGAAAACCAACTTTCTTGGACGCTTTGGAATCCTGCACTCGAATCTGAGGCCTGGGTTGATTTTTATCTTCCTGGATTATGGATGACACTAAAAGCATCGTTACTTGCAGTAGTTGGTTCTGTTGTATTTGGCTTATTCTTCGGACTTTGCCGTTTACTACCTAATTTTATTATTCGTAGTATTTCCGCAATAGTAGTAGAATTTTGCCGCGCAGTACCAGTATTGATGCTTATGATTTTCTTGTGGAGAGCATTCGCACTTTCTGGTATGAAAGAATCATCATACTGGGCTGTTGTTTTGGCACTGATTATGTATAACGGCTCTGTTGTTGCAGAACTTGTTAGATCAGGTGTTGGCAACTTGCCAAACGGTCAAAGAGAAGCTTCACTTGCATTAGGATTGAGCGAGTACCAATCATTGACACAAATTGAAATGCCTCAGGCAATTATTGCTATGATGCCTGCAGCAGTAACTCAGCTTGTAGTTGTTTTGAAGGATACTGCACTTGGTTCAATTATTATGTACACTGATTTGCTTCAGGAATCGCGCAGACTCGGATCAATGTACTTTAATATTTTGCAAACATTAAGCGTTGCAGCAGTAATATATTTCCTTATTTGCTTGGCATTGTCTTGGTTTGCACAATGGTTGCCATCGCACTTGAAGAATCGAACTGCCGCTCCAACAGAACCAGAGCCTGTTGCTCCAATTGCTATTATGGATCCTTCTAATGTGAACCAAATGGCAGTTGCTAGCGAAGTTAAAGAGCTTCCTTATGGAGGTACTCCACGTAAGTATCACGTACATCATCGCGGTACGAACGCTTCTATTCACCATTGGCGCCACACTCGTTACTTGCAAGGCTACGACGAGCATCATCTAAAAACTGGCGATGAACCGGAAGAAAATGATGACAACAATGCAGAAAATAACTAAATTTCATATTTAGTGGTGTTTAGTAGCAAATTTTCTCATAAGCGCAGTCGGTATTTATTATTGGCTGCGCTTATTATTTTCTATCTTGCAATTTCTAACTTTGGTAGAATCATAATAGTATTTCAAAATAACCGTTAAAAGCAATATTTGCGCAGCAACGCACAAATCGCTAAACTATTAAGGTCACATGCATACGAGGAGGCTTTTACATGGATGACGCGTTTGAGTTGTCCGCTGCAAAGATGCGCGAACAAGGCATGAGCGAAATTGCTATTGAACAATTTAAACACTTATATAATGCTTGGAATTTAGATAAATCAGGGGATAAGCCTGCGGAGTTTATTCGCGAGAGCACGGTTGAGCCTATTAAAAGCGTTCCAACTTTCCACGAAATTTACGAAACTATTGATCACGACAAAGCTGTTAACGCATTCGCAAAAACTGCTTTTATTAAATTAAATGGCGGTTTGGGAACATCTATGGGCTTGTCTTGCGCAAAATCTTTACTACCAGTTCGTAGGCATAAAGCTCGCCAAATGCGCTTTATTGATATTATTATTGGACAAGTTCTTACAGCTCGTCAGCGATTAGGAGTTAATCTTCCGCTTATTTTCATGAATTCTTTCCGCACGTCTCATGATACTTTGCAAGTACTAAAACGCAATCGCAAGTTTGTGCAAGACAATATTCCTGTAGAAATTATTCAACATCAAGAACCAAAATTAGCAGAGGAAACTGGAGAACCGGTTTCTCACAAGGAAGATCGATCTCTTGAATGGTGCCCTCCAGGTCACGGCGATATTTTTTCAACTCTGTGGGAATCTGATTTATTGCATACTCTTAAAGAAAATGGAATTGAGTATTTGTTTATTTCAAATTCTGACAATTTAGGTGCTAGACCGTCGCGCACTCTTGCTCAACATTTTGAAAATACTGGCGCACCTATCATGATTGAGGTTGCGAAGCGAACTCAAGCAGATCGTAAGGGCGGTCACATTGTTAGGGACGCGAAAACAGGAAGACTAATGCTACGAGAAATGACACAGGTTCATCCTGAGGATCGTAGAAGCGCACAAAGCATTAAAAAACATCCATATTTCAACACAAATAATATTTGGGTTCGTGTAGATGCTCTAGAAAAAAAGTTAAAAGAGCACAAAGGGATTTTGCCTTTGCCTGTTATTTTTAATCACAAAACTGTTGACCCAACTGACGAAAGCAGCACTCCGGTAGTGCAATTGGAAACAGCAATGGGAGCAATAGCTTCACTTTTCGATGACGCAATTTGCGTAGAAGTTGATCGCATGCGTTTCTTGCCTGTTAAAACAACCAATGACTTATTTATTATGCGATCAGATAGATTCCATCTTACTGATTCATATGAAATGGAAGATGGTAACTATATATTTCCTGATATTGATTTGGATCCACGTTATTACAAAAACATCAATGATTTCAACGAAAGATTCCCATATTCTGTTCCAGCTTTAGCTGCTGCAAAATCAGTAACTATTAGGGGAGATTGGACATTTGGAAACCAAGTTTCAATGTTTGCTGACGCTGTTTTAGAAGATACAGGAGAACCAAGTTATGTGCCAAATGGAGAATTCGTGGGACCGCAAGGAATTGAACCAGACTCTTGGGTTTAAAGCAGATTTCTTGCAAATATGCGATTTTTATTGATAGTAAATAAAATTATCTATAAAAAAATTATATGGCGTGTCGCGAAAAAATGGCGTATTTTCAACGTTGTTGATGTTCGTGTGAATAAAAAATATATAATTATTAGAAGTTTTTTAAAAAAATGTCCACACGTACCGCAAAACACCATTAAAATAGAAAAGGTGTGCGCAATATTGCAACACAAGTTTTGCTGCATTTCGTAGTCGCTTGTATGCAAGGCGCATAAGTAAATTGATACAAACATGATACGTGAGGACTAATGGTAGAAGGAAGCAACGGAAGGCGACGTTTTTCCGACAAATGGGGCAAACACGAGTTAGATGTACTCGCTGTATTGTCTTCCGCATTCCCGCAATGGCTGACTTCGCGTCAAATTGCACAGCGCGTAAAGGCATATGCAGATTCATACGGTGAGCTTGCAGATCAAGCAGCTAAAGCAGCATTCGCAAAACAGTTCCAGCGAGATCGCGCAAAGCTTGCTGCTATGGGTATTGCAATAGAGTCTAGGCAGCCAGAATATTCTTCGAAGTCCGAAGGTCAAGACTTTGCGTCTTATCGTTTGCAATTAGGCGATGAGCCTCGCGTACGTTTACGTTTCGACCAATCTGAATTACCAGTTTTAGCTGCAGCAAATTATCTTGCTCGTTCAATGTCTATTTCTTCTCTTGATTCAGGTCAACACGAGCAACAGCGCACTTCTCGCACTGCTCCTAGAGTTCCACAAACTCCTATTCCTGGCTTAGGATTAGATTCAATCGCACCTGGTCTTGGAACACAAATGCTACCTGATTCATTGGTAAAAGTTATTGATTCTCGCAGATTTGCCGCAACTGTGGATGTCGATGGTGAACATTTAAACGTTGCTTATACTGATGCTGATGATTTAGCGATGTTTGTACTAGAACATCCTGGATCTAGCGTAGTAAGCCCTCAAGAAGCAGTTGATGCTTTCCATCGCCGTTTGCACGCAGCAGTTAATTTTGCTCAATATGACGAAAATGAGCAAAAAGATGAAGAAGGTGCTATACAAGAAGCGCAAAATATTGAAGAACAAAATAGCAACACTGATAAATCGCATACCAAAAAAGGCTCTTCATTCCAAACTGGAAGTGAAGTAGATCGTAGGCTTCGATTGATGCTTTTCTTGTCTGCTCATCTTGGAGAGGAATTCCCATTAGACGAGCTTGCTGAGCGTTTTATTGGTAGACCAAAAAGCGATGATGAACTTCGTCGATTTGTTACAATTCTTCACAAGGATATAAATACTCTTACTACTGTTTCTGACGATGGGGAAATGGCCGGAAGCCAATTCTTTGATATAGATTGGACTCTTCTTGAAAACGAGGGAATTGTTTCTGCTACTAACTCTTTAGGATTGGAAAGACTTGCTGGAATTTCACAGCAATATTTGAGCATGCTTACTGCGTCTGCTAATTATTTGGCGCATTCCTTGCTTTTGCCTATTGAACAGCGCACACAAGCTGAATCCTTGTATAAGCGTCTTCGCCGTCATGTTCTTCCTGGTCAAACTCCATGGCTGAGTTTAACAGGTTACGAAATTGAGCCTCGAAATTGTTCTATTGTTCGCAGTGCGATTAACTCTGGATCTTTACTAGATATGGAATACACTGACGGGGCAGGACGTATTCGTCGCAAGATTGTTGCACCGTCGAAGATTTACGTTGATGAAGGCGTTTACTATGTTGCAGTATGGACTGATGTAGAGCAGCAAACACCAGAAGATAAACGTGAATTTGTTGCTAAAGATACGACAATTAATAAAGCGAATGGATTGCCCCGCATTTGGCAAGTTCTTCGCGTAGCACGTATTGAACGTGCAGAAGTTGTAGAGCCTGTATCTCAAGTTAAAATTCCAGATGTGCCAGTTAGTGAACTTCGCAAGTGGAGCTTTGATAACGGAACTGAAACTTGCTTCATTACCGATGAAACAGAATTGAACTTTTTGAAGAATCTTTCTGGAGCCACTATGGAAACTTGTGGCAGCGGAGTAAAAGTCCATCTTACTGTTTCTTCTGATTCATGGTTCGTTGCTTTTTGCATTGCTCACGCACGTCATATTACAGCTGTTGCTCCTGAAACATTGCGCAGTATGATTATTGCTCGCGCTCAACGCGAATTAAGCGTTAATCACGCTGATAATGCGAATACAGAGGAATAACAATGCCTTGGTGGATTTGGCTACTCATAACAGTTTTTATGCTGATAATGGTAGCGCTAGGAGTTGTTATTGTCGTTTTAAGCGCAATAAAAATAGCTAAGGTCTGCTTTGGTATTTCCGAAGACGTTTCTTCTAGATTTGAACGTTTGCATGAACCAAATAAAGAAGATAATGAAAATCCTCGAGATCCATTATTTACACTTCCTATTAAAGATGCAACGAATCGATATGAGCGAACGCACACAAAAGTTATTGAGCGTCATCAAAAAATTCGCGAAAATCACCGTAAAATATGGCAGCATTGGGATAAAAAATCTCTTCGCGAAGAAGACATCCAGCTATAGCATATAAGAAAGCGACTAATACTTTTTATGTCTCATTTATCACAGAAAAAAGACTGCAAAAATAAATCAGGCAATCCAACTGACTGCAATGAGAATGATGTAGTATTATCTCCTTCACAACGTTTCGCAGCTTTTAAAAATACAATGAAGCACGAGCACTCGATGGCATCTAAATTTGAGCGTTCTTTGTCTTTTGAACTTGATGATTTTCAACTTGAAGCTATTGATGCACTAGAAAATGACAATAATGTTTTAGTTGCTGCTCCTACTGGAGCTGGTAAAACTGTTGTTGCGGATTTTGCTGTATTTCTTGCGCAAAATCGCAATGTAAAAGCTTTTTACACAACGCCTATTAAAGCTTTAAGTAATCAAAAATATCACGATTTCTGCGAACTATACGGCTCAGACAGAGTAGGGTTATTAACTGGAGATACTTCTGTAAATCCTGAAGCAGACATTGTTGTAATGACTACTGAAGTTTTAAGAAATATGCTTTACGAGCATTCGATTACGTTGCAATCCTTAGGTTTTGTCGTTCTTGATGAAATTCATTATCTTGCAGATAAATTCCGCGGAGCTGTGTGGGAGGAAGTTATTATTCACCTTCCGAAATCGGTGAAAATTATTGGGTTGTCTGCAACTGTTTCAAATGTTGAAGATTTTTCTGCATGGCTAGAATCAGTGCGTGGAGAAACTCATTTGGTTGTCGACGAACACAGACCTGTGCCTTTAGAAAGACATGTTGTTGTTCAAGAGGATTCTGCAACTGAGCCTGAGTTACTCGATTTATACGACCATGACAATAATGGAAACGTAACTAAGCGCGTTAACCCTGCATTGACTAGGAAACTTAATGAATTTGAGTACCGAGCTCGTCGCCGTAAAGAATCTTACAGCGATAGCAAATACCGTTACAGAAAAGGTAAGAAACACAGAGTTAACGGGGGAGTTGCACAGTTAGATAAATGCGAGAAACGACATACTCCTCGCCGCTGGGCTGTTATTGACGAATTAGATTACCTAGGAATGCTGCCAGGAATTTATTTTATCTTCTCTCGTTCCGGATGCGATCAAGCTGTTCAACAATGTTTAAACGCAGGATTAATACTTACCTCTGATGAAGAAATGTACGAAATACGTAAAATTGTCGACAGTATGGTTGCAAATCAACTTTCTAAAGAAGATTTACACGCTTTAAGCTTTGAACGTTTTCGTTTTGCTCTCGAACAAGGATTTGCAGCACATCATGCCGGTATGATTGCATTATTCCGTCACATTGTTGAAACACTATTTGAACGCGGACTTATTAAAGTTGTTTTTGCAACAGAAACACTTGCTTTAGGCTTAAATATGCCAGCTCGAAGCGTTGTTGTAGAAAAGCTAGTAAAATTTGACGGCACTGGGCATGTACCTCTTACGCCTGGAGAATTTACGCAACTTACAGGTCGTGCTGGAAGACGTGGAATTGACGATATTGGTTACGCAATTCTTGTAGATCATGCTGATTTCGTCCCTCAACAAGCTGCAGCACTTTCTAGTAAACGCGTATACCCGCTACATTCCAGCTTCGTTCCTACGTTTAATATGGCAGTTAATTTGCTGAACTCAAGCGATGCAGACACTGCTAGAACAACACTAGATCGTTCTTTTGCTCAATGGGAAGCTAATGCTTCTGCTGAACGTTTACATAATCGCATGAACGAACTTGAAACAGCTCTTAAAGGCTATGAAGAAGCATTCCACTGCGAACATGGGGATTTTGCTGAATTCTTACAATTACGTATGAAGCTTAAAGAAGCTCAACACGATCAACGCCGTAAACTTAAACATACTTTATTCCGCACAGATGCAGAACGCACAGCAGCGTTTAAAGCGTTGGATGATGTTATTGCAAATCTTAGAGAAGCTGAGCGAACGCATCCGTGTGCAGGTTGTGCAGATATTCAACAACATTTGCGTTGGGGCTACCATTGGATTAGAGAACATAAGGAACTTGATCAAGTACGTGAACGCTACGAATCTCGTACTGGTTCTGTTGCTAGAACTTTTGACCATATTTGTGACGTATTGTACAGTTTGGATTATTTACAATCTGAAGATTCTTCACAAAACCAAATTTTGCACCTTACTGAGCGCGGTCAATTGTTAAGAAGGTTGTATAACGAACTAGACATTGTATTTGCTGAAGCTATTTGCGAGGGAATTTTTAATGATCTTTCGCCGCTTGAATTATTATCGTGCTTGTCTGCATTAGTTTATGAATCTAGAGGACCTGCAGGGGGAGAACCTAGACGATATCCAGGCGGCAAGGATGGCGCGATATTTAATATAGTATTGCGAATGAAAGAATTATTTATGCGTACTAGCGCATTATGCGCAGACGCTCATTTGCCAGCGTTAAGACCGCTTGAATTTGGTGCTGTAGATATTATGTACGATTGGGCTAATGGTGCTGATCTAGCTGAAATTTTGCGCAATACCGACAGCACTGGAGGAGATTTCGTGCGTCAAACTAAACGTCTTATTGATTTACTTACTCAACTTTTTGCAACAGGAGAATATTTACAAGCTATAGATGGCGTAGATAAAAATCTTGCTTCATGCGCTTATGAAGCTGCAAAACTATTAAACCGTGGAGTTGTAGCATACTCAGATGTATAAGTATGAGCGTATACAAATAAAACGCATGTATTTTGTATATATAAATCGTTTTTATATATATAGTCCGTGCAATTCGGTAATTTTATAAAGTACTACACAAGGAGATACTATGGCAGAACGCAGTTTACGCGGTATGAGCATTGGTGCGAAATCATTGGAATCTGACGATAATGTAGATTTCGCTGCACGAAATGATGTTGTGTATGTGTGCCCAAAGGGGCATCGCACGATTCTTCCTTTTGCTCAAGGCGCAGAAATTCCTGAAGAGTGGGAATGCCGCTGCGGCACGATTGCACATCGCGAAGGCGACGATGATCGCCCAGATGATGATTTCAACAAGCCGTCTAGGACGCATTGGGATATGCTGCTTGAACGTCGTAGTGAAGAAGAATTAAAAACTTTACTAGACAAGCGTCTAAAAATGCATCATGAGGGCTGGATTCCTGACTATGAGTGAATTCTCAGTGTCTTCAGGATGTACTAGTCGTCACATTATTCTGCTTGATCTTGATGGCACATTAACAAAGTCAGATGCTGGTATTATTACTTGCGCAAAGCTTGCATTGAAAGAGTTGAAACAGCCTATTCCGGACGATGCTGAAATGCACCGTTTTATAGGTCCTTCAATTTTAGAATCTCTTCAACGCAATAATGTGCCTGAATCGCTGCTAGCAAAGGGACTTGCTACGTATCGCAAGTATTATTCTGAAGTAGCAACTTTTGATGATCCTAATAATCCTGGTACAAAAATTTCAGGATGCCTACTTAACAAAGTATACGATGGAATACTTGAGCAACTCACAAAACTTCGTGAAGCTGGATATTATTTAGCAACCGCATCTTGCAAGCCAGAATATCAAGTAAAGCCTATTTGCGATTATTTTGGTTTAACGAAGTATCTTGACGGAATTTATGGCGCGAGTAAAGATATGTCGCGTATTAGCAAAACTCAAGTTATTCGTTATGTTTTTGATGAGATTGATTACAATCCAGAAAAAGGCGACAGAGCTTTGATGGTTGGCGACCGTTGGACTGATGCTGATGGAGCAAAAGATTGCGGCTTGGATTGCTTGGGATGCGCTTGGGGCTATGCTGAGCCTGGCGAGCTTGAAGCACACGGATCTTACAGAATTATTGATAGCGTAAGCGAATTAAGCACTGCAATTTGCGAATATTTCGCTTAATCTAATCAGAATTTTTGTCGTAACAGCTTTTTCTTTACAACGCTGTACAGTTTCGGTCGTTTTTTGGCTGTATTCCGACCTTTTCTTTACAGCGCTGCACAGTTTCTGCCGATTGAGCTTATTATTTGACTATAAAATTTGCTTGATATTTATCCGATAATGTACGTTATGTCAAATTAGAGATAATAATCAAACGCAACCAATAAAGTCTCACACTACTATCAAATAATATCCCTACGATACTTCTTGCTAAATAATCTAAGACTTGCAACTTCGGTACGCACAAAATAGCATTGCAAAAATATTAGCAAAAATAAGCGCGATAATAATCGCATACGACGCAATCAGCGTTGATCTCATTAATAACCAATAATCATCACAAACAAATCCAAAATCGCGAACAATATGCAAAAGCATGTATGCAAGCATTGCGCAAGGAAGCCCACAACAATGCGTAATAACAATACTCCAAGGCATTAAACCAATAGAACTTCTCTTATTACTATTGCTAATACTATTTGATTTCAAATAAGCATTTTTTCGAAATTTTACTAAAAAACGCACACAAGTAAATGTACTATACAAAAACAATGATACTGAAGCAAACCAGCAAATAACAGCGATAATAACAACTACGAACATGCCATTATCCCCACGTTTCCTGAACAAGACTCCATGAGTTTGAAGATGTATGAGAAGTAGGTTTTGAATAAGATTTGTGAGTAGACTTACTACTTTTTTCTTCAACTTGCGTAGCATCAACAGAATTTTCAGAAGATAAGTCCTCTTCCACTCTAGAAACAATGCGACCAACAGCAATAGCAAATACTGCTAAACCAGAAGCAAGCATACGACGCATATTATCTTGATTCTCATCGCACTCTTGAACAGATTGACCATCACAAATAATAGTCATACTTCTCAAACGTTCTTCTGAGTATCGATTAAGAAAAATAATAGCCGTAGTAACATTAACTAAATTAACACCAGCATCAAGCAGCCTTTTAGCTACAGCCATAATCGCAATATCTTTAAAAGAATACAAACGACGAGAACCAGAACCGCTAGATGCATGAATTGAAGGCTCTATAATGCTTTTACGAGCCCAATAATCGAGTTGCCGGTAAGTAATACCGGCAACCTTCATAGCGACACTACCACGGTATCCTGAAGCGTGATCAGCAGACAAGGAAAAGTTAAAAAGCTCCCCCTGTACTGCATTAATCACATTATCGGACTGTGACTGCGTCATGTGCGAAAAATACCAGTCTGAATTTGCCAATCATAATTTCATCGCCATTATGCAACACTGATTCATCAACACGTTCACGATTGACATACGTACCGTTTAGACTTCCAGAATCTGAAATGCTAAACACGCCATTATGGCGCTTAAACACTGCATGCGCACGCGAAACAGTAGAATCGTCTAACAAAATATCAGCATGCGAATCGCGTCCAACTGTTACTAAATCTTCATCAAGAAGATAGCGAGAACCAGACACTGCTCCCCTAGTTGAAATCAACAACGCAGTACCAGGAAGTAATTTCGCTATAGTATCAAAATCATCCTGTTGCATAGGACGATCTGAAGTTGTATTCATTGGAATATGAATAGCTGGCATACCAATAATAGTGGTTTCGCCAGCTGTAGGAATCGGTTCAGTCATACTTGCTATTCTACCTTGTTACTCGACTGGTTTTGCATATTCGTACTGTTTTGGTTCGCGTGTCGAAGTAATTTCTACTTCATCAGGCACTGAAACCATTACAGAAGAACCAAATTTAATTTTTAAACGCGACCCAACACCGCCTGCAATATTAACAGCATTTTGCAAATTCTGAGGGTCACCAATTGCTTTCACAATATAAGGAGGATCAATTATAATATTGTCGCATATAAGACCATGTTTAGTTTGCGAAATATAGCTTGAAGTAACTATCCTTACATCGTTAATAGACATAACTTCTACGCCAGCATTTCGCAATTCCTCTATTAGCTGAAACATCGTAGCGGCATCAATATTCTCTTTTTCACCTGCAGTAATGTGAACTACAATACCTTTACCTACTGCCGGCAGACGTCCAGAAATAAGACCATTTGCTTGAGCATTCTGCTGAGCAATACGACGAGCTTCATCTTGTTTATCTACTGCTTCACGCAACGAATTAAGCTGACCTGTTAATTCACTTTTTCGGCTTTCCAAACTCTGAATTTGAGAATGAGTTTCTGTAATAAGACGAGTCAATTCTTCTTCGCTCATTGTTTCATACAAAAGTGAGTTGCTACGATTAACTTGAATCATGTACGCAAAACCTAATAAAGCGCAGAGCAACATCATTAAAAAGCCCGTAAATATACGCGCTCGAGTAACGTGACCGCTTAGTGAAGATTTTACTTTACGATGAACTGCTGGGAAAGATCCAGTTTGAGTTTCATCACTTTCACGATCATGCGATTTTTGACGACGCATTTTATGAAGAATATCATCATCTTGTGGAGAATGAGAAAACATTGAAACCATATGCTAACTCCTGAAGATGAAACGACGAATTGCAGAAACGTTAGAGAAAATACGAATTCCTAAAACAACGATAACTGCAGTTTGTAATTGCGCACCTACGCCAAGCTGATTTCCAAGCAAAACAAGCAACGTAGCTGCTATAACGTTTGAGAAGAATGAAATAACAAAAACTTTATCCGAAAAGTTTCTTTCAAAATATGCACGTGCAGCACCAAGCAACGCATCTAGTGCTGCAACGACCATAATAGGTAAATAAGGTTGAATGACAATAGGAATATCTGGATGAACAACAACTCCAATTAATACTCCCAAAATTAATCCAAAAATCGCTGCCATGCTTATCTCCTAATTCTCTCATTGGCAAAACTAATATCGCCTGTGTTTGCTGCACTGAGTCGTATAACTCTCGAAGGTGAAACCTGTGGATTAATGCCTGCATTAACTAAAGATGCGTACCATTTCATGCGTTTCATATCATTACATTGTTTAATTAAATCATCAGAATCGCCAATAACTTCAATAACATATGGACTTTGAGTTTGATTAACTCCAATAAGAATAGTTTGACCAGCAACACGAATAGAAGTTTGTGCTCCAAGTCTATGCCCGTTAACAGAAATAGCTTCAGCGCCTGCTTCCCACAATAATGACACAAATTGTTGAATATCACGATCTGTAACTAATCGCATTCTTGCGCCATTACTTTCGCGAGGTAAAGAACCGCTATTCACATCGCTCGAAGCAGAAATAGGATTAGCAATAGTCAAAGTAATCCCAGAACCTTCTACAGCATGAGTGCCATTAACCATATCATCTGATCTACTAACTTCATCCTCTTCAGGCGTAGTAATTTTTTGCGACTCATGATCTACGTTATTTCTCAATGACGTTACTTCTTCTACAAGCTTATCGAAACGAGACGTATAGCCAGACAACTCATTAGCTAATGAAGAACGTATTGCTTTTCTAGGATCAGTGTGCAATTTGCGAACAAACTGGCTCCCAACAGTACCAATAGAAACACACAATAAAAATACTATAGCTCTAGTGAACCACAGATTAAACGGTTTAACAGGTTGTTTACTTAACCTTGCATCCATAAACATTGGATCAACTGGACGATTAGTTAAATCATCAATAAGACGCAAAGCATAATCGTCAATATAACGTCTACGATCATGATTGTGAGCAAAACCACTGGAAGACATTACAACATGATGCGTTGAAATACCAGTAAATGAGTGCGAAAATAATGCCCTACGCCTAGTCAGCGACATCCCATCAGGAGCAGCAAAAGACATTGGCATAGTGCTTTTATGAGACGTATGTTTTACATCTAAATCTTTGATACTATCTTTTAAACTAACAAATTCATCTTGCTTAGTCATATGTGCGTACACGCCTTATTTAGTTTTTGTTGACTTAGCAAGTAACAAATAAGCTTGCATATAGTAAAGCAGACCAGCATACCAATATAGAGCAATACCCCACACTCCACATGCAAGTGCAGCAGCATAAAGTACGAGCATAGACTCAGTAGGTACAGCATAAACAATCATTAAAGAAACAATTGAAAGCATAAGAAGTGCTGTGCCAGCTTTACCTACAAAGTTAACAGGCAAAGGACCATAATCTCTTTGCGCAAGTACTATTACAAGTATAGCCATAATAGCATCACGCAATACTACTAATAAAAGTGCCCACCAAGGGATAATCATTGCAACAGCTAAAGCTAACGTACTGCAAAAAATTAATAGACGATCAGCTATAGGATCAAGAATTTGACCCAACTTACTAACTTGATTCAAAGTACGAGCAATATAACCATCAAGACAATCAGAAAACGCAGATATTGCTAAAACAATAAGAGCAAAAGTCATCTGTTGCTGTGTAATAAGCCAAGCAATATAGGGAATTGAACATATGCGCAAAAAACTGATTAGATTAGGTATTGTCAAAACTCGATTCATTGCTTCAGGACTATATTCCTGATTAATAACGAACTTAGTCATAATATCTTCCTCATACGAAATCACACAATTAATCAGCATATATTCGCATCAAAAAAACTCGCTTGTTGTGCAATACTTAATATGTTGGGGACATATTTCATGCCCCCAACATACATCTAATATTTATTCACGCCAAGCAGCTTTTGCAGTATTGCGAATAGCTTCAATCGCTTCTTTAGGACTTTCTGCTCCATAAACTGCAGAACCTGCAACAAGCACATCAGCACCAGCTTCAGCAACTATTGCTGCAGTTGAAGGGCTAACTCCTCCATCAACCTGAATATGAGTATTGAGACCACGACGAGTAATTTCGTCACGTAAACGGCGAACCTTATTCATTTGATTAGCTAAGAACTTCTGTCCACCGAAACCAGGCTCAACAGTCATAATAAGAACCATATCGAATTCATCAAGAATATCGAAAATAGGTTCAACTGGTTCCGCAGGGCGCACAGCAAAGCAAGCTTTACAACCCATATCGCGAAGCTGACGAGCTAATCTCACTGGAGCATGAGTAGCACCCATATGAAAACTCACAGAAGCAGCTCCAAGTCTAGCATATTCTGGAGCCCAACGATCTGGATCCTCAATCATCAAATGTACGTCAACTGGAAGTTTAGTAACCTCACAAATTCGCTTAACAATTGGTTCACCCAAAGTCAAGTTAGGTACAAAGTGATGATCCATTACATCGACATGAACAAGATCCGCATTAGATATTGCATCGAGGTCACGCTCAAGATTGCAAAAATCTGCGGAAAGAATGCTAGGTGCTATTTGTATATTCATGTGTACTATTCTAGAAAATGCAAGCGACTAGTTTTATAAAAACAAGATTTTTAAAATTGCTTTTTCAAATACTTGAATCTTACTTACTAGAAGTGTTCTGAGACTCACGTTCTCTTTCGTCTGAAGTTATATCTATAAGTCGTTCAACAAGAGACTCACGAGTACTAGTACTCTTTTGCAGCAAAGCAAAAACAATAGTTGCACACATGAATACGATAATAGAAACCCAAACATTAATGCGCACACCTAAGAAAACATGTGAAAAATCAATTCGCAATGCCTCAATCCACACGCGTCCAATTGTGTACCACATAACATAAAGTGCGAATACGGAACCGGCTTTTAACTTCTTAGCTATAACTTTGCCAAAATAAATAAGCAATGCAGCACCGATGAAATTCCAAATCATCTCATATAAAAATGTTGGATGAAATAATGTGCCTTCTGGGCACGTTAACCCATCATAACATCTTTCACTATGACCTATTGCTTGAGTAGTATCATAATTTAACTTCAAACCCCACGGCAAGTTAGTAGGAGCTCCGTAAAGTTCTTGATTAAACCAATTCCCCAATCTTCCTATACCTTGAGCAATAAGCACAGCAGGAGCTGCACAATCAGCTAGTAATCCAATAGGATATTTACGATACTTGCATAATACACAAGCAGCCAATGCGCCTAAGAATATACCGCCCCAAATTCCTAGACCACCATTCCAAATTCTAAAAATTTCTAAAAAATCACCATTAGAGCCAAAAAACTTTTCTGGAGTTGTAATAACGTGATACAAACGCGCGCCAATTATTCCAGCAGGAAGACTGACTAAAACAAGATCAAGTATCTGGTTAAAATCTCCTCCAAGACGCTTCCATCGACGCGTAGTAATCCACATTGCAATCAAAATACCGGCAAGAATACTAAGAGCGTAAAACTTTATGTTTACAAAGCCAAGAGAAAATTGCGAAATACTTGGCGACGGAATAAAACAGACTGTCATGGCGTCGATATTAGTCTAAGCCCACGATTGCGACAGATAAATTCAGAAATGAGCAAGTTGCAAAAGCACAAGCAGCACAGGACCGCACAGCAAAATAGAATCTACTCGGTCAAGAACACCACCATGACCTTTTAGCAAATGTCCCATGTCTTTAATACCAATATCTCTTTTAAGCATAGAAGCACACAAGTCACCGAATGTGCCAATAATTCCAGAAGAAATACCCATGACTAATGGCATCCACCAGAAATTGAACCAAGAGGAACCATAAAAACCTGCAATAATTGCATATGCTCCTATAATTGCAAAAAGCATTGAGCCTATTAAGCCTTCTACAGACTTCTTAGGAGAGATTCGCGGAGAAAGCTTATGTTTGCCCAACCATGCACCAGCAAATAATCCGCCAGTGTCACTTAATGCAGGTAAAAATACCAAAAGCATAGCGTGAGCAACTGCGTATTTTGTATTTGTAAGAGCTAATACGATGCAAGAAGCTAAAAGTGGAATGTACAACACCACGAATAGCGAAACAGACGTATTCGTAAATAAAGTATGTTCGTATGATGAGAGGTTAGAACCATCGAGCTTTTTTTCTACAGCTTGCATCGTTCTATCTGAAATAGTACTGCTAAGAGTCGCACAAATTACTGTAAGAAGCAAAGATGCAGTAATTCCACTAGCCATAGCAACAGCATGCCATTTTGCATAGTATGTTGCAAAAATAGTTACAAGCGAACATATTGATAACGTCACGAAAGGAATACGCAAACCGAGAGTTGCAAAATCAACATGTAATTCCCACAATGCCAGAACCATAAAAATGGCCATAAGCACGATAAAGACATCAATGCTAATAATTAAGCAAGAAACAATTGCAACAACTAGTATTGCGGCGGTAGCAACTGCCTGAGGCATATTCCTGCCTGTGCGACGATTAATATCACTTAAAGTTTCATGGGTGCCATGTGTAGCAGTATCTGCTTTGTCAGAAGACAATCCTACTTCTGATGCAGTTTTTTCAGCATTTGCTTTACTGACTTCATTGACAAAATTATGCTGTTTTATTTGACTCATACGGCACCCATTCAGTTTGAAACTACAAAAATCTCAGACTTCCATAATTTCTTTTTGCTTACCTTCAAGCAAAACGTCTAAAGAATCAGTAACTTGCTTAGTTACTTTATCAAGCTCTTTTTGTAAACGATCGCCTTCATCTTCGCCAAGTTCACCATCTTTAACAGACTTGTCAATAGATTCCTTAGCTTTGCGGCGAATATTGCGAACTGCAACTTTGCCTTCTTCTGCTTTATTCTTAGCAAGCTTGACGTATTCCTTGCGACGTTCTTCCGTGAGCTCTGGCATAGTAACACGAATAACATTGCCATCACGATTAGGGCTTACACCTAAATCAGAATCGCGAATAGCCTTTTCAACAGCATTCGCTTGAGAAGCGTCAAAAGGCGTAACTGAAAGAGTTCTAGGCTCTGGAACACCAATAGATGCAACAGCTTTAATTGGAGTTGGAGCACCATAATAATCAACCATAATTCCGTTTAGCAAAGCAGGATTAGCACGACCGGTGCGAATACCCATAAAATTCTCTTTAGTAGCTTCAACAGACTTATTCATCTGTTCACGGGCTTGATCAATTATTGCTGACATGTGTTCTCCTTTATAATATTTAAGCAAATGTTGGCTCTGCATTAGACACTAATGTGCCAATAGATTCTCCAACAAGAGCACTAGTTACGTTACCTTCGCCCTCAAGACCAAACACACGAATTTTTTGATTATTATCGCGAGCCATAGAAAGCGCAGACGCATCCATAACAGCTAAACCATCAACGATAGCGCGCTTGTAGTTTAATGTTAGGAACTTACGAGCAGTAGAATCTTTACGAGGATCAGCACTATATACGCCATCCACACCATTCTTGCCCATAAGAACTTCATCGCAATGAATTTCCAATGAACGTTGAATAGAAACAGTATCAGTAGAAAAATATGGCATTCCGGCACCAGCACCAAAAATAACCACACGACCCTTTTCAAGGTGACGAATTGCTTTCAACGGAATATAAGGTTCTGCAACCTGACCCATTGTAATAGCAGTTTGTACGCGAGTTGCTTGCCCTGCTTGCTCAAGAAAATCCTGAAGAGCCAAGCAGTTCATTACAGTGCCCAACATACCCATATAATCGCCACGGCTACGATCAATACCTGCTTGCTGCAGTTCTGCTCCCCTAAAGAAGTTACCGCCGCCGACAACAATAGCAACCTGAACGCCTTGATTCACTGCAGCTACTATTTCGCCAGCAATCCTACGAATGACATGAGTATCAATACCAACAGCACCACCACCGAATGCTTCTCCAGAAAGCTTTAATAAAACCCTACGGGACTTTCCTTCATCCGTTTGTGCAATAGCCATACAGATTCCTCCAGTCATAACGGCGAATGAGGTATATCTTTGTCAGTTTATCTATCAATAACGACACTCAAAACGCACGTTAAGCTGGACAATGAATATAAAAATGGGTTGCGCACAACTTGTGCACGCAACCCTATATACAAGAACAAAAATAAATTCTTATATAATTAGTGCTTATTCAGCAGCACCTTTGCCAACCTCAACGCGAGCAAAGGCAAGAGCGGTGCCGCCAACTTCCTTGAACAAGTCACCAACGCTCTTGGATGGATCCTTAACGTATGCCTGCTCGAGAAGTACAGTTTCCTTGAAGAAGGCGTTCATACGTCCTTCAACAATCTTTGGAACAATCTTCTCTGGCTTGCCTTCAGCTAAGGACTTCTCGGTTGCAACGCGACGCTCAGATTCCAAAACTTCTTCTGGAACATCTTCACGGCGAAGCCACTGCGCACCCATAGCGGAAATCTGCAAAGCAGCTTCGTGAGCAACCTTTGCACCAGCTTCGTCAGTAGCAATCATGGAAACGATGCTTGGAGGCAATTCCACAGACTTCTTGTGAGCGTAAATCTCAACGTGTGGACCGCTTACCTTAGCAACCTGACCAACCTTGACATGCTCGCCGAACAAAGCTGCTGCTTCTTCAACCGATTCCTTAACAGTTGCACCATCAGCTGGGGCTGCAAGTACTTCTTCAGCAGTAGAAGCATTAGCTTCAACAGCATGGTCAAGAACAGTGTTTGAGAATTCCACAAACTTTGGTGTCTTTGCCACAAAGTCAGTTTCAGAATTCAACTCAACTGCGTAACCAGTTTCGCCTTCAGCAGACTTAACAACCTTAGAAGCGACGGTACCTTCCTGAGCCTTACGACCTTCACGCTTACCAGCTGCCTGAATACCCTTAGCACGGATGATTTCCTTAGCGCGGGCAACGTCGCCTTCAGCTTCAGTAAGAGCCTTTTTAACGTCCATCATGCCGGCGCCAGTTTCTTCGCGCACCTGCTTAATCAACGCTGCAGTAATTGCTGCCATTTTGTTCTCCTCGTATCAATATGATTCTTAAAAGCTGCAAAAAGCAAAATCAATTGGATTTTGCAGCTTCTAAATAAGAATCTGGTTGCAAATTAGCTTATCAGGCGTTTGCCTCAGTATTTTCTTCCTTGGCAGGCTTAGCTTCAGCTTCGCCTTCCTTGGTGAGCAATTCCTTCTCCCAAGCTGCCATTGGCTGAGCATCATTACCTTCAGACTTAGCGCCCTTACCGGCATGCTCAAGCAAACCTTCAGCTACAGCATCAGCCATCAAGCTAGTCAATAACTCAATGCCACGAATAGCATCGTCGTTGGCAGGAATTGGATACTCAACAGCCTCAGGATCAGTGTTGGTATCAACAATTGCTACAACTGGGATACCAAGCTTATGAGCTTCTTCAACAGCCAAAGCTTCCTTGTTAATATCAACAACGAACATGGCGGATGGAGTGCGGTTCATGTTGCGAATACCACCGAGCTGCTTGGAAAGCTTGTCCTTCTCGCGCTCGAGAAGCAAAAGTTCCTTCTTAGTCAAGCCGGATCCACGAACATCGCTAAAGTCCATTTCCTCAAGTTCCTTCAAGCGCTTTACGCGAGTAGAAACAGTCTGGAAATTAGTCAACATACCACCAAGCCAACGCTCGCAAACATAAGGCATGTTTACGCGAGTTGCCTGATTCTGTACAGCTTCCTGAGCCTGCTTCTTAGTACCCACGAAGAGAACAGTGCCGTTGTGAGCAACAGTCTGCTTGATGAAGTCATAAGCCTTGTCGATCATGTCGAGAGACTTGAACAAATTGATGATATGAATACCATTGCGCTGGGTAAGAATGAACTGCTTCATCTTTGGGTTCCAGCGACGAGTCTGATGACCGAAGTGCAAACCAGCCTTCAGCATTTCGCTCATGGTAATCTGTGCCATATCTATATACCTTTCTTGTCGGTTATTTCCTGGCCATGTCTGTTCGCATGCAACTTGGTTAACACATGTCTAAATCCAAGCCGACCGACACGAACGGACGCGTACATGGCGCGTATTTGCGAATCCGTGTAGACAATAAAAAGCGAGCAATCATACAACGCGGCAATACTCATGCTCAAAATGGACACGCAAAGAGCGATTATATCAGATGCTCAATACTAAAAATCGGCATTCTTGTAGTGATAAAAGCAACAAAAACGCCGATAATTTTTAAAAAATTATTTACGCATAAAGCATAAAAACTAAAACTTAGTTACGCATATTATTGCGCAACTCACGCAACGCTTGACGGCGCACGTCCTTTTCAAGCCTATCTAAATAAATATGACCATCTAAATGATCACACTCATGCTGAATCATTCTAGCCATAAGACCTTCACCTTCAAGCACTACAGTCTTACCATCTAAATCAATTCCACAAGCTCTAGCATAATTTGCACGCCTAGTTTTGTACCATAATCCAGGAACAGAAAGGCAACCCTCGTCGTCGTACTGTTCACCTTTTAGCTCTTCAATTACGGGATTTAAAATATAGCCGATTCGACCATTTATATTGTAAGAAAAAGCTCTAAAACTTACACCAATCTGATTAGCAGACAATCCAGCTCTACCTGGGTCATTTACCGTTTCCAATAAATCATCAACTAAATGTTTCACAGCTGGCGTAATTTCACGAATCTCATCACAAGGAGTTCGCAATACGGGATCCGGAACAATACGAATTTTTCTAATAGACACTCGATTACTCTTTCTTTTATGTAAGTAGAAATAACGAAAACAACTACAAATATGTAAGCTTTTTACTCGACATGTTCATTATGATCACTATGCGATGTCGAAGAGGAATCTGATGAAGATTCTTCACCAAAACGCTTCAAATGATTCGCAGCTTGATCGATAGCTTGACGTACTCGAGGAGTTACAGCTTCCTGAGCTTGCTTAACAGTCTCCTGTGCTTGCTTAACAGTCTCAGTAGTTTTATCGAGAATCTTTACAGTTGCTGGCAAAGGACGAGTATTAGGCTTTGGAGCATACAATTGCGTTTCGATAATATCAGCATAGCGAGCAAGAATCTTCGGACGAACAATCTTCATACTTGGAGTCAAGGTTCCAGCATCTTGAGTAAATTCATCTTGCAAAATAACAAACTTACGAACAGACTCAGCGCGAGAAACAGTACTATTAGCTTGGTCAATAAATTGCTGAATTACTGAACGCACTGCTTCGTTAGTAGCAATCTCACTCATAGTAAGGTTAACATCCATACCCTTATTCTTTAGCCAAGAACGAACCATATCTGGATCAAGCTCAATTAAAGCAGAAACGAATGGCTTACCATCGCCCACTACTACAGCATGAGAAACTAATGGGCATTGAGCAATAATACCTTCCATAGGAGCAGGACTTATATTCTTGCCACCGGCAGTAATAATAATATCTTTTTTGCGACCAGTAATAGACAAGAATCCTTCATCATCTATTGAGCCAAGATCGCCTGAATGCAACCATCCATCTTCATCAATAACTTCTGCAGTGAGCTCAGGCTTATTGAAATATCCCATAAATACGTTAGGACCTTTAATAAGCACTTCATCGTCGTCAGCAAGACGGATAGCTATACCAGGACCAGGTCGACCTACAGATCCAACTTGATTTGCATGCTCAAAATTAACTACACAAGGAGCGGCAGTTTCAGTCATTCCATAGCCTTGAATAAAAGTAATGCCATCAAGACCATTAAAGAAATGAGCCAAATCAGCATCCATTGGAGCTCCACCGCAGGCCAACCATGAAAGATTAGGGCCTAAAGCTGAGCGAATAGACGAGCCAACTGTTTTCATATACATCGCGTGATTCATGCGTGCAGCAAGAGAATGAGTTTTACCTTCAACATTGTCGCGAGACCATTGAATGAAATGTTTTACAGCTTTAGCAAAGATACGACCCTTTATACCAGCACCAGCTTTTTGTGACGCAGCATTATAAACTTTTTCAAAAACTCTAGGCACGCCAAGTAAATACGTAGGCTTAAAACTACGCAAATCAGCCAAAAGATGCTTGGCATTAGGCACATATCCAATAACACCGTGAGCACCAATAGCAACATATTGAATGTACCGAGCAAAACAATGCGCCAATGGAAGGAATAAAAGCAAACGATTTGGCTTGCATAACATATCGTTAAGAACATCATAACCAGCAAAAACAATATGCGTAAAATTACGATTTGAAAGCATTGCGCCTTTAGGTCTACCAGTCGAACCAGAAGTGTAAACAATAGTAGCTAAATCATCTGCCTTAACAGCATCAACAGCTTTATTAAGCTCATCATCAGTAGTAGATTTACCAAAATCAACAACGGCTTCCAAGCCACCAGCTTTGAAATTAAATACGGTTTTCAAAGTTATATGTTTATGATCCTGACGAACACGCTCTAAGCATTGAGCATGCGCATCGTCTCCAGCAAAAGCAATAACTGGCTTAACTTCATCGATAATGTCAGCTGCCTGCAATGCTGAATCTGTTTCATAAATAGGAATGCTTACAGCACCAATACATGCACAAGCAAAATCGACAACACCCCACTCATAGCATGTAGCAGAGTAAATAACAACTTTGGAGCCATGCTGAACTCCGAGCGCTATTAAGCCTCGAGCTACTGCACGAACTTTCGCGAGCATTTCAGATGAAGTAACATCATGCCAACGACGAGTTTCATCGTCTTGCCATTGAGCAACCAAGTCTTGTGGGCTACGCATAGCACGATTGGCGAGTAAGGAATAAATGGTATCACCGTCTTGAGTTGGGTGAATGGCTTCTACAGCAAATTCTCGGAGCATATTATTTATTGTACTTGATAACAGAATCGACACGACTGCACGAAGTACAAAAAATAATACTTAATATTGTCATTTACAAACAAACACTGGGAAAAAACTTAGATTCTACAAGTCGTACAAGTTAGAATGTTTAATCTTACAAAAGTGAACCCCTTTATTGCTAAAATTGTTGAAAAATCAGCAAATCAAGCAATAAGGGGCTCATATTTATTTGAATATATGTACATAAGTCTTCAAACGCATTATCATAGATGTCTTATTTCAGCTACCTACTATAAGCGACGATTTTATCCTAGATCTGCATACGTGCAAATCCAACGATTATTTTTCAATTCCAAAGATAACGACGCCCAGTATTTCACAGGTCCTGCACAAATGCGCACAACACCTTCAAAATGATTCGGGCTGACTAACATTCCATTAAACAAACTCGGAACTGCAGGAAAACTACGCACAGCAGAGCGAGTTTCCGAATCGTTATTATCAGTGAAATACTCATCCATCAGTTTCCACATGTTAGTTAATTTAGTAATACAACTTTTTGTTAGAAGCTGCGACATTGCTGGAGAAATAGGCCTACCTCTCGAAATATCTGCAGCTATACAAGCAATTTGACAAGTTTTTAAAGCTAAATTAACAAAAGCCTGCTCATCTCTACTGTCGAAATAACACATTCCAACATGGTATTTCAAGCATTCACGAGAAAAACCAACACTAACTTCACCCTCATATACAGGCAAGCTAATACGAGGTCTACAGAAAACATGTGGAGGATCCTCGTCATTGTTTTTCTTAGTCTTTGAGGACTTATCTTTCAGCTCATCATCACTGTAATCGTTATCATCCATGCCATAGGCATCAGCAAAATCTATCTTCATGTTTCTCTCCTGTTTTAACAATTATTTAAAACTGTTGTTATTTAAAACTTGTTAAGCTTATATTTCTACAAACTAAACGAGTTTAGATAAAAGCTTACAACGTAATTTTTCTCTAACTGCGTAATTAATAAAAATGTGGATAAATTACAAAATATTCGTCGTTTTCATTGAAAATAAACGATTTTATGCGTGTTGAATTATACACATTACGGTTTAAAAGAATAACAAATATAGCTAAAAATCATATTTATACATGAATCAATAGAATGTTCATATAGATATATGCATTTTGAAAACAAAAATAGCGGTTCAGAACAAATTACTGAACCGCTATATTTTATGCAATAAGCATCATACTTAACACTAACGAATATCTTGATGGAATGGATTAAATACTACGCTACAACGCTGGAAGCTCTTAACATCAACATAACCTGTAGAAGCCATTGTTCTGCGCAATGCACCAACAAAGTTCGTAGTACCATCTGCTTCATGACTTGGGCCAAAAAGAATATTCTCTAACGGAGCCACAGTGCCAACATTTGAACGCATCCCGCGAGGAAGTGATGAATGACGAGCCTCAGCACCCCAATGAGTGCCATGACCAGGAGCCTCCGTTGCACGAGCTAATGGAGTACCAAGCATAACTGCGTCAGCTCCAACTGCAAGAGCCTTAATAAAGCTGCCGGAATTACCCATTCCGCCATCAGCAATAATTTGCACGTAACGACCGCCGGATTCATCCATATAATCCCTACGAGCTTCAGCAACATCCGCAATGGCAGTAGCCATAGGTGCTTGCACACCTAAAGTATTCATGGTTGCGGATACTGCTCCTCCGCCAAATCCGACTAAAATACCTGCAGCTCCAGTTCTCATCAAATGAAGAGCAGAAGTATAATCCGCGCAACCTCCAACAATAACAGGAACATCGAGATCGTAAATAAACTTCTTTAAATCAAGAGGTTCATGATCTTTAGAAACATGTTCCGCAGATACTGCTGTTCCGCGAATCACAAATAAATCAACACCAGCTTCTAGCACAGTGTTATATAATTCTTGCGTGCGTTGTGGAGAAAGGGCTCCTGCTACTGTCACTCCAGCATCTCTGATTGTATGCAAACGCTTTGCAATCAATTCTGGTTTGATCGGCTCAGTATAAATCTCCTGAATGCGGCGGGTTGCAATGTCTGACGGCAACTCAGCTATTTCTTTTAACAAAGGTTCTGGATTCTCATATCGAGTCCATAAACCTTCTAGATCAAGAACTCCAAGACCACCCATTTGACCAATTGCAATCGCAGTATCCGGGCTAGTAACCGAATCCATCGGAGCAGCAATAATTGGGATATCAAACGTATAAGCATCTACTTGCCATGCAGTAGATACAGCTTGAGGATCACGCGAGCGACGCGAAGGAACAATAGCAATATCGTCAAGCGAATATGCAACTCGGGCTTTTTTGCCCAAACCAATTTCAATTTCCTGAGACATACTTCTTAGGCTAGTGCCCTATGCTGACGAGTTGCGACTCATAGTAATTCAAAAGCTACTTATCATTATTTTTACGCAAAGCACCGTATATAGCTTTTGCTTTATTCTCACCAATTCCAGGCACTTTTTGCAAATCTTCTAATGAAGCATTTTTCAAAGATTTTATTGAACCAAAAGATGCAAGCAAACGTTTACGATACACTGATCCAATTCCAGGAATAGTATCAAAAGTAGAATGTAATGAACCTTTTCTTCGCAATTTACGATGATACGAAATAGCAAAACGATGAGACTCATCTCTAGCGCGCTGCAATAAATACAATCCTTCTGAGCTTCTCTTAAAAATGATTGGATAATCTTCGTCAGGAAGCCACACTTCTTCAAGCTTCTTAGCTAAACCACAAACAGTAATATCACTTACGCCAGCATCTTCCATAGCTCTTTTAGCAGCTTTTGCCTGTTCTTTTCCTCCATCGACAATAATTAATTGAGGCTTATAAGCAAAATGACGCGCACTAGTCAACGAATTACCTGAAAAATGCTTATTAGAAATACTGTTGGAATCACAAATATTAATGTCAGATGAGTCAGATGTATCTGATACATCTAATGTATCAAGCTTATCTTCTGCATAAATATCTTTATGCTTAAACCTTCGCAATAATGTTTCATAAACAGCACTTAAATCATCTGTTTTACCATCACCGTGTTCACCTCGAACCGCAAAATGACGGTACTCACTAGGACGAGCAACACCATCTTCAAAAACAACCATAGAAGCAACTTGATAACTGCCATCAACTGTATTTGAGATATCATAACATTCAATTCGCAAAGGAGATTTACTCATTCCAAGTGCTTTTGCTATTTCATTCATAGCTTCTGTTCTCATATCTATGCTGTTAATACGGCTAGATTTTATGCGTTTCAATTCCTGACTAGCATTATCGTTTGCACGATCCATAAGAGCACGTTTTTCTCCGCGCTCTGCAACTCTAATACTTACTTGAGAACCACGAATATTGCTAAGCCACAATTCAAGCTCTTGCTTACGTTCTTCAGAAATTTTAATTGGAACTATAATCTCACGAGGAACAGGCGAAATAGGAGCAAGTAAATCCTCACGACCTGTTCTCTCTTGACGTTCACGACGAGTTTTAGTAGCTTGTGCTCGCAATATTACATCAGTTGCAGTAGCTTGTTGCGTAGAGCTAACAGCGTCGCGAACTTTCTTAATGCTAATAGTATCTTCATGGTTTTGTGTGTAATTTTGCTCATATTCTGCGTATACGCGGGTTAATAAATCAGCTATAAGATCACTGTCACTGATATGCTCATTTCGTTCTACTGACCAATTTTTCTCTCCACGAATCATTCCAGCTCTGACAAAAAATACATGAATTGACGCTTCAAGCTCATCTCCGCAGAATCCAAAAACATCTGCTTCTACATCATTGTCAAACACAACTGCATTTTGTTGCAAAATAGTGTTCAAAACAGCAATCTCGTCACGCAATTTAGCTGCACGCTCAAATTCTAGCTCTTCACTTGCTTCTTTCATCTCGTTCTTAATTTGTGAAATATAAGACTCTCCAACACTGCCTGTAAGTATGCCAACTATATGTTCTACCATCTTGCGATGTTCGCTAGAATCTATGTTTCCTATACAAGGAGCTGAACATTTACCAATCGAAGCAAATAAGCAAGGCCTACCAGTCCTATGAGCTTTGTTAAAAACAGAGGATGAGCATGTGCGAATAGGAAAAGTTTTAAGTAAAGAATCTAAACTATGACGAAGAGGCCACACTTTTGCATATGGACCAAAATATCTAGCATGCCGCGCACTACGATTTCTAGTAATCCATACTCTTGGAAAAGTTTCTTCTAGCGAAACTGCAACATAAGGATATGTTTTATCGTCACGAAAAACTACATTAAACCTAGGATTAAAAGCTTTAATCCAAGTATATTCAAGTGTAAGAGCCTCAAATTCAGTGCTTACAACAGTCCATTCCAAACTGCGAGCTGTAAGAACCATAGATTGAGTTCTAGGATGAAGTTGGTAAAGAGGTTGAAAATAATTCGCTAAACGATTGCGTAAATTTTTTGCTTTTCCAACGTAAATAACTCGCCCCTCGCCATCACGCCACTTGTATACTCCAGGTTGCGCTGGAATATCACGAGAAGCTGGACGGAATAAATCACGAGTATCACCAAGCAATGGAGCTCCTAATGCATTTACTCTTTCATTATCAAATGATGAATCTTTCGAAAACTGTTCATCTATTATTGCTTGCGTTTTACGCCATTTTTTACTATCTCTCATCCTATTTTCTTCTTGCAAATCATATGCTTTATAAGAATTTTTATTAAAATCATTATCTTTCATTTTCACCTCCTTTCCTAAACAAGATTTATGCAACTATTTATAAGATTTGTCGAATAAATTTCTAAGTTCGCAAATTACAAATCGGTAACTTTTTTGAACGCTTAATGTAACATTTGCTTAAGGAATTTACCTGTCCAACTCTCGCCATTACGCGCTACGCTCTCAGGACTACCTTCTGCAACTAAGGTTCCGCCTTTATCTCCTCCTTCTGGACCTAAATCAATAATCCAATCTGCAGATTTGACAACATCAAGATTATGTTCAATTACAATAACACTGTTGCCTTTATCTACAAGAGATTGCAAAACCGCTAGAAGTTTCCTAACATCTTCAAAATGCAGTCCAGTAGTAGGTTCATCAAGAATATAAATTGTTTTACCAGTAGATCTTCTCTGCAGCTCTGTAGCAAGCTTTACTCGTTGAGACTCACCGCCAGAAAGCGTTGTTGCGCTTTGACCAAGACGAATATAGCCCAAGCCAACTTTTACTAAAGTATCTAAATACCGAGAAATAGAAGGATATGCTTTGAAAAATATTGCAGCTTCACAAATAGGCATATTAAGAACATCTGCAACAGACTTTCCATTATATGTAACTTCCAAAGTTTCACGGTTATAACGTTTACCATGACAAACTTCGCACTCTACGTATACGTCAGGCAAAAAGTTCATTTCTATTTTTAAAGTACCGTCGCCATGGCATGCTTCACATCTGCCTCCTTTAACATTAAACGAGAAGCGACCAGGACCATAACCACGAACTTTTGCTTCTGGAGTCTGAGCAAACAATGAACGTATTTTATCCCAAACACCAGTGTAAGTTGCTGGATTAGAACGAGGAGTTCTTCCTATAGGATTCTGATCGACATGCACTACTTTGTCACAAAGCTCAATACCATCAATACGTTTGTGTTTTCCTGGCACAATTCGAGCACCATTTAGTTTGTCTGCAAGAACTGGATACAAAATTGAGTTTATAAGTGTTGATTTACCAGATCCAGATACACCCGTTATGCATGTGAATACTCCCAAAGGTATGCTTATATCAATATTTTTTAAATTATGCTCATGGGCATTAATTATATGAAGCATACGATTTTCGTCTACACTACGACGTTGTTTTGGCACATCTATTGAGCGTCTGTGAGCAATATAATCTCCAGTAATTGAACGCTGAGCTTTAATAATTCCATCAGACGGACCTGAATATACTACTTCTCCTCCATGCTCACCAGCTTCTGGACCAATATCAACAAGCCAATCAGACTGACGAATAGTATCTTCATCATGCTCAACAACAATAAGCGTATTACCAAGATTTCGCAGATGATGCAATGTTGCAATCAAACGCTCATTATCTCTTTGATGCAATCCAATAGACGGCTCATCAAGCACGTACATAACACCAACTAAACCTGATCCAATTTGAGTAGCTAAACGAATACGTTGAGCCTCTCCACCAGACAAAGTTTTTGCAGCTCTTGAAAGAGTAAGATAGCTTAAACCCACATCGTTCAAAAAACCAAGTCGAGCACGAATCTCTTTTAATATTTCTGTTGCAATTACTGCTTGAGAACCATCCAAATGCAAAGCATTTACCCACGCTAGACTTCGCTCTACTGGCATATCGCAAACTTCAGCTATGGAAGTATTAGATACTGTAACCGCAAGAACTTCTGGGCGTAAACGCTTTCCATTACATTTTTGGCATGGAATTTCACGCATATACGACTCATAATATTGACGCATTTGATCAGAATCAGTTTCGTCATGTTTGCGCATAAGCGTACGAACTACACCTTCAAAGCCAGTAGAATATTCACGCTGACGCCCCCACCTATTTGTGTAGGAAACTTGAACCGTGAAATCATGACCATACATGATGTCATGTTTAACATCTTCCGCTAGATCCTTCCACGGAGTATTCATATCAAAATGCAAATCTTTAGCAAGTCCTGAAAGTATGTGCTGATAATACATTCCAGCTGACTTATTCATTGCCCACGGCTCAATAGCTCCTTGCGCAAGAGATTTGTCTGGATCCGGGATAACAAGTTCAGGATCAATTTCGAGATTGTATCCAATACCAGAACATTCAGAGCAAGCACCATAAGGAGCATTGAATGAAAATGTTCTAGGCTCGATCTCATCAAGCTCTAATTGATGATTATTTGGACATGCACGATGTTCCGAAAATGATTTACGACGCGTTTGCGAGTCTTCTGGTTCGTTAACAAAATCAGCAATTACTACTCCTTTAGATAGTTTTAATGCTGTTTCAATTGAATCAGTT
Organism: Gardnerella sp. c10Ua_244; assembly: GCF_055818055.1. NCBI lineage: Bacteria > Bacillati > Actinomycetota > Actinomycetes > Bifidobacteriales > Bifidobacteriaceae > Gardnerella > Gardnerella sp. c10Ua_244. The sequence continues at coordinate 98,192 of NZ_JARFVS010000002.1, forward strand.
AATCGAACACGAATGCCATCTTTAATAACTAAACGGTCTACTACTACTTCAATCGTATGTTTCTTCTGTTTAGTAAGAGTAATATCTTCAGAAAGCTCATGCATTTGCCCGTCAATAATCGCACGAGCATAACCATCTGAGCGTAAAAGCTCAAGCGTGTCTTTAAATTCTCCTTTACGGCCACGAACTACTGGAGCAAGAATTTGTAACCTCGTACGTTCTGGCATAGCAAGCAACGAATCTGTCATTTGCTGAGGAGTTTGAGAGCTTACTATTTGACCACATTCAGGACAGTGAGGCACACCAATCCTAGCAAACAATAATCGCAAATAATCATATATTTCTGTAATGGTTCCAACAGTAGAACGAGGATTGCGATTCGTAGTTTTTTGATCAATAGAAACAGCAGGACTTAGACCCTCAATAAAATCAACATCAGGCTTATCCATACGTCCTAAAAATTGGCGAGCATAAGCACTAAGCGACTCAACATAGCGTCGCTGACCTTCTGCAAAAAGCGTATCAAACGCAAGCGAGGACTTACCAGATCCAGAAAGACCAGTAAAAACAACCATACGATTCCTAGGAATCGACAAACTTACATTTTTTAGATTGTGCTCTCTAGCACCCTGGATAGTTATTTTCCATTCAGAAGGAATACTAGATAAATCAGCTATAAAAGTACCGTTGTTAGCGCACATAGGAACATTATCAAGCAATTCTTGCAACGAGTCGTTTTGTTCATTCGCCTGTTCTGACACAATTACCTCCACACTTCCCCATAATCACTTGAATATTCCCAACCAATACCAAATTTTATCACTAACAAGAAATTATAGAACAAGTGTTCGAAAAAGTAAAGTATTTGACTATCAACCACTTGCTGTATTCGTTACCAGTAAGCAGTATAATAGTGAGTTTGCTTATGACTTTTATAAGTAATAAATAATAGCAGCTTAATTTTGGGGAACGGAACAGACATTATGCCTATTGACGCACAAGCTTTAACCATTCAGATTGGTGCGCGAACGCTGTTAAATCCTACCGATTTTCACGTCACAAAGGGAGATAAGATCGGTTTAGTCGGCAGAAACGGCGCAGGCAAAACTACGCTTACTCGCGTTATTACAGGAGACATGCTGCCAGCAGGAGGCTCGGTTAGAGTTAGTGGAGGTTTAGGCTACTTACCTCAAGACACACACGCAGCAGACCCAGAACAAAGCGTTATAGATCGCATTATGAGCGCTCGAGATATTGCTTCTATCGTTTCGCGTATTCGCAAAGCGGAAAAAGAAATGACAGATCCAGATCCAGACATAATGACTAAAGCTATGAACCGCTACGACAAAGCAATGCAAGATTTTGAAAAAGCAGGCGGTTATTCAGTGCAATCTGAAGCAATATCGATGGCAACAAGCTTGGGACTTCCACAAGAAGTTATGCAACAAGCTTTAGGCACACTTTCAGGTGGTCAACGTCGCCGCATAGAACTTGCTAGAATTCTGTTTTCTGACGCAGACACATTAATTCTCGATGAGCCTACAAACCACTTAGACGCAGACTCAATAATATGGCTTCGCAATTATCTTAAACGATTTGAAGGTGGTTTCCTAGTAATTTCTCACTCCACAGAATTACTAGACGAAGTAGTAAACAAAGTATGGCATTTAGATGCTCAACTTGCAAAAATAGACATGTACTCAATGGGCTGGAAAGCATACTTGCATCAGCGCGTAGTGGACGAAGAAAGACGTCGTCGCGAACGAGAAGTTGCAGAAAAGAAAGCTGAACGCCTTATGAAACAAGGCATTCGCTTGCACGCAAAAGCTACAAAAGCAGTTGCTGCTCAAAACATGATGCGAAGAGCTGAACGCTTATTAAGCGAAACAAGTGAAGCTCAAAAACAAGAAAAAGTTGCAGATATTCGTTTTCCAGAACCAGCTGCATGCGGAAAAACTCCAATTATGGCAAAAGATATTTCCAAAGCGTATGGTTCTAATATTGTTTTCGCTGGAATTAATCTTGCTATAGACAAAGGTTCACGTGTTGTCATTCTAGGCTATAACGGTGCTGGAAAAACAACAACATTACGAATTTTGGCAGGAGAAGAAACAGCAGATACTGGTGAAGTTCAATACGGACACGGATGCAAAATCGGTTATTTTGCACAGGAACACGATACATTAGACTTGGATTCTACAGTTTTGGAAAACCTTCAGCATGTTGCACCAAACCTGGATGACACACAAGCACGTTCTATGCTTGGCAGCTTCCTGTTTTCTGGCGACGACGCAATGAAGCCTGCCAGAGTGCTTTCAGGTGGCGAAAAAACACGTCTGGCACTTGCAACACTAGTAACTTCCAAAGCCAATGTGCTACTGCTGGACGAACCTACTAACAACTTGGACCCAGCATCTCGAGATGAAATACTTAAAGCTATTGCAAAGTATGAGGGAGCAATCGTTCTTGTTACACACGATGAGGGTGCAGTTCAAGCCTTACAACCTGAGCGAGTGCTACTCATGCCTGATGGCGACGAAGATTTGTGGAATGACGAATATCTCGATTTAGTTGCCGAAGAGTAAAATATTGAATTGAACTGAATTACTTGAATTGTACAATAGAATGGTTAAGCAGTGATTTCAACATACGCGTCTAAGACTTTGCCAAATACGACGAATAGTGCCAACAGCCGTATAAGCAATCAAATTGACAATCATTGCATAAAACGTGCGCTACATTTTTTGCGAATACCATTCATCGTAATAATTCTTATAACCTTATTTGAATGTTCTATTGGAAATCTGCCATTTTGGAGCAGTGTTACAGGAAGCACAGATAGCATTTCTGCGCACAACGATATAGGTTCTGGAATTAGACGCTTAGATTCTGGCGGCATTCTTATAACGGATCCTTCAGAAGCATATTTAGAAGTAACATCCGACGGAAGTTCGCCTTATATTCGCTTAGAGCCTGCGATTATTAAAAAGAAGGGCAAAAATAATAATCTTATTTCAAACATCAATGTTTTAGTTGAAGCAAACAAATACTTAAGCAAACCTCAAAGCACAAACACTGCTTCTTTAGACCCATCTTTGCTTAAACTTCCAAAACAAGCAGTAGGAAAATCTTGCATTGTAAGAGTGTGGCTGCAACATCCAATAGGATCAATATTAAATATTGAAGACTCAAGAGCAAACGTTCGAGTGCCTTTTAGGTGGTCATGGGGTCGCGTATTAATACTTGCTATTTTTGCATTTCTTGTTACGCTTTGGAATCCTTGGTCCAAGCTTTGGAAAATTAAACTCAACACTCATAGTCTTATTCAACGTTGCTGCTTTGCTGCTTCTCTTCTTCCATTTATTGCTGTTGGTTTAATAACTATTTTTTGGAATTTACGAAACGCAACTCCTATGCATTTTTACACAAACGGTAATTATGCATATGATTTTGATCAATATGCCCACACTGCAGACGCATTGTTAAAAGGTCAAGTGCATTTAAATCTTCCTGTTCCTAATGAGTTAGAACACTTGCAAAATCCTTACGATCCTACGGCTAGAAATAATTTGTTAAACCACTCAGTACAGCATATGTATTGGGATTACGCATACTACAAAGGTCACTGGTACTCCTACTTTGGAGTTCTTCCAGCAATATTGCTATTTTTGCCTTATCGCATTATTTCAAGACTATGGACTCCTGAAGGCTCTATGCTTCCAACAACAGTAGCTACGATAATATTCTTAATTGGTTTTCTTATCGCAGGCTCCCTACTGGTTATTCGAATTATTGAGCAGACTTCAAAAAAAGTATCTTTAGGAACGACATCTATTGTTCTTGCTTTATTCTTCATTACTTCAAATACAGTGTATTTGTGGTTTAGAACGTCATTTTATTCCGTACCTATGGCAGCGTCACTATTCTTCACATCTCTTGGATTGTGGTGCTACCTAGGTTTTAATAAAACACACTCTTTGCTAAATATTGTTTTAGGTTCTTTCTTTATTGCATTAAATTTAGGATGCAGACCTACTTTTTCTATAGCTGTTCTTTTTGCACTTCCTGCAATTTATTCACACATAGAAAAAGATTTACCAAATATTTTGCGCAACTGGAAACAAGTTTCTTCATGGTATAAGCCTTTTAAATATTTTGCAGCTTGGATACTACCATGCATAATTACTGCAATTCCATTTGGTATTTATAATCTTTTGCGCTTTGGCTCACCGTTAAATTTTGGCAATGAGTATCAAATAACTATTACTGACATGACGACTATGCGCTTGCCGTCACAAAATATTTTGCCGTCTATTTTTAGCTATATTGCGCTACCTTTGCGTTTTATTCCAACTTTTCCTTGGATTGGTATTCAGCCTATCGCATTTGACCGTTGGCAATATGCAGAGCCTATGATTGGCGGAATGCTTACACTTTCACCATTAGCATTGGTTGGCATAGTATGCGTATTTATTATGAAAAAACACTGCCGTACGCATATTGCTTGGCGCACAAGCGTAATAGCTATAATAGTTGGGCTTGTTCTTATTGTTTTTGACAGTTTAAAAGCTGGTATCGGATGGAGATATATTGCTGATTTTGCATGGGCTTTTGCCATAGCTGCCGCAATTGGAATTAGCTTGCTTTTAGAGTATGCGTCCACCTTGCAATCAGAAAATTCTTTACATAAAAAAACTATTGCTTACACAATACGCTTACTTGTAGCAGTATTGCTATTTGCATCTATTGCTATCGCTGTACTCAGTTGGTTTGTTACAGGACGTGAAGACAGCACGCTTCGTTTTAATCCAAACTTATGGTTCGCGTTTAGAAGTTGGATGACACTGTTTTAAATAATTATTTATATAATTACTATTCTTCTAACAATGCATCTACAGTTCGAAGAAGCGCATGTAATCCGCTAATAAACTGTTGCGGCTCTGGCAATAATGACAATGCTAAATACCCATTAACTGGCATATCGAAATAATATCCAGGTTGAGAAACTAGATTATAATCTTTCATCAATCTCAAAGCTAATACATCATCGTCAATGCAAGATGGTACACGCAATAAAATATTCCATCCGCCTTCTGCACGCAACGCGCTAACACAGCATTTAGGCGTGGATACCAACGTTTCTCGAAGCGCATGCAGATTATTAATAACACGATTTCGTACAATAGCGCTTTGAGAAGATGCATATTGCAATAATTCTGGTATTCGCTCAGAAACAGTATTACCAATAGGCAAAAAATCATCCGCTATAACGTCAAGCCTCTTTTGTGCTTCATAAACATCATCTTTAGGACCTGAAACTTCAATCCAACCAACTTTTGCGTGAGGAGCAGCAAGCATTTTGGAGAATCCATCAAGCGCAAAAACTAAAGTAGAAGATTCTCCAGCAAAACGAGCATTGCCAGCAAAAGATTCAAGCGAATATTCATAAAATACTTCGTCTGCAATAATCGCAACACCATTATCACGACATAATTGCAATAGTATTTCACGTTCTTCAGGCTTAACATATGAGCCTGAAGGATTATTTGGATTAATAAGCACAAGAGCTTTAATACGCAAAGACGCATCTTCTAAAAGTTCTCTAACACGCGCAATATCAATAGTCCAAGAACCATCATAGTGCAAAGGATACGGTATTGCATTCACGCATTGCAAGCGTGCAATAGACTCTATAAGAGGATATCCAGGAGTTGGTCCCATAACGGCATCCCCTGCATCGCATAAAAGCATCATAAGCCATGCGTAAGCTTGAGAAGTTGAAGAAAGCACATAAAGCTGATCTGGATTAAGCTTTGGTGGAACAGACTTTTCAGTGCGGTTATCTCGCTTATTGATGAAGTTTGAAAGAATATCGCGAATTTCCTTAGGACCTCTAGGGTCTGCTGTGTAACGTCCGCTTAAACATTGAGGAGCTAAGCCGTGAGACGTTGGATTGGAATCGTTTAATTTAGTAAGCTTTACGCCATTAAAAATAGCTTTTCGCTGAGCTAAAATAATAGGATTTGGCTCACTCACATCTACTCTAGAAGAAAATCGCACGAAACTACCCTAACACTTGGCATAACAAAAGCTGGGCTGCAGCATAAACTGCTCACCCAGCTCAATAGATAACAAATAATATTTAGTTATTTTTTAGTTTTGCTGCATTTTTTGCATTGCATAGTAAGCTGCACCAATAATTCCAGCCTCATTATGCAATGTTGCAACAACAATAGGAGTTTTAATATCGATATGCGGCAAGAACTTTTCGCTTACGCGGCTAACACCACCACCGACAACAAACAAATCTGGGTTGAAATACTTTTCCATCAAGCCGTAGTACTTAGTCAAACGCTTAGCCCACTTCTTATAGCCCATATCCAACTTTTCACGAACAGAAGAAGCAGCGTACTTTTCAGCATCGCCCTTACCTTTTTCAAGCTGAATATGACCAAGCTCAGTGTTTGGAATAAGCACACCGTTGTAAATCAAAGCCGTGCCAATACCAGTGCCCAGAGTAGTAGCAATAACCAAGCCATCCTTGTCTTTTGCTGCACCAAAACGCTGCTCAGCTAAACCAGCAGCATCGGCATCGTTAACTACTGTTACAGGACGACCACAAGCCTCGCTAAAGACTTCAGTAACATCAACACCAATCCAAGACTGGTCAAGATTTGCCATAAAATCAAGCTTCTTACCAGGCTTAATTGGAGCAGGGAACGCAATTCCAACAGGAACATCTGCAGGTACTTCAAAATGTTCAAGCTGCTGACGAACAATATCTGCAACTGCTTGAGGCGTAGAAACCGCAGGAGTGAGAATTTTGTATCGAGGTTCTGCGAACTCTCCCTTTTCCAAATTTACTGGAGCAGCCTTAATACCGGATCCACCAATATCGACGCCAAATGCTTGTGCAGTGTCAATCATTTCACTAACACTCCCCTCTGAATGTGTGCTGTATGGACAATTACCAGTATTCTATCGTATATCTGATACGACACGCTTACTGTTTACTAACTTCTACTTCAACGAAGGCATAGGTTTCCAGTCTTGATCGTGCAAAATTTTTCGAGAATCAATCCAACCGGTAAACAATTTACCAATACCCGAAATAATATGCTCACGATCGACAGCAATCAAACGAATAATCTCTTTAGCAGCTGTTAAAGCAGTTCCAAGCGCAAACATAAACGGACGAAAATCGCCATGAACCATAAAGTAGCGAGCCATAAAGCCTCTATTTCGCATAATATGATAACGATTCATGTCCGATGTTGAATTTAGCTGACGCACTCCTGCAATATCCCAATTAGGAATATCACGAGTGCGACGAAGAATAATATCCGGAACAACAATAGGGTTCGTAACCTTACTCGCAAGATACCCGTAAGTAGTATCATCCCAGTAAATAAAGTAGCGCGAATCCGGGAAGCCGATTTTTTCAACTATATCTCGACGAATCAAGCCGCCCTCAAAACACATCGTATTCATAACTTTGTATCCAGCTCTGCCGAAAGCAGCAGGAGCAATAGGATTTGGAATACCAAGCGGAACCAAAAAATCATACTGCCAGTAGAAATTACCGCCGTCGTAATCTAAACGACTTCCTTGAACAACAGCGTGACGCTTAGTCCAAGGAGCAAGACGCTCAATAGATTCAGGCACTGTTTCAACATCGTCATCCATAACCCAGAACCACTTAGCTCCAAGTTCATAAGCTTTTTTAACACCAGCACTAAAACCGCCAGCACCACCAAGATTTTCATCTTGCGGAGCATACACAACATGAAGTTCATTGCCTTCACAATCTTTTTGAGCTTTACCCCAACGATTAGTTAAAGAAGCTTCAAGACGAGCAACCATTTCGCCGGTTGTGTCACTGCACTCATTGTCAACAACGACAATACGCCAAGGGCATTCTTTTAAACATTCAAACGAATGGAATAAATTCTCCAAAAGCTCTTGACGCTTATAAGTGACAACAACAATAGCTAATTTATCAATGCTAGTTGCGTTATTAGTACTAATTTTTTTTGATGCACTCGTATTGCTCATACTTGTATTCTCGCACCTACCCTCGCCACACAATTATCACAACAATGTTCTTAGCATGAGATACAAAAGAATAGTTAGTTTCAGGGAAGGTGAAAATCCTTACTGGCGGTAACAAAATACGTGTTTCATGCGTTTTTGAAGCCCGCGAGCGGCTTACGAGCTGCTGATTCGGTTAAATTCCGAAGCCAACGGTTACAGTCCGGATGAAAGAAACGGAGAGCCATCATGGGCATTTCTAATACAAATAATCACCAAACTTATGCAAAGAATTCTAACTGGTCTAGTGAAAAAATAGCAAAATACGCTCTATTCGTGGCACTTTCAATGGCTGTAAGTTTCATAGAATTTCCACTTATTCCAGACCTCAGCTATCTTAAATACGATCCTTCTGGAATCGTGTGTCTCGTAGCAGGATTCGCGTATGGTCCTGCAGCTGCAGCAATCGTAAGCATACTCGGCTTTGCACCACACTTATTTACCAATCCACTCGGCACAGTTATGGCAGTGCTAGTATCTTTAGGAGCTAGCGTTACAGCAGCAATCGTATACAAAAAAATGCATACCAAAAAAGGCGCAATCATTGCACTTTTGGCAGGCTCGATTGTTGCTATTGCTCTTGCAATAGGTGGAAATCTTGTTATTACTCCTCTTTACGCTCACATAACTGTTTCGCAGGTTGCGGCTCTTATTCTTCCAGCATTACTGCCATTTAATATTATTAAACTTGCTTTGCACGTAGTAGTAACTATGCTTATTTACAAACCAATTTCTAACCTGCTACACGAAAATAAATAATTATCCCAAACGGAATAGTTATGCATAATATCAGCACAAGTAATAGCATAAACGAAGCTAAGAAGCACATGATTGAAAACAATTCGCAAGTAGTGTTGCGAAATATTTGCTTTAGCTACGATGATGGAAAAACTTGGACGCTTAATAATTTAAGTCTTACAATTAATCCTGGCGAACGCGTGGCAATTGTGGGATTAAACGGTTCTGGTAAATCAACCTTAGCAAAAATTATTGCAGGTTTAACAGCTCCAGATAGCGGTTATGTTACATTGTGCGGCGAAAAAGTTTTTGAAAATACTACTGCTTGTGCTGAATCATATAAAAATGCACGAAAATATATTGGTGCACTTTTCCAAAGTCCTGAAGACCAGATTATTACCACAATTACTGAAGAAGATGTTGCTTTTGGACTAGAAAATTTGCAATTCCCTCAAAAAGCAATGTATAAGCGTATCAGTGAAGCTTTAAAAACTGTTCACATGGAAGATAAGCGTTACGCTGACCCTAGCACTATGAGCGGCGGACAGCAGCAACGAGTAGCTTTAGCAAGTGCTATTGCTATGAATTCTAAACTGCTTGTTCTTGACGAACCTACTTCTATGCTCGACTCGTTCGCACGTAAAGACGTTGATGCTTTATTTGATAATTTGCACAAAAATGGCACTACTATTGTTCAAATTACACATAATTTTGAGGAATGCAAACGCGCAAATCGCATACTTTTACTAGAAAATGGTAACCTGAAAGAAATAAGCTTTAATGGTTTAAAAACTTACTTTTCTAATATTGAATTAGCAAATAATCATGTAACTAAAATTAGCGACAACAAGAACTTAACAGATAGCAGATTCAAAGAAAATAAGTCAGATCTCGCTGTGGAAATTTCCGGACTAACTGTTAAATATGATAAAACTTCTCCAGCTGTTATTGACGATTATTCACTCACTGTTAAAAGTGGCGAAACAGTTGCAATAATGGGCGAAAACGGCTGCGGTAAATCAACTCTTGCTAAAACAATGTGTGGATTGTTAAAAGCCAATTCAGGAAATATAACAGTACATGGCATATCTGTTAGAGGTAAAACTTCTAGAATAATACGACAAAAACTACATCAAACAATTGGCTACGTTATGCAACTGCCAGAACAACAGCTTTTTGCTGATACAGTACGGAACGATGTCGCTTATGGGCCAAAAAATTTTGGGCTGAAAGGCAATGCTCTCAAAGAACGTGTGGATGAAACCCTACGCTTATTGAACCTTGAGAATTTGGCTGAAAAATCACCTTTTGCGCTTTCTGGAGGTCAGCAGCGTCTTGTTGCAATAGCTGGCGTTTTAGCTTGCAAGCCACGCGTACTCGTACTGGATGAGCCAACAGCTGGATTAGATTTTGAAGCTTCGTTGCGTATTCGAAAAATTCTTGGAATGCTACATAATCAAGGTGTAACCATAATACTTATTACGCATAATCTTCAAGAAGCAGAAGATTTAGGCGCAAGATTAGTAACATTAAAAGCAAACAACAAAGCAAGCAACACAGCAAAAAATACTGAAAATAACAAAAACAAAGAAAGTTCCACAAAAGCAAAAACAACTTCGCTACTTCAATCTTTTGACCCACGCGCGACGCTGCTATCATGCTTTATTCTTATGCTAAGTGCTTTTAGTATTACTAACTACATACAGTTAGCTATTCTTGCTTTTGTAACATTTACTCTAACTGTTGCCGCAAAAATACCATTTATTAAGCTTATTTCTTCACTGCACATGATTATTGCAATATTTGTTTTCTCTGGATTACTTAACATTCTGGCAGTGCGAACCGGCACAGTGCTAGCAAATATTGCAACTATTCCTATTACAACTGACGGAATTAATTACGCAATACTTTTTGCAACACGATTTTCGCTTGTTATTATCATTGGAGCAGTTCTAGTACTAACAATGAGTCAAACAACGCTTAACGAATCTTGCACACGATTACTATCACCACTTCGACATATTGGAATACCAACGCAAGAAATAGCACTTATTATGAGCCTAGCACTACGGTTCTTGCCAACACTTAGTGTAGAGGCGCACTCTGTGGCACTAGCGCAAATCGCTCGAGGAAGTAGCATTCGAGATGGTTCTTTTAAACAACGAGTACACGCCATAACAGCTTTAATTGTGCCAGGTTTTGCAGGAGTAATTCGCCATGCTGACATTCTTGCGCTCGCATTAGATGCACGCTGTTACACGCCTGGAGCTGAAAGAACTCACTTGCACTCATGGAAAATGCGTATAAAAGATGTACTGCTATTAGTAGTTACTCTTGGTGTTGTAAGCGCGATTATTGTGTGCAAAATGCTACCTTTGTAATAAAAAATTTTGAAAATATTTCACCTTTTGCAGCAAGCGCAATAAATACGGAATAACTACGGAATAAATGCGCAATAAATAAATTTGTATTATCACATGCAACAATTCGCAATATACTGTATAATCCGTTAAGCACTATGTAATTTATGTAATATTTGCGTTATAAAACTTGCATTTGAAAGGACGCCTTATGGCATTGACAAAGAAGCAGATTAAGCAGCTTCGCGCGCTCGCTAATACGCTTAGCCCACTTTTATACGTTGGCAAGAACGATATTACTGATGCAGCTGTGAAGCAAGCAGACGAAACCATGCAGTACCACGAGCTCATGAAGTGTGCTGTGCAAGATGGTTCCGGATTAAGCGCCAAAGAAGCTGCTGATGCACTTGCTCAAAAGCTCGGTGCCGAAGTCGTGCAAGTAATCGGCAATCGTTTTGTTTTGTTCCGCGTATCCCCATTAGACAGCGTTGAACACATTATGCTTGTGCGTGAATAAATGAATAAAACATTTACGAATTAGTTTTATTATTCTTATTTTCAGAATTGTGAAGAATGGCACGGATTTGAGATAAGCGTTGAGTAAGCTCATGCTCGTAGCCACGATTCGACGGCTGATAGTATTCGCGACCAACTAGCTCATCTGGCATATACTGTTGCGATGCCACAGCACCCGGATAATCGTGAGCATACTTGTACCCGTCATGGTTTCCCCAACTTTTCATCAAAGCAGTCGGGGCATTGCGTAAATGAAGAGGCACTTGACCAATATTTCCAGCATCAACGTCTTGCAAAGCCTTATTAATAGCGTTATAGCTTGCGTTTGATTTAGGAGCAGTTGCTACAGCAATCACAGCTTCAGAAAGAATAATGCGCGCTTCCGGCATTCCGATTAAAGCAACAGCTTGAGCTGCAGCAACAGTTACTTGCAAAATTTGCGGAGCTGCCATACCAACTTCTTCTGCAGCAGCAATCATAATTCGCCTGGCAATGAAACGCGGGTCTTCCCCAGCTCTAAGCATTCGCGCTAAGTAATGCAAAGAAGCGTCAACATCACTTCCACGCATCGATTTAATAAAAGCAGAAATCACATCGTAATGATCGTCGCCATCTTTGTCGTAGCGAACTGTGGTAGTGTCCATTACATTAGACACAATATCTGAAGTAATAACAGGTTTCTTTTTGCCGTGTTGCAGCGCTAAATCTCCTGTTATTGCTCCTGCTGCAGCTTCTAAAATAGTAAGAGTTTTACGAGCGTCTCCCCCGCTTAAACGAATAATTGAATCTATTGCGTCTTCGTCGATTTTAAGCTGATTGTTCAGCCCATTTTCGCTAGTTACTGCTCGTTCTATAAGAGTATGCAAATCTTCAACACTAAGAGAGTCAAGTTTAACAACAACAGACCTACTTAAAAGCGGCTTAATGATCGAAAAACTTGGGTTTTCTGTGGTTGCTCCAATAAAAGTTACGTCGCGATTTTCTACGCTTGGGAGCAGAGCATCTTGCTGAGATTTAGAAAAACGATGAACTTCGTCAATAAACAGAACTGTTTCTTGGCCTTTGCTAACCAAACGCTCGTGCGCGCGGTCAAGCACAGCACGAACATCTTTAACACCAGAAGTTACAGCAGAAAGCTCTTCAAACACGCGACCAGACTGGCGAGCAACAATATACGCTAAAGTAGTTTTTCCAACTCCCGGAGGACCAAAGAGCACAACAGAACTTGGAGCAGTAAGAGAGCCTTTCGACTGAGGATTTGCAAGCCTACGCAAAGGCGAACCTTCTTTTAGAGCATGCGACTGCCCTAGCACGTCTTCAATACTACTCGGGCGCATACGCACTGCCAACGGACGAGTTACATTACTCGGCGCGCTACTTGCTGCAAATAAATCCTGCTCCATAAATACCAGCTTACACTACATATAGAACAAACGTTCGATTGCATTCTGCGTTCTGTGTTTTGCATTCCGTTAGCACATTTTTAAAAATCACACGTGCGAAACTTGGTAATCAAAGAACACAACTTCACCTTCGTCTTGAGTTGTATCTAAATCGACAACGCCAGTAATAGCCCAATTATGATCCCCGTCTGGATCGTCAATAATCTGCCGAACTTTCCACGAATGTTCACTCTTCTCAAGTGAATCATCCAAAATAAACAAGTCGCCACTTCGAGCCTTGGCATCGATACCAACATACTCGTGCTCTTCGTAGTAATCGTCAAGAACATCATTCCACTCGTGAACTCCGTAACCCCAAGCCTTGTCAAGCTCTCCTAAAGTATCCGCATCTTCCAAATCCATAAGTTGCACACGACGGAACATTGCGTTTCGAATCAACACAATAAGTCCACGACGATCTTCAACTACAGACTCAGAAGTTCCAGGCGCAGCCGTAGTTACAGCGCTAGCTTCAGCATCCGATCCTCCAGCACTCTCCCACTCGTCAACAAGACTAGAATCAATAGAGCGCACAACAAGACGAAGCCACGAAATAATATCGCGCAATTCTTCGTTAAGCATGTCTTCTGGCACAGTGCGAGCAAGCGAACGGTAAGCATCCGAAAGGTAACGAAGAAGCGTTCCCTCACTTCTAGCAATACCATAACGAGAAATATAGCCAGTAAAATCGGAAGCAGTTTCAACCATGTCTCGAAGTACAGATTTAGGCTTAATCCAGTAGTCGTTTGCCCACGGCACGTCCTTGCGATATTGCGCAAAAACAGGAGCTAGCAAATCCTCAAGAGGCTTAGGATAGCTAACTTCAGCTAAGCGTTCCATGCGCTCCTCGTAATCAATGCCATCGTCTTTCATTCCAGCCATTGCAGCATCGCGAGCCTTACGCTCCTGCGCGCGAAGAACAGGCTTAGGGTCATCCAGAGTTGCTTCAACCATAGAAATTACGTCAAGTGCATAGCTTTCAGATTCTGGGTCAAGAAGTTCCAAAGCGGCAAGCAAGAACGGAGAAAGCGGCTGATCTAGAGCAAAACCCTCTGGCATAGCAACATCAAGATCATAATCACAAGAACCGCCCTCGCGCTTTTTACATTCAATAACTTGAGTATCGAGCAGAGTTTGGAAAATATCGTTGCAACGTTCAAGAAGTTTTTCTTTATCTTGCGGCTTTTGAGCACTATCTTCAATAAGTTTTTCAACGCGCGCTCTAGCATCTCCACCTTGCGTAACTTCGTTCAAAATCATTGAGTGAGTTACAACCATGTGCGGATTCAAAGTTTCTGGAGCACTTTCAATAAGCTTAGTAAATGTTGGCTCGCCCCAAACAACAAAGCCTTCTGGAGCCTTCTTACGCTTAACTTTTTTAAGCTTTTTAGGATCGTTACCAGCTTTTGCAATAGCTCGCGCGTTTTCAATCTCAAACTCTGGAGCCTCTGCAACTACTAAGCCTTCGGTATCGAACCCCATTCTGCCTGCACGACCTGCAATTTGATGAAACTCGCGAGCGCGAAGCTTTCTACTACGATTCCCATCAAATTTTGTAAGAGCTGTAAGCACAACCGAGTGAATCGGCACATTAATGCCAACGCCGAGAGTGTCTGTGCCGCAAATAACTGGTAGCAGTCCTTGCTGAGCCAGCTGCTCGACGAGCCTGCGGTAGCGAGGAAGCATGCCAGCATGATGCACTCCAACGCCGGTTCTAAGTATTCTTTGCAAAATTTTGCCGAAACCTGTAGTAAATTTAGTACCTTTAATGGCTTGAGCAATTTTGTCTCGCTGCTCTTTGCTTGAAACTCCCGTACTTGCGAGCGCTTGCGCTGTTTCAAGAGCCGCGTCTTGCGAAAAATGAACTACGTAAATTGGCGTTAAACCCTTGTTAAATAAGAGTTCTACAGTTGTTGCAAGCGGTTTATCTGTGTACTCGTATTCGAGCGGGATTGGTCTTGGAGCGTCTGCAATAATATCTACGTTTCTTTTTGTTGATTTTTCTAAGCGTTCCGCAATATCCGTTACGTCTCCAAGAGTTGCACTCATAAGTAAGAATTGCGTATTTGGAAGTGTAAGCAGCGGAACTTGCCAAGCCCATCCACGCTCTGGATCACCATAGTAGTGGAATTCGTCCATTGCAACGCAATCAACTTCAGCATTTACGCCTTCACGTAAAGCTTGATTTGCTAAGATTTCCGCCGTGCAGCAGATTATTGGAGCATCCGCATTAATATGCGAGTCGCCTGTAATCATACCAACGTTGTCACGCCCAAAAATAGCTACTAAATCGAAGAATTTTTCGGATACGAGAGCTTTAATTGGCGCAGTATAGTAGGAGCGTCTGCCGGTGGCGAGTGCTGTGAAATGCATGCCGAGTGCTACTAGAGATTTTCCAGAACCTGTTGGAGTGTTTAAAATAACGTGGTCTCCTGCAAGCAAATCCATGATGGATTCTTCTTGATGCGGCCACAAATCTACATGTTTGTTATCTTTAACCCAATCAACAAATACTTGAAAAATCTCATCTTCGCTAGCATGATGCAAATCGAAAGCTAACTCGCTCAAACCAGCCATATACGCTCCTACTTTACTTAACCCTAACTTACTTGTGACTTAATCGCGCTTTATTTGCGCTTCTTCTTATCTCGTACTTTTACGGAGATTTGAATAGGAGTTCCCTCGAATCCAAATTCTTCTCGAAGTGATCGCTCAATAAAGCGACGGTATCCGTGCTCTAAGAAGCCGGTTGTGAATATTACGAAACGCGGAGGACGCGTAGAAGCTTGCGTAGCAAATAAAATTCGCGCTTGCTTTCCACCTCGCAAAGGATGCGGATGAGCAGACTGAATACGACCTAAGAAAGCGTTGAGCTTGCCTGTAGGAATACGCTTATCCCAGCTGTCTAAAGCTGTTCGCATAGCGCGCGCAAGACGATTCGTATGCCATCCTGTCTTTGCAGAAAGATTTACGCGCTCAGCCCAAGTTACGCGCTCAAACTCAGTTTTCCATAAGCGTTCCATGCGCTGTCTGGAAAATTCGTCCATCAAATCCCACTTGTTAAACACAAGTACGATTGCGCGACCTGCATCCACAGCCTGGCTCATAACTTTCAAATCCTGCTCTGCAATAGGCTGGGAAGAATCGAAAAGAATCAAAGCAAGTTCCGAGCGTTCAATCGCAGCTTGCGTACGAAGTGAAGAATAGTATTCAGCACCCGTAAGCTTGTGCTGCCTGCGCTTAATACCAGCAGTGTCAATAAACAGCCAATCCTCGCCGTCAACTCGCACAACCTCATCAACAGGGTCACGAGTAGTTCCAGCCAAATCGTTTACAACAGATCGCTCTTCATGAGCTAAATGATTCAAAAGCGAAGACTTACCAACGTTTGGACGACCTACTAAAGCAACTCTGCGAAGTCCTTCTGGAGTTAAGAATCCTGAAGTTTTATTCGCTTTCTTCAAAGAATTGAGAGCTGCATCAAGCAAATCTCCAACGCCTCTGCCGTGCATTGCAGAAATTCCGTAAGGCTCACCCATTCCGAGCTTCCAAAACTCTGCAGTCAAATACTCGCTTCTAGCATCGTCAACCTTGTTAACTGCCAGAGTAATAGGCTTACCTGCAGCGCGAAGCATTGAAACAATACGCTCGTCTGTAGCTGTTAAACCAACTTGACCATCTACTAGGAAAATCACAGCATCGCTTAAACGCACTGCTACTTGCGCTTGTTGAGCAATAGAAGAATCAATGCCTTCAACATCTGCTTCCCAGCCGCCAGTGTCAACCAGCTTAAAGTTAGTTCCAGCCCACTCAGCGTCGTAGCTTACGCGATCTCTCGTAACACCTGGAGTATCTTCTACAACAGCTACACGATGACCCAAAATACGATTGACAAGCGTTGATTTTCCAACGTTTGGTCGACCTATAATGGCGATTACTCCAACAGCTTTAGAGTCTTTTGCATCGTCTTGACTTACTTCGTCGCCTCGAAGAAGCGCACGGTCTTCATCGTCAAGATCGTAGCCTTCAAGATTAGCAGCATAGCGGTCGTACTCATCTTGCTCGATAGCAGCGTCAACCATTTCAACAAGAGCATCGAGAGTCTGCTCAAAAGTCAAATCAGAATTATCTAGCGTTGTAACACCGTCTGCTGCTTGAAGAAAATGCGTAACTTTAGCATCTTTAGCGTCACGAGCGTGAATATCGTCTTCTTCAGATTCATTATTTTTAGATTCATTATTTTGCAAATTTTCTTGCGCAATATTCTGCTTGTTTCTGCGAGCTTGACGCACTTCTTCGCGTGCAGTAAGAAGCACTCGAACTTGAGCATTAGGAGCAACAACAGTAGTAATATCGCGTCCTTCTGCAACTATTCCCTCTCCGCCTGAGAAAGAATCTTCATCTGACTCTGAAGCAATATACGCACGCTGAGCAGCAATAAGCATACGGCGAACTGCAGGAATCGAAGATACAGTAGACACATGCGAAGAAACTTCGCTGGAACGCAATTCTTCGCTAATATCCTCACCTTCAACAGTCACTACAGGATTCTTAGGATCAACACTAAAGTCAGCGTCACTTTCAGTAAATAAGGCTCCAACAGCTTCAATGATTTGATTAAAACGTTCAGTATCCGCTGGATTTACAGGATTTCCTTCTTCATCCAATTCAAGCTTCGTGCTTAAGTCAATACCTTGTTTCAAGCACCACCAAGCAGCAGCTCTATACATTGCACCCGTATCTAAATACGCAAAACCGTAGTATTGTGCTAAAGCACGAGAAGTAGAAGACTTACCTACTCCTGCTGGTCCATCAATTGCTACACAAATCACAGGCCAACCTCCTTAGAAAGCGAACGCACTTCTGTTTGAGAAAGCACGCGATACGATCCAGCTTTTAAGTCACCCAATTTAATAGGGCCAATTTGCGTACGAACAAGACGCTTTACAGGGTATCCTACGGCTCCAAAAATCCTGCGAACAATACGATTTTTGCCAGAATGCAACACAACTTTTACCATGGTTGTGTCGTGATTCTGGTCGATTATTGCGCAGCGGTCGAGCTTAATCCAACCATCTTCAAGATTCACGCCTTGCGAAACCAAGCGGCGGCAAACCATACCGTTGATTTTGCCTTCAACAGTTGCAATATAAGTTTTCTCAACCTCATACTTTGGGTGCATTACGTGCTGGCTTAGCTCGCCATCGTTGGTCATTAAAATAAGACCTTCAGAATCGTAATCCAAGCGTCCCATGTGGAAAATTCGCTCGTACTTGTCTCCAACAATATCTCTTAAAGTAAAGCGACCTTTTGGATCGTCCATTGCGCTAAGAACTCGCTTAGGCTTATGCAATGCGAGCGTTACTAGCTTTGTGTTGAACTTTACGCGAGATCCATCAACGCGCACTTTTTGACGTTTTGGATCTACTCGAGTACCAAGTGTTGTAACCAATTCGTCGTCTACTTCAACACGCCCGTCAAGAATAATCTCTTCACACTTGCGTCTTGAACCAAATCCAGCTTCAGCAAGCAGCTTCTGCAGTCGAATGGCGTTCTTGTCATCTGAATGCGCCTGATTGGCGCGGGAATATGCGTTTGGCATCGTTCTCCCAACGTGACCTAAAGAATTACATACATACTTGCGCCAGAATTTACTTAAGAATACGCAATATAAGCAATTCATTACTCATTAACTTACTAAATTTATGTGGCAATTTATTAAATTTGCAATAAATCAAAAAACACCACATCTTCCTATGTTACCGTATGGCATAGCCGTGATAATATAGCCTAGGTTTCATTGTGTTGCAATCATTAACAAAGCGGCACAACTAAAATTAAGGAAAGTTATGATTAAAACTACAGATACACCGTGCAGCACAACTAAAACTGCTGCGCCACTTATTGTTCGTATTGGTACTGAATTTATTGCTACAGCTTTAGCGATGTTCGTTGTTTACACTTTTTATTCTCTTACTACCGTAATGTACGGAATCAACGTTTTAATGATTGCTGCCGGCACTGGTATCGCTTATGCTGCAGCGACATATATTGCATCTAAAGTTTCTGGAGGCCACCTTAACCCTGCAGTAACAGTTGCTTCGATGCTTACTGGACGCACTTCATACACTGCAGGATTATGCTACATTGTTGCCCAAGTTCTTGGTGCTATTGCAGCTGCAGGATTGTTCATTCTTATTATTCCTCAGCAGAATTCAAGCATTAATCCATCACAAGTTGGCCAAGGCTCAGGTTTTGACAAAAAGTATTGGTTTGTTTCAATAGTAAACGGATTCGAAAAGGCATCTCTTTCTGCACGTCAACTAAAAGAAATAAACTTGTCTTTCGGAATAGTATCTGCGTTATTAGTTGAAGTTATTGCTGTTATTTTGATTGTTGCCACTGCATTGCGCAGCACAGACCATGAAGGTAATACTAAATGCGGTTATGCAACACACATCGGTATTGCATACGCAGCTGGCGCTTTCATTACATATCAAATTACAGGAGCTGGTTTGAATCCTGCTCGTTCTACCGGCATTGCATTATTCGCAAACTCTCATGATTTGGAAGTTAAACCACTAAGTCAATTGTGGGTATTCTGGATTGCTCCAATTTTTGCTGCAGCGCTTGTTAGCCTAGTTTTGCTATTAACAAAGCTTCTTTCAAACTCAGCACAAAAACCTGCTGTATCAAATGAAACAAATCCTGCACCAATACAAAACTTTGCAGACACAAAAGCAGATGCTCCTGTAGCACCAGATATGAGCTATGAATACGTTCAAAACGTATCTGACAATAACGTTGCGAACAATCTTTAAGAATAAAATTATAGCAAAAATATAATTGAAGCGTATGTTATAAGCAAACCTATGCCGAGCGTAATACTGATGAAAGAATCAAAGCCAACTGAGCGAACTTTCCAAGGGCTACGCTGACGCATAATTAAGCGCATAACTCCTAGAAGTACAGCCGTCACAGAAATAACAACTGTGGCGGCTTTTACATATCCTATAAATGCCAATAATGCGCAAAGTCCAATAATAATTGCTACAATCCATTCAGCATAAGGTTTACCCTCACGTTTTTCCGACACGTACGGATGTTCCGTTTTAGTGCTTCTAGTCTGATGCTCACTATCTGTCATACTTGTATCATACCTGCTCCGCGATAAGAAAACATGAGTTGTTTTAGGTACCAACACAAAGATGCAGCGCTTGAAGTACACAAACGCTGCATCCATAATATTGATTAATTTATTTGTCTATGAATCTTAGCTAAAGCAATTTTAGTGGAAGAAGTGACGAGTACCGGTAGTGTACATCGTTACACCAGCTTTGCGCGCAGCTTCGAACACTTCTTCGTCGCGAATAGAGCCACCAGGCTGCACGATTGCGCGAACGCCAGCTTCAATCAAAATTTGCGGACCGTCAGCGAATGGGAAGAAAGCATCCGAAGCCGCAACAGCTCCACGAGCACGTTCAGCACCATCAGCCAAAGTATTCGCACGTTCAACAGCCAAATGGCACGAATCCACGCGATTAACCTGCCCCATACCAATGCCAACAGTAGCATTATCATGCGCAAGTAGGATTGCGTTAGACTTTACACAACGAAGCGAACGCCAGGCAAATTGCAAATCGCGCAAAGTACCAGCATCAGCAGGATCTCCAGAAACAAGCGTCCAGTTTTCAGGATTATCACCAACTGCATCAATCTTATCTGCAGACTGAACTAAAGCACCGCCGTCAATAGGATGAACTTGCAAACCTAAAACTGGCGGAGTTGCAACCTTCAAAATGCGGAGGTTCTTTTTTTTAGTGCGAAGCAATTCCAAAGCTTCAGGCTCATAGTCTGGAGCCACAATAACCTCTGTGAAAATTGGACGCACACTTTCTGCCATTTCTAAAGTGACTGTAGTATTTGAAGCAATCACACCACCGTAAGCACTTACAGGATCGCAAGCGTGAGCTTTCTTGTGAGCTTCAGCTGCATTAGCTCCAATAGCTAAACCGCATGGATTATTATGCTTGCAAACAGCAACTGCAATTTGTGGAGCAAAATCCCAAACCGCACGCCAAGCAGCATCCGCATCCACATAATTGTTGTAGCTCATAGGTTTTCCGCCAAGAAGCTCAGCTTGAGCTAAACCGCCCTTATGCAGAGGATCTAAATACAATCCTGCTTGCTGATGAGGGTTCTCGCCATATCGAAGCGTATGCTCTAAGCTCCAAGTGCGCGTGTAGTTTGCAGGAAGCTTCACAGATTCAGCATTTTTACTATCTTCTTCATCATTTGTGTTCAAACTTTCAGGCTTCTGCCATGCTTTACTTGTCCACTCAGATATAGAAGCATCGTAAGCTGCTGTATGAGCAAATGCTTTACCAGCCAAATATTCGCGCTCTTGCAAATTAAAGCCTTCACCTGAAACGATTCTATTAGCTAAAAGCTGGTAATCTGCAGGATCTGTAATAACGACAACAGACTTATGATTCTTTGCTGCAGCACGAATCATAGAAGGTCCACCAATATCAATTTTCTCAATAATTGCGTCACTATCAGCACCGCTCATTACAGTGTCTACGAACGGATACAAATTAACTACTACAGCATCAAACGGCTTTATGTTTAGCTTTTCAAGTTGCTTTACATGATCAGCATTACTCATATCTGCAAGAATTCCAGCGTGAATATGCGGATCTAAAGTCTTCACTCTTCCATCAAGACTTTCTGGGAAACCAGTAATGTCAGAAACTTCAGTAACATGAACGCCAAGTTCCGCCAATTTAGCAGCAGTAGAGCCGGTTGAAACTACTTCAGTATCAGCCTTTCTAAATGCTTCAGCTAATATTTCAAGTCCTTCTTTATGAAAAACTGAAACAAGAACTCTACGAATTTGCTTTTCACCTGTGGTTATCAGCACATTTGCGTTTGATTCTTTGCTCTGTGTCTGTTGCACGGCGGCCTTCCTTCCCAAAATAGTAGTGAGGAATTATTTTCTTTTAGCCTTCGATGAAACCGTCCTAGGAGCGGCTTTTTTCAAAGGCAAAGGTTGATTATTTTTATTACTAGCCTTATTTTCGATTAATTCTGCAAATTTTACAGGTTTATTCGACTTACTAGCAGCAATAAGATTTAAGCAATATCTCGCACCACAAATAAGTAGAATACTAAAAATTGAAATAACCAATGCTACAGCAGAAGCGTATAGAGTAAGATGACCAACAGCTCTAGTACTTTCAATAATGTCAACTCCAATATAAGAAAGTCGACATTCCCCTAATGAACCATTTGCTATTGAAAAAACAACAGTCCACATAATTGTAATTAAAGCGGATACGCCAACACTATCAGTTGCAGCTTCTATAGCGTTCAACATAAAAGACTCACGCTCAGTTTTATCAATAATATTTTTTAGGCGCAAGCCACAGCCGCTTTTATGCAATAAAGCTACAAACATTACAATAAAGCATAAAGTTGGAACTATAGAGTAAAAAACAGTGCGATGCACAACGTCAATAACAGCATCAGGAAATATTCCAAAAACCGGAATAGGCGGCAAAGATTTACGTTGAGAAACTGTTAAAGTAAATTGTGCAACAGATCCAATATTAAATCCAGATCCACAAATCCAAGATAATGCCCAAATAGCAACATTAGGCAACCAAACTAAGCAAGCAATAGTTGTAAGAATACGCGAACCATTTTGCATGCCTAGTTTATTGAAATATGAATTAACATAACCAAAATTTGTACAAGCCCAAACCACAACAGTTATTAACGCAACAAACGCATATAAACCGAACAAAATTACCGCAGTTCGCTTAGTAATACGAATATTTTTTTGAATATACTCAGGACATATTTGCTTATAACGCTGCTTAGCAGATACAAACAGCGAGCTTCTTGGGAAAACCGCTATAAGTAACGAAATTAAATAAACACAAGAAGATTTACAAGCAACAATAAAAGTAGAATCAAGTAAAGTAACATGCGTATTTTGAGAAAGTATCGCATTAATAGCAGCCCAGACTACAAGCCCAGTAAAATATGCTATATTCCCACCTTTAATACGACGAATTAAGCATACAAGCGTTGAAATAAGTAGAAAAGTAAGGCCTAAAGGAATAATCGTAAGAATGCAATTTCCAAAAGTAAGACCCACGCCTTGAGCAAACATAAACACAGCCCAAGTCATAGACATTGCAGATTCAGAAAGATTACCTGTTCCTTCTTCGATAGAAACCACAAGAAGTGTGAGAGATAAGAAAAGACCTATCGTAAGAGAAAAAATAAAAATAACAATAACAGGAGTTATTACACCTTTAGACATGTTTATTAAGGATGACTTAAGCTTTTCAACCATGCCTTTTCCTTTCAATTCTTTTAGGTGCAAAACCAATATATTGTTTTAAATAGGATATTACTTTAATAATAAGCGATAATAATAAACTTTTAAGCTGGCATAGTAATTAAACTACTGCAAGGATAATCGCATAACTCACTCATTCCACTAATACCAGTAAGTTCAATAACAAAACTAAAACCTGCAACTATTCCTTGAGCGCGCTTGACAATATTTGCAGCAGCTTTTGCAGTGCCTCCAGTTGCAATAAGATCGTCAACAATAAGCACACGTTGACCTGGCTTAATAGCGTCGCTTTCAATTTCAATACTTGCCTGACCATACTCAAGCATGTATGACTCAGTAATAACTGGAGGAGGTAGCTTACCAGCTTTACGAATAGCAAGAAAACCTTTGCCTAACCGAGATGCCAACAATGGTCCAAAAAGAAAACCTCGAGCTTCAAGCCCAGCAATCAAATCAATTGAATCAGCTGGCACAGGCAAGGCATCAATTAAAGAATCAATAAGAATTCGCGAAGAGCGCGCATTTGAAAATATAGGAAGAAAATCACGGAATATAATACTAGGATTGGGGAATCCTGGAACGGTACGAATCAAAGAAGCAAGATAAGCGGCATCATCGTTGCTTACTGTTTTCAACGTTTTCACTGTAATATCCGTTGCTGTCATAATCCTAACGTTCTTTTCTTCACAAGACTTGTTATTGGAATATGGAAAGAATGTCACATATTCGCGTGATGCGTGAGACATGTGCTGACTCACACATCACGACTTAAGTATTAAATTATAAATTTATGAGATAAAAGTTATTACTTTTCAGATTCTGCAGATTCTGATACTGGCTCGTTATCTTCGCTTACAGATTTATTTGCATCATCTTGCTTAGCTTCTTCAGCTTGTGCAGCTTCTTCTGCTTCTTCATCGCTAATAAACGCTGGACGCACATACAATCTGTTCACAGCGCGGAAAGATACTCGCATCAAACTACCTTCTGAATCGATAACAATCTCTTCATATTGAGTATCTACGCTTACAATCTTGCCGATAATGCCGCCGATTGTAATAATTTCAGTACCTGGTTCCAAAGATTCATGGAAGGAACGCATTTCAGCTTGACGCTTCTTAGCATTGCGAGTCTGGAACATCATCATGCAAACCATTGCTACAACGAGAATAATAAGCATGCCATACTGCTGGAAAAATTGAGGCAAAGTAAACTCCTTAAGTATCCAACCCTAAGACGGTCGAAATGCCGTCCAAGTTAATTATTTTAAGCTAGCTCACTGACATTACTAGGCTCTTTAAAGCCCAAATGTTTCCAAGCTTTACTAGTTGCAACACGACCTTTAGGAGTGCGAATTAAGAATCCTTCACGCACTAAATATGGTTCACATACTGTTTCAACAGTTTCAGCTTCTTCACCAACCATTGCAGCTAGATTATTAAGACCAACCGGTCCACCGTTAAACTGACAAACCATAGCCTTCAAAACTGCAATATCAAGTCGATCAAGACCTTGTGTATCAATCTGGTATAAAGCTAACGCTTCAACAACAGCTTCATGATTTACTTCTGACAAATCATGCACAATAGCCCAATCTCTGACACGTCTCAACAAGCGATTCGCTATACGAGGAGTGCCACGAGAGCGTAACGATAGCTCTTTAGCAGCTTGATCTATAAGGCGAATTCCTAAGACTTTAGCAGATCGCTCAATAAGTTTTTCAAGCTCTTCGTGAGGATAAAAATCAAGGTGAGCAGTAAAACCAAAACGAGCGCGCAATGGAGAAGGCAACATTCCTTCCCTAGTGGTAGCTCCAACTACAGTAAAACGAGGAAGAGTTAGCGGTATTGATGAGGCACCAGGACCTTTACCGACCATAACGTCAACGCGAAAATCTTCCATAGCAATATAAAGCAACTCTTCTGCAGCACGAGGCAAACGATGGATTTCGTCAATAAACAACACCTCACCTGCGTCAAGCGCACTTAGTATAGAAGCTAAATCTCCAGCATGCTGGATGGCAGGACCTGAAGTAATTCGAATAGGAACTTGCAATTCATTAGCAACAATCATTGCTAATGTAGTTTTTCCCAATCCAGGAGGGCCAGCCAATAACATATGGTCAGGCGCAACATCACGCTTTTTAGCAGCATCTAAAAACAGTTGCAATTGCGCTTTTAAAACTGGTTGACCAATAAAACCTTCTAATGCGCGAGGACGAAGTTCCTCATCACTGAGTTGCTCATTTCCTAAAGGCGTTGAAGAAACCATGCGTAAGGATTCTTCAGCAACACCAGTATTTAGCGCAGAAGTATACTCTTCACTCACTTCAACTCCCCCAATACTAGATTCTTTACAAACATGATTACCTACCCCTATCAAGTGAAGCTAATGCCATTCGTAAAACATTAGGCAAATCTGCATCAGATATAGGAGTAGAAATATTATTATCTGCACAAACTTGCTCAACTGCTCTTTGAGCGTCAACTTGTCTCCAACCCAATGAAACAAGACCCTCTATTACGCATTGCACGCTAGAATCAACAATCTGCTTATTAGATTGAGTAGAATCATTAGAACTATCTGCCAGTATTGAAGAATCAAGAGAACCCTTCAATTCCAAAATAATCTTCTGCGCACCCTTTTTCCCTAAACCAGGAGCAGAAGAAAGAGAAGTTACATCTCCCTCAGAAATAGCTTGTAAAAGACGATCAACATTCAAAGTTGAAAGCATAGAAAGAGCAACTTTAGGACCAATTCCACTAACTTTTTGCACTTGCAAAAACATTCGTTTAGCAGCTTGAGTTGTAAAACCATAAAGAGTTAAAGCATCTTGCGAAACTTGAAGCGACGTATAAACGCGAGCTTCCTGGCCTTCATGCAAAGAAGACAAATCTTGAGAAGGCATATAAGTCTCATAGCCAACTCCAGAAACAACAATAAGAGCAGAACGAGCATCAATTGACGCAACTTGTCCAACAAGCATTCCAATCATAAACTCACTCCCACTTAACAAAAACTCATAGCTTAAAGCACATAAAGTCAAATACAATTATAATAGAACATCTGTTCTATTAATATCCTACATGCCTCGAACGACAGAAGAAGATTTACGCGCCTGAGCTTGAGCTAAAGCCCACTGTTTCTGCGCAGCAGTTAGATGCTGCTCGCGCTCGCCACCTTGTAAAGCACCAGAAGGACGAAGAGCATGACAAATAGCTTGAGCTAAAGCGTCGGCAGCATCAGCAGGAGTAGGCAAAACATTAAGTCCAAGTAGTCGCGCGACCATGCGCTCTACTTGAGGTTTTTGAGCTTTTCCGTTTCCAGCTACAGCAAGTTTAACTTCAGTAGGAGTGTGTAAAGCAACAGGAATATTGCGCTGAGCTGCAGCAAGCATTGCAATACCTGCAACCTGTGCAGTGCCAAGAACAGTATTTCGATTTTCTTGCGCAAAAACACGTTCAATAGACACAGTATCAGGCGAAAAACGCTCAATTTTTTCAACTAATCCATTATAAATCTTTAAAAGTCGCAAATCTTGCGAAAGATCAGGCTCAGACCTCAACACATCGACGTGAATAAAAGAAAGCCGACGCGAGACGCCGGCTTCAATCACGCCGACCCCGCAGCGAGTAAGCCCGGGGTCAACGCCCAAAATCATCATAGGAGACTATTCATCTTCCTCAAGCTGAGCCATAACTTCATCTGAAGCGGTCCAGTTGCTGTAAATATTCTGAACATCGTCCAAGTCATCGAGATTATCGATTAAGCGAGAAACCTTTTGAGCATCTTCGAAGCTCAATTCAACCTCATTATTTGGATGCATAATGATATCTGCAGAATCATAGTCGAAACCAGCTTCCTGCAAAGCCTTACGCACAGTTACCAAATCACTGGAATTGGTGTAAACAGAATAAACATCGCCATCATCAGCAACATCTTCAGCTCCAGCTTCAGCTGCAACTTCGAAAAGCTTATCGTAGTCAACACCTTCGGATGGAACTTCAATCAAACCTTTACGTTCGAAGTTGAAGCTCACGGAACCGCTTGTTGCCAAAGAACCGTTGCCCTTAGTAAGAGTTGAACGCACATCAGCAGCAGCACGATTACGGTTATCAGTAAGGCATTCAATAATCAATCCAACACCTGCAGGAGCGTAACCTTCGTAAACAATCTCTTCATAGTTTGCGCCGCCAGCTTCTTCACCAGAACCACGCTTTACAGCGCGCTTGATGTTGTCAGCAGGCATGGAAGCCTTTTTAGCTTTAACGATGGCATCGTACAGCGTAGGGTTACCATCAGGATCGCCACCACCCAAACGTGCAGCAATTTCAATGTTCTTAATAAGCTTGGCAAAAAGCTTGCCACGCTTTGCGTCGATAGCGGCCTTCTTGTGTTTTGTAGTCGCCCACTTGGAATGACCTGACATGATACTCCTAAAACGTACAGTTAATCAAACGAAACGATTTTATTGCGCTTTCGCGACAAATTTTATTTATCTTTTATATCAAGCCCATGCTTTACTTCAAAAATACGCTGGAAAACTGTAATAATACCGCCAATAGCAAGCAGAATCATAGCAAAACTTAACCAAAAAAGTTGATTTGTAAGACCAACAAGCCCCATAGCAACAAGAATCACAGCAACTCTATCTGCACGAGTTATTAAACCTTTTTTAGAATCTACATTTATTGACTGACCGCGAGCGCGAGTGTATGAAGTTACGAAAGCTGCCATAAGAGCAACCAAACAGCTTAATAATCCTACACACTTTATTGCATTGCCATTCAAAGTTGAAATCCAAGTGCACATATCTTTTTCGTGAGCTTCATACAAACAAATGCATACAGAGGAAAATAATGACCAGTCTGCAATGCGATCGAGAGTTGAGTCAAGAAATGCACCAAATTTTGTGCCGCCTGTTGTCAAAGCAGCAACAGAACCATCTAAACTGTCCGCAAGCACAAAAATAGTTAAAAATATAGTGCCAACAACAAACTGTTTAGTAAAAGCAGTAACAAAAGCAATAATAACTACAGCTATTGTTCCGACAATTGTTACACAGTTAGCACTTATGCCTAATCGGACTAGCAATTTTGCAATTGGAGAAATAGTGCGCTTAAACCCGCTGCGTAATGATTCCAACATTGAATGCAACCTTCCTAGCGTAATCAAGCAAATAAAACTTGGGTTCAATAAACAATCTCATATTAGTCAATCGGCTGTAATACACACAAAAGCCCACACAACGTTAAGAAGTGTGGACTTTTGCTTATTTCGTTTATTTATTGCAATTTAGTTTTCAAGCGAAACTGTGCTGCTTAAGTAACGTTATTTAAATTACATAACTTAAATAGCTTATGCTACTTAGTGTAGCGCTCGAAATCTTCTGCAGTATTGACCTGAACGCGCTGCTTAATGATGGACAAAATCCACTCTTTAGCTTGCGAAACAGGAACGCCATTCAATTGGCTGCCATCGCGGAAGCGGAAGCTCACAGCATTGTTGTTCACATCCTCTTCGCCAGCAATCAAAGTGAATGGCACCTTAGACTTAGAAGCGTTACGAATCTTCTTGCCGAAGCGATCGTCAGAGTTGTCCATTTCGCAACGAACCATATTCTCTTCCAAATCGCTAATCAATTTTTGCAAGTGTGGAGCGAACTCGTCTGCAACAGGAACGCCAGTTACCTGAACTGGAGCCAACCATGCTGGGAACGCGCCCGCGTAATGCTCGAGCAAAATAGCGAAGAAACGCTCAATAGAGCCAAAGAGTGCGCGGTGAATCATCACAGGACGCTGGTGGCTACCGTCAGCCGCAATGTACTCCAACTTAAAGCGCTCAGGCAAGTTGAAGTCGAGCTGAATAGTAGAAACCTGCCAAGTGCGACCGATTGCGTCTCGAGCTTGCACGGAAATCTTCGGGCCGTAGAATGCAGCTCCACCTGGATCGTCCACGAGTTCCAAACCAGACTCTTTAGCAACCTCTGCCAAAGTATTAGTTGCTTCTTCCCAAATCTCGTCGGAACCGACGAACTTATGCTCATCCTTAGTGGAAAGCTCCAAGTAGAAGTCGTTCAAACCGAAGTCTTTAAGAAGACCAAGCACAAAGTTAAGCAAGCTCTTCAACTCATCGCGCATCTGCTCGCGAGTGCAATAAATGTGCGAATCATCCTGAGTCAATCCACGAACACGAGTTAAACCATGCACAACGCCAGACTTTTCGTAGCGATACACAGTACCAAACTCAAACAAGCGCAAAGGAAGCTCGCGATAAGAACGCTGGCGAGACTTGAAGATCAAGTTATGCATTGGGCAGTTCATTGGCTTCAAGTAGTAGTCAGCACCTTGGCGAGTTACGTTACCGTTTTCGTCGCGCTCTTCGTCAAGCTTCATTGGAGGATACATGCCATCCTTGTACCACTGCAAGTGGCCGGAAGTCTCATATAAGCCACCCTTAGTAATGTGCGGAGTTTGTACGAAGCTGTAGTGATGCTTTCTGTGCTGCTCGCGCGAATAATCTTCCATTGCGTTAATAATTGCAGCACCCTTTGGATGGAATACGGCTAAGCCTGGGCCAATCTCGTCTGGGAAGGAGAACAAATCCATCTCTTGACCAAGCTTGCGGTGATCGCGCTTAGCAGCTTCTTCCATGCGAGTTGTGTAAGCTTTAAGCTCTTCCTTGCTAGGCCAAGCAGTGCCGTAAATGCGCTGAAGCATAGGATTCTGCTCCGAGCCACGCCAGTAAGCTGCAGCCACACGCTCAAGCTTAAAAGCCTTAATGTAACGCGTGTTTGGAAGGTGAGGTCCGCGGCACAAATCGCTCCAAACCTTGTTTCCTTCGCGATCTACATTGTCGTACATGCTAAGCTCATGCTTGCTGATTTCGCCAGAGGCAGCAGGATCAAGAGCTGCTTCCTTATCCCCAATCAACTCCAACTTATAAGGTTGATTTGCTTCTTCTTCGCGCGCTTCGTCCTCTGTTACAACGCGACGACGGAAGCTTTGAGACTCTTTAATAATGTGCTGCATATGCTTTTCGATTTGCTTCAAATCGTCTGGCGTAAATGGAGTATCAACATCGAAATCGTAGTAGAAGCCGTCTTTAATTACAGGACCTACGCCCAACTTTGCGTCTGGTCGAATTTCTTGAACAGCTTGAGCCATCACGTGAGTAGCGGAATGACGCATGATTGCGATGCCATCTTCACTATCAAGGGCCACTGATTCCACGGTATCGCCGTCATGAAGAGACGTGTACAAATCACGCAACTCGCCATTTAAACGCACAGCAATAATATTCTTATCTTCCGCGAAAAGTTGGGCGCCAGTGAAGCTTGCATCCACCTCCTTGCGTTCCTCGTTTACGGTGATGGAGATGGTATTTTCAGCCATAATTGTCCTTTTCTATCGGGGTCTTGCGTTACTAATGTGCAGACCTGGACTTGTGTGGCGTCGATAAACTTACGCGATTAAACAATCAACAAAACGCGCAAAAACGACGTCAATCGCGCGCATTTTTCACGCGCAATTCGTTGACATTCTAGGACAACAGAGCGACTTTTAAAACTCTTTTGCTAAATAGCGTTTTCGGCTACTTTTTCTCGCCTTGCATGCAATCTTGATGAAAAATCATTAATTTTTATAAAAATGCTTTCGCCAATCTTGACTATTAAGAAGAAAGCTCCAGCGCAAATAGCAATAGTGCCACCGGCAGAAAGCTTCAGTATTACAGCTAAAGCTAGTCCAATTAAAGCAATTGAAACAGCAGTAATTACGCATGCAAGTACGAATTTATTTATAGAAGCAATTCTTCCCTTTAATGCTGCAGCAGGAGCAGCAATAAGAGATACTGAAACAACTGTACCAACTGCTGGAATAATAACGGAAACAGTAATAATAATCAAAGCAAGAACCATGCCCTGTATAAAACCTGATCTTCCGCCTGCAGCACGGTAATTAATAGGGTCAAACGAGCAATGCACAAGATTAGCAGAATTAAAAATCCATAATCCCAAAACAAGCAAGAAAGCAACAGAGGCTGAAATTACGTCTGCAGGAGTGCAATTAAGCAATGATCCAGTTAAAAATCCCTCAATACGCAATGGCAATGGAGCAAACCACTTATTTAAAAAGTATCCACTAGCAAAGCCAACAGTTAAAGTAATACCAGCTGCAGCTTGCGAAGAAATGCCTTTAAGATGCGAAAGTGCATACATTACTAAAGAAAGTACAACACACGCAACAGCAGCACCGACAAAAAGCCCAAGCGACAAAATATTTTGATCTATTGTATAAGCAGAAGTTAAAACTACACCTAATACTGCTCCAGGAAAAGCAGCATGAGTAATAGATTCAGTAAAGAATATTCGCTGATTAAGAAGCGCGAGAGAGCCAACAAAACCACATAGAGCACCTACAACAATTGCTTCAACTATAGGTAGAGCAATAATTTGCCAAATACTTACCATCTATTCCCTACCTTTACAAGATTTTGCTAAAACATGCATATCGGTACCGCTTGTATGAGTTTTATGCGCAAAAACTATAGATGAAATGACTTGGAATAGCCAGCGTACAATAAGCACAACTACGAACATTGCACACATGCTTAATGCAATTGCAGCTTGAGGAGAAATAGGATGATCAAGCTCCAAATTCATAACGTACATACCAAGAACAACTCCAGCAATACCAACAAAGATACCAACTGCAACCATACGCCCAACTGTTCTAGACACTAAACGAGCACTAGCTCCTGGAATAATAAGGTACCCGATCACAAGAAGAACACCAACAGCTGAAGATGCAGAAACAACAACCGCAGCAATGCCAACGTTAAGAACAATATCGACAAAAAGAGTATGCACTCCCATTAATGGAGCACTTGCTCGATCGAAAGCAACAATAATCTGCTGTTTCCAAGTTGCCAAAAGCACAATAATTGCAAACAAGCAAATCCACATTGCTTGAGTCATTCGCTCATCAGTGACATCAAGCAGCCTACCAAACATCAATGCCTCGAGCTGACCTGACATATCACCTTTTTTTAGTGAAATTACTACACCAAGAGCAAAGAAAGTAGTTAAAACAGTTGCGATAATCGATTCATTTATGCGAGTTGAACGAGAAGCCCACACTAATGCAGCAACTAAAAATACTGAACAAATTGCAGCACCAGGAATAATTTGATCTATGCCACCGTATAAAGCGCCTACAACAATTCCAGGAAATATGCCATGCACAATAGCTTCCGCATTAAATTCAGCACATCTCAAGTTCACAAATACACCAACGATTCCGCTAGCTATAGATAGAACTATAAGTAAGCAGAACGGGCGAAAAATATAAGGAGCAGAAGCAATAAAATCAAAACCAGGAATTGGTTCCAGAACTTTTCTTAATGACTCAACTAATTGGGCAAGCATTGAAAATCAGCCTTCCGCAATTTCCGAAAAAGTAAGACCTGCAGAAGCAGCAGGCATGCTTCCACCATATGCACGAGTAATATTTTCTTTAGTCATTACTTCTTTAAGCGCGCCAAAAGCAATCTGCTTGCCAGCTAAAAGTAGCGCTTTTTCACAAATAGCATCTGCAATAACTAAATCGTGCGTAGATACAACAAAAGCAATACCTTCTTGCTTTGCTGATTTCATAATATTAAGAAGTTCTCGGCGATTCGGTTCATCAAGACCATTAAAAGGTTCGTCGAGCAAAATAAGCGTTGGCTTTGCAACAATCGCGCGCGCAAGAAGAATGCGCTGGCGCTGACCGCCAGAAAGGTCACCAAATCGCACATCTGCGCGATTTAATAAACCAACATGATTAAGAGCATCCTCAACAGCTTTTTTCTGATCTTTTTTAAGCAATCCAAGAAAACCTGTCTGTCTACTTAAGCCCATTGCAACAACTTGCCGTGCAGTAATCGGGAACGTTAAATCCAAATCAACCTGCTGTGGAACATATCCAATAGACAAAGCCTTAGGCATTTTCAGTTCACCGCGACTTACGCGCACGATACCAATAATAGCCTGCAAAAACGTTGTTTTCCCAGAACCATTTGGACCTATTAAAGCCAAAGCTTCCCCGGCTTGCACACTGCCATTAATACCAGTCACTACAGTTTTATAACCGTATGCCAGGTCGCAATTTTTCATTGCAAGGACGCTCTTATTCACTATATTTCCAGTCTTTTCAGTTTATTAATAAGTATTCGTAACAGTAACTTCTTGCTTTCGCTATTAAACTTTCGCTATTAAAGTTACTGTTACGATACTATTATTTTTACTGTTATTTATATGTTACTTCTTCAATGCAGTCTTAACTGAATCTGGAAGTTCAGGAACATTACCATTCCAAGCTTTCACCAATGTTTCAACATTGTGAACAATGGAACCGATGTAAGTTTCGCCTGCAGATCCGACTGGTCCAAGCGAATCTCCATAAAGTGCGTCGTCGCCAATAACAGCCTTTACTCCTGCTGCTGCAGCAACAGCCTTGATAGACTTGGAATTGTTAGAATTCTCAGCAAAAATCGCAACAGCTCCGGACTTCTTGACATCTTCTGCAGCTTTCTGAATATGATCTGCAGTAGCATCCTGCTGGCTGTTGAAATCAGAAAGTGCTGCACCAATGAACTTCACATTGTAGTCACGAGAGAAGTAACCGAATGCATCGTGAGAAGTGAAGAGAACACGATGCTTTTGTGGCACACTATTCAAAGCTTTAGTTGCCCAAGCATCCAAATCAGTCAAAGACTTAACGAACTTTTCAACATGCTCATCGAAAATAGATTTACTCTTAGGAAGAGCTTTTCCGAGGAAATAACCGATATTCTTAACCTGAATCATCGTGTTCTTCGTGCTGGTCCAAATATGTGGATCGTACTGGAATTCAGGCTCCTTCTCGCCTTCTTCTGGAGGGAATGGCCACTTTTCAGCATGCACCTTAGCGATACCGCGATCAACCTTGTATGGAAGATCCTTTTCCTTAGCAGTCTCAGCCTTTGGATCCTTGATTTCGTCAGCAGTGAGAATACCGGAAGTTACACCCATAGTGCCCTTAAAACCGGTAGCTTTCACAGCTTGATCCAAGAAGTGCTCGAGATCTACACCAGAAACAAGCATCAAATCAGCCTTAGAAAGAGCTTTAGATTGAGCTGGAGTCATTTCATGCTCATGAGCAGAAGCGTTTGGCGCAAGCAAGCAGGTCAAATTAATTGTTGACTTTGCTTTGTCTTGAGGAGCTCCGATTACAGACTTCTTGCCCTGAGAATCAGTCTTATTGAGGCTCAATCCAGATTTTGCGTCAGCAGTTGAAGCGATTTGAGTTACGTAATCGCAAATTTGAGTTGTAGTTGCCACTACATTTACTTGATTGCCCTTCGCCTTATTTTCGGCATTTTTTGCGGAGCCGCAAGCACCCATAGAAGTTGCTAATAATGCAACCGCAGCTGCAGTTGCGAAAATTCGTGAAGTTTTCACACTCGTTCCTTTCGGGAATCTTTAACTGTTATTGCATGGGTTGATTGTGAGAGGTACTCATGAAAGCTATTCATGAAAAAAATAATCATTCGCAATAACGCTTATAGCATAAGAAAAATATACGTGACGGTCAATAAAAAATGTGAAAAAATATAATTATTTTTGCAAAAATGCGTTTCGTGAATTTTTCATCTGCTATAATGCAAAATTTCAAAAAAGACCATGCTGCTTTCTGCTTTATCTTGCATTAAAAAACGTTAATATACCAACGAAAAAATAAATGTGATTATAACATTTGGACAAATTTATTAATCAGGCATTTTTGTTTATTTTTTACGCAAAACTAGTAGCGACACGCCATAATATTCACGACACGCAGAATAACAAAAAAATTACAAATATTTTCAAAATGTTTACAAATTGTAACAATACATAAGTTTAGACAGTAATACACATGTTTAGCCAACTCTGCATGTGCTTAATGACGATTACACTTAATACTATGTTTGGCAATACAGATGGTATGAATTACATTGCAAAACCTGACAGTTCGCACACTGACGCTAAAAACTCTGCAAATAATGAAATATCAGTAGATATTCATCTTGCTTCCACACCATTGCGCACGCCTCATGCAAGCGATAATAAATATTCAAGAGGCGTTCTAGGCGTAATTACCGGTTCAAACGACTATCCCGGAGCAGCAGTGTTAAGCACAAGCGCTGCAATACATGCAAATATTGGAATGGTCCGTTATTCAGGTCCTCTTCGTGCACAAAATTTAGTATTGCAAGCATCCCCTGAAGTAGTAGCATACGAACAATTAAACGGAAAAATCGACGCAATAACAGTTGGATGCGGCATACCAGACGAAAGCCATTGCAACGACGAAACGGCTTTATCTCAAAGAAAATACATTGCTAGCATACTTGCAAAATACTCCAACGAAAACGAAAACGACAACAAAAACGACAACAAAAACGACAACGCTGAAACGCAATTAAATAACAATCTTCCGCCAATATGCGTAGATGCTGGAGCATTAGACTTACTACCAAAACAAGTTTGCGAAAAAGTAGTTCTCACACCTCACGCAGGAGAATTAAGCTCGCTTTTTACTAGATACGATTTAGAAGTAAGCGCACAACAAATAGCCAGCAACCCAACACACTACGCTCAAAAAGCAGCCGATCTTACTGGAGCAACTGTGTTAGTTAAAGGCGCAACAACAGCAGTTGCATCACCATCAAAATTGCACTCTCCTATTTATATTGCACAATACGCTCCATCCTGGCTAGCAACTGCAGGCTCAGGAGATGCGCTAGCAGGAATTTTAGGAGCATTGCTGGCTCAGCACGAAAAAGATAACGAAAACAACGCGAACAACAACGAGAAAAACAATGCGAACAACAAAAATTACGCACTTATTGCAGCGAGCGCAGCTGTGATTCATGGAGTTTGCGCAGTATTTGCGTCACGCAGTAGCGGAGGAAACAATTACACTCAACTAGTGCAAGACATAGTGAAATCAAAGCGTGCTTTAACTTTGGAACATCCAATTGTGGCAAGCGACATTATAAATGCATTACCGCATGTTCTTGGGATTCTTATTAATATAAAGTAGCGCGCGGAATAATATCAGCAGTGTACAAAATTAACGCATGAAACAAAATACGCGAATGTAAAATAACGTATGAAACAAAATAGAAGGAGTAGAAATAAATGACTAACGCACAAAATATTGAGATCCATGACGTCATGTTTGATTATTGCAGAGTTCTACTCGAATGGAATTGCCGAAACTGTTTGCAAAACCAGTTCCCGAATTTAGTTGATACTATTTGCCCTAATGGAAGCTTTGGAAAGAACGATTTAGCCGGGTTCTATGAATTTGAGGACCGCATGGATGGCGGCGAGCTTTTGAAAGATCTTATGCCTGAATACGAACGTCGCTTTGGAAGCGAACTTGCTGAAGCTTTCCGTTGGTATTGCGCTCATTATGACCAAGTTTTGACACGAATGATGCCTGGAATGGTTGATTTATTGCATGATTTACGTAAAGCTGGATACGGCGTATGGGGCTTAACAAATTGGTCTAAAGAAACTTTCCCACTTGCGTTACGCAAATTCCCAGAACTTTCTACTCTTTTGCAAGGAACCATTATTTCCGGTGTTGAGCATTTGCATAAGCCAGAACCGGAAATTTTTGAACTTGCTATAAGTAGATTTGGATTAAATCCGCAAACAACTGTTTTCTTCGACGATAAGCCAGCAAATATTGATGGAGCTCATAGAGTTGGCATGCATGGATTTGTTTTTACAACTGCAGAGCAAGCGCGTAAGGATTTAGCTTCAATAGGAGTAAATCTTTAATAATTGCTTAAATATTTAGCTTATACTACTAAGATTATATATAAAACTATGGTTATGTGGAACTATGGTTATGACAACTAAGAATTAGGTTATGCCTATACCTTTTGCTAGATTCGTTAGCGGCTCATTTATGTGATTTTTGATGATTATCGTAACTTTTAGCTCACGAAAGAAGCTCGTATGACTTTGCTACAACTGAAGTATATTGTAAAAATCGTTGACTGCGGTTCAATGAATGAAGCAGCACGAGCACTATATATTTCACAACCAGCATTGAGCTCTTCTGTAAAAGAGCTTGAAAGAGAACTTAACATTGAAATTTTCACTAGATCCACTCAAGGAATTGCATTAACAGCTGATGGAGCTGAGTTTTTGACGTACGCTCGACAAGTAATTGAGCAGGCGGATCTTCTTGAAGAACGATACAAAAGTACGAAGCCTCGCCCACAATTATGCAGCGTTGCAACACAACACTACATGTTTGCTGTTGAAGCATTCGTCGATATGATTCGCAGTATTCATTCTAACGAATACGAGTTTTCAATTCGCGAGACGCGCACAAAAAATATCATTAAGCAAGTAAGCGATATGCGCGCAGACCTTGGAATTCTTTATCTTTCTGACTACAACAAGGATGTAATCGGCAAGCTGCTTCGTGAAAAACATTTGGAATTCCACCCGCTTTTCCGAGCAAAATTGCATGTTTTTCTTTCTAGAAATAATCCGCTTGCAGTGCGAAAAAGCTTGAGCTTGGAAGATTTGAAACCGTATCCGTTTATTCAATACGAACAGGGAGAAGAAGGAAGTTTCTTCTTCGCAGAAGAAGCGGTTTGGCCTACTCGCCCACCGAAAAAGATCAACGTTTCTGACCGCGCTACCATTTTAAACTTTATTATTGGGTTGAATGGTTACACTGTTTGCACTGGAATAGATAACGGCGATTTAAACAATGAAAAAATTGTCACTATTCCGCTTGAATGTGATGACACTATGCTTGTTGGCTGGATTACCAACGAGCGCACGAAGCTTTCAAGAGCTTCACTCGCTTATCTTACGCAACTTAAATCTGTGCTTGTAAGACATGGTTACGCGCTTATAGATTCACGAAATTAGTTTATTAACTTACTCGCTTATTAACTTATTGCATGTTGAACTATTAAATGATTAGTTCGCAAAACAACAATCAAATAAGTTGAACTTGCAAAATAACACAAACTAAAAAATAACTCATAATACAAGTTGTCCACATTTCTTTAATCGAATTGACGCTCACTTTTTCCATTCATAAAATCGCTATTAATTTGTTGCAAAGAAAAAGGAGATGCGTGATGGGCATTATTAATGTAGCGGCAAAAATATTGGAAATTATGGGACCAATGACAACTATGAAGCTGCAGAAGCTTGTGTATTATTCTCAAGCGCACAGCTTAGCTACAACTGGATTGTCACTATTTCCGGAAGATTTTGAAGCTTGGACGAACGGTCCGGTTTCATTGGAACTATTTAACAGGCATCGAGGAAGATTCACAATTCGCAAAGAAGAACTACTGATTTCTCTTCCAGAAAGATGCGCAACTTTAGAATATGAGCAGGTCAAGATTATAGAGGAAGTGTGCGCAAAACTTGGAAATCTTACAGGAAATCAGCTCAGCGAAAGAACGCATAAAGAAGATCCGTGGATTCGCGCGAGAATCGGCATATCTGCAAATCAAGGCAGCGAGGAAATAATTTCCAAGAAGTCAATGCACGACTACTACATTAAGCATCCTATTGTGTAAATGCGCGAATGTCCGAAGAGCGCCAACTAGAGACCGTAACGCAGTATGCGCTCGCGCGGGTAACGCGCTCGCTTACGAAACTCGCGTTGGAAGTCCACTGGACTTCCAACTTAAGCGAGTTTCCGCTCCGAGTTGCTTTCGCGCGCTACGCTCTAAGCGCGAAAGCAGGTCGGAGCGCACACAAACAATTAAGGCGAGCACGTTGTTATTAGCAAGTGCCCACCTTAATCATTAAAAAACATTCTTATTTTATAGTACATCTAAATCGCAGTGCCGTGCTCGTCAAGGCGCGGATTCTGCCTAGAATTACTAAAGCTAAAGAACAAGCCAAACACGCCTAATGCAAACAAAACGGAAACTACCACAACAAGCACAATAGGCTGGCTAGGAAGCCACATAATCACCAAGAAAGCAAGCGCGGAAAGCAAAATCACAGCCCAGGAAAACACTCCGACAACTTTACGAACAACATTCCAAGTATCATCGCCCAACTGAGATCGCTTAACATTGCGAGCCAGTCTCTCCTCCTCAGCTGTCACGTTAGAAGTTGGCTTCCAAGGACCAGTTCCCCTCTCTTGAAGTCTTCTAGAGCGTTCTTGTAAATTGTATTCGTCAATCATGCCTCCGCGAGCGCGACCTTTTGTTTCATCATATTGAGAAGGAATCCCCTTGCGGCTCTGCCTTTCCTTCGCGCGACGCTCTTTGCGGTTTGCCATGATTGTTCCTTTCTACATTGAATTTTCGTATATCAAGCATTTATGACACAATACGCACTATTTTAGCACGGTAAGGCCTTCTTCACACGCGTCGACAATTCTTTCTATTAATAAATCGTTGAGCAGCCTACCTTTGCGTGTTGCGATAATGCGATTTTCGTGCAACACTGCCAAATCTTCCTTACACACTTCGCGTAACACTTTTTGCAAATGCGAATCATCGAACACCTTATTAGTTTCGCGCATCTTTTCGCACAATTGCAAAATATTAAGACCTTCTTTAATGCGAAGCCCAAGCATTACTTCTTCAATAAGCGCATCTTCAGCATTTATACACTCGTAGTTTTGCCACGGCACATTTCCAAGATTTATAGCATGCGCCCATCGTTTTGGGTGCAAAATATCCCATGAGCGAAGGTTATAAAACTCGTTTGGATTAGCTAAAGAAGCACTATCATCCATGCTTTGTTTACTAATACGATTGGCAGCATTGTAGTGCGAATGTGCTCCAGGACCAATTCCAGCCCAATCAATATTTCGCCAGTAGCCAAGATTATGTTGAGATTCAAAACCCGGACGCGCCCAATTAGAAATCTCGTACCATTGTAATCCAGCAGAGTTAAAAAGTTCGTCTGCCAACTCGTATTTTTGAGCTTCATCATCGTCGTTTGGCGCTTGAATAGTGCCAGCAGCGATTTGACGACCCATTTTTGTGCGCGGCTCTACCGTTAGCGCATATGCAGAAATATGGTTAACACCTAGGCTTAAAGCCATTTCTACTGACTCTCGCCAATCGTCTAGACTCTCTCCCGGAGCGCCATAAATCAAGTCAACACTTGAACGCAAACCACATGCGTTTGCTGCTTTTACACCGCGAGTTACGTTTTCTGGAGTATGCGTGCGGTCAAGAGTTTTAAGAACATGCGGCACTGCTGATTGCATTCCGAAAGATATTCGCGTAAATCCGCCTTCTGCAAGCGTTTCAATATACTTTTCGTCTGCAGTATCCGGATTTGCTTCAGTAGTTATTTCC
This sequence comes from Gardnerella sp. c10Ua_244, assembly GCF_055818055.1. Lineage (NCBI taxonomy): Bacteria > Bacillati > Actinomycetota > Actinomycetes > Bifidobacteriales > Bifidobacteriaceae > Gardnerella > Gardnerella sp. c10Ua_244. Next base: position 139,093 of record NZ_JARFVS010000002.1, read on the forward strand.
GCGTCTTTATTAAACCCCCACAAGTTGCGTATTTCTTGCAAAATTCGCACTAAATCTTGCGCTTTAAGAACTGTTGGAGTGCCTCCACCGAAGAAAACAGATTGCGCTTTAGGTTCGAAAATTCCGTGATATTCCTGCCATTTTTTTACAAGACGCATCTCTTGAATCGCAACATCCGCATAACCTTCGCGACTTGCACCTTCACCCAAATCGCGAGCAGTATACGTGTTAAAATCGCAATAACCGCAGCGGCGCAAGCAAAACGGCACGTGCACGTACACTTCAAAAGGCATACTTTCAGTTTGCATAGCTGATTTATTTAATTCAGCATCCAACTCTAAACTCATCCTTCAGACTTTTGCGCTGCGCGAATCTTATCTTTAGTATCGCGATCGTTTGCGCTCTCGTCTGTAGCCAAAGCCGCAACGAATGCTTCCTGCGGAACTTCAACATGTCCGAGCATCTTCATGCGCTTCTTACCAGCCTTCTGCTTTTCAAGAAGCTTACGTTTACGCGTAATATCGCCGCCGTAGCATTTAGCGAGCACGTCTTTTCGAAGAGCGCTAATAGTTTCACGAGCAATAATTCTAGAGCCAATTGCAGCCTGAATTGGAATTTCAAACTGCTGACGAGGAATAAGTCCACGAAGCTTCTTAGTCATCATAACGCCGTAAGAATAAGCCTTATCTCGGTGCACAATCGCACTAAAAGCGTCAACCTTATCTCCCTGAATAAGAATATCAACTTTCACTAAATCGGCAGCTTGCTCGCCATCTTCGTGGTAGTCAAGAGAAGCATAGCCTTTTGTGCGGCTTTTAAGCTGATCAAAGAAGTCAAAAACGATTTCTGCAAGAGGAATCCTGTAATGCATTTCCACGCGGTCTGCACTAATGTATTCCATTGTGCCCATTTCTCCGCGATGATCCTGGCACAAATCCATTACAGCACCAATAAATTCTTTCGGCGTAATAATATCTGCAGCAACCATTGGCTCAATAATGCGCTTAATCTTGCCTTCTGGAAACTCGCTAGGATTTGTTACGTGATGTTCTTTACCATCTTCGCTAGTGACGTCATAAGTTACGTTAGGAGCAGTGGAAATAAGATCCAAGCCAAACTCGCGGCTTAAGCGCTCTGAAACAATCTCCATGTGTAGAAGACCTAAGAATCCACAACGGAAACCAAAGCCCAACGCAACAGACGTTTCTGGCTCGTAAATAAGAGCTGCATCATTAAGTTTTAGCTTGTCGAGAGCATCTCGAAGATCTGGGAATTGAGCGTTATCAATTGGGAAAAGACCTGCGTAAACCATAGGTTTAGGGTCGCGGTAGCCATCCAAAGGCTCAGATGCAGGATTTACGGCGCTAGTAATAGTGTCGCCGACTTTAGATTGACTCACGTCTTTTGCGCCTGTAATTACGTAACCTACTTCCCCAGCTCCAAGCGCCTTTGTTGGAGTCATATCTGGGCTAATAACGCCGATTTCAATAGGATCGTGCGTCATGCCGATTCCCATCATATGCAATTTTTCGCGCGACTTAAGTTCGCCATCAACCATACGAATATAGGTGACAATTCCGCGATACGAATCATATACTGAATCAAAAATGAGCGCGCGAGCAGGAGAATCAGGATTTCCGCTTGGGGCTGGAACTTCCAGCACAATTTGATCAAGTAAGTCTTTAACACCTTCGCCGGTTTTACCAGAAACGCGCAACACGTCCTCCGGCTTGCAACCAATTAATCCAGCTATTTCTTCAGCATGCTTGTCTGGCTCTGCGCTTGGCAAGTCGATTTTGTTAAGCACAGGAATAATCGTCAAATTGTGGTCGATTGCCATATAAAGATTAGAAAGCGTTTGCGCTTCAATGCCCTGAGTTGCGTCAACAAGCAGCACCGCACCTTCGCATGCTGCCAGCGCGCGTGAAACCTCGTAAGTAAAATCGACGTGACCAGGAGTATCAATCATGCCAAGCGAATACTCTTTGCCTTCAAAAGTCCACGGCACTCGAACAGCCTGAGATTTAATAGTAATACCGCGCTCTTGCTCAATATCCATGCGATCCAAGAAACGGTCTCGCATTTCACGCTCTGGCACGATTCCTGAAAGTTGTAAAATGCGGTCAGCTACAGTAGACTTGCCGTGATCGATATGCGCAATAATGCAGAAATTGCGTATCAACGATTGATCCGTAAATCCTGGCTGGTTATGCGGTGTAATCAAGGCAAATATCTCCTTTTAAGAATGCGAATACATGAAAACATGCAAACATAAATCAAGCACTATAACTAATCAATATTAGCAAATCTACTACCTTAGCGTAAAGTGCAAAATACGAAAGTTATTTATTAAATAGCATATTCAATAAGTTTTTAATTAAACCAACAATAACAAATTAATTATATAAACTACTATATTTATCTAATAAGCATGATACACTTATCATTTGTATGTCCTTATATAGCAAACGTCGTTTGGAGTAACAGTGGCAAACATTAAGTCGCAGAAAAAGCGTGTTCTCACTAACGAGAAAGCACATAAGCGTAACGTAGCAGTAAAGTCTGCTTTGAAGACTGCTATTCGTGCTACTCGTGAAGCCATCACCGCTGGTGATAAGGCTGCAGCGCAGGCCGCTTTCGCAGTAGCCGCTAAGAAGCTTGACAAGGCTGCAGGTCGTGGCGTGATTCATAAGAATCAGGCTGCAAACCGCAAGTCTGGTCTTGCTGTAGCGATTAACGCTCTGTGAAGTTTGTGCAGGTAACTGCATAACACAGCATGTAAGGAAAATCCCCAGTACCAATCGGTGCTGGGGATTATTTATATCACTCTATCGGCAACGTAATTTAGACGATATACGCCAATACGAGTACCACTACGAGTATAACTGCCACGGCAGCAGCAAACACCACGTAATCCATCGGCTTCACATGGTGATGCTGCAACAATGCATGGCATACAAACGCTGCAATCAGCAAGATTACCCCTGAAATAGCATTGGCATACCAAGGTAAATGATTGATGCACGAGAAAACAACACTCGTCAGCCAAATGGTAGCAAACGAAGCAAGCCATGACCGATGCCCTGTTGTGGCATGCTTCTTCGAAATAGTTGCATCATCCATATTAACACCCCAATGCTGCTGTCAAAGTGCCACCTGCAGCGCTACAAGCTATATCAGCCGAAACACCAGCAATTGGTGACGCCAATCCAGAAATACCAAGTGATAATGGAGTACAAACTGTTGCATCCCATAAAACATTCCATCCCACACCAATCCATTTAGGAATACAATGATGTTTCTTTCCACCACGTTCTAAAGCTGTCTCTAAGGAAACAGTAGGAGCAATCCTATGAAGAACTTTGCTATAACCAAAATCAACATGCTGCCCGTCATGAACTGTTAAATTGATAGTTGCTATAGTATGATTTGTTGCATCTCTCCAAGTAGCTATATTATTCTTTACTACGATAGTATCACCAGCTAGCGTATGCACATTCAATCCTTGTCCAGATACTGGAACAATTGAACGTCGACCATCTGGAGAACGCAATCCTCTCATTTCAGACTTAAAATTCCCATATTGTGATGTTGATTGAACTGCAAAAGATGGAGTTGCAAACACCATACTTCCAAGTAATGATGCTGCAGCTATTAACAATGAACTAACTTTCTTCATCATAAGATGACCTCTCTAATATTGGCCTTATCAATTAGTGAGTAAGCGTATTCCAGTAAACAGCATGTTGGCCAAACATGTGGTGAGTGATTCACGTTGTTATGCTCACAAGGCGATAATATAATACTTGATTGATAGAAACGCCGTCATAATCAGGTAAGCGGCAAAAGTGTGTCTGTAAACGTGTTTATTCAGGCGTGTCGTTAGTGTAGTGTTCCTTTTCTAATTGATATATCTGGGTAGTAATCTGCCCTACATAAGTCAAAGCTTGTATCGAAACCCGAAGACCCAATTGATTGCTGGTCATCAATAATTTTCTTTGTTACACCATTGCAAAGCAATAACTTTACCCTTGCTTGCCGCGGTTAATAAACACCACCCGTATGGAAGGTATGTTCCATCGATTTGAACATAGTCATAAATTTCGCCTGTCTCGGGTAATTCTGGTTTAACATTCCAATACCATTCAATCCGATATCGCCATGTTCTATCAGAACCACTAGGACAGGCTTCACATTGAGTCTGGTTTCCCATAATCCAATGAATGAATTTATCAAATTGTGCTACATGTGTAATATCTTCACGTTTCCTTGTAAAAGACATTCCACATGCAGTACATCTCCAACGGATAGCACCTTTACGTGTTCTACCATTTCTCTTCATTGAATGAGAGCATATTGGGCAGCGTTTACTACTTAATCTAGGCATGTATTAAGCACATCGCACGCCTTATACCTCTATTTGTTTTCAATGTCAAGTAATACTAAATGTTAAGCTTTTTAGCTTAATGACAGCGAGCTTCCCTTGGTATTTCAACGAAAACTCGGGTTTTTAGACACACTTTTTTGCCGCTTACCCAATATTAACGATGACGACGATTATTAATACGACGAATACGAGGACGTCTAACCTTAATAGGTTCCGTGCGGTTCATTGCTCCAAATAAAGTTAAATCTAGTTTCACAGACAACAAACGCATTGCAACAACAAGAGCAACAATAAGGACATCAAGCAATATTTCAACAGTTAAACCAAAATAACCTGCATGCCTTGCTTTTACAACAAAAACGGTTAGTACACATCCCACTGAAGCAGGGAAAGCGTACCAATGCTTATCCCGCACAATAACAGGAACTTGGTTCAAAATCATGTCGCGAATCAAACCGCCTCCTAAAGCAGTTGCCATTCCTAAAAATACTGAAGCCATACCAGACATGTGGAAATCCAAGCCTTTTGCTGTGCCATTCACCGCAAACAAACCCAATGCCAAAGCATCAAGCGTAAGCATAAGCCAACGCCATTTATCAATCTCAGGGTGAGCAACAGCCACAATAACACCAGAAAGCAAACCTGTAATAACAAAACCACGATCAGCAATACCAACAGGCGGCAATGCTCCAAGCAACACATCACGAACAATACCGCCACCCAATGCAGTTATCCAAGACGTAGTAATAATCGCAAAAACATCATAATTCTTACGAATAGCCCACATGCCGCCAACCATGCCACAACATCCCATAGCAACATACTCAACTATAAGAAAAAAGATGTTATCCCCTAACGCACCTTCCAAAGCATTTCCCTTCAAATAAATTCACCAAAACACTGCGCGCATAACAAACAAACGCGTTGTACTCTATACGATATCTAAATATAGAGTACAACGCGCCATAAGCAACATTAGATTAGATAATATTAACTAACTTATATAAATCAGTCGCAAACTTTCCACATCCAGTTATGCTTATCTTCGACATCACCGAGTTGAATGCCAAGTAACTCATCGCGCAAAGCCTGAGTCAACTCACCAACACCACCATCGGCAACCTTAAGATCGAATTCATCGGACTTAAAGCGACCAATTGGCGTAATGATTGCAGCAGTACCGCAAGCAAAGACTTCAGTAACCTCGCCAGAACGAATGTCGTCAAGCAACCCTTGAAGAGGAATCATGGTTTCAACAACCTTATGTCCTGCTTCCTCAGCAAGCTGAATCAAAGAACGACGCGTAACGCCAGGAAGAATACTGCCAGTAAGAGATGGAGTTTCCAAATGGCCATCCTTGTGGAGTGCGAACATATTCATGCCACCAAGCTCTTCCAAATAAGTCTTAGTTGCAGCATCGACGAAGCACACCTGCTCGCAACCGTGCTCAATACCCTTGTATTCACCAAGCAAGGAAGCAGCGTAATTTCCACCGCACTTAGCAAAACCAGTACCACCAGGACCAGTACGGAACCACTGATCTTCAACCCAAATGCTAACAGGCTTCAAACCACCCTTGAAGTATGGGCCGGATGGAGAAGCGATAACACAGTATTCAACTTCGTGAGCTTCGCGCACACCGAGGAACGGCTCGGAAGCAAACATGAATGGACGCATGTAAAGCGTATACTCTCGACGGCTCGGAACCCATTGCTTATCTCGCTTTACCAAGGCTGCAACCGATCCAATAAAATCATCAATAGAGAGTTCCGGCAAATACAAACGCTTAGCAGAATTTTGGAAACGAGCAGCATTAATATCTGGGCGGAAAAGCCAAATAGAGCCGTCGGCGCGCTTATAAGCCTTCAAACCTTCAAAGCACTCCTGAGCATAGTGCAACACAGATGCACCTGGATCCATTTTCAATGGACCATAAGGCTCTACACGACGATCAGACCATCCTTCGCCTTTAGTCCAAGACATATGAACCATATTGTCGGAGAAAATCTGACCGAAAGCAGGCTTATCAATAAGTTCGTTGCGCTTTGCGTCCGAAACTGGATTATCATTCGGCAGAACTTCAAAGTTGCCAGCCAATTTGTTCAACAGAGTTGTATCGCTATGATCATAAGACTCATAAGCGTCAGAAAACTCTGGAGCTACTTCTAAATCAGCCATTATGTCTCTTTTCTATGTGGATTATTTCTACTTGCCTTTTACCGCAATTAACGTATAGAATAATACGATTCTTGTTTTTCGCAAAACTTACACGCCAAAATTTTTCAAAAAATATTTCAAGAAATACGCTTTAAACTAAAATTTATTTAGCAAATTCATTGATTTATACAAAAAGCCGCATAAGAACTGACTTATGCGGCTTAAAATTTTAAACTATTTTATAAGTTATAAGTGAATACGTTAACTTACTTTTCTTCTGCAGCAGGAGCAGCAGCTGGAGCGGCGGCAGCAGCATCTGCAGCAGGAGCAGCAGCTTCGGCTGTAGCAGCATCTTCAGGAACAGTGACGCTCACAACGGATTCTTCGCCATCCATATCGAGCTCAACACCCTCAGGAAGCTTGACATCCTTAGCAAACACCTTGATGCCGTCGGTCAAACCATCAACGTTAACAACCAAACGCTCTGGCAAGTTAGCAACGTCTGCGCGAACCTTGAGCTCCTGGACATCCACGAATGCAACTGCAGCACCCTTTGGAGTGCCTTCAACGAAGACTGGAACTTCAACGTCAATCTTTTCGCCAGCCTTAACTTCGTAGAAGTCAATGTGTTCTACAATGCGCTTAACAGGGTTACGCTGAACATCCTTAACAACTGCAATGCGAGATTCCTTGCCAAACTTAATAGTGAACAAAGCATTAGCGTGACGCAAAGCCAAAGTGGTTTCGCGCATTGGAAGAGTAACATGCACTGGTTCAGCACCGCCAGCATAAAGGCTTGCTGGAATCAGCTTAGCTACGCGCAAACGACGAGCAACACCCTTACCAAACTCAGTGCGCAATTCGCCTTCAAGAGTAATTTTTGTAGCCATATCGGTCTCCTTATGGTCTGGATAGTTTAGTTTGTTAATCCAGCTTCAGGCGCACCGACGCGCCGAAAACCATAAGAGGCTATCAGCCCAGTCGATAACGGAACTCTGCCACAAAGCTAGCGGCATATTCCCTCGCCAAAGCAACTTTGCTATTCTAACGACAGGCTACGACTTATGGCAAATACAAAATTATTACTAATCAAATCGAATATAACTGCTACTTGAGCATACGAACGATTATTATAGTTAATAGTATGCAAGTGCATAGCATGATACTATGATGTGCGCTTAATCCGCAAGCCGTTTGGCATAATGAAGGAGCAAATGTGTCCGTTTTTAATGCACTCCAACAGCAAGCGTTTAATCTTGCCCGTAAAGCATTGCGTATTGGCAGTAACTTCGCGCACCCAGTCAGCGATGACCGTGCAGGCGAACCAGACTACCTTAATACGGATCAAGAAAACACAAATACTTTACTTTCACAAAAGCAACGCCTTCCACACGTAGAAGAGTGGGGCGCGCAAATGCCAACAACGACGTTTATCGATCCGGAAACAGGCTTGCTGACCACAAAAACCGAAAGCGCAGCACCTCTTGACGAAGGCACAAGCATTTATGACTTATATGCAGATCGCGCAGCACGTATGGGTGACGATCCGCTTTACACTTATAAAGAAAACGATAAGTGGGTCACAAAAACAGCTAATCAGTTCCTTCAAGAAGTACGCGATGCTGCAAAAGGTTTGATGCACTACGGATTGCGCAAAGGCGACGCCGTTGCCCTTATGTGCAAAACATCATATGAGTGGGACGTCACCGACGCAGCAGTTATGGCTTGTGGTGGTGTTCTTGCAACTATTTATGACACGGATTCAGCTGAGCAAATTCGCAATATTGTGAATAATTCCGACTCGCGTTTCCTTATTGTTGAAACAACTGACATGCGAGATAAAGCTGATGGAGCTATTGAAGAATGCCCAAGCTTGGAACGCATTATTTGCATTGAAACAGGCGGTTTAGCAGAACTTCAAGCTTTCGGATACGCTGTTAGCGATGAGGAACTAGATGCTCGCATTGATTCTGTAAAGAAAACAGACTTGTGCTCTATTGTTTACACTTCTGGTTCCACAGCTGCACCTAAAGGCGTGGAAATGACTCACGAACACTATTGCACTACAGCGTTGAATTTGCCTGTTTACTTGCCAAATTTGCTTAGCGAAAAAGACGGTTCTGTGCTTTTGTTCCTTCCTCAAGCACACTCTTTTGCAAGAGCAATTAACTATATTGTTGTTGCAAGTACGTTGCGCATTTATATTGCTCAAGGTATTCCTACTTTGATTTCTGATTTGCAAGTTGCAAAACCTACGGTTATGATCGTTGTCCCTCGAGTTCTTGAGAAGGTTTATAACGCAGCTTCGCAGAAGGCTGGTCACGGTGCTAAAGGCTTGGCTTTCCAGGGTGCTGTTGTGACGGCTCAACAGTATATGAAGGAAGTTCAGGAATTTGGTGATGCTAAAGCTCTTACTAAAGCTCGCCGCACTGCTTACGATCCGCTTGTTTATCGTCCACTTCGTCAAGCTCTTGGCGGTCGCGCACGCTGGATTGTTGCAGGTGGAGCTCCTCTAGATCCTGAATTGCTTTCATTCTTCCGCGGAGCAGGAGTTCCTGTCTACGAAGGTTATGGTCTTACAGAAACTACTGCACCATGCGCGTTTACTCCTATTGGAGTTCCATTCCGAGAAGGTTCTGTTGGCATCGCATTCCCAGCTTTTACTTTGCGAATCGCATCCGACGGCGAAGTTCAAATTAAAGGCACTTGCGTATTCCATAAGTATCACAAAAACGATGAAGCAACAGAAACTTCATTTACTAAAGACGGATGGTATGCAACAGGCGATTTGGGACGAATTGACGACGATGGCATGCTTTATATTACCGGACGTAAGAAGGATTTGATTATTACTGCTGGCGGTAAGAATGTTGCTCCTGGACCTATTGAAGAGATGATTAAGAGATGCGAACTTGTGTCTCAAGCTCTCGTTCTTGGAGATAAGCGTCCGTTTATTTCTGCACTTGTTACTTTAGACGAAGAAACTTTACGAAATTGGCTTAAACTCAAGGGTCTTGACGCCACTATGAGCATGGAAGAGGCTGCTAATAATGCTGTTGTTCGTGCTGAAGTGCAAAAATTTATAGATCTTGCCAATGAAGGCGTGTCACGCGCAGAATCTGTGCGAAAGTTCATTATTTTGCCAGAAGAGTTTACGCAAGAAAACGGCTTAATGACTGCGTCTATGAAGATTATTCGTCCACGAGTTATTAAGCGTTACACTACTTTACTTAATACACAAATGTATACGACGCGCAAAAAGTAGTTTGTTTAAATTAACTTAACTAAGTGCATATCGCAAAACCGCGGCTTAACTTGTTTTATTCAACTTGCTCGCCGCGGTTTTGCATTAATTTACGACAATTTTGTGCAAACACATTAGGCTTAAGGCACAATAAAATTAAGTAATTGTCCAATAATATCGAAATAAGCAAAATATGCTCTACTAGAACCCTAAACGCTCAAGCTTCTTAGGGTCGCTCTGCCATCCTTTTGCAACTTTCACGTGCAATTCAAGCACAGCTTTTGTTCCAGTAATACGATTTACCGCCGTGCGCAAACGCTTCTTTACGCGCACTAAATGCTCCGCACGATGACCAATAATAATCGGCTTTTGAGAATCACGCTCAACATAAACAGATACAAGCACATGCGCTTTGTTGTCTTCGTATTGAGTATCTTCGCCATCCCCCGGATACACAATATCGTCAACTACAACAGCTAAAGAATGAGGCAACTCGTCGTCCAACTCTTCCAAAAATGCGCCGCGAATAAGCTCCGAAATCATGCTTTCTGTGCTTTCCTCACTAAGCTGATCCGCCGGATACATTTGCGGACCTTCCGGCAAGTTTTGAATCAAAACATTCTTAACTTCGTCAACATTGTCACGTTCCAACGCACTCACAGGCACAATATCCGTAAAATCAGCAAACTGCTGAATTTGAAGCAAATGCGTAACTAACTCACTGCGACTAAGCGTATCGATTTTCGTAACAATACCGATAAGCGGAACTTTCCAAGTCCAATTGCCCTTCTCATCTTTTTTAGCAAAATCAGAGCGAAGACGGCTTAAAATTCGCCTATCTCCTGGTCCTATTTCCTGGTCTGCTGGGAGCAAAAATGCAATCGCGTCAACATCTGCAAGCGACTCGTCAACAATATCGTTCAAACGCTGACCAAGAAGCGTACGAGGACGGTGAATACCAGGAGTATCAACCAACACCATTTGTGCATTATCGGTAGTAACAATCCCTCGAATAGCCTTACGCGTAGTTTCCGGACGAGAAGACGCAATAGCAATTTGCGTACCAATAAGAGCATTCATAAGCGTAGACTTACCAACGTTTGGTCTACCAACTACAGCTACGAAACCGGAACGATAACCGTGAAAATCAGGAGTAGAAATCGTTGCGCAAGTTGAAGCGTCTAGATTTGCAAACATCTCGTCGTCAAAGTCATCAGTGTCATCGAAGTCATCAGTATCGTCAAAGTTGTTAATATTATTCACGTTATTCTTACCGTCCAGTTCTTTATTTCAGCATATTCGTTTGTTTCATAGTACTAGCTTGCTTCAAAGCATTGGTTTGTTTGCTTTCAGCAGATTTTTCGGAAGAGCTAATGTCATTTTGATTATCCTTAGACTCTTCCAAAACTTGCGCATCTCGTTCTACTAAAATAGTAGATACTTTCTTTCGCCTACCAGCTGAATCTACAGCAGTTAATTTTAGTCCTCTTGTAATAGCACTGGAACCAACAATCGGCACATTACCAATCAACTTCGTAAGCAAACCAAACACAGTATCCACATCGTCTTCGTCAATATGAACTTCAAAAATATCTTCCAAATCTGCGATTGACGTTCGAGCAGGCATCTTCCACACGCCGTCACGTATTTCTTCCGGATCTGCATGCTGAGTGCGATCGTGCTCATCTTCCAACTCGCCAACAATTTGCTCAATAGCATCCTCAATAGTAACCAAACCAGCAATTCCACCATATTCGTCAACCACTACTGCCACATGCTGGCGAATTCGCTGCATTTCGTGGAATAAATCGTCAACCGGCTTCGACTCAGGAACAAGCATAGGGTCTCGGCTAATTGTTTCAACTGCTCTAGAAGATGCTGCAGGATTAAACACAGTAGCGCGTACAGCATCCTTCAAATAAGCAACACCTACTAAATCATCTACAGAATCTCCAATGACGGGAACTCGAGAAAATCCTGAGCGAGAGCATAATTTAAGGAAATTTTCCAGCGTTTCGTCGCTTTTTACGCAAATCATATCGGTTCTAGGTACCATTATTTCGCGAGTCAAAGTATCTGAAAGCGTGAGCACATTGCGCATCATTTCCGAAACTTCCGGATCGAAATCATTCGCTTCAACAAGTCGGTCAATACTAGCCTTTGCTTGATCCAGCTGAATATCTTCCAAAGCTTCATCATCTGACGGATCAACATGCTTTTTCCTAGAAGTGACGTCAACATCGCTAGCAATATGCACTAAAGGATTAATCGCAATAGCAATAGACACAATGCGAGAAAGCCGCATCAACTTTGCTACAGGTTGAGCCGCACCAACCGAACGTGGGCGAACAAGAATAGAAATCACAGCTACAACTACTGAAACAACAACACCAATAATAAGAGTTACCCATAAAGGCGAGCCGAAAAATGCAGCTAAAGAAGCAAACAAAACTCCATCTAAAACGTTACATAGCACACGCACAAAAGCGCATGCTCCAGAAGTTGTATAACGGTCAGCAATCAGTTTTTTTACACGATGGATTCTAGCAATTCGACGCATACGCACTATGGCACTAGTTTCATCATCATGCGTTTGCGCTTCAATCATAAGATTATTTAAGCTTGCACGAGTAACTCTAGGCACTGCACCTTCTGCAGCAGCCATCGCAAGCGAAAGCCATACAAGCAGCATTGCCAGCACAAGCAATGCGGCTAAACCAATCCAGACATGCAACGGCAATTGCGGAACTGATATGCTAGAAAATATTCGTTTAATATATTCCATAATTATGCTCTTAATGCGCTTTAATGCTGTTTTTTATTTTTATTTTTGACGCTACTCGCTTCATGCTCAGCATCGTAACGCTCAAGCTCGTTTATTGCACCTTCCGGCAACGTAGCATCATACAATTCTCCAGATCGAGCAGCGAAAAAAGTAAGCATTAGTTGACGTTGCAAACCAAACATTTGCTTTTCTTCTTCCGGAGTAGTGTGATCATAGCCAAGCAAATGCAAAATACCGTGAATAGTTAGCAACAACATTTCTTCCATAGTACTGTGCCCAGCTGCGAGCGCCTGCTGTTGAGCAACCCACGGGCAAATCACCAAGTCTCCAAGCATTCCTTCAGAAACTTTTTCATCGCTTCCAGGAGTAAGCTCGTCCATTGGAAAACTCATAACATCCGTTGGGCCTTCTAGGTTCATCCAACGTTCATGCAAACAGGCAATTGGCTCTGGATCAACAAAAGTAATCGATAAATCCGAATGCGTACTTACTTTCATTTGTTGAAGAACCCACATTCCAAGATCTGAGAAGATTTTAGCGTCAATATTCCACACTGTTTCATTCATGACTTCAATGCTCATGATTTATCTGTTATTCCTCTCAGTAGATTCTTTAGTACGTTCACGTTTTTTATGTTCAAGCATTGCATCGTAATTTTCGTATGCTTCCACAATACGACCAACCAAAGCATGACGCACAACGTCTTCTGCTTGCAAATGCACAAAAGCAATATCTTTAACTTCGCCCAAAATCTTCTCAATAGAAACAAGACCAGAACGCACAACTGCTAAATCAACCTGCGTACTATCTCCTGTAATCACCATGGTTGTATTAAAACCGAGTCGAGTTAGGAACATTTTTAATTGCTGAACAGTCGCATTTTGCGCTTCATCAAGAATAACAAAAGCATCGTTTAATGTGCGACCTCGCATATAAGCAAGAGGAGCAACTTCAACAACATTCTCGTCAAGATAGCGTTTTAGTTGTGCAGATCCAAGCATATCAGAAAGCGCATCATAGAGTGGACGCAAATATGGATCAACTTTATCGTTTAAAGTGCCAGGCAAGAATCCTAAGTTTTCGCCAGCTTCAACAGCAGGACGAGTAAGAACAATTCTGCGGACTCTTCCATCTTCCAATGCACGAACAGCTTTAGCAACTGCTAAATACGTTTTTCCAGTGCCAGCAGGACCAATTCCAAACGTTACAATATTGCAATCCATTGCTTGCACGTACGCCGTTTGACCAGCAGTTTTTGCGCGAACAGGATTTCCTCCAGCAAACGTAATCACGCCTTTACTCATTCGAGCTCTTCTGCTCATAGCACGGCGATGCGCTTCTTCACTAGAAGGCAACAGCTCACTTGAATCTCTTGAAAACTCATTTTCAGCGCGCGAAACAGAATTATTAATTGCATACGACGAAGAAATAATACTATTCCCAAGCACTCCACCATCATGACCGATACGGTTTATACGCACATTGTGTTCATCGTTATGCAAAATATCACGCTCAAGCATGCGTCTTACTTCGTACGCATCCATAGGTTGCTCGTAAGCTGCATCAATCATGCGCCTAAACGCATACTCAGCTTTAGCTGCATCTTCATCTGCTCTAGCTGAACGAGCAACAATTTGAACATCTTTGCCTCGCACAGTAATATCTGCTTCTGGAAAAGCATGTTCTACTTCACGCAAACCAGCATCTGCAGCACCTAAAACTGCAACCGAGCTTAATTCGCTAGGAATTTGCACAAAACGCGTAGTACTTTTCGTCACGGTTTACAAGCTACCTTCTACAAGTTTTTCGCCAGTCAATACATGAGCATGAACATGAAACACTGTTTGACCAGCATCAATACCAGTATTAAATACGAGTCGATAATCACCGTTGAATTCATCATCAGCAATTTTTTGCGCAACACCAGCAATATGAGCCAAAGTTTCAGGAGCCTTACTAGCAAGCTCAGCAACATTCTTATAGTGATTGCGCGGCACAATCAGCACATGCACTTTTGCTTGCGGATTAATATCTTTAAAAGCAACTACCGAATCGTCTTCATAAACTCTGCTGCTTGGTATTTCTCCAGCAACAATTTTACAAAAAATGCAATCAGCATCAGTATTGTAAGTGATACCACTCATGGTTTCTCCCCTATTTGTTACTAAATGAAATCAATGCCTTAAACCAAAAGCAATCGACATGCTTCTTACTATTTTACACAATTATGAGCACTTTTAGATACGATTTATGCGATTATTCGTAACGTCCTAAAGCGCGCGAAAGAAGAGAAAGAGCTACAGGTCCTGCAGTAGATGCGCGAAGAATATTACTGCCTAAAACGCAGCTTTTAGCACCAGCATCAATAAACATTGACACTTCGTCATCACTAATACCACCTTCTGGCCCAACTAAAACGTAAACAGTGCGCTCTTTACCATCCTCCAAACAGCGCTCGCTAAGAGTATTTACTGCTTGTTCTATTTGATTCCAGCAATCAGTTGCGTCTTGATGCAATACAATTACGAGATTTCCGTAAACGCACGCACGCCTACATATTGCCACTATTTGCTTGCTTGAAACACATTCTTGAAGTTCAGGCATCCATGCGCGACGAGATTGCTCTGTAGCAGACTGTAAAACTTGGCTCCAACGCTTATCTGTGCGACCAGGTTTCCACTTTGCAATTGAACGATCCGCGCACCAAGGGATTACTTCATCCACGCCAATTTGCGTAGCCATATCAATTGCTTGCTCATCGTGCCCTGTTTTTGCCAAAGCTTGAACAAGTGCAAGTCTAGTCATTCGCGGAGCTTCCCTAGTAAACGCTTCTACACGAACTAAGCCATTTTCAACATCCGTCACCTTTGCATGAATGCGCAAGCCTTTGCCGTCAGAAAGTTGCAAAGCATCGCCTTCTAATAGTCGCATGGCAGATATAGCGTGACGTTTTACTTGCGATGGAAGCGTAATCGTCCACCCTTCTTCGATTCCTTCTGCAAGCACAGGAGCATTATCGTGATCAGTATCAAGCAAAAATAAAGCGTCAGTCATAGTTCAAGCCTAACGTGAGGATGCGCCAAGTACTAAAAAATGTTTCTGTGCAAGTATTGTGGCAAACTAGAACAGTACGTATTGGAGGTTTGCAATGAGTAATGAGCTTGGTGATAACACTGCGCTTGTTACTTTGCGTATTTCACGCTTTACTCCATTTAATAAATCTGAAGATGATTCAAACAGTAAACAGACAGGGCGCAAGCGCAGAGAAAGTCCTTTTGCACGTAGAAAGCGCAGTAATCCTTTCGCAAAACTAGATTCTTCAGAAAATAACATAAATAATTCTTCCGAATCTAGTGAATCCAGTGAATCTTCCGAATCTTACGAATCTTCTCCAAAACGAATTCAAGGTAAGCATTGGGTTCAAGATTACAGTTTACGCGTTCATTCTACTGACACTATTCTTGACTGTTTACTAGCTATTAAACGCACAATCGACCCAACTTTAGCTTTCCGCTACTCGTGCGGTCACGGCGTTTGCGGTTCTGACGCTGCAAACGTAAATGGCATGCCAACCTTACTATGCAGTGCAACTATTGGCGCAAACGCACGTCCTGAAAGCACAAATAGCGTGCAATCTCGAGGCTTTAGAAAAACTGGCACTACTAGCAGCTCCGCACAGTCGACAAAATCGCCAACTTTACAGCAAAAATCTAAAGAAACTACCACTTTGCAAAATGGCACTTTTGGTGTTATTGAACTTGCTCCACTTTCAGGATTTGCAGTTCAGCGAGATCTTATTTGCGATATTTCGCCTATGATTTCGCAAATAAAACGCTTAGAACCTTATTTGCAAGCATCTAACGTTTCTACGAGAAATACTGAAGGGAAACTCCAGCTTATTGAGTTTTTGCAACATCCTGAGGAACTTAAAAAATTTGAGCTTTTGAGCAATTGCATTATGTGCGGTGCTTGCGAAGGAATTTGCCCAATTTATGCAGGCGGAGAAGCCTTTATTGGACCTGCAGCATTGGTTAACGCGGCTCGTTTTATTTATGATTCCAGAGACAACGCAACAGAGCATCGCCTTGATCTAATAGACAGCAGCGACGGTATTAGCGCATGCCAGTCAGTTAGAGCATGTTCAAGACAGTGCCCTCGCGGAATTGATATTGGCGAAGAAATTTGGCAGCTTACAACGCTTGTAAACGAGCGCAAGAACTCTTAGATTATTCAATTCCAGATGCTATTCGCACCGCCTCTATTGGGTCGTCTGTGACAGCAAATAAGTGCAGATCTAATGAAGAAATAAAACCTCGTTGAATTACTGTAGACTTCAGCCAGTCAATCAAACCATTCCAATACGAAGTACCGAAAAGAACAACAGGCACGCGCGCAACTTTATGCGTTTGCACTAGAGTCAAAGCTTCAAACATTTCATCCATCGTGCCAAAACCGCCAGGGCACACAATAATTCCAGAAGAATACTTCATAAACATTGTTTTACGCACGAAAAAATACCGAAATTGCATGCCAAGATTAATCCACTTATTCAAACCCTGCTCATGAGGAAGCTCAATCCCCAATCCTACAGACGTACCACCAGCTTCTGCAGCTCCACGGTTTGCAGCTTCCATAATTCCAGGACCGCCACCTGTAATAACAGCAAAACCACGTTTTGCAAGCTCTGAACCCATAGTACGAGCTAAAGAATACTCAGGATCATCTTCTTTTATTCGAGCAGAACCAAAAATACTAACAGCTTTACCTAACGATGCGAGCGCGTCAAAACCATCAACAAACTCAGCTTGAATACGAAGCGCACGCCACGGATCCGCGCTACGCCAATCCCATTTCTTATCTACTTCTACACCAACTCCAGAAACAAGCTGCTGATTGTTATCGTTACGAAGAAGCGTTTCTGTAGTGCTCTCCTTAGGAATCATAGAACCGCGCATTACAACAGAACCACGATGATACGTGTTATTCCAAGGTGGAACATCTACTGAAAAATCTTTACTATTAGACATGACTTCTCCTAGAAATTTACTTTCAAATATGTTGAAAATAATAATTAAAAACTATTCTTCAACCTCATCTAATTCTTCTTCCATATGCTTTGCTTGCATAGAAAGTAAGAAGCCAGAAACTCCTGCAGCAACAATAGAAGCAACAAGAACGCCAAAACGTGCTTCAGCAGACAAATCTGCGTCAGAATACGCAAGAGAAGCAATAAGAAGAGAAACAGTGAAACCAATTCCACACGCACATGCTGTAGGCATTAAGTCTACTACGCGAAGACCATCAGGAACTTTCAAACCTAGAACACGCTTTGATATCCAAGCAGTTACCATAATTCCAACAGGTTTACCAATAACAAGAGCAATAGTGATAGCAATCAAAATTGGCGAGAAGAACAACTCCCAAGTCAATGTTTCAAAATGCACTCCTGTAGCGAAAAGAGCGAAAATTGGAAGAGCCAGTAGCGCAGAAACAGGCTGAATTTTTTCGCGATAGCGTTCAGCACGAAGCGTTTTTTCGCCATGAACTAAATGCGCAGGAGTTAGCAAACCAACCATCACTCCAGCTAAAGTTGGATGCACGCCAGCTTCATACATCATAACCCAAGCCATAATTCCTACTATTGCAACCAACGGCCATGGGACGCGCTTCAAACGCACTAAAGTAGTCCAAATCAAACCGCAAGCAATTACTCCAGCAAACCAATACCACGCGTTAAGAGATGAGAAGAACACAGCAATAAGTGCTATTCCAAGCAAATCGTCTACTGTAGCAAGAGTCATAAGAAATGCACGCAAAGCGTGTGGCAAAGTTTTTGCAAATAAAGCAAGAACAGCAAGAGAGAAAGCTATATCTGTTGCCGTAGGTATTGCCCACCCGTCACGAACCATATCAAGCGAAGGTAAAGCACCAGAAGTAAGACGCATAATCTCCTGCCCGGCATGCAATTCAGAAAATACAGTTACTGTAGCAACAAACAGTAAAGGAGGCACAATCATTCCGCCAACAGCACAAATCATTGGCATTGCAGCTGCTCGAGGATCAGAAAGCGAACCAGCAATAAGTTCGTGTTTTAAATCTAAGCCAACTGACAGGAAGAAAATAGTGAGCACGCCGTCTTGCACCCAGTGACCAATTGACATGTGTATATTCGTCCACGGAATGCCTACATGAGTATGCGATACGGCTTCAAATATTGGCGCGGTTAAAGGAATGTTTGCAAGCAATAGGCCGGTAAGAGCAAAACCAAGCATAATTAATCCAGAAATTCGCTCATTATTTGCAATATTGCAAGCTATTCTCCAACTGCGTCGTATCATATTGTAAATATTTCCTCCACTAAATGCATTTATAGCGTTTATACGTTTATATAACGTTTATAACG
Organism: Gardnerella sp. c10Ua_244; assembly: GCF_055818055.1. Taxonomy (NCBI): domain Bacteria; kingdom Bacillati; phylum Actinomycetota; class Actinomycetes; order Bifidobacteriales; family Bifidobacteriaceae; genus Gardnerella; species Gardnerella sp. c10Ua_244. Next base: position 158,069 of record NZ_JARFVS010000002.1, read on the forward strand.
TTTTATAGTGCAAAATATGTGATTCGCACTTTTAAGTATAACCGAGAGGCATAAACCGAGCGAGTTGCATACGAATTAAAAAAAACGCGGAGCAAAAGCTTCGCGTTTTGTTTGTGCGCCAGACAGGATTCGAACCTGCAACCTTCTGATCCGTAGTCAGATGCTCTAATCCGTTGGGCTACTGGCGCATGTTTCCAGCCTCAAGAACCATGTCCTTGTTTCCGGCAACTTGACTAATATACAACCATCCGCACTAAAACACAAACCCCGGCGTGTCGACCGGGGTTTGTTGTTAAGGAATGCAAGAATTGATAAATTCTCGCTAAGTTGTAAAGATTGAATTATGCTCTGCGCTCAAGCACTTCGTCAACCATTCCATAAGCTTTAGCTTCTGGAGCAGTCAAAATAGTATCCACTTCAATATCTTTACGGATGCGCTCAATATCTTGACCAGTATGCTTTGCAAGAGTTGATTCTAACCAAGAACGCAAACGCAACATTTCCTTAGCTTGAAGCTCAATTTCAGTAGCTTTACCAAAATCTTGACCCATTGCAGGCTGATGAATAAGCACACGCGCATTCGGCAAAATCATGCGTTTACCAGCAGCTCCAGCAGCAAGAATAATAGCAGCAGCAGAAGCAGCCTGACCTAAGCAAACAGTTTGAACATCTGGATTAATGTATTGCATTGTGTCATAAATCGCAGTCATAGCAGTCATCGAACCGCCAGGTGAATTAATGTACATCATCACATCGCGATCAGAATCCATGCTCTCTAAAACAAGCAACTGAGCCATAATGTCATCAGCAGAAGTGTCATCTACTTGCACACCCATGAAAATAATGCGATCTTCAAACAGCTTAGTGTAAGGATCTTGCGTTTTCATGCCGTATGGAGTTTGCTCGCCAAATTGAGGCAACACGTAACGATTAGTAATGCGCTGGGCAGAAGTGACACCGCCAAAACCAGCTAAACGCTCAGCACGCGCAACAAACTTTGCTTCTTCACTTGCCATAATTACTCCTCACCGCGCATAGAAGCAGGAGTGGTCACAATCTTATCTACGAAACCATACTCCAAAGCTTGCTGAGCTGTAAACCAGTGATCATATTCGTTATCTCGGTAAATCTCCTCTACCGTATGACCAGTCTGCTTTGCAGTCAATTCAGAAAGCGTTTTTTTCATATCCATAATAAGCTCTGCGTTAATTCGCACATCCGTAGCAGTGCCACCGACACCGCCAGAAGGTTGATGCATAAGCACACGAGCATGTGAGGTAATATAACGCTTACCAGGAGTGCCAGAACTAAGCAAGAACTGACCCATAGATGCAGCCATGCCAACAGCAATAGTCGCAACATCTGGCTCAATTAATTGCATAGTATCGTAAATTGCCATACCAGCAGTAATTGAACCTCCAGGCGAATTAATATACAGCCAAATATCCTTCTTAGGGTCTTCCGCAGCAAGCATTAACATTTGTGCGCAAATAACATTGGCATTCTCGTCTTTTACTTCAGATCCCAACCAAATAATGCGATCTTTTAGCAATCGATTAAAAATAGAATCAGTTGATGTAGACGCTTCAGCCTGTTCCATCACAGGAGAAGCTGTAAAAAGCTCAGTCACTATATCTCCTTGTTACCACGTAATTATTTCTACACTACCTTGTGCGCATGACCACATAGAAAATATTGCGAATATGATTTGAATTGAATGTTTTACACCAAATTTCTAGAATTTTATTCATATCAACAGATGTAATTTTTACTTATTATCCTACACTAGTATGCATTATTGAGTATATTTTTATCGGATTATCAATTCATTATAAGGAGTAATTATGGATTCTAACCAATTGCCAGATAACAACTACTCGCCTGCTCCGATGCCAAATAACGAGTATCCAAATAATGGTTACCAAAATAATACATACCCAAATAATGTAAATCCAAATAACGGATACCCAAACAATGGTTATGAAAACAATGAGTATCAAAACAACGTATACCCAAATAACGGATACCAGAACAACAATTACCCTAATAATGTAAATCTAAATAATGGTTACCCAAACAATGGTTATGAAAACAATGAGTATCAAAACAACGTATACCCAAATAACGGATACCAGAACAACAATTACCCTAATAATGTAAATCTAAATAATGGTTACCAACCAAACGTATATCAGAATAATCAACAACCAGTCAACAACTATCCTGCAAACGCTTATCCAAATGCAACAAATACAAGTGCTCATAAGTCAAAATACACTTGGCTTATTGTTGTCATAGTAGTAGCAATAGTTGCAGTAGGTGGCTACGTAATTTCAAAACCACATTACAATTCAACTAATCTTAAGCCACATTACAATTGCTCTGCACCTAAAAGCGCAAATATTGAAGAATACGTACATTGCCATTCAGAAGAAGCTAAAAAACTCACTAATGGATTTAATGATGCCACTAGCAGCTCACCATTCAACATAACGTTTGCCACTAAAGGTGATCAGCTCAATATAAATGCAAAGTTCAAAAAGCACCTATCTGATTTAGAAATTACAGCGTTAAAGACTGGAATGCAAACATACGGCGATAGCCTCTCGAACTTGATGCCACAATCAGCATCGGATGAAATGAAAGAAAAAATTATTGCACCAGTGCGCATACATTTCTCCTTCTCAAACGATGATGGAACTTTTATTGCAGATAAAGAATTCAGTTTTAATAATTAATTAAAAAATAACTAAAATAACCAACATAACTAAAAAAATATTTACTAATAACAAATGCGCCTTTGCTAATACTGAACTAGCATAGGCGCATTTATTTTGCATATATTGTATTTTCCATACTAAAAAAATTTAAACATTATTTGCGGCTAAAAATTTTTGGTATCATCGTTATGCTTCTAGATACAGCACAAGAAACAACCATTGGAATAATCATAATCATAGGCAAATTCACTAATTGTGCTACCAAAAAAAGCGCAAACCACAATGACTTTCGACTTGCAGTTAGCAGACTTGCAGCACCAAAAATAGCAGCTATTACCAATATTTTGGGCTGACTTGATAACATGCCACCAACAACTGGAATGTTCATACTTATAAAACCTATAATCAGCCCTACGCAAGCTCCAGACGACATACTCGGCTGAAGCACACCACCACTTGCGCCAGCTCGAAGAGTGCAACTTGTTAAAATTATTTTTGCAACAACCAGTAGAAGCAAAGTTACCAAAGAGTTTTTGTCAATTGCAATACTTGTTTTTGCAATGTTATATGCGTATTGCGCTAAAGCTCGACCATTGCCCATAATGGCTGGATTCCATGATGCAACTAATCCTGTTACTAAGCCCATTAATGGCAAAAAATATAAAATTTGGTAATTGTGAGCACACTGAGAGCGAGCCCAATGAATCATCTTATGGAAAAGAGTGCCAACAATACCGCAAGCAATGCCAACTATAATTGCAAGCAGCAACGCAGTCGTGTTGACAATATGGATGTCATCAAGACTTGACAAACAATAGTAAGGCTCATACCCAAGCACAAAAATAGTAGTCAATGATGCAATTTCACTTATACATAACGCAATAGCAAAAATACTAAATTTTTGTATAAGCCAATACCATTTCGAACGCTTTAAAGAAGATTTCGAGTCATGAGAAAAACGTGGAATTGCAACCAAACCTAGCACCATAATCGCACCCGCTATTGGAGCGCGATAAACTCCAGCTAAACCAGCACCAGCAGCACTTGCAACCAAAACGCGAGCTTGAAATTCACTGACTCGAATAAAGCAGAGTAACTTCTGAGTAAGCATTGCAGCCAATTCTCGAGGCGCAACTTCCCTACCTAAACTTGCGCCAGAAGCAACTATAAAAATTTGTAAACATACATGGATAATCGTCGTATTAAATGGCATTGATTGACCACGAACAGCATGAGCTATATCGACAATACGATTAGAAGATTTTGTCCATAACCACATCCAAATAATTGCAGCAACAGACATCACAATTAATACAACAGCAACGTAGTGGAATACTGGCAATCCAACTGGCGAAGGTTTAAGAGCAGATTCTGAAAATCCGAACATTACGTTTTGCACAGCATGTAGTAACAGAGTTAATAATATTGCACCAACCCCAGCCATAACTGCAACAAAAAAAGCAATAAGACTTAATCGTAAACATGTAAAAACATAGTTCAAACACTTACTAGGTTTTTTACTGCCTACTATTTGCAAATTGCGTTTTTCCATTAGCAGCAGCCTTCCTTATGTTATTTGTTTTTCATTTTATTTGTTTTTCACTTTTTTTAAAGTATAACAACAACACAAAAACCCAGAGCAAAAGCCCTGGGTTTTTAGCGAATATGAGAAAGTATAAACTTTTTCTTGTTTGAAAAATACTACTTAGAAAGTTCGTCAGCAACTTCTGCAGCAGCAGAAGTTGCCTTCACGCTTTCGTCTTCGTCATCATCCTCAGACAAGAATGCACTCAAGTCAAGAGCTTCTCCGCCAGAAACGAACTTTACAGCACGCATACCAGCAAGCAAGCCCTTAGAGCGAGCAACTTCCTGTACAGCAGAACCAAGCTGACCGTTGTTAACGATTGCGTTAATGAACTGGTTTGGATCCATGCCGTACTGCTGAGCAACAGAAACCAAGAAGTTGGTGACATCAGCCTGGGAAACAGTCACATCCATCTGTTCAGCTAAAGCGTCAAGAACTATTTGGTCGCGAAGTTCCTTCTCAGCAGCCTGCTGCGCTTCGTCCTTCTGCTTCTTGGTAGCTTTTTCAGGATCAGGGGTCATGCCCTTCAAATGCTCTGAAACAGCCTTATCCAAAACACCCTTTGGTACAGGAATTTCAACTTCTTCTTGAAGCTTAACAAGGAATGCGTCACGGGCATTAGTTGCCTGACGACCTTCAGCAGCCTGCTCGCAAGCCTTGCGAATATCTGCCTTCAAATCCTTCAAAGTATCAAACTCGGAAGCTTCCTGAGCAAAATCATCATCAAGCTCTGGCAATTCCTGAGTCTTTACGGAATTAACCTTAACCTTGATTTGAGCCTTCTCGCCCTTATGCTTGCCGGACTCGAGAGTACCTTCAAAGGTGGTTTCTTCGCCGGCAGAAAGGCTATCCAAAGCCTCATCCAAACCGTCAAGCAACACACCGGAACCGATTTCGTAGCTTACGCCCTCTTGTGCATCAACTACTTCGTCATCGATACGAGCTTCCAAATCAATGTTAGTGTAATCACCCTTAGCTGCAGGACGGTCAACACCAACCAAAGTAGCAAAACGCTGACGGAGACTTTCCAAGCGCTCCTTGACATCCTTGTCGGAAACCTTTGGCTTCTCAACTTCAATCTCAACGCCCTTGAACTTGTTCAACTTGAAATCTGGACGACGCTCAACTGTTGCTACAAACTTAAGACTTGCATCTGCATCAGTCGACGTTGGAACTTCCTGAACGTCAAATTCTGGCTGATCCATTGGGCGAATCTTCTTTTCTTCCAAAGCCTTGGAATAAAGCTCTGGTACAGCGGAATTTACGGCTTCGCCGGCAACAGCTGCGAAACCGACGCGCTGATCTACAATCTTGCCTGGCACATGTCCCTTACGGAAACCTGGCACGTTAATTTGCTTAGCAATCTCCTTACGAGCTTCTTCCAAGAATGGCTTGAAGTCTTCGAGATCTGCGGTAATGGTGAGCTTAACTTTAGTTGGCTCAAGATTCCTGACGCTGATTTTCACGCTTGCGCTCCTGAAATTACGTTTTTTCTAGCTTCTGCCGTATGGCACAACCGTTACATGATAGCGCGAGTTACGGACTCAGCTACCAATCGGGTTTGCCATTCGCGAGCACCATGCTCACTTAAGAATGTTTTAACATCAATATCTTGCGCATCATCATGCCAGCAAAGATTACGAATAATCTGTGGTTTGATAATAATTTCTGCAGGAGTATGAGTGTATTCAGAAATTTGATTTAACTCAGCTTTTACTCTTTGTAAACGCTCGTAACGCTTAGGGTGATGTTCTCGCCAATATTTCATAGATCTAGGAGCGCTTTGGAAATCTTGCATATCCTGCAAGTACTGCGAATCCGATAAATCATGGCAATCCTGACAATCATTAGAACCTTGCGACTCGTCAGTATCTGTTGACTTAAGTACGTTCGTTTTACGAGATTCGCGCGAATTAAGTTGAATAGCTCCATTCGGTAATACTGGATGCACATCATCCATAGCCGTTTCACCAGATTTAGCGCGCAAAATAGCATTCTCTATAACGTTTTTCCAAATAGATGGTTTAACTTTGCGCTGAATTGGAGCGTAACGCTCGAACATTTTGTCTTGCTCACTGCCAGTGTGCATTCGCACTCGCTCATTCAAAGAACGAATAGCACGAAACGCACGCGCATTACTAGGTTTACGCTTACCAGCTTCAATAATCGCAGCGTCAGAAAGTAGCAGAGTTGGCGCAATATCATATTCACGCGCTAAAGCATCTCGCTTTTGCCACAATGCTTTCGCAATAACTAAACCAACACGATCGTGCATAAGTACGCTAATATGCGATATTTTAAGCCATGGACGTGGATGCGGAGCTTTCTTTTGTGCACCCTTACTAAGTAAGTGTTTAAATTCTTCTTCCGCCCAAGAAAGTTTACCTTGCTTTTTAAGTTCGACGCGCATTACTTCTTCTAGCTCAATAAGTAATTCAACATCTAAAGCTGCGTAATTTCGCCAATCTCTAGGAAGTGGGCGGTAAGACCAATCTGCTGCAGAATGTTCTTTTGCAAGAGTAAGACCCAAATAATATTCAGTTACAGAGCTTAAACCAAAGCGCTTTCTGCCAAGTAATTTAGCTGCGATTTCGGTATCAAATAATGCAAGTGGGCGCAAACCAATATTGAAAAATCCTGGCAAATCTTGCATCGAATCGTGAATAATCCAAGGCACATCCCCTACTGCCTTGTTAAATTCGTTCCAATCAGCTCCAAGTTTTGTAAGTTCTATAGGATCTAATAATCCAATTCCTGCACCCTTACGTTTGAACTGAATCAACCAATCTTCATGACTGTAGCGAAAACCGGAAGCTCGCTCAGCGTCTGCAGCTAAAGGACCGGAGCCTGCCGCCAACAAGCTGCAATAATCTTTATATGCTTCAAGCGTATCAATGACTTCTGGAACTCCTTCTCTAGGCTCTTTTAAAAGCTTTGGTTCCTCGTTCAAGTACGCCTCCCGATTGCATGCTTTACCCAAATTCTTACGCTTTTTGCAACTTATTCTGTACTTTTTGCAAAATATCCGTAAAAAATATTTAAGCCGTGTTACAGATTATGCATCTTTAACACGGCTTCAACTTTCGCACACAACTACGACTATTCAAAAATAAAAAATCAAATAAATAATCAATTAAATAATCAATCTGTTTTATTGTTTGCTACTTCGTCATTTATGCGCTTAACAAGCCTAGTTTTAAGGAATCTAGTAAGAGTAAATGCGACTGCCGAAGCTAAAACTGTTGGAACAACGTAGCCAGCATGTAAACCTAAATCCGAAAAGTTGACTATTGGAAAAGTGACAAGTTCTGTAACAACAGCTATAACAATAGATATTATCGGCACTTCAATAAGAAGTTTCTTATCGAAAGATGCAACAATGTTTATTGGCAATAAAATTATTGGCAAAATAACGAAAATAGTAAGCGCTGTAGCAAAACCAAACTGATCGTTACACCGCACAAAAACAGCTAACGCTAATGTAAAAGCTAATGCAATCCAACAACCTATTCTGCGCTTCATTGCGTATCCTTTCTCTAAAAAAGAGTATTTGTATAATTATACAAAAATCCTTCAAAAAAAAACAACACGATACGCAAAGATTGCCTAAATTACAGTTACATTTTTGACGCAATTTAAATGCAGTCTAAATGCAATCTAAACGCAGTCTAGTACACAACAAAACCGTGATCTTTGAACTGGTTTACAACTCGTTCTTTAAGTGCTCTAGAAGGCCCTTTTTGATTCTCAAGAGGGTACGAAATTCGAAGCTCATGCCACTTTGGACGTCCTAGTTGATGGAATCCAAGCACGTCAATATGCTCAACAGCATCACCAAACGAATCGCAAATCTCAGCAACTTTTTCAACATTTTCTTCGCTGTCTGTCAAACCTGGAACAAGCACAAAACGCACCCAAATCTTCTTACCAGCCTTCGCTAAGCGCTGGCCAAAGTCAATAGTTGGCTGTAGCAAGCCGCCAGTTACTTTTTTATACGTTTCTTCAGTTCCTGATTTAACGTCAAGAAGACAAAGATCAATGTCTTCAATCATTTCGTCCGTGTAATTGCGATTCAAAAAGCCGGAAGTATCCAAGCAAGTATGCACGCCCATCTCTTTTGCAGCGCGAAATACTCTAGATACAAAAGCTGGCTGCATCATGGACTCGCCGCCAGAAAATGTGATTCCTCCACCTGTTGCTTTAAAAAGACTTTGATAGCGGTCAACTTTTTTAATCATTGCATCCAAATAGACTGGCTTGCCGTCACGCATTTTCCAAGTATCAGGATTTTGGCAATACTGGCAACGAAGTGGGCAACCGCTCATAAACACCGTCATACGAGTTCCAGGACCATCAACAGAAGTATTGATATCCCACGAATGCACAAATCCAATATCGCCAGTTTTAAGAGCAACTAAGCGATCTTTACGATCCAGCCCAATTGGCGACTCAAATCCAGAAAGTCCACCCATTAAAGTTTGGCGAGCATACTCTTTTGACTCCTTCAACATATGCTGAGTTGTGGTACGAAACGCTGTGTTTTCAGCCATCTAACTGCCCTCCAAACTATTTATAAATAAATAATAAATAATATACGCAATTAACAAAAGCCGGGAGCGAAACTAGCCTCGCTCCCGGCGGTGTTTACTAATCAACCAAATCAGTCAGTAACTGAACCCTGGTGGAATGTACGAGAAATAACGTCGAGCTGCTGCTCCTTAGTGAGCTTTACAAAGTTCACTGCGTAGCCGGAAACTCGAACCGTCAAATGCGGATACTTTTCTGGGTGCTCAACAGCATCTTCAAGCTGTTCCTTACGCAACACGTTGATGTTTGCGTGGTACAAGCCGTGACCGTTGCCAGCATCCAAAATGCCAACCAAGTTGCTAATGCGCTCGTCTTCGTCACGACCCAAACCGTCAGGAGTAATGGTGTTCGTAAGCGAAATGCCGTCAAGAGCATCATCGTAATCAATCTTTCCAACGGAGAACATCGAAGGAAGCATACCGTGCGAATCCATGCCGTTTTCTGGGTTTGCGCCTGGAGCGTACGGAGTGCCCTTCTTGTGACCGGATGGGAAGGAACCAGTGTTCTTGCCATACTCAACGTTAGAAGTAATAGTCAAGATGGACTGAGTTGGAACAGCATTACGGTACACAGGCAAACGCTTTACCTGACCCATAACAGTGCTTACAACCCACTTTGCTAAGTCGTCTGCACGATCGTCGTCGTTACCGTAAACTGGGAACTCGCCAACAGTCTTGTAGCCAACGATTAAGTCGTCGTCGCCGCCCTCGATGTACTCGTACTCGTGGCCTTCAGTGGTCTTAGCATCCTTGTTGTAGATTGGGTAAACCTTTGCATACTTCAAAGCAGCCAAGGAATCTGCAGCAATAGACAAGCCGGACATGCCGCAACCAAGCGTACGGTAGACTTCCCTATCATGCAAAGCCATTTCGATGGACTCGTAAGCGTACTTATCGTGCATGTAGTGGATGATATTCAAAGCCTCAATATAAGTCTCGGAAAGCCATTCCAAAGCCTTCTCGTAGTTAGCCTTAACCTTCTCGTAGTCGAGAGTGCCGTCAGCTTCTGGCTTGATTGGGTCAATAACACCCTTATCGATAACTTGCATGCCGGTCATTTCATCGCGGCCGCCGTTAATAGCGTAAAGCAAAGCTTTTGCAGAGTTCACGCGAGCTGCGAAGAACTGCATTTGCTTACCGACGCGCATTGGAGAAACGCAGCAAGCAATAGCAGCGTCGTCACCCCAGTGCTCACGAATGTCTTTATCGGACTCGTACTGGATTGCAGAAGTGTCGATAGAAATTCGTGCGCAGAAACGCTTATAAGCTTCTGGAAGCTTTGGATCCCAGAAAATAGTGATATTTGGCTCAGGACCAGGTCCCAAATGCTCAAGAGTCAAAGTGTTGAGCAAACGGAACGAAGTCTTGGTTACGAAAGTGCGGCCATCCTCGCTGAAGCCTGCATCGGACCAAGTTGCCCAGTAAGGATCACCAGAGAAGATTGCGTCGTAATCCTTAGTACGCAAGAAGCGCACAATACGAAGCTTCATAACAAGAGCGTCAATAATTTCCTGAGCGTCGGTTTCGTTAATTAAACCTGCCTTCAAATCGCGCTCAAAGTAGCAATCGAAGAATGCGGAAACGCGACCGAAGCTCATTGCAGCGCCATCCTGGCTCTTAACAGAAGCAAGATAGCCCATGTAAGTCCACTGAACAGCTTCCTTAGCGGTCTTAGCTGGACGAGTCAAATCCAAACCGTACTCGTTACCCAAGTTAATAAGCTGCTTCAAAGCCTTAATCTGCTCGTCATGCTCTTCGCGGAAGCGAATCCAATGCTCAATTTCGGTCTCGGTAAAATCGTTACGGTATGGAATCGAATCCTTGTCGCGCTTCTTAAACTCAATAAGCATGTTCACGCCGTAAAGAGCAACACGACGATAATCGCCAATAATACGACCGCGGCCGTAAGCATCTGGCAAACCGGTCAAAATCTTGTTGTGGCGAGCAATCTTAATATTCTTGGTGTAAACGCCAAACACGCCATCGTTATGAGTCTTACGGTAGACGGTGAAAATCTTCTTGATTTGAGGATCTACTTCCTTGCCAGCTTCTTTAATAGCTTGCTCAACCATGCGCCAACCGCCGTTTGGCATCATAGCGCGCTTGCAAGGCTCATCAGTTTGCAAACCGACGATTACGTTATCTACTTCTGGGCTTTCAATGTAGCCTGCTGGCATTGCGTCAATACCTGCTGGGATATGAGTTTCAACATCATAAACACGACGCTCACGTTCAACAGCTAAGTAGTTGTCGTCGAGATACTTCCACATGTGCTTCGTTTTTTCAGTGGCATTTGCCAAGAAACTTTCGTCACCTTCATATGGCGTATAGTTCTTTATTATAAAGTCGCGTACGTCAATGTCTTTCTTCCAATTGCCGTCAGTAAAACCATTCCACGCTTCGGTACGAAGATCCTCTTCACTGAGAACTGGCGCATCAACTGATGTCATGTTTAGACTCCTTTTGTACCCGCAACGCATCTTCACGCTGCCTTAATAACAATGTTAGAGCATAAGTAAACGCATACACGAGTAGTTTTGCAAAAAATCTAGTGAAATATATCACATTTATTCACGAAAAGCTGTGGTAACAGGCATTCTGCGATCCCTGCCAAAAGCAATAGCACTTACTTTTGGTCCAAGCGGATACTGCCTGCGCTTCCATTCTGCGCGATCAACTAAACGCATAACCGTGTCAACAGTATGCTCGTCAAAACCATCTTCAAGCAAATCCGCTCTACCATGAGCAAGCTCAATATGAGCCTCTAAAACACGATCAAGCAAATCGTACTCAGGTAAAGAATCAGAATCCTTTTGCCCTGGACGCAACTCTGCACTCGGAGGCTTAATAATAGAATTAACCGGAATAAGCACACCATCTTGCGGAGCTTTCGCTTTCGTAACTTCTGTTTGCTCAGAATCCTCATATCCAACAATTGGCAGCATACCAATGCCTACTCCAGCATTCGCAGCGCGATTCCTCCAACGAGAAAGTGCCCAAACGCGCGTCTTAAACAAATCCTTAATAGGAGCATACCCTCCTACCGCATCGCCATAGATAGTAGAATATCCGCAAGCAAGCTCCGATTTATTACCAGTTGCGAGCGCCAAAACACCGCGCGAATTCGAGTAAGCCATTACGATTACGCCACGAACGCGAGCTTGCAAGTTTTCTGCTGCAACACCTTCTAATGAAAGTTGCGATTGGAAAGCTTTAAAAAGCGGTTCAATTGGTTGCACATCATAGTGAGCGCCAATTCGCTCTGCTAAATCGCGCGCATCGTCTTTAGAACCGTCCGAAGAGTACATGCTTGGCATAGAAATGCCATACACATTTGCTCCACCGCAAGCATCGGCAGCCATAGTAGCTACTAAAGCAGAATCAATTCCTCCAGAAAGTCCTAAGCACACACCCTTAAAACCATTCTTACGCATGTAATCTCTAAGACCTACAACACACGCACAATACACTTCTTCGTCTGCGTCAAGTTTTGGAGCAATGCTTGAAACTTTCTGCTTTTTCAGCGAGTTATCAAAATCAACAAACGACAAATCTTCATCAAACATTGCCGAGCGTTCAAGTAAAGTTCCGTCAGCATCAACAACAAAACTTCCACCGTCAAAAACCAAATCATCTTGGCCGCCGACTTGGTTCACATATACGACTGGCGCATTGACTTCAACAGCGCGCTTTTGAGCCAAACTCAAGCGCACATGAGTTTTACCTTCCTCATATGGAGAACCGTTCATAGTTATTAGCGCATCGATACCAAGTTTTGCCAAACGCGCAACAGGACCGCCGTCTTGCCAAATATCTTCGCAAATAGCAAAACCTAGACGCATTCCATCTACTTCCAGCAGCTCACACTTATTGCCAGAAGAGAAAATACGAAACTCGTCAAAAACACCATAATTTGGCAAGAAATGCTTGTCGTATTGCAACACAGATTTACCTTCATGCAATACGAGAAGCCTGTTTCGAGGCTTTCCAGCAGACTCGTCAAAGCCAACAGTTCCAACTACTACGTAAAGCTCCCCCAAGCCTTCTTCCGCAAGTTTTGTTGCAAGCAAGTCTGCAGCTTTTTGTGCAGTTGTGCGGAACGTGGCACGCAAGGCGAGGTCTTCAATAGGATACCCAGTCAAAGTCATCTCAGGAAACACAACCATGCGAGCACCCGACTGCTTTGCGCGCGCAGCATACTTCAAAACTTTTTCAACGTTGCTATCAATGTTCCCAACGCAGGTATCTATCTGCGCTAACGCCAATCGCAAAAAACTCATACATTACAGTCTAGTAGATAGCTTCATTGCAAGTAAGCGACGTGTTGAAAAACTTATTTTTTCTCTTTCCACACTGCAAGTATGCGAATTATTAACACGTCATAAATAATACTAATAAGCAAAGTGTAGAATTATTGATTTTTCTCGCCTATATTGATAATTCGTTACTCGCGAAGGGGATTTAACTTTAAACAAATTTCACCGAACAAGGAGCAGGAAATATGCGAAAAATTAAAGTTATTGCATCAATTACAGCACTGGCAGCATTAGCGACTTTCACTTTAAGTGGCTGCGGTAGCTCAAAAGCAGGCGCAAAGGATGACAAGACCATTACTGTTGCAGCTTCACCTACCCCGCATTCTGAAATCTTAAATAAAGTTGTAAAGCCAATCTTGCAAAAAGAAGGCTACAAGCTAGTAGTAAAGGAATTTACTGACTACGTGCAGCCAAATACAGCTACTGAAGAAGGCGAAGTTGACGCAAACTACTATCAGCATTTGCCTTATCTTGACAACTTTAATAAGGAAAAGGGAACTCACCTTGTTTCAGTAGGTGGAATTCATTTTGAACCATTTGGATTGTATCCAGGAAAAACCAAGACGATTAAAGCATTAGCAAACGGAGCAACTGTTGCAGTTCCAAATGATCCTACTAATGAGGCTCGCGCATTGCTTCTTTTGCAAGATGCCGGATTGATTAAGTTGAAGAATCCAAAGGATATTAACGCTACTACAAAAGATATTACTGAGAATCCTAAGAATTTGAAGTTTAAAGAACTTGAAGCGGCAACAGTTCCTACTGCCATTAAGGATGTGGATCTTGCTGCCATGAACGGCAATTACGCTATTCAAGCTGGTTTTAACCCAACTAAAGACCCACTTACTTCAGAAAAAGTTGGAGGCATTGCGGCTAAAACTTATGAAAATATTATTGTAGTAAAGAAGGGCTCTGAAAAGTTTGCAAAAATCAAAGCCTTACTCAAAGCTTTGAAGACAAGCGAAGTGCGCGACTATATTACTAAAACTTACAAAGGCGCTGTGCTCCCTGTTTTCTAAAAAATACTCACAATGTAGCCACCTAATGCCGCATGTGTATGCTTCGTGTATGCTTTGCGGCATTATTTTATAAGCGTGTAATATACGTAATGTGCGTGCTAGTTAATAATCTAGTTAATGACGCTAGTTAGTAACTCTAGTTAGTAACTCTAGTTAGTAACGAAGTATATTTCACACAGAAAGCAATAATCTGTTAAGGAAAAGCATGATTCAGATCGAACATCTTCACAAAAGCTACGGCAAAGGTAGCAAAGCGAACGAAGCATTACACGACATTAATCTGACTATTGAATCGGGAGAAGTATTCGGAATCCTTGGTTCTTCTGGTGCAGGAAAGTCTTCGCTAGTTCGTTGCATGAATCTGCTTGAGCGACCAACTTCCGGCAAAATTATTATTGACGGAAATGATATTAGCGAAGTAAAAGATAAAGAACTTGCAAAAGTACGCACTAATATTGGCATGATTTTCCAGAATTTTAGCCTTTTCCAGCAGCGTACAGTATTGCGAAACGTCACTTTCCCATTAGAGCTGAATCACACTGCAAAAAAGGAACGAGAAGAACGCGCAAACTACTTACTTGACTTAGTTGGTTTACAAGATTTTGCAAACCGCTACCCTAGCCAGCTTTCAGGCGGACAGCAGCAGCGCGTAGCAATTGCACGAGCATTGGCGAATAATCCGTCGATTATGCTTTGCGACGAAGCAACAAGCGCACTTGACTCCACAACTACTGCGCAAATCCTTGATTTATTGAGCCGAATTAACCGCGAACTCAACGTAACGCTTGTTATTATTACGCATTCGCTGGCTGTAGCACGAAATATTTGCGACCGAGTTGCAATGATTGATGGCGGACGCATTGTGGAATTAGGTGACACTGATACGCTTTTTGCAAATCCACAAAGCGATATTTTGCGAACTCTTATTGCAGATGAAAAACAGGAAAATCATCGCGCTAAAATTACAAGCACGATTGCAAGCGAGCTTAACAATAAGCCAGAAAACGCACAAACAGACGAACAAACAAACGCGCTTACCAACGAGGTGAAATAACAATGTTAGAAGCTGCTACACAATTTTTTAACGACTACGGCAACTTACTTATTGAAGGCGTGCAAGACACACTCGTAATGACATCAGTTGCAACACTTTTTGCATACCTTATTGGACTTCCAGTTGGCGTACTTCTCATTACATCAAACAAAAAAGGCATTTGCCCCAACGCGCCAATTAACGCAGTTCTAGGCTGGATTGTTAACATCGTGCGTTCTGTGCCGTTTATTATTTTATTAGTTGCAATAATTCCTTTCACTCGTCTCATAGTTGGCACTTCTTTGGGAGTTCCTGGGGCTATTGTGCCTCTGGTGATTACGGCTGCACCATTCGTTGCTAGAGTAGTTGAACAATCTTTAGCCGAAGTTGACGGAAGCTTAATTGAAGCAGCACAAAGCTTTGGAGCAAGCAAATTGCAAATTGTTTGCAAAGTGTTGCTGTGGGAAGCTTTACCTTCGCTAATTCGCGGAGCTGCGCTTACATTTATTACGCTTTTTGGATTCTCCGCAATGGCTGGAACAGTTGGCGCAGGCGGACTCGGAGATATTGCAATACGATACGGATACCAGCGTTATCAATACGATGTGATGACAGTTGCTGTTATCCTTTGTATTATTCTCGTGCAGATTGTGCAAAGCTTGGGAGATTTTATTTCACGCGCAATCAATCATCACGAACGCTAAAGAAATTCGCAACATACCCACCACCAATTAAATGCACATAATCGTGTAAACTTGCTGGTAATTCGACATTTTGCAGGGGTGCTTTCGAAAGAAGGCTGAGATGGTATTAGTTTGCCTAACCCTTCGAACCTGTTAGTTAATACAACGTAGGGAGCAACGATTTTAGTATGACATCGAATTATCCGTACGCATCAATGCGTAATCAATTTAATCTAAGCGCCTGCTTTATTGCAGACCCACAAGCTTGTAATAATCGTCCGCTTACCGATATTGTCGATGATGCTTTGCACGCTGGAGCGACTTTTATTCGTCTTCATTGCAACAATGAAAACGCTAAAGAAATCACTACTATTGCACGCGATATTGCACAAATCATCGAAGACAATAACAAATGCGATTCTGTAACTTTTGTTATCGACGAGCGTGTTGATGTCGTTTGGCAAGCTCGCAATCAAAGCATCAAAGTTGACGGAGTGCATTTAGCACAAAGCGACATGGAGCCTAGAGAGGCTCGCGCTCTTCTTGGCGAAGATGCTGTAATCGGCTTATCTGTTGAAACCGAAAGCTTAGTTAAAGTAATAAACGAACTTCCAGATGGATGCATTGATTACATTTGCGTAACAGCAATGCGCAATCCTGAAGAAGGATGCGAAAGCACTACTGCCGCTTACGAATTGGAAGCAAATCACACAACGCTGGACGAAGCGAAAATTAATACGATTTGTTCCGCAAGTGATTTTCCAGTTCTAGTTGGCGGAAGAACTGCACTCGACGATATCGATACAATCGCTCACACCAAGGCTGCAGGATGGTTCGTTTCTGAAGCATTGTATTCTTCAGAAACACCAGAATCAACTATGCGTGAATTTGTTGAACATTGGAAAGCTGTGCGAGGTGAAGAAAAGCACGGCTACGCTAAGCGAGTGATAGTTGCAGAAAATTCTGAATCAAAATCTTCAGAAACTCAAGAAAAGAAGCCAACTTTTATTAATGCGAAAGAAGCAAAGGATGCTGCGAAATTAGCTAAACAACAGCGAGTTGACATTGCAGCTCGCGGATGCACTCAGCGCGATAAAGCTCATATTCGCAAAACAACTCCAATTCATTTTGAGTATGAATATGGTTCTTATGATTTGGAAGTTCCTTATACGGAAATTAAGCTTTCGGATACTCCTGGCGTAGGTCCTAACCCGCCTTTTAAGGATTACAATACAGAAGGTCCAAAGTGCGATCCGAAGGAAGGTTTGGCTCCGCTTCGCCTTGACTGGATTCGCGACCGCGGTGACGTTGTGGAATATGAGGGTCGCAGGCGCAATCTTCAAGACGACGGCAAGCGCGCAATTAAGCGAGGCAAAGCTTCTAAAGAATGGCGTGGACGCACGCATAAGCCAATGAAGGGCGCGGATCATCCGATTACACAAATGTGGTACGCTCGCCACGGAATCACTACTCCAGAAATGCAATATGTTGCAACGCGCGAAAATTGCGATGTAGAGCTGGTTCGCGAAGAAGTTGCAGCCGGACGTGCTGTAATTCCTTGCAATATTAACCATCCTGAAGCTGAACCTATGATTATTGGCTCGCGCTTCTTGACTAAGCTCAACGCAAACATGGGTAATTCTGCTGTTACGTCATCTATCGACGAAGAAGTAGAAAAGCTTACGTGGGCCACGAAGTGGGGTGCGGATACCGTTATGGATCTTTCCACCGGTAACGATATTCACACAACGCGCGAATGGATTTTGCGCAACTCCCCTGTGCCAATTGGAACAGTGCCAATGTATCAGGCTTTGGAAAAGGTTGAGGATGATGCTTCTAAGCTCAGCTGGGAGCTTTTCCGCGACACTGTTATTGAGCAGTGCGAGCAGGGCGTTGACTACATGACTATTCACGCTGGCGTGCTTCTTCGCTACGTGCCGCTTACTGCAAACCGCGTAACCGGTATTGTTTCTCGTGGTGGCTCAATTATGGCTGAATGGTGCTTGCAACATCATCAAGAGAGCTTCTTGTATACGCACTTTGAAGAATTATGCGAGATTTTCGCAAAGTACGATGTTGCATTCTCTTTGGGTGATGGTTTGCGTCCAGGTAGCTTGGCTGATGCTAACGATGCGGCTCAGCTTTCCGAGCTTATGACGCTTGGCGAGCTTACGAAGATCGCTTGGAAGCATGACGTACAGGTGATGATTGAAGGTCCTGGTCACGTGCCATTCGACACTGTGCGTATGAATATTGAGATGGAAAAGGCAATTTGCCAGAATGCTCCATTCTATACGCTTGGTCCTTTGACTACGGATACCGCACCTGGCTATGACCACATTACTTCCGCAATTGGTGGCGTGGAGATTGCGCGATACGGCACCGCAATGCTTTGCTATGTGACTCCTAAGGAACATTTGGGGTTGCCTAACAAGGATGACGTGAAGCAAGGCGTGATTGCGTATAAGATCGCTTGCCACGCAGCTGATCTTGCTAAGCATCATCCACATGCTATGGATCGCGACAACGCAATCAGTAAGGCTCGCTTTGAGTTCCGCTGGTTGGATCAGTTCAACTTAAGCTATGATCCAGATACCGCAATCGCCTTCCACGACGAAACACTTCCTGCAGAACCGGCAAAAATGGCGCACTTCTGCTCGATGTGCGGACCAAAGTTCTGCTCGATGGCTATTTCGCAAAATATTCGTAAGCGTTTTGGCGGAGCAGCTCAGCAGGAGCAGCTCGTTGAAGAAGCACGCAGTCAGGCAATTGCCGATGGTATGAAAGAGATGAGCAAAAAGTTCCAAGAATCCGGCTCATCGTTGTATCAAAGCGTGAAAGCATAAAATGATGAGGTACGGAAGTGCGGAAGCAAAAACTGAATTGCAAGTGCTTCAATAACAATACTTACAACGAATAATAATAGAAGAAGGTTGATATGAACCAAAGCGAGTTTTATAGTGAGCTATTATGCTTGCTATAAGACTCGCTTTCTTTATATCCGCATTTAAATTCTATTAATACAACCTTTCCGTTGCATGCGTTGTAAAGTTTCTGCCGCCTTACAGCAAAAATCCGACATTTTCTGTACACAAGCGTATAGAAAATGTCGGATTAGCAATTAAGAACTTTAGTATTAAAGAATATTAAAGAGTATTAAATCATAACGTTTAATCACAAAACTTCAATAGAAATAATACCTACAGGCTCAAGAGGAGCATCAGATCGATCCGTCGCAACAGCCTCGAGCTTATCGACGACCGCCTTCGATTCATCGTCAGCAACTTCGCCGAAAATTGTATGGTGACCGTCAAGCCATGGAGTTGGCACAGTTGTAATGAAGAACTGCGAACCGTTAGTGCCATGCAAACGACCGTCACGACCGTGACGCTTTCCAGCATTTGCCATAGCGAGCAAATAAGGCTTATCGAACTTCAAGGACGCGTCAATTTCATCGTCAAACTCGTATCCAGGACCGCCAGTTCCATTGCCGAGTGGGCAGCCACCCTGAATCATGAAATCCTTAATGATGCGGTGGAAAGTTAAACCATCGTAGAATGACTCATGCGAAGGTTTTCCACTGAATGGGTCAAGCCACTCGCGCTCACCAGTAGCTAAGCCAACAAAATTTTTGACGGTTTCAGGCGCTTTACTGTCAAACAAATTGATTTTTATATCGCCTTCAGAAGTATGCATAATAACTGTAGTCATGTGGTAATTCTCCCATATTTTCAAGACTGTTTCAATTCGTGTTAAATAAAAATATTCTCATACAAAAATGCCTCACTTTGCGTAGTAAAGAAAGACGCAAAGTGAGACACGTTTTACATTAACTTCATTATGCTAATTAACCCAATACTCAGCAAACTTACTGAATACAATTAAGCAAACATTAAGCAGCTCTAAAACTAGCTGATCTGCAATAACCAGACCAGCTAGCAAATATTCTACTTACTACTGTGGCGAGAAGTACCACGACGCTTAGTTGAGAAAAGCGCAGCACCAGCAGCACTAAGAGTTGCAGCAAACAAGCCAAACACAGACACGTCACTACCAGTCTTACTAAGCTGAGCAGCACTACCACTCTTCAACACCTGAGCGCGCACAGAAGCACGAACATCAGCCGCATGAGCCTTAGCAGCAGCCAAAGCCTTACGAGCAGCAGAAAGCTTCTTAGCCGCAGCATCAACCTGAGCCTGAGTTGCGTTAGGATCAGCAGCAACCTTCTTAGCCTCAGCCAAAGCAGCATCCAAAGCCGCCTGAGCCTTAGAAACTTGAGCATCAGCCTGCTTCACAGCCGGATTGCTTTCAACCGCAGCGTTCACAGCAGCAGAACTTGCGCCATTAGCATTATTAGCGTTAGCGTTGGCAGCATTGGTGTTAGCAGCGTTACCTGCATTACCCGAGTTTACGCCAGCACCAGCGTTACCATTATCAGCATTTCCAGGCTGTGAATCAGACTCAGCACCCTGAATCTGAACATTCAACTCACCCTTATCCACAGTAGTAGGCGCATTATCATTCACACCATAACCAGCTTCAGAACCAGAACCAGGAGTTGGTTTCTTACCGTCAAGAGCCTCTTCAGCTGCCTTAAGCTTTGCAAGAGCAGCGTCAACAAGCTTCTGCTTTTCAGCTTGAGTCTTAGTTGTTACATCTTCCTCGCCTGCAGCAGCCTTCTTCGTACCAGTTAGCTTATCGATAAGATCCTTAGCATCTTGAAGAGCCTTATCAAACGCAGTCTTCTTTTCCGTCGTAGTAGAATACGTATACCTATCTGAGTTCTTAACGTTGCTATCCTTATCAATCTCATCTTGCAACGGCTTGGTATCAACACCATCAAGCGCCTTACGCGCATTTTCAAGCTTCTGAAGTGCGTCGTCTACCGCTTGTTGATCTTTAGCCTCTTGCTCGGGAGTGCGCGGAGTAGAGTCTAGATTCTTATCGTTTTCGTTATCTTCTTTAGCTTTCTTCAATGCCGCTTCCGCGTCAGAGAGTGCCTTGTCAAATGCTTCTTTCTTCTCCTTAGAAGCGGTCGTGTACAGAGGATCGCCAGGTGTAGCCGGCTTAGTGGAATCGTTAGGATCAGCTGGCGTTGGCTTAAGCTTAGAATCGTTATCTACTTCAGCCTGAAGTAAATCAGTGCTTACGCCCGCACCCTTAACTTTGTCATCAATCGCCTGCATTGCCTTAAGAAGATCCTTATACAGCTCATTAACCTGATCCGCATCCTTAGGATCGCCATTAGCTTTGTCTAGCACGGCTCCAGCAGCAGTAGCAGCATCGTCAAACGCTTTCTTTTGCTCATTGCCTTCTTGCAGACCCTTATACTTGTCGCCCTTAGCGAACTTATCAGCGATCTCTTTCAGCTTTTCAAGACGAGCCATGGCAGTATCGGTTGCAGTAGCATTGGCAAGCGCGTCGTCGATGTCGTCAGAAGTTGTACCGTCAGCGTTCTTGTGATCAGAAGCATCAGTATCTTCAATAATCTTCTTGAAAGCTTCCTTCTGCGCATTGTTCAAATGATCAAGCGCAGCAATCTGCTTCTTAGCATCCTCTATCTTCTTAGCCTTCAAAGCGCGATTAGCAATAGCAGTTGGGTCGCCAATCTTCTTTGCATCATTGATGTCATCAATAGCCTTCTGCTTTTCAGCATCTGGAAGATCACTATCTTGAATGCGTTTCTTCTGATCTTCCTTTTCTTTATTAAGTACAGACTGATCATCGTATGTGTTCTGAGAAATATCGCGCTTGCCCTTAGCATCTTCGATTGCCTTGTTTGCGTCATCAAACGAAGTTTTCACGCCATCAACAGCATCCTTGATTTCAGAAGGCTTTGTTGCACTGTTAACAGTGTTCTTGGCATCATCGATTGCCTTAGTGGCAGCTTCATACTTATCTTTAGCTTTTGCTTTCTGCTCATCATTCAACGCCTTGTATGCTGCATCAAGTTCTGCCTTCTTAGCATCAAGCTTGGCAATACCAGCATTCTTAGCATTCTGCTCGTTAATCGCATTCTGGCGCTTGGCTGCGTCAAGATCATTCTTAATCTCTTCTGCAGTAGCAGCAGGATCCTTCTTTGCAAGAGCATCTTCCAAAGCAGTGAGTGCTGCATCCTTCTTGCTTGGATCAGAACCAATTAACTCCTTAAGAGCCTTATCGTCCTCGCTACTAGAATTGCCGTGGCTTAGGAACGGAAGCGCGCCAGCACTAACATCCTTGTGCGCTTCATTAAGATTATTAGCTTCATCTAAAATCTGCTGAACTTCTTCAGGAGTCTTAGCACCAGGCTTGGTAGCATCCCCACTCTTTCCATTCAGCTTTTCCTTGAGCTTATCCTTTTCATCTTGAGTCAGATTGCCAAGACCATCAATTGCATCAGAAGCTTTCTTTTTCTTATCCTGTAGCTCTTGCTTCTTCTGGTCCTCCTGCTTTTTATCTTCCTCTTTTTTCTGCTCTTTTTCCTTATTTTCTTTGTCTTTCTTTTCTTTTTCCTTTAACTGTTCAGGAGTTACATTATTCTTGCCAGCCTGCTCGTTGGCCTTCTTAAGAATATTCTGAATATCATCAGCACCTTTAGCATTATCAATCTCATTCTTATACTGGGTTTTTTGCTCCTCAGTAAGCTTTGGATTGCGGTCGATAAGCTTCTTCGCATCATCCTTCATCTGCTGGAGTTGCTTATCATCAGGCTTTGGAGTTGGCTTGGTTTCCTCCTTACTATAGGTAATAGGAACAGTGAAGAGCTGCTTGCCATTCTGATCCTTAAAGACGATTGACTTATAGTCTTTCGCCCCACTGGTTTCGCTGGAAGTAACTGACTTGATATTATCGTCAGCAATCTCCATGTAAATAGTGTCAGACTTTGGCTTAAGATCAGAAGCAGATGGAAGGTAAGGAATATTCATGCTTTCCGTTTTTATTTGGAAGTTATTCTGACCATCATAGTTAGCGTCAAAGAATGCCTTAACAGCCTTCTTGAAATCTTCTTCAGTAGGCTTATTCGGATCTTTAACCTTAATTGCAGCAGGTTCGTTATACTTGCGCTCAGCTTTCTTGGCATCAGTAAGCTTGCGAATAAGGTCGCGAAGAGCCTTTTCATCCATACCATTGATGGCGTTATCCAACTTATCTGCATCGGTGATTCCAGCGCGCTTCAAGTCGTCATTGGTAAGCCCATCATCTTGACGCTGCTTCAGCAAAGCTTTTGCTTGCTCTTTGAGCTTATCAATTGTATTATCCTGAGATGGTTGAGTATTTCCCTTTTTAACATACAAATCTTTGGCTTGGATGGTAAACAGAGTCCCTTCCATGTCAGCAGCCCAATCGCCTGCACTACCATCATCTTCCATCCACTGGTGACCATGAACTGTAATAGCGTAACCGTTAGTATTATCTATACTAAATGAAGTCATTGGTCCATCATTCTTACCAGATGCACCGTAAGGACCCATATTCTCAGTACCGGCTTTTGGAGTCCAAGTTGTTTTAACAGCAACATCGCTCGTAACAGCTTGCAAATCAGAATCAGATACATTATCGTAATTGTCTTTTACAAACTGCTTTAAAGCCTTTACAGCCTCTTGAACAGTTGGTGTATCGCCTTCAGTCTCCGTCTTTGTAACATTATACTTAAAGGTAATTTTCTGATTATCTGGATCGTTATATGTCTTAGTTTCCGTAGAAGGCGTCTGAGACGTTTGCGTATTTGCTGTCTGCTTGAAGAACACGCTCATGGGATAAGTAGCGTCTTTATAGCCATCCGCCTTAAACGTAATGTAACCTTTACCGTCTTTCACGCTATACGAAACATCAGTAATAGTTACATCTGAATTATCTTTAGAATCCTTACCCTTAACCTTCATTAAGGCTTTTTTATTTGCATCAAGAGCTTGGCTGTTAGTTGTTAAATCTGCTTCTTTCATATTGAATGGATCAAATTTAACTCTTGTTTGGGTTGCAGGCGCTTCAACGATGAACTCTTTTTCAGCAGCAGGAGTTGGAGCAGGCGGCTTTGGAGTTGGATTTTCCTCAGCAGCCTTTTGCTTTAAGAATTGCCAGGAAGGAATCTCTGTTGTTGAACCGTCTGCCCAAGTAATAATAGCGTTCTTGAATTCTTTATCAAAGCTTACAGGAGTTTTACCGTCTTTCTTAGCTGCAGTATAGATATCCAAGTCGGCGTTTGCTTTATCAAAAGCATCGGTTACTTGCTTTTGCTCTTCTGTAGTCAAGCTAGAAAGATTCCCAACCTCAATTGGATCAGGTACCACGTAAGGCGCCCAATCGGAGATTTTTGGTCCTTGGAATACCAAATCTTCAGCAGGAATAGTAAGTTTTGAATCATCCTCGTACGTAACTTCTACAGAACCATCTTCTTTAACATTGAACTCGTACTGTTTACTATCAGCATTCTGCTTCACATGCTTCAAGAACTCGTTTGGAGCTGATCCTCCATTAGCATCAATAATCGCTTGACGAACTTTAGTTTTTTCATCAGGCGTGAGCTTCTTCAAATTCACGACAGGCGTGCGAGTTGGCAAAGTTGGCCTGTACTTATCTTTATCAGTCTCGTCTTTTGTTACAAGCAGGCTCGCAGGAATCGTGCGAGTCGTCTTGTCTTTGAAGGTTATAGTTGCAGAGCCGTCCTTATTTACCACAACACCATTATCAGCAACTAATTCCTTGAAGTACTTGGTGTTTTCATTCGCTTTTTCAATTTTTTCTTTAATAGCCTTTTGCTCGGCTTCACTTAAAGCGTTAGTCTTCTTAACCTTTGTAACCTCTGGATACGCAAGCTTCAAATAATCCGCAATCTTTGGCGTATTGTGCTTTTGACCAACCGCATAGTGCCAGTTACCTGCAAAACGGTAAACGCCAGCGGCAAAACGAAGCGGATTGGTGTCACGCTCTTTCCATGCATTGTCTTCCATCTCGGAAACGTAAGTCATGTCATACCAACGCTGACCAGCAGACTCCCAGTCTACGAAAATACCCTTAAGGCCTTGAGTTTGCTTTTGGTATTCTTCCCATTGTTGTGCGGTATTGCCCGCATTATCGTAGCCTTTATTGTCTTTGGTACCCAAGCCCATAAGCTGTTTCCAGCCTTTGCTGGCAAGAATATTTTCGTCACTAAAATAATAATTAGAAATATTAGTCCATTCCTTAGGACTATTAAAATGTTTGTCAGAAACAACGCCATAACCGTTTGCGTCGGTTGTAATATATTGCGAAGAACCAGCAGGTTTAACCTGCTCCTTGCCATTTTTTGTTAACTTTTCAATACGCTTAAATTGAATATCTTGAGGATCTTTCAAACCAGCAGGAACACCAAACCACCACATTGGACGGAATCGCCAATCGTCAGCTGTAGCATTGTTGTGGCAATTAGAAAGATAATGAACGCGAACAAATTTACCAAGAGGGTCTATGCCTTCAGTACCGCCAGCTTTGGCGTGCTCAAAGGTATCGTAATATTCAACGTCAATGTTGAAATGAGCCTCGGCATATTTTGCATCAGTTTTGAAACCGTAATAAACATTGTTGCCAGTGCCGTCTACATAACCGTCAGCATAGGCAGGCGAGGAAACGAATACCCCCCCCCGAGCACCATAGCACCTGCGAGCATAGCTGCGCACACGCTCTTAGAAAGTGGCGCGTAAATAACGCTGTTACTCGACTTTTGCATAGACTTTTGCAAATCGGCAAGATGCTTCGCACTCATAATCTTCTTCGTCATTATTCCTCATTTCAATAATGTGTCTTCTTTATGTTTCTGCTTATGCATAACTTGTAATATGCAATAATGCAGCAGCCAAACAAATTAGCATTCGCCTCTTTGTTTCATACCAATTTGCTATTTACACAACGCTTCATACTCTCTTAATACGTTTCAAGCATGCATAAAAATGTGCAAACTGACATTCGTACAAGTTATATGGTACTCAACTATTCATACATTGCAAACCTTTTCATGCAATAATTTGTGTAGCGTAAATCACATAATTCGCAAATCACGCATGAATACGTATAAATTACATGTTAAGACGTCATAATATTTATGAAAAAAAAAATTACGATACGCCGCAAGATAATTGAATGCTTACGCAAGGCTACGAGTTACTTGCGTAATGTTATTGACTGCTTACGTAAGACTATTAACTACTTACGCAAGAATATTAGTTACTTACGCAAGAATATTGCTTATTTAAGATACGGCTTTAACTCGTTAATAAGCAAACCGTTAGAAGCAACTACGTCATTTTCGCGTCGCCAATGAATAGGGTTTCCATCCCACTGGCAAACCTGACCCTGCGCTTCTAGCACAACCACGGCACCAGCAGAAACAGCTGGAATATCCCAATGATGCAAGTGAGGCTCAAAATAAGCGTCATAAGTGCCATCTGCCACCTTGCACAAGTCGAGCGACGCAGGTCCAATACGCTTAATATCCGCAGGGCAGCCCTCTTCAACAGAAGCGACTACGTCAAGCGCGCGCTTAGATTCACCAGGTATATAAGACATTCCATAACAAACCACAGATCCTTGCAAAGTAGAAGTTGTGGAAGGCGTAATCTTCTCACGCTTCTCTCCTTGCGGAGTTCTACGAATACGAATAGCACCCTGACCCTTTGCAGCCAAATAAGTCAATCCCAACGCAGGAGCGTGCACAACGCCAAGAACCGGACGAGCGGAGCCTTCATCGTTAAACTCAAAAAGCGAAACCGTAAGAGTCCACTCAGCCATATCGCGATTAAAATTAATAGCACCGTCAACGTTTCCAACGCACCAAAAACGTTCTCCCGGATTGCATTGCTCCGGCTTAGTTTGCCAAAAACCTTGGAAAGGATTCACATAAGTCAAACGATTTTGAATAAAACGCACGAGCTTATCGCCAAAACCAGATTCAGATTTATTAGGATCACCCAACGCAATCGACGTCATATCTTGAGGGCTTAATTGATCCTGATACGCATGTTTACCAACATCTTCCAAAATACGCGCAACTTCAAGCGCAACTTCTCGTAAATTCAACTTACGCTCCCTACCCTAAATGCATAAATTCCCGTATTTATGCACACTCTCTCTCCCATAAATTAACTTTATTTTACTCAACAATAGAAAGATTCACCAACACATTTAAGCTCTGCGGTTAAAAGATACAGAACTTTCACAAAAAATTTAATCATTAATCTTTAATCATCATTCGCAATTTTACATTGCCTACGTACATTACTCAACTTTTACTTTTAAAAACGTATTAATTCGCATTCAAAAAACGCAAGACAGCGCTTAAATCGCGAGTAAGAATGCAGTAAGGAGTAGCCGCTTGAACTGTTGGTTTTGCGCAAAAAGCTACGCCTAATCCAGCGAATTTAATCATTGAAATATCGTTCGCTCCATCCCCCACTACAACAGTTTGTTCGCGATCAATTCCAAGATTAGTTACCCAAGTTCTAAGCGCTTCAACTTTTGCATTAGCATTAACAATATTTCCAAGTACGTTGCCAGTAAGCTTGCCGTCAATAGACTCTAAATGGTGAGCCGCCCAAAAATCAATATTCAAACTCGGCAAAAATTCGTCCAAAATCTCATGAAAACCGCCAGAAACTGCGCCAACTTTCCATCCGTGCGCATGAAGCGTGTCAATTAAAACATTCGCACCTTTAGTTACATGAATTTTAGAAATAATACGCTTTTTGCACTCGTCAATATTCAAATCGCGAAGCATACTCACGCGCGAACGCAAGGAAGTATCGAAAGTAATTTCGCCACGCATTGCTCGCGCTGTAATCGCAGAAAGCTCATCGCCGCATCCAGCTTCTGCACCGAGCAAATCGATAACTTCTTCCTCAATAAGCGTTGCATCAACATCCATAACCAAAAGCCCTGGTTTAGACAAAGTTGGCAACATCGAAGAAAAGTTCATAATCATAATTTTATGCGCAGTAAGCTGCTGCCGAAAGCCTAGCTCCGCGCGCCCAGTCTGCCGCTTTCATAGCTTTCTTTCCCTGCGCTTTTACTTCCAAAAGCTCAAGTGCGCCGCTTAAAGTACCAACCCAAACTTGCTTCTTGCCAGCAAGCAATTTTCCAGGATCAAGCTTCATCAATTCCTCACCATGCGGATCGTTAGCATCTGCCGGAACTGCACGTAAAACATGCAAAGTAATCGGATCCGCATTATGTTCATCGTCCGCATGAAGCTCGCACCACGCGCCCGGATTTGGCGTACAAGCGCGAATTTGACGATCGACTGCAAAAGCTGGCGCATGAAAATCAATATGAGCATCTTCAACAGTGATTTTTTGCGCAACTTCTTGAGGAGTTTGATCTTGCTCAACCGGCACAATTTCACCAGTTTCCATGCCACGAAGAGATGCTGCAAGAAGCGGCGCGCCGTCGTTTGCAAGTCGTGCAAGAAGATCGCCAGAATTTTCGTGAGACTCAATTTTTGTAGTAAACTGCGCCAAAATAGGCCCACAATCCATGCCGCGCGTAATGCGAAAAACCGTAGCACCTGTAATATCATCCCCAGCCCAAATGGCGCGCTGCACAGGAGCTGCACCTCGCCATTGCGGAAGAAGCGAAAAATGAAGATTATACCAGCCGAGCGGCAACGCGTCTAAAACATTCTGTCGCAAAATCTTGCCGTATGCTACAACTGCTGCAGCTTTTGCACCGGTTGCCGCAAGCTGTTCAAGAAACACATCTTCATTTTTAGGATCCGACTCAAGCACTGGCAAGCCGAGCTCAAGAGCAGCCTGTTTCACAGGGCTTGGCACAAGCTTTCTACCGCGACCAGTCGGAGCGTCCGGTCGCGTAAGAACAGCGCGAACATCAAAATGCTCACTATCTTTAGTTAACTCGCGAAGAGACGGAACCGCAACTTCCGGAGTTCCAGCAAACAATATTGGTAATGCCATATTTCCCCACTATTTTAAATTAAAGCAGTAAATTAAATCCGTAAAATCAGCCAGCAAAAGCTTCCTTTAATTTACTAAAGAAACCTTTACGCTCACTCGACTGCTCACTTAACGAATGCTGCTGCACTTGCTTCATAGAACTATCATGCAATTTAGCAAATTTTTCAATCAAAGC
This sequence comes from Gardnerella sp. c10Ua_244, assembly GCF_055818055.1. Lineage (NCBI taxonomy): Bacteria > Bacillati > Actinomycetota > Actinomycetes > Bifidobacteriales > Bifidobacteriaceae > Gardnerella > Gardnerella sp. c10Ua_244. The sequence continues at coordinate 187,106 of NZ_JARFVS010000002.1, forward strand.
ACGCTCTTCATCATTCAACTTAGAAGGCGTTTGCACTAGCACATGAACCACGATATTTCCGCGATCTTTAGAACGAAGCTTCGTCACACCAAGATTTGGCAAAGTAATAGTGTCTTCATTTTGGCAGCCTGCAGGAATCGTTATTTTCTGAGCACCATCAAAAGTGTCGATTTCAAGACTACGACCAAGAACAGCCCAGCTCATAGGAACTGTAATCCAACAATGCAAATCATCCTCGTTACGAGTAAATTGCTTATCTGCACGAATATGAATATCAACGTACAAATCGCCGGCAGGACCGCCGCACTCACCAACGCTTCCTTGGGAAGCTAAGCGCAAACGACTACCGTCACGAATTCCAGCCGGCACGTTCACTCCAACTTCACGAATTGAACGCACACGACCATGACCGTGGCAGTTTTGGCAAATATTCTTAATAATCGTGCCATGACCTTCGCAATGCTCACAAGGCATCGAAGACATCATTTGACCGAGCATAGTGCGCACAACTTTTTGGCAGAAGCCAGAACCGTGACACACAGAGCACTGTTCTGGAGCGGAATTGTCGGCAGAACCGGAACCAGAGCAATCCTTGCAAACGCCAAAAGTAGTTAACCGTACGCTAACATTTCCGCCAAAAATAGCGGTTTTCAAATCAATACGAGCCTCAGCTAACGCATCATCGCCAGGCTGCACACGCGAAATTGGTCCTTGCGAATTACCGAAAGAACCGCCAAAGAACTGGCTGAAAATGTCGCCCATGCCCATATCTGCAAAACCAGCACCTGAAGCTCCGGCACTTCCTGCAGAAGGATCGTTAGGATCAACACCCATGTCTACCATTCGACGCTTCTCAGGATTAGAAAGCACGTCGTAGGCAGCATTTACTTCCTTAAACTTTTCTTCAAACTCAGCGCCTGCAATATCAGGATGATATTTGCGGCTCATCTTGCGATAGGCTTTGCGAATTTCGTCGTCGCTAGCATTGTGATCAACGCCTAGAACTTTGTAGTAATCAGTCAATTAATTCCCCTTTTACCTTTTTCTAAAATCATTCTTGCATAAGGCACAGCCAGACATAAGCCGAATAACCAGCCATAAACCAGCCACGTTTTATGAATTTTCGGATATAAACGAATTAAGGTAGCGCGCAACAGCCTTAACAGCAGTCATCGTTGCAGCATAATCCATATGCGTAGGACCAATTGATCCAATAAACGCAGAGTCAGAATCAGCATTGTATCCGTAAGTGCTTGTTACAACAGAAGCGTTAAGCAAACCAGGAGTGTGCGTTTCCGAGCCGATTGCAACACTAACACCACTTGCACAATCGCTTGCTTCCTCACTTAAAGAAGTCATGAGTCGCATAATAACAGCCTGTTCTTCGAGTGCGTCAAAAAGTGAAGCAAAATCAACAATACTTTGTCTATGCGCAAGTTGAGAAGCTCCAGCCATATATAAGTCGTGAGTATGCTCACCGTCATGCATATCTTCTAAAGCGTTAGCAAGTTGACTAATAATTTGCAAAGCTGACGCTAAATCCTTGCGATTTGCGAGCGCATAAACGCGTTTTGAAGCAGATGAAAGAGATAGCCCAATGCAGCACTCATTAACCATATTAGTTAGATGCAATAAGTCATCTGAATTTATAGTAGTTGCTTGAATCATGTGCTGAGCTACACCTCCAGCATCTGTAATCACAACAACCAAAAGCGTAGAAGACGATACTTGAACAATCTCAATTCTTTTTACTTTTGACTTAGACAATGCTGGAGATGCTACGAGAGCGACTTGACCCGTAATACTTGCAAGAAGACGTGCTGAACGTTGCAAAGTATCTTGTAAACTGACAGATCCGCTTAAAAAGTTACGTATAGCGCGACGCTGCGGTTCAGAAAGCGGAATAACAGAAGCCAAACCGTCAACAAAGTAGCGATAGCCTTTTTCAGTAGGAATACGACCTGCAGAAGTGTGCGGTTGAACAAGGTATCCCTCTTCTTCCAAAGCCGACATATCGTTACGAATAGTAGCTGAACTCACACCAAGCTGATGATGCTTTGCAAGAGCCGCAGAACCAACAGGCTCTTGAGAACGAATATAATCCTCAACAACTGCGCGCAAAATCATCATGCGTCGTGACTGCATTACCACTCCTTACAAACACTCTAAATACTATATTCCTATAGTAGTCTATTTCTTAGCACGCAACAGAACATAAAAGCAAACTTTTGACACACTTTGTAACATATTCGTCGCGCGCGAAAGATAGGATTGAAGGGCAATGAGAGGGTAAAAAGCCAGCGTAAGCTGTGCTTAAAAACCCGGATTATTGGAAGGAAAGTAGATCACATGACCGATTTCAACTGGTCTGCATTAGACGAGCGCGCCGTAAAAATGGCGAAGGTTCTCTCGGCTGATGCTGTTGAGCGAGCAGGACACGGACATCCTGGCTCCCCTGTTTCATTAGCACCGATTGCGTACACATTGTACCAGCATTTCATTAAGCACGATCCAGCTGACCCAAAGTGGGCTGGCCGCGATCGTTTTATTCTTTCTGGCGGTCACGCTTCGCTTACGCAATACGTGCAGTTGTTCTTCTCTGGATACGGCTTGACTCTTGACGATCTCAAGTATTTCCGTGGCGGTGCAGACACGCGTACTCCAGGTCACCCAGAATACGGCTTGACTCCAGGCATCGAAATGACTACTGGCCCACTCGGTCAGGGTCTTGCTTCTGCTGTTGGTTTCGCTTACGGCCAGCGCTTTGAGCGCGGTCTTCTCGATCCAGAAGCTCCAGCCGGCACTTCCCCATTCGATCACAAGGTTTGGGTTATCTGCGGCGAAGGCGACGTTGAGGAAGGCGTTTCTTCTGAAGCTGCTTCCTTGGCTGGAAACCAGAAGCTCGGCAATTTGACCGTAATCTTCGATGCAAACCACATTCAGATTGAAGGCGACACTAAGCTCACCTTCTCTGAAGATATTCTTGCTCGTTACCGTGCATACGGTTGGTACACCGATGAAGTTAGCTTCGTTCAGCCAGACGGCTCATACAAGGAAGACGTTCAGGCCTTGGCTGCAGCTATTGAAAAGGCTCAGGAAGTTACCGACAAGCCTCACTTCATTAAGGTTAATACTTTGATTGCTTGGCCAACCCCAGGCAAGACCGACAACGAAGCTTCCCACGGCTCCAAGCTTGGCGAAGAAGCTGTTAAGGGCTTGAAGGAACTTTGCGGTTTCGACCCAGAAGTTTCATTCCCAATCGACGAAGAAGCTTTGGCTCACGCTCGCAAGGTTGCAGAGCGCGGCTTGGCTGCTCACAAGGCTTGGGATGAGGCTCTTGCAAAGTGGGCTGCTGCCAACCCAGATAAGGCTGCTCTTTACGAGCGTCTTAAGGCTGGCAAGCTTCCTGAAGGCTTCGACAAGGCTATTGACGACTTGATTGCTGGCTTCGAAGTTGGCTCTAAGGTTGCTACCCGTAAGGCTTCCGGCGCAGTTCTTAACGCAATTGCTGCTGTTATGCCAGAACTTTGGGGCGGTTCCGCTGATTTGGGCGGCTCCAACAACACCAACATTAAGGGCGCTGACTCCTTCGGTCCATCCGAAGACGCAACTCGCACTTGGCCAAACGTTTCCGAGCATGGCCGTCAGCTTCACTTCGGCGTGCGCGAGTTCGCAATGGGTGCTATTACCAACGGTATTTTGCTTGGTTCTGACACTCGCCCATTCAACGGCACCTTCTTCCAGTTCTCTGACTACGAGCGCCCAGCAGTTCGCTTGGCTGCTTTGATGGAGATTCCAAACCTCTACGTTTGGACTCACGACTCTGTAGCCTTGGGCGAAGATGGTCCAACTCACCAGCCAATCGAACATTTGGCTGCTTTCCGCGCTATTCCTCAGCTTGAGGTTGTGCGCCCTGCAGATGAGTACGAAACTGCTGAAGCTTACCGTTACTTCTTCGAGAAGAAGAACAGCTATCCAACTGCTATGATTTTGACCCGCCAGGGCGTTCCAACCCTCGCTGAGACTGCTGAAAAGGCTCGCGAAGGCGTGAAGCACGGCGCTTACGTTTTGGTTGATTGCGAAGGCACTCCAGACGTAATCATCATGGCAACCGGTTCCGAAGTTCAGTGGGCTGTTGCTGGTGCCAAGACTTTGGCTGCTGAAGGCATTAAGGCTCGCGTTCTTTCCATGCCATCTCTCGAATGGTTCGAAGAGCAGGACGAAGAGTACAAGGAAGCAATCTTGCCAAAGTCCGTCAAGGCTCGCGTTTCCATCGAAGCTGGCTTGGCATTGCCTTGGTACAAGTATCTTGGCGATTGCGGCAAGGCTGTTTCTATCGAACAGTACGGCTTGCAGGGTGACGGCGGTCAGAACATGATTGACTTGGGCATTACTGCTGAGCACGTAGTAGAAGCTGCTAAGGCTTCTATCGAAGAAGCTCGCGCTTAAGTAAATAAGCGAAATAAAGCTTGATGTATCAAAATAAAATTGATATGTCACAAAACTAGAAGTGCTAACGAAACACTTCACAAGAGACAGCGACGGCGTGTTGATGCCGAGCTACCGTTGGTTCGACATCAACCGCTGTTTCTTGTAAAAACGCCAAAATACCGACGTGCCCCAATTGGTGGAGCACAGTGTTAAGGAGATAACATGACTGAAGCAACGCAGCGCACCAGCGATTCCGGCGTTTCTATTTGGTTGGACGATTTGTCCCGTACCCGCATTGAGTCCGGCTCTTTGCAGGATTTGATTGCTAATAAGAATGTTGTTGGCGTTACCACCAACCCATCCATCTTCCAGAAGGCTTTGAGCCAGGTTGGCCCATACGATGCACAGCTTAAGGAACTCGGCAAGGTCGACGTTGAAACCGCTATCCGCGAGTTGACCACCACCGACGTTCGTAACGCAACCGATATCTTCCGCGAGATCGCTGAAAAGACCGACTTCGTTGACGGCCGCGTCTCCATCGAAGTTGACCCACGCTTGGCTCACGATACTGCTAACACTGAGAAGCAGGCTGAAGAGCTTTGGGCAAAGGTTGATCGTCCAAACGTTATGATTAAGATTCCAGCAACTTTGGAAGGTCTTCCAGCTATCACCGCTACCCTTGCTAAGGGTATTTCTGTGAACGTAACCTTGATCTTCTCCCTCGAGCGCTACGAGCAGGTTATCGACGCCTTCATCGAAGGTATTGCTCAGGCAGATGCTAACGGCCACGACTTGAAGCACATTGGTTCCGTAGCTTCCTTCTTCGTCTCCCGCGTTGATAGCGCTGTTGACAAGCTCCTCGAAGCTAACGGCTCCGATGAAGCTAAGGCTCTTGAAGGCAAGGCTGCTGTTGCTAACGCTCGCTTGGCTTACGAACTCTTCGAAAAGAAGTTCGCAGCTGACCCACGTTGGGCTGAGCTTGAAGCCAAGGGTGCTAAGAAGCAGCGTCCACTTTGGGCTTCTACCGGCACCAAGAACGCAGCTTACTCCGACTGCAAGTACGTTGACGAGTTGGTTGCTGAGCATGTTGTGAACACCATGCCAGAAAAGACTTTGAACGCTCTTGCTGATCACGGCAACGGCGCTGCTTCCGTTAAGGGCACTTACGAAGAGAGCCACGCTGTTATGAACAAGCTTGCTGAGCTTGGCATCAACATTAAGGACGTTACCGACAAGCTTGAGGCCGACGGTGTTGCCGCCTTCATCAAGTCTTGGGATTCCGTGATTGCTGACGTGCAGTCCGGCATCGATCGCGTAAACGCCTGATTTGATTAATCAGTAATAAATAAACATAAACCGCACATGTTCGTGGATTAATTCACACATGTGCGGTTTTTGTTTGCGGAGCACTCCAAACGAGAGGAAAACTCCCTACAATTGGAGCACTCAAGCAGATTAACCAACTGAGAAAATAACGGTGATTACTTGCCAGAAAGAGTTTGCCAGCGAGATTTGGTTAAAACGTTACGATGGCGTACGCGAGTTTCGTGCATAAGTGGCACGTCAACGGAAGAATCCACGCAATATGCTTCAAAACCACACTTTTCCTGAACGCGCTTCGACTTATTGTTACCATCGTAATATCCGCACCAAATAGTCGTCATGTTAAGCTCGTCAAAACCGTACTGAATCAAAGCTTTCGCCGCTTCCGGAATATAACCGTTACCCCAAAAAGGCTTACCAACCCAATATCCAAGTTCGCATTCGCTATCACTAGAAGTCATATCTGTATGACCGTTAAGTTTTAATTCAATACATCCAATTGCCTTGTTACTCGGCTTTAAGCACACAGCATAACATTCTTTTGCATTAAGAAAAACATTCTTAATAATAGATTTGCTATCCTCAATACTTTTGTGAACAGGCCATCCTGCAATAGGACCCACATCTGGATCCGTGGCATACTTAAACAAATCTTCAGCGTCGTCTTGAGCCCAAGCGCGCAAGATTAATCTTTCTGTTTCGATTATTTGCTTACTCATTTTTACTCACAATCTAGTAAAAAGGTTTGAATTAAGCCATTGAGCAACGCCGTCGTCATTGTTGGAATCGCAAACTTCGTCCGCAATCGCAAGCAAACGCGGATTACTATTCGCCACCGCTACCCCATAACCACCGGCACGGAACATGTCGATATCTATAATATCGTCTCCAAAAACGACTGTGCTACTAGGCTTTACACCCAAACGATTGCAAATAACGTTCAAAGCATGCCCCTTGTTCGCAAGGGGATTCGTAAGCATCCACAAAACATCTTCGCTAATATGCAAGGAAAAATCATCCGGAATAATACGCTGAAGCTGTTCCTTCTCGCAATCTCGCGGCACAATAATGATTTTGTCTGCTATGCCACTTGGAACATTGGAAAAATCTGTAATAATAAAATCCTGCTCGTTCCAAAGCATACGAACATCAAAATTAGTGTAACGAACGTCGTTCATCACAATACCAAGACGGAGCGTAGGTATTTTATCAAGCAATCGCAGGCAAACATCAGCAGCAAGATTAGAGTCAAAACCAAAGCGAGTAAGAGTATCAATGCTTCGCTGCGAAGTAAGTTCAGAAATAGTGCTGTGAACGCAATCAAAATCAATAAGCGCACCGTTTAGATACGCGCAAACTTGAGCTTTTAAATCGTGAACAAAATCAAAAGCGCTTCCAACAGGACGAGCCGTAATAATAGCAAGCGGAATACCAGATTCGTGCAAACGCTCAGCAGCCTGCACAGTTTCGCTGCTTAAAAAGCGGCCTTCAAAAGTATCGGAATCGTGAAGCATTGTGCCGTCAAGATCAGCAATTACTAAAGAAGGAGAAAAACGAAGCATTATAGTTACCCACTATTTTTAATGTGCATAATGAATTTGTAAATCGCACAAATGCAAGCGCGTACGCAAGATCACACACAAGCCCATAAATTTTGATTTATAAAATAAAAAGCGCGCAATCTTTCGACTACGCGCTTAAAAGAATACTTAGATAAGTGAGAACTTAGTCATAAGGTTCAAGGCAACAATAACAGCCACCCAAATCAACGCTATAATAACCGTCCAACGATTTAAGTTCTTTTCTGCAACACCAGAGCTACCAGCGTTCTTCGTTAAACCGCCGCCGAACATGTCGGAAAGGCCGCCGCCCTTGCCCTTGTGCATCAAAATTAACAATGTGAGCAAAATGCTAGTGAGCACAAGCAACACCTGCAAAATAATCTTCACAGTGGACACAACCAACCTCCTGTTTTACAGTACTCAATTAAGTTTAATAATAACCTTTGACCGCTTAAGCTTATTTAGTCTCTAAACGTGTTTGCGCAGCCGTTAGTCGCACAATATTAGCAAGTTCTTGCGCATCAAGAGAAGCACCACCAATTAAGAATCCATCGACATCTGGCTCCGCGATAAGACTTGAAGCATTAGAAGAAGTTACAGATCCGCCGTAAAGAATACGGACAGTATCTGCAACATCGTCACCGAACGTAACGCGCAAGTCTTCACGAATAGCCAATGCAGCTTCCTGAGCTGAATTAGCAGTGGCAACCATACCAGTACCAATTGCCCAAACTGGCTCGTACGCAATAATTAAACGCTTAGCTTGCTTCGCGTCTAAATCGCGCGTTACATCATGCACTTGCCCTACAGCAAAATCGAGCGCAACACCCTGTTGACGTTCTTTAAGACTTTCACCAACGCAAAGAATTGGCTGCATTCCTGCGGCAAGAACAGCTCGAACTTGATCAACTATATTTGCATCATCTTCAGGATGATACTTGCGTCTTTCAGAATGACCAACAATAACCATTGAACATCCAAGACTTGCAAGCATATCTGCAGAAACATCACCAGTAAAAGCACCTTGAGCAGTAACAGAAACAGCTTGAGCTCCGTACAATATTGGCAAATGGTCAGACTCAACAAGAACTTGCACGCTTCTTATTGAAGTAAAAGAAGGCATAAGTGCAATTTCACAATCGTGATAGTCGTAATGCGCGTCACGCAGTAGCCACGCAAATTTTTGTATAAAATGCGTAGCTTCGCGGTGATTGAAATTCATTTTCCAATTACCAGCGACTAACGGCTTTCTTTTGGAAACCATAATCACCCTTAAAAATTTACGATTGAGATTAATAGTATTGCGCAAATTAGTGTTATGCCGACCTCGATTTACAAAGCGGATTCATAAAATCGAAAGTCGGCATAAGCGAAAATATTTAGTTTATACTTGCTCGCGTAAATATTACTTACTCAAGCAATATTACTTACTCAAGCACACTCAAACCTGGAAGAGTCTTGCCTTCCAAGAACTCGAGAGAAGCGCCGCCGCCAGTAGAAATGTGCGAGAAGCCATCTTCTGGGAATCCAAGATTGCGCACTGCAGAAGCAGAATCACCACCGCCGACTATAGTGAAAGTGCCGTTCTTAGTTGCATCGACCAAGCCCTGAGCTACAGCGCGAGTACCGGCTGCAAACTCTGAAACCTCGAACACACCCATAGGACCGTTCCAAACAACAGTCTTGGAGTCAACAATCTTATCGTGGAAAAGCTTCTGAGAGTCAGGACCAATATCCAAGCCCATCTTGTCTGCAGGAATAGCGTCTGCTGGAACTACTTCTGGAGCAACTGGAGTATCCCCTGCTGGGAAGCCAGCATTCACAACAATATCAGTTGGAAGCACAAGCTCAACGCCATTCTTCTTAGCGGTTTCAATGTATCCTTTAACCTTCTCGAGTTGATCCTCTTCAAGCAAAGAAGTACCAACTTCGTGACCCAAAGCCTTGAGGAATGTGAACACCATACCGCCGCCAATAACAAGACGATCAGCCTTAGAAAGCAAGTTTTCAATAACGCCGAGCTTGTCGGAAACTTTAGAGCCGCCGAGAACAACAGTCAAAGGACGCTCTGGGTTTTCAGTTGCGCGAGAAAGTGCCTTAACTTCCTTCTCAACAAGCAAGCCTGCAGCTGCTGGAAGATCGGCAGCAACATCGTAATTTGAACCCTGAGCGCGGTGCACAACACCAAAGCCGTCGGAAACAAATACTTCGCCAAGAGAAGCAATCTTCTTAGCGTAAGCTGCGCGCTCGGAAGCATCCTTGCTGGTTTCTTCCGCGTTGAAGCGCACATTTTCAAGCAAAACAACGTCGCCATTATTCATGGCAGCTACCTTAGCTTGAGCATCTTCGCCGTAAGTGTCTGCAGCCAAAACAACATTTGTGCCGAGCAATTCACCCAAACGCTGCGCAACTGGAGCCAAGGAAAGCTCTGGAACAACCTGACCCTTTGGACGACCAAGGTGAGCCATCAAAATCACCTTAGCACCCTGCTCACGCAAAGCCTTAATGGTTGGTAAAGCAGCACGAATACGACCATCATCAGTAATCGTCGTACCCTTGAGAGGAACGTTAAAATCAGCGCGAACCAATACGCGCTTACCACTCAAATCTCCCAAATCTTTCAGTGTCTTCATTGGTATCCTTTCCAAACCATATTGGCTTACCATATTTGACTTACATACTGGCTTACCGTGCCGGCTTACTTCGTTCAACAAAACACAAAATCAGCCTCAAACATCAACACATTGCCGGCTGCAATTATACCGCACATCTTCAACAATCCCTATGAACAACGCAGCTTTGCACCAGTGCTCTGCTGACGTTGCGTCTGTAGCCTTACAGTAAAGCTTTGCTACAGCGATTATTTGTTACTTAGTGAACTTTAACAGTATTGCTCTGCAGACACTGATCCCTGTTGATTAGAGAACACTAGCTTTTGCGCTGCTGCACACGCCACACCAATCACTCTTCCTACCACACCAAAAACAACGGTGATGAATTTACGCGTGAGGGGTGGGTGTTGCTTGGTCGAGCAATATAAAAGCGGAACGATAGTAATAATCTTGTTGACGAATACTATTTTGCAGAAAAAGTAAGTAAAAAAAAACTAAACTTAGCTACGCAACCGCTAAGTCCAAATAAGGTATAAGAGCGGAGCGCTGCGAGACAAGCAACCCCACCGCTCACAGCCACATAAAAAAACCCGCCAGCCAATACAGCTACAAACCACGCAAAATCAGCATTAAAGCTGCTGCATACGCGACTTCTCAACCTTCGCTGAAAGCTGCAAAAGTCTACGAATTCGCCCTGCAATCGCATCCTTTGTGATAGGAGGATCAGCCAAGTGACCAAGCTCTTCCAAACTTGCGTCGCTATGCTCAAGGCGAAGCTTTCCAGCCATCAATAAATTATCTGGAATATCGTCGCCCAAAATATCGAATGCGTGACGAACCTTTTCGCATGCCTCAGCAGCAGCCTTAGCACTACGACGCATATTCGCATCGTCAAAATTAGCCAAACGGTTTGCTTTTCCGCGAGCTTCACCGTCCGAACGCTTACCGGTCCATTCGCGAGCAGAACGAGGAGCACCAATCAAAATCAACATTCGCTCAATTGCGTCAGAATCGCGCAACGTCACTCGCTCAGAGCTACGAACCTGACGAGCCTTGGCGCTAATGCCAAGTCGCGCCGCCATAGTTTGCAAAGCATTTGCAGCCTCATGAGTTGGGCAAACAACTTCCAAATAGCTAGCTTTGCCAGGGTCGGAAATAGCACCGTGAGCCAAGAAAGCACCACGCCAAGCTGCTTTGATTTGGGCGATACTTCCACCAACAATCTCAGGTGCAAGACCTGCAACAATTCTCATACGTCGATCAAGAAGACCAGATTGCAAAGCCAGTGCTGCAGCACCACGCTCAACTACCACGTCATAGCGAACTACAGTGCCCGTAGGAGTTTGCCGAGAAACTTGAGCAATTGTTGCTTCCCTCTGGAAATAAGTTTTCAATACCTCAACAAGCCACTGAGCTGCGCGCTGAGAATCCAACTGAGCGCGAATAACAGCTTGATTATTTACTGGCCTTAAGCCGCCAGCAAAGCGCATCATTGCTGCAGCTTGAGCCATAATGACAGTCGGGAGCTCATTGTTGTTTGAAACGAGTTCATTTTTGACGTCGTCAAGAAGAGCCAAGGGACAACCTCCTACTTTTGTTCTTCTTAAAATATGAGTGCTGTTGGGTACTTGCATGATGCTGTGGCACACGACATGCCCGGCTTTCTGTGATACAGAATACGTTGGACATTTTACCGGTTTTTGCACATGCTTTACATGCTTTTAGTACAAGATTTTTTATATTTTATATAATTTACACAATTTTTATTTAATTTTTTAATTAATTTTAATTGATTAGTTTCATAATCGCATTTCACTACTTTACTTTTTGCTACTTTACTTCTCCACTTACTATGATCTTCTCTGTAGCTCTCTTGCAGATACTGTAACTTGCAAACCGTGCAATCTCAAACGTCTAGCAAGCTCAATACTTACGGCAACAGAACGATGCTGACCGCCAGTACATCCTACAGCAATAGTCACGTAATGCTTGTCTTCTTTAGCGAATCCGTCGATAGCTGTAAGAAGCGCATTTTCGTAAGAATCTAAGAATGTAATTGCCGCAGAATTCGATAAAACATAATCTTGCACAGCTTGATCCTTACCTGTAAGCTCCCTTAATTCAGGAACCCAGAAAGGATTCGGCAAAAATCGCATATCGGCAACAAAATCAGCGTCCATTGGCATGCCGTATTTAAATCCAAAGCTGAAAATATGCACAGAAACAGTAGAAGAGCCTTTTCCAAGCAATCCTTCGTAAAGCTTTGTAGAAAGTTGGTGAATACTAAGTGCAGAAGTATCGATAATAATATTTGCGCAATCTTTCAAATGACTGAGCAGCTCTCGCTCTTCTAGAATACCGTCAATAAGTCTGCCACCGCGCTGCAAAGGATGCGGTCTACGCACAGACTCGTAACGCTTGATAAGCACAGCATCTGAAGCATCTAGAAACAGAATTCGCGTTTTTACACCAAGGTCATCAATATGCGCAAGAACTGCAAACAGGTCGTCGAAATATCCTCTAGAACGCACGTCAATAACAGCAGCAAGCTTATGCACTTTAGAACCGGATGAAGTCATCATATCTACTAGCGGTATGAGCAATTTTGGCGGAAGATTATCGATAACATACCATCCCATATCTTCCAACGCGTTAGCAGCGTGCGAGCGCCCAGCTCCGCTCATGCCTGTAATTAGCATAACTTCAAATCTGTCAGATAGTTGCATACTAGTCGACGCGGAACGTTGCGTAGTATGTTGCGCATCACGTTGCACATCACTTTGCGTAGTATGTTGCGTATTATCGCTCATAATGCCTCCTGTAAGGCTTTTCGCATGAGACTACTTAAGTCATCGTAATATCTAGCCTTGTCAGCACTAGGTTTATAACCAAGCTCAGAACCAGTCTCAGCACAATCCTCAGCGCCAGTCTTAGCACAATTCCCAAAATTTTCTTTAGATTGCCTGTACTCAATCGTCATAAGACTTACTTGTGCTAAAGCTTGTTGCAAAAGCATTTCTTCTCCGCCAATAGCGCAACCGTATTGTTGCCATACACTAAGTAGCATGCTTGGGCGAGGATCGTAAACTACGTCAAGCAATGTTCCTAATTTCGTTTGATTATTCGCACTATCTTGACAGTACGCTTTCAACGCAAGCGCAATTGGATCTGCTACATGCGCTGGAACTGTGCTTATGACTATGTCTGCTTCTGCGATTGCACGAACAGCTTCGAGTGAATTTAAAGATTTCAAAATGAGAGATTTATCACATTCTGACAATTTTTCTGCACTCAATTTTTCTGCGCTATAGTCTGCAAATTTTGAAAATACTTCTTCGCTTATTGTTGGGAACTCAATACCTTGCACAGGCTCATACATAGCGTCATTTTCTTCGCTTTTATTATTTTGACCTATGCTTATTTTATTTGGAAAATCAGCGCAATACTTTTGTATAAGATTATTAAAACGTTCAACGCCTTTTACACTACCGTTATCTTCAGTTCTAGCAACAACTTGCACCTGCTCAAGCTTTGCTACTTGCGCAATTTCAATTAAAGCTGCCAGTGCAGAGGATGCAGTGTTGCCGCTGCCAATAATAACAGCCTTTTTTACTTCGCATATGCGCTCATGTAATGCGTGCATAAATGTTATTAATATGCCACTTATGTCAGTGTTGTATAGCTTTATTTGCGATTGCGAAGCGGTTGCTGGGTTGCTAGTAAAAACTGCAGTATTTGCCACGTTAAGCGCGCGCGACCAGTAGTCGCAAGGTGTACCGAGTTTCATTACGGTTTTTTTAAGCGGCATAGTAAGGCTTAAGCCTTTCCAAGAATCGTCAAGATGCGCAATAAAATCGCGAAGCTCTGTTTCGCTTACTTTTTCCTTACTATATTGCCAATTTGTAAGACCTAAAGCCTTATAAGCCGTGTTGTGAAGCACAGGCGACAGCGAATGCGAAATAGGATCTCCCAAAACTGCGCAATGATATATTTTTACCATTTTTCTCTCCCCTATTAGTAAGTTAGTACGCTAATAAATCTTTTGGATCAACACAAAAACGCAACTCTCCTGCAGCACGTGTTGCTACGTGACGAGCTACTTCCTTGTGCAATCGGTTCACTAATTCTTGTCTTAAATAAAGCGGAACTCTTACTACAGCTTTTACACGGTCGTAAATATCGTCAAAATGCTGGTATCTGTCTGTAACAGGCGGATGCATTGGAACAATTCCTAATAATGGAGAAATTGCTGAAAAATCAGCATCTTGACTACTTTCGCACCCAAGATTTTCTTGCATTGCACCAATGTTTTCAAGCGCATGCATAACCGCATCACGAGCACCCCATACGCATGCTGCAGTTACACAAGGCGGCAATATTGCTTGAGCTCTTTCTGAAAGCTCATTGCAAGAAAGTTGAGTCGTATCCCACAATGTAAGCGCACGCGCAAGAACAGGATACGTTTCGCCAATCAAAAGCACACTTCCTCCGCGCGCTCTAGGAGCACATAAAGCAGAAGCTTTCATCCACGAATTAAGTGTATCTATTCGCGCATCAAGCCCCGAAGCGTACAAACTTACCCACGTATCGAGTATTGCTACAACACCATATTCTCCGTTACAATTTGCGTCTTGCGTTTGTACGCGAGGCTCACATCCAGGAGTTGCAACAACAATTACAGGTTTTTCATCAATACACTGGATAATTCCGTTCGGTTGGTGTTGTGACGAAATAATAATAGGCACGTTGCGAAATAGTTTAGATAATTCTTCTGCAACACCAGCAGCGCCAACTTGTATAACTCGCATATTGCTACTGCCACAATTAGAACAAGACCAATTTATTGCACTAGCACCACACCACGAGCAACGTGCTGTTTGCTGACTATTTGCAACATCGAGAGGCCCAGTACATCGTCTACAGCGCGCTTGACGTTTGCAAGAAGAGCATATAGCAGATTGCGTCACACCATCTTGCGCAATAGAAAGCAGCACAGGCTTACCATCCGAAAGAGCATCATTAATAGCTCTTACTGCGCTATGCGGTATGCGAGCGCCAATACTTGGGTCAGCTAATTTCAATAAAGCTTCACGATTAAGCCAACGAACCCACGGAACTAACTTTTCGCGAGCAAGTTTACTCGCACTTACAGGGATGCTAGATCCGCTTATTGTTTCAGCAGTTTTAGCAGATTGAGTAGTTTGAATAACTTTAGTAGTTTGAACAGATTGCTCACCTTGCGCATCTTGCGCATTCGACATATAGCAGTCTACTTCACTTTGACTAAGCGCGCTTCTGGAATACGACATTGACACAAATACGCCGCCATGCCTTTTCGCACGAAACCGCATAACTCCACGCGCTTGAGCATACGGCATCATGCCATCAGCATATTGGTACGCGCAATCTTCAACAATCGCAAATAAAGCATCTCCCTCAACTGGAGCATACATTGCAGCTCTAGTGCCAAGAACGCAAGGAACTATTCCGGACGCGATTGCACGCCAAGCTCTATATCTATCAGCTGGAGGATCCGCAGCACAAAGTCGAGCTACATCGCCATCAAAACTTCCAGCAGAAAAACCACGATGATTCTCACTGACACGCTTATATGGCTTTAATCCGTAAACCATTAGCGCGCGCATTACATCATTTACTTCTCTTAGCGTCGGCAAAACTACAACAGCTTGCTTACACGCGCTTAAAGCAGTGACAATCATCCACGCTAAATCTTGTGCAAGTCGGCAAGAACCTGGTAAAGCGTCTACAATAAAAGATTGAGAAGAATTATTTTCTGCTTGCTTGACTAATTGATTTTCTGTTTTATTTTCACTAAAACTTGCGTCAATAGATTTTTTGATTAATGCATTGTATAAAATATTTGCATTTTCGTAATCATAAATCATGCGAGAAGTTGTAGCGTAACCTGGGTTTGTATTGTTATCGTTTTGCAAACGCTTCTTAAGATTTTCACGCCACTGTTTTCTGCGTTGCAAGCGTATGTTGTCAAAAACTTCCTCATGCTCAACACGAGCTACGCGTTGAGGCACAGCAAGACGCAAAATATTTGAGCTAGTTCCACCATAAGCTTTAGCTATGGCGTCAATATCGTCTCGCAAAGATTTAGAAAGCAAAACATCTGGAGGAAACACGCGCTCTAAAAATCTTAAAGCAGTATGAGGGGTGTCTGTATGCGAAGAACGAGACCAAATAACTCCAGTGAGCTTTTGTGCTCCAAAACGAACGCGTACAAACGCCCCAGGCTGAGCAGATTCATCTTGATCTTGCGATATCAAGTAATCAAAAGTACGACCTAAATGTGAAGCTTGAACATCAAGCATCACATGCGCAATAGGGCATTCATTAGCAGGCACTAGAGAAACAGCATTGCGCTTACGTCTCGTTTTACGCGCTAAGCCGTCTAGCGAAGGTTGCTCTGCCATAAATAACCCTTAGTTTTACTTGAATTACATCACATAATTACTGTTATTTTACAGCAAAATTTATCAATAAAACTACTTTTTTAGCGCATCTTTCAATTGCTCAATACGATTCGTTTCTTCCCAAGGGAATTTAACATCCGTACGGCCAAAATGACCATAAGCTGCAGTTGGAGCATAAATTGGCTGAAGCAAGTTAAGCTCGTCAATAATCGCAGCCGGACGCAAATCAAATACTTCACGCACAGCACGCGCAATATCTGCACGCGTAATACCTTCAGCTTCAGTTCCGAAAGTTTCTACGTTTACGCTTACAGGATCAGCAATACCAATAGCATAAGCAACTTGAACTTCTGCCTTATGAGCTAAACCAGCTGCCACAATATTTTTTGCAACCCAGCGAGCTGCATAAGCTGCAGAACGGTCAACTTTGCTAGGATCCTTACCGGAAAAAGCTCCACCACCATGATGAGCAGCACCACCATAAGTGTCAACAATAATTTTTCGACCAGTTAAGCCCGAATCAGCTGCAGGACCTCCCAAAACGAAGGAGCCAGTAGGGTTTACAAGCATACGGTACGAATCGTACGCAACTTTTTGAGCAAGAACTTCGTCCAACACAGGATTAACAACATGTTCAACAAGCTGATCTTGTAACCAGTCTCTAGAAACTTCTGGGTCATGCTGAGTAGAAATAAGCACAGTATCCAAACGTTTAGGCAATCCTCTTGAATCATACTCAATCGTTACTTGAGTTTTCCCATCTGGACGCAAATGCGCAACAGTGCCATCTTTACGAACTTTAGCAAGCTTTTGAGCTAAACGATGAGCAAGATAAATCGGCAAAGGCATTAAAGTATCTGTTTCGTCGCTAGCGTAACCAAACATAACACCTTGATCGCCTGCACCTTGAGCAGCGTAGTGCTCCTCACGAGAAGATGCACTCTCGCAAGAAGCATCCAACCTAGCAACACCTTGATTGATTTCCGCACTTTGCTCAGTTAAAGAAACCATAACACCACAAGAATCAGCATCAAGACCAATTGTGGAGCTCGTGTAGCCAACATTACGAACAACTTGACGCACGATTCCCGGAATATCGCTATAAACTTCACCACGCACTTCGCCAAAAACCACAAACTGACCAACGGAAGCACAAACCTCTACAGCAACATGCGCATGAGGATCCTGACGAAGCATATCGTCCAATATAGCGTCAGCAATTTGATCGCATAACTTGTCAGGATGACCTTCAGTTACAGATTCTGCAGAAATTAATTTACGTTCTTCCACATTTCCCCCTTAGGTTTATAGTCGATAAAGGCTAAATACAGGCTAAATAAAGCGAAAAACGCAGCCGTGCATCCGCTTTATTGAGCGCGGATGATACGCGACTGCGAATACCCATAAAGACGTTTATTAGCAAGGCTTATTAATTACCTTCGCTTAAATCGTCCTCACCAAGAGTCTCTTCAAGCAATCCAGCATTAATTTCGCGGAAAGCAATAGCTAAAGGCTTTTCTTGATTTTGATACTCAACTAGTGGGCCAACATTTTGAAGCAAACCTTCATTAAGCTGAGTAAAATAAGCATTAATTTGACGTGCTCGTTTTGCAGCAAATAAGGCAAGCGCATACTTGGAATCCGCATGTTGCATTAAATCATCAATCGGTGGATTCGCAAGACCAGTAGGTGTTGGCTGAGTGCCTAATGCCATAATATTCTCCAAATTCTATGGTGCCACAATAGTTCCAAAAGGCTTATTATATGCTATCGATTGGATATTGCGTAAGTTTTAACTATAAGTCGTATTCGCTTGCAATAACATTCCACAGTTCATCTGCGGCACGCTCAGCATTATCGTTCACAATAACAACATCGAACTCTTTAGCTGCAGCAATCTCAACTTTAGCAGTTTCCAAACGTTTTGCTTGCTGCTCAGGAGTTTCAGTACCACGACCAATAAGACGACGCTTAAGCTCTTCAAAGCTCGGAGGCGCAATGAACACGTACACAACTTCTAATCCAAGACGAGCAGCCTCTTGTTTTACGCGCCTAGCTCCTTGCAAATCTATTTCCAGCAAAGTAGGAATATCTTGCGTAAGATGATCCAAAACAGGCTGAAGAAGGGTGCCATAATGAGCCATGCCATGAACCAGCGCGGTTTCCAAGAATTCGCCATTACGCTTACGACGCTCAAATTCTTCTTCATCTAAGAACCAATAGTGAATACCATTAAATTCACCAGGTCTAGGCGCACGAGTGGTAGCAGAAACAGATAGCCAAATATGAGGATGCTTCTCACGAAGTATGCCTTCTACTGTGCCTTTACCAGCCGCAGTAGGACCCGTTAATACGATTAATCGACGTCTAGACTGCGAAACTGCAGTCTCATCCGTGGCACCCATTTGTTTACCTCTCGTTTACACACATTCGCCTGAATCAACAAGAGCCTGACGAATATCCAATGCTATGCGTTCAGTTGCAGCCGAAAGTTCACCAATATTTGGACCATGCGACGCAATCGAACGCGAAACAGTTACCAATACATTACCATGTGTACCAGCAAAAACACGCTTTAAATCGTCAGCTTCTGCACCTTGCCACCCATAACCAGGAGAAAGAATTGGACCAGTAAAACTGGTTACGTCAATTCCACCACCGTTCATCCAGTCGCCAATAGTCGCTCCAACAATTAAACCAACAGAACCCATTCCTTTAGTTTTATTGTTAAAACTTTGAGCCGTTTGAGCAATTCCGTGAGCTACAGTAGTTCCGCGGTAAGTTCCGCT
Source organism: Gardnerella sp. c10Ua_244 (assembly GCF_055818055.1). Lineage (NCBI taxonomy): Bacteria > Bacillati > Actinomycetota > Actinomycetes > Bifidobacteriales > Bifidobacteriaceae > Gardnerella > Gardnerella sp. c10Ua_244. The sequence goes on from NZ_JARFVS010000002.1 coordinate 206,266, forward strand.
TTGCCTAATAGCAGTTTGCAAACTTGCGCCTTCGCGATTAGAAGTTAGAGACGCAATAAAAACACCGCGACCGTTATTAAGAGCTTCGTTAATTAAGCCGCCCATTGAGCGAGCGCCGTAATACGGAAGAAGCGTAATAGCGTCGGCAAGAAGAGGCGCGTCCGGCTTAAAATATGCGTCTGCAAGCGCAGAAATAGTAGTAGACAATCCTCCATGACCGCAGTCAACAATAGTAATAATATCCATTTGACGAGCGGCATACAGCACACGCTCAAGCGCTGCGAAACCCTTAGAACCATAGCGCTCAAACATGCTGGATTGGAATTTAACTGCCGCTGCCCTACCATTCATAGCTTGCAGCATGCGCATAGAAAAAAGTTCAGCTCCAAGAGCATCCATGTTGTATCCCCAATTAAGCAGCATTTTGCGATGAGGATCGATTCCAACACACAATGGTCCATATTTTGCCATAGCGTTCTTCAAACGCAAACCAAAATCGGATCGTTGCGCCTGCACTTCTTGATCACGAATGCTCTCGGTCATGTATTAAGCCCGACTTTCTTGACTTTCTGCCTGTTCAATTGCAAACAACTGCTGAGCATGTTCTTGTATGCTCATCACCTGATAATCGTTGTTCTTAACAGCTTCAATAGCCATTAATACTGGTGCGAATTCGGTAATAGTAGTGAATTGCGGAAGATCAGCTGCTACAGCTGCCGCACGAATGGCATAACCATCAGTGCGCGATCCCCTTGAATTCGGCGTATTCAATACCATATCAATCTTACCATTTTCGATAAGCTCTACAACATTCTTACCGATTCTTTCATGCGCTTTCTCACTATTTGGCATATCCTTCGCCGTGTCGCCCTGACTAGAAAGCTTATCGACAATCACGGAATCAATACCATAACGACGAAGCACAGAAGCTGTACCTTCAGTAGCCCAAATAGTAAAACCAAGCTCCACTAATCGCACTGCAAGAAGCGGAAGTTGACGCTTATCTGCATCACTTACAGACACAAACACGTTGCCGCTGGTAGGCAAACCACCCTTGTATGCTGCAAGCTGGCTCTTAGCAAAAGCATGTGGGAAGTCACGATCGAAGCCCATAACTTCGCCGGTAGAACGCATTTCAGGTCCGAGCAAAATATCAACCGTACGACCAACAGGAGTGCGGAAACGCTTGAACGGCAGCACAGAAGCTTTAATAGCAACTTGCTGACCTGGATGAATATCACCACCATCGCCTTGCGGAAGAAGAAGCCCACGCTTGCGCTGCTGTGCAATTGTTTCACCAGCCATAATTCGAGCAGCAGCTTTAGCAAGAGCAACACCAGTAGCTTTAGAAGCAAACGGAACAGTACGAGACGCTCGAGGATTTGCTTCAATTACATACAAAGTGTTTGCCATAAAAGCGTACTGTACGTTGATAAGACCGCGAACAGAGCAGCCGCGAGCAATCGAAAGCGTACCCTCGCGAAGGCGTCGAATTTGATCGTCCGAAAGCGTGCTTGGAGGAAGAGTACAAGCAGCGTCACCAGAGTGCACGCCAGCTTCCTCAACATGCTCCATAATGCCGCCAATATAAAGCTCGTTGCCGTCGTAAAGCGCGTCAACATCGATTTCAATAGCGTCCTGAAGGAACTTATCAATCAAAAGCGGCGAAGGCAATCTGCCAGAAACAACCGTGTCTGCTCGAGCCTCATCCAATGCGCGATCAACATACTTTGCAAGCTGAGCGTCGTCGTATACAATCTCCATTCCGCGACCGCCGAGCACGTAGCTTGGGCGCACAAGAACCGGGTAGCCGATTGCGTGAGCTGCATCTTTTGCTTCCTCAAGACTCAAAGCTGTGCCGTATCGAGGAGCGTTCATGCCTTCTTGACGAAGAACCTCGCCGAAAAGCTCACGGTTTTCAGCCAAATCAATAGCCTCAGGAGTCGTTCCCAAAATTGGAACTCCTGCAGCTTTAAGACGAGCAGCAAGCGAAAGTGGCGTTTGGCCACCAAGCTGCACAATCACGCCCTTAACAGGTCCAAGCTTCTTTTCTGCTTCGTAAATTTCAAGCACATCTTCGAAAGTAAGAGGCTCAAAGTAAAGGCGGTCAGACATGTCGTAATCTGTAGAAACTGTTTCAGGATTGCAATTAACCATAATGGTGTCGTAATCCTTGCCCAATTCCTGAACAGCGTGAACGCAAGTGTAATCAAACTCAATACCCTGGCCGATTCTGTTTGGACCAGAGCCAAGGATAATCACAGCTTCGCGATCGCGCTTCTTCAACTCGCTTTCGTCAGCGTAGCAAGAATAGTAGTACGGAGTTGCTGCGTCGAACTCAGCTGCGCAAGTATCAACAGTCTTGTAAACAGGGCGCAAACCGTAAGCCCAACGAAGCTCACGAACCATATTTTCGCCTTCGTCGCCAAGATTACGCAAATGCGCAATCTGCACGTCCGAAAGACCAGCAAGCTTAGCACGCTTCAAAACTTTAGGAGTTAAGGTTTCAGCTTCACGAACTGCGAGCGCAGTTTCGTTAATTTGAGCCAGCTGCTCTACAAACCAAGGGTCGATTTTTGTTGCTGCAAAAATTTGATCTGGCGTTGCTCCACCCCAAAGCGCGCGCTGGATTTGCAAGTAGCGATGCTCGGTTGGAGTATGCATTTCTTCAAGAAGCTTATTAACTTCTTCCTTGCTTGGGCGCTCGCCATCCCAGCTAAAGCACGCGTGACGCTTGTCGATTGAGCGCATTGCTTTTCCAAGGGATTCCTGGAAGTTTCCAGCCAAAGCCATTGCTTCGCCAACTGACTTCATAGAAGTTGTAAGCGTGGTGTCTGCTCCTGGGAACTTTTCGAAAGCAAAGCGCGGAATCTTCGTTACAACATAGTCGATTGTTGGCTCGAAGCTTGCAGGAGTTGAACGCGTAATATCGTTTTGAATTTCATCCAAAGTGTAGCCTAAAGCAAGTTTCGTTGCGATTTTTGCGATTGGGAAGCCGGTTGCTTTAGATGCGAGCGCGGAAGAACGAGATACGCGCGGGTTCATTTCGATTACGATAATGCGACCAGTTTGAGGGTTGATTGCAAACTGAATATTGCAACCGCCGGTATCGACGCCAACGCCTCGAATAATAGCAATACCGATATCGCGCATCTTCTGATACTCGCGGTCTGTAAGCGTAAAGCAAGGAGCAACTGTAATCGAGTCGCCAGTGTGCACGCCTACAGGATCGACGTTTTCGATTGGGCAAACAACTACGACGTTATCTTTTGCGTCGCGCATAAGTTCAAGCTCAAACTCTTTCCAGCCTTCAATGCCTTCTTCAATAAGCACTTCGTTTGTTGGAGAATAGTGAATGCCGGCTCCTGCAATGCGGTGAAGCTCTTCTTCGTTATGAGCAATACCAGAGCCCAAGCCGCCCATTGTGAAGCTTGGACGTACTACTACCGGGTATCCTAAAGTTTCAACAATTTTGTCTACTTCTTCAATCGAGTGAGCAATAAAGGATTTTGCTGACTCAGCTCCGGCTTTTTCAACGACTTTTTTGAAAAGCTCTCGGTCTTCACCGCGGTCGATTGCTTCCAAAGAAGCGCCAATAAGCTCAACGTTATATTTTTCTAGGATTCCTGCACGACCCAAATCCATTGCAGCATTAAGTGCAGTTTGACCACCAAGCGTTGGAAGAAGCGCATCCGGACGCTCCTTTGCAATAATTCGCTCCAAAATCGAAGTGTCAATTGGCTCAATATATGTTGCGTCCGCAAGTTCCGGGTCGGTCATAATCGTAGCCGGGTTAGAGTTGACCAAAATTACGCGAATGCCTTCTTCGCGAAGAACTCGGCAAGCCTGCGTTCCGGAATAATCAAACTCTGCAGCCTGACCAATAACAATCGGGCCGGAACCAATTACCATAACCGACTTAATATCAGTACGTTTTGGCATAGTAAACTTCTCTTTCCGTAAATCTTAAAATCTTACTTGCTTTTTCGAGTGTTTTCGCGCATCAATTGCACAAAACGGTCAAATAGATAGGAAGCGTCGTGCGGGCCTGCTGCAGCTTCCGGATGATATTGCACTGAGAACGCTGGAATATCGAGGCATTGCAAGCCTTCTACAACATTGTCGTTCAAGTCAATATGCGAAACTAGCACGCGACCAAAGTGACCGTTTTCGTAAGGAGATTGCACAGGACCGTCAAGAGGTGCGTCCACAGCAAAGCCGTGATTGTGAGCCGTAACTTCCACTTTTCCGGTTGTAACGTCTTTTACAGGCTGATTAATACCGCGGTGACCAAACTTTAACTTGTAAGTTCCGAAGCCGAGCGCGCGACCAAGTAACTGGTTTCCAAAGCAGATACCAAAGAACGGGTATCCTGCATCCAACACTTTACGCAAAAGCTCAACTTCGCGATTTGCTTGGCCAGGATCTCCAGGACCATTCGAGAAGAATACGCCGTCCGCGTTAAGAGCTTGCAGCGATTCGAAGCTTATTGAGGAGCTTACGACGTGCACACGGCAGCCGCGCTCAGCCAAACGGTGAGGAGTCATGGATTTAATACCAAAGTCAACTGCTACAACCGTGTAAAGCGGATCTTTTCCTTCAAAATCACCGCAAGGCTCAATCGTATACGTTTCTTTAGTGCTGACTTCATCCGTTAAGCGCAAGCCTTGCATTTGAGGAGTCTGCTTAATTTCGTCAACGAAAGAAGCAACGGTACGAAAAGCCCCGGTTGACGGATCAACCAGGGCCTTATTAGAAAAAATGCCGGCACGCATAACGCCTACCGAGCGTAAATGACGTACCAGCTTTCGAGTATCAATACCACTAATGCCAACGATACCTTGCTTTTGTAAATCGTCTTCCAAGGAACCTTCAGCTCGCCAATTGCTAACTACTGGGCTTGGCTCCTTAACCACGTAACCTGCAGCCCAAATGTGGGCAGATTCTGAATCTTCGTGATTCATTCCCGTATTACCTATATGTGGGAATGTTTGAACTACGATTTGTTGATCATAACTTGGATCAGTTAATGTTTCTTGATAACCAGTCATGCCCGTGGAGAACACAATCTCAGCGCGCGTAGAACCTTGCGCACCGAAAGGCTTACCAACGTAAACCTGACCATCCTCCAACACCAATACTGCATCATCACTGCCGAATCCGGCAAAGGTGTCGTTGTAATCCACCTTAACCCCCTTATGGCTTTAGGATATTCGTGGCAAGTCTACTCAGGTTGGCGGACGGGCGACGCGCCGGCGATAGTTATTGCTTCTTACTCGGCAGCAGCTTCTTCCGTAGACTCTTCCGTAGCAGCGTCTTCAGGAGAAGATTCGCCGTTAAACTTTGCCAAGCAAGCATCTTTATCTGCCATAATCGCGCTTAGTAAGCCATGAATAAACGCAATAGCTTCGTCATCGCTATACATTTTTGCGAGCGCAATCGCCTCGTCAATAGCAACTTTATCTGGAATCTCATCATTAAGAAGCATTTCCCACACCGCAATGCGCAAAATATTGCGATCAATAACAGCCATTCTGCCAACTTTCCAGCCAGTCGAATAGCGGTTTAGTGTCTTGTCAATTCTGTTACGTCGCTCTCCTACGCCTCGAACAATCTCAATAGCGTACTCTGGGAGCGGAGTTTGAGCGCCAGGCTCCTTAACTCGCTCCTCAAGCAAAGAAAGAATATGCTGATTCTTCTCATCCGCCTCATACAGCGTATTCAAAGCTCTTTTACGAGCGGTAGAACGTGCCATCGTAACGCCCTTCTGTGTAACGTATAAAAATTACTTAATAAAGTTGTATCAAAAATTACGCGACCCAGCAACGAATAATCGCCGCCGGGTCACACTATAAAAAATTATTGAGAAATAAATAGCTAATTTAATTAGATAACTAATTATTTTAATTAGATAATTAATTCTTTAGTTTTCACGACCAAGGTAAGAGCCGTCACGAGTGTCGACCTTCACCTTTTCGCCTTCACCCACGAAGAGCGGAACCTGGATTTCAGCACCGGTTTCCACGGTTGCAGGCTTAGTACCAGCGTTAGAACGATTGCCTTGCAAGCCTGGCTCAGTGTGAGTAACAGTCAAAATCACTGAAGCTGGAAGCTCAACGCTCAAAGGGGTGCCGTCATGGAAGCTTACGATGCAGTCGGTGCCTTCAAGCAAATACTTGCTCTGCTCGCCAACCAAAGCCTTAGGAATATAAACCTGGTCGTAAGTGGTCATATCCATAAAGACGAAGTTGTCGCCATCTTCGTATGAATATTGCAACGTGCGGTTATCAACGGTCTCGAACTCCATCTTCATGCCGGCATTAAAAGTCTTGTCGACAATCTTGCCCGAGAGCACGTTCTTAATGGTGGTACGCACAAAAGCAGGACCCTTGCCTGGCTTCACGTGCTGGAACTTAACGACGGTCCAAAGCTGACCGTCAAGGTTCAAAACCGATCCATTCTTAATATCATTGGTAGTCTGTGCCACGAGTTACCCGTTTCTTTCGCTAATAGGCTGCAAATTAAGCAGCTAAGAAATAAACCTTGCTTATTATGCCACAAAGTGTCAACTTAATATATTTGAAGATTATTTTTCAGCAAATTCAACAATTTTGAAACAAATTCAGCAACGTCATCTTTATCTGCACTTTTTGTTAAAACAGACACTCCAATCTTGTTCTTGCCCTTCTTAAGAATCAAGAAATAGTTATAAACATTCTTAATTCCTTGACCACGATGAGCCATAACCTCTATGCCGTCTGGAACGTTCACGCCATCAGCAGAAATATCGTAACCCGTCGCATTGGCAATAGTCGAATTTTGCATAGCTTTTGAAAGCATCATCGCAGCATCATGAGAAGAAGTAAGATTTTCGTGACCATCGTTCGATGCATCAATATCACCATATTTGCGAGTAAAAGATGTATTTGCATAGCCATTATCTGACAGCCATTGATCTAATCCGTCTATGCCACCTTGATCATCTAAAAGCTCATTAGCGGAATCATTACTCATTGTCTTAATAACATCTTCACATTTATCTTCATAATCATGATGTGGATTATCCTTAGTATAAAGAACAACAGGGAAGTAAAAACCTACAGCAGGGAATGTTTTACGAGAATTAGAAGACTCATACAATATGCCCTTCTTGCCAGAAATTGCTACAGATACGCTATTATTTGAAGCAAAATTGTTTACTAATTTATTGATTTTTTTGGTATTGAGCTTTTCACTCGCTCCAATAGCGTTATCCTTATCGCTGCTAGTATCACTATCTTCATCGTCTGAATCTAAATCATCATTGGTTAGAACATGTTGCTTAGATTTATTATTTTTGGATTTTGATGATTGTAATTCAGTTTTATTATTTGATTGAGCTGTTCGCGCATTATTTGCATACCACCATGCACCAGCACCTATAACCAAAACACAAGCAATAATAGCGGTTATTAAAGTAATAATTACTTTCTTCTTGCGCTTATCATCCTCTGAATGAGAATAATTAGCCGGAGCTTCGCCTTGTACGTAAGGTGAATTATTCATAGAAGGCTGTTCGTTCGAAGAACCCATAATAGGAGAACCTGAAACGCTTAGATTATCCGATAAAGCTTCCTGCGCAGGAAATACAGTAGTAGGCACTTCGTTAGTAGGCAATTCGTATTGTTGATTTTGGATTGCTGACTCGACTGCTGGCGTAACTTCTAAAAGCGCTCCGCAAGTATTGCAAAACTTGCTATTATCATCATTTTTATTACCACATTGCGTGCAGAACATATTCTTCCTTTAAACAAATGCATCTATTACAACGCATGATTTTACACCAGCCTACAATAAATATTTCAAATTCTTTATAAAAATTGCCTTCTCTTTAACTACAAAGACTGCGTAGCAATAACGCAACACCAGCATACCTACATACAGCAATACAATCATAATGCCATAACACACTATAAATACCGAACAAAATCATACTTCATTAAAACTTAAAAAACTTATATACTACTTTTATGAAACTTCTTGGCAATATTGTGTGGCTAATATTCGGCGGTCTTTTCATTGCTGCAAGCTGGTTACTTATAAGTTTCCTTCTTTGCATAACCGTTATTGGCATACCATTCGGTATTCAAGCATTCAAAATGGCAAAGCTCACGCTCACGCCATTTGGAAAACATGTTATTTACCGAGGCGGCACTAGCACAATTTGGAACATACTATGGATTGTATTTTTCATTGGGCCAATGCTTGCATTAGGCTATATCGTTTCAGGATTCATTTGCTGCTGCACAATTGTTGGCATTCCATTTGGCATACAATCTTTCAAAATGGCAAAACTTGCGTTGTGGCCGTTTGGTTCCGAAATTGTAGAAGATAGTTACGCACCATACGTACGCAAGTAATCGGCAGCGCGCGAAGCTAATTCCTCATCCATAACTGGCTTACCGTCAGCATTAACTAAACGCTCTGCTGCAGCGAAAATTTCGCGCACATTTGCAATTGGCAAAACTGGGAAACCAAACTCCTGCTCTACTGCTTTTACTGCAGAAAGTTCACTGTCTTTCGTGCGTTCCATTCTGTCTACTGCCAAAATCAAGCCAACAACTTGCACATTTGCTTCCGCTTTAAGCTTTGGCAAAGTTTCGCGAACTGCAGTTCCAGCTGTCATTACGTCGTCAACTAACAGAACTTTCATGCCGTCTTTTAACGGTTTTCCAACCATAATTCCGCCGTCGCCGTGGTCCTTTCGCTCTTTGCGGTCGAAAGTAAAACCAACAGGCATATTGTGATTATTCGTCAAAGCCATTGCCGTAGAAACTGCCAGCGGAATGCCCTTATAAGCAGGACCGAAAACAGTGTCGATATCTTGCGGAAGTTTGCCGTCTTCGATTGCTGCAACAACGCGCTGAGCATAATACGCGCCTAAGCTCGCGATTTTCATGCCGTCGTCAAAAGCTCCAGCGTTAATAAAATAAGGCGATTTGCGACCAGATTTCAGTGTAAAGTCACCAAATTTAAGCGCACCTGAATCAAGCAAAAACTTTGTAAAACGTTCGTCTAATTCTGCCATAATTAGCTCTCTTTCTTAAAATAATTTTAAATACTTTCTAAATACTTTCTAAATACTTTTATAAATACTTAATTTCAGCGCCAAGTCTTTCCTTCGGCAAGTAAAGACGCAAGCTTTGGACGAGAATCAAGCAAATCATCAAGCTCGCGAGCAATGCGAATAGGAGCAGTAGGATCCACCAAAGCGGCAGCACCAACTTCTACAGCATTAGCGCCAGCATACAAGTATTCCAAAGCTTTTTCGCCGGAATCAATGCCACCAATGCCAATAATTGGAATATCTGGCATAGCTTGACGAACTCGCCACACAAACCCAAGTCCAATCGGGAAAATAGCAGGACCGGAAACACCGCCCGTGCGATTTGCAATAATCGGCTCGCCTGTTCGAATATCAATTCGCAAACCAACTAGCGTATTAATCATGCTTAAAGCATCTGCTCCAGCATCAACTGCAGCTTTGCAAATCGAAACAATATCCGTCACATTTGGCGTCATTTTTACAATCATTGGCTTATCTGTCATTGCGCGAAGACGCTTAATTAAGCGGTGCAATGCAACCGGATCCGTACCAACGCTCATTCCGCCGTGAGTTACGTTTGGGCAGCTTACGTTAATTTCAAGCATGTCTGCAGCAGAATCTGCAAGCTTTTCAACAACTTGCGCATAATCGTCGTCACTGTGCCCTGCAACATTAGTAATAACAAGCGCTCCCATTTTCTTTAGTTTCGGAAGCTCGTCTACTAAGTAGTGGTCAACGCCAGGATTTTGCAATCCAACTGCGTTTACCATTCCAGAAGGAGACTCTGCAGTGCGCGGAGAAGGATTTCCTTCCCACGGAACAGGTGAAACGCCTTTTGTGCAAATTGCGCCGAGTTGGCTTACGTCGTAAAAGCGTCGGCAAGCTGCAAGCTGGAAAGTTCCAGAAGCTGTACCAACCATGTTTTTCCACTTAACGCCTGCAACTTGAGTTGGATGCTTCCACACGTGGCTTGTGTCAAAGCCAAAAGTTTCAGCGGAATTTGTTGCAGAATTTGCGTTATTTACAGAATTATTTTCGGCATTATTTACAGCACTCATATTTTTTACTCCCAACCCAAACGATTCGCATCAAAAACAGGACCGTCGTTGCAAACTTTCAGCCTGCCTTCCAAAGTGTCAACAACGCAAGCAACGCAAGTTCCGTATCCGCAGCCCATACGCGCTTCTAAACTGAGCTGGCACTCAATATTTCTTTCATGCGCCCAGTGAGCTACAGCTTTCATCATAGGCAAAGGTCCGCAAGACAAAATAACCGTTGGTAAATCGTCTCCAAAATTAAAATGCTGACTTTCTTCAAGTTCGTCAAGAAGTGTAATAACAGTTCCTTCAGCATTCGTAATACTGTGTACGTCTGAAATATATTCTTTCGTTAAATCATCCGCAAAACGCTTGTTACGGTAGCCAAGCACTGCCGTTACGCTAGAATCTTCACGCTTTGAAAGCGTTTGAGCAGCACACAAAATAGGTGGCACACCCAAGCCGCCACTGACCAACACATAATGTGCAGGTTTGGAAATATTAAAGCCAAGTCCCAAAGGTCCAAGAGCGTCAATGCTATCTCCTGGCTTAAGCTCAGCAAACTTAGCAGTGCCTTTGCCAATCACAGCAAAAATCAAAGTAAAAGTATCACCTTCTACGCTTGCAACTCCAAAAGGACGCGGAAGCATAGCAGTCGGGTCAGGGGAATACAAGTTCACAAATTGCGCAGGAGCAGCTTTTTTAGCAATCTCGGAATCTCGCAAAGTTAAACGATACACGCCTTCGTCTAGCTTCTCATTATTGAGTACTTCTACAGCTCTACGCCCCCAAAGGCGCGAATATTTTGCATTATTGCTTTCGTCTGCAGAACTTGAGCCGGAAGAATCAAAAGCGTCTTCACGTAACGTAATTATGGCGTTTCCAGAGGCTTTTCGCGTTGGAATAAACATGCCATCACTCATGTGGTTTCCCCTACCCTTGTATGTGTTTTGTACCGTTGCGTTTTATTTTTAATTTTAATTATATTTTTAGTTATATTTATTTTAGTTATGCATTCTAGCGATACACTGCATTTCTCAAGTCGTCACGCATATTTTTCGCAGCAACAGCTGCAGAATCACGCACAATATCAAGAATGTCATCGAGAGACATGTGCCCTTGATTTTTAGCGTAATCTTCAGACTTTTTCCAAGCACCAATAATACCGCGCGAAGAATTGACAATAGCACCTTCAGAATTTGCATCAAACATTCCAGCAACATCTTGAGCAGTACCGCCTTGAGCACCATAGCCTGGAACCAAGAAGAAAGTGTGCGGCATAATCTCGCGCAAATGCTTGCCCTCCTGCGGATGCGTGGCACCTACAACTGCACCAACTCTTGAATAACCGTGCTTACCAATGCTTGAAGCACCCCAGTTCTCAATCAAATCAGCCATATGCTCATACACTGGCTTGCCATCTTGCAAAATAAGCTCCTGTAGCTCCTTGCTAGAAGGATTCGAAGTGCGAAGCAGCACGAAAATGCTTTTATCGTGCGCTACTGCTTCATCGATAAAAGGCTTCACGCCATCCGAACCCATATAAGGGTTTACTGTAAGCGAATCTTCATGCCAAACGTCAAGATTTTTAGAGCTTTTTAGAAGATTTTTAAGAGATTGAGGAAGCGCGTTACCAGTAGCATTTTCGTCTTCAAAATATGAAGAAAGACTAGCGAAACCGCTTAAATGAGCAGCATACTGACCAGCTGTAGAGCCAATATCTCCGCGCTTTGCGTCACCTATTACAACTAATCCTTGCGATTTTGCGTATTCGCAAGTCATTGCGTACGTGTCCATTCCAGCGGAACCTAGTGCTTCGTACATCGCAATTTGCGGCTTTACAGCCGGCACAAAATCTGCAACCGCGTCGATAATAGCGCGATTAAACTCAAAATAAGCTGTAGCTAAAAGCGTTGGCAGCGCATCCTCGCCTTCTACTTCTTGCAAAACTTCGTCCGCAAGAGAGCTAATAATTTCGGCTGGTACAATACCTGGCTTAGGGTCCAAGCCCACAACACTAGGATTTTGCTTGGCTGCAATCGCTTCAATAAGTTCGTCCATAATTTACTACCATTCCAAATTTATATTTAATCAATCACATTCTCGAGAAAGCAATTTCTGAACCAATAATCGTCGCAACAGGTCTGCCTGTAAGTTGCCATCCATCAAAAGGAGTGTTTCGAGCTTTTGAATGGAACGAATTTGCGTCAACCGCCCAATTTTCGCGCATATTAATCAGCACTAAATCAACGTTTTCAGGGTGCTCAGTAATACTTAAACGCAGCGTTCGCTTGTTTGCGCATCGCGAAGAAACGTTAAGCAAAGCCGCAATATCAGTAGGTCTTCTGCTCATCAATTGCATTGGATTTACTGCCATCAATTCGATTAAATGCTTATCGTCCGTATATCCTGCATCAACAAGCACTTTGTGGCACACACCATACGCGCACTCAAGCCCAATAATTCCGTTAGGAGTGCTTGCAAAATCTCCTGACTTTTCTTCCGCAGTGTGAGGCGCGTGATCTGTTGCAATCATGTCAATTGTGCCATCCGCAATAGCAGCGAGCGTTGCTTGCCTGTCCGCTTTTGAACGAAGAGGAGGATTCATCTTAGCCATAGCACCATATCGCAAAACATCCTCATCACACAAAGCTAAATAGTGAGGCGCAGTTTCGCAAGTAATCGGCAAACCCTCTTTCTTTGCCTTACGAATAGCTTCAAACGCAGCAGCAGTGCTCACATGCTGGAAATGCACATGTACGCCAGTTTCTCGGGAAGCATCAATATCTCGCTGAACAATTGCAAGCTCAGTAGAAGCTGGAATTCCACCAACACCAAGCATTTTTGCAATCGGACCCTCGTTCACAGCTCCCGTATCATGATGCTCACAATGCTCCACGAATGGCAAACCAGTTTGTTTTGCCATAGCTAACACATCTCGCAAAATCGGTTCAGGTACTGCAGCACCGTCGTCGCTTATAGCAGTAATCGGGTGCTTTTTCATAGGAGAAGTTTTTTCGTCGTCGTCGATTCCAGCAACATACTTTTTCCAAAGCTCAATATTGCTTGGTTTTAAGCCTTTACGCCCCAATGATGCGCACACGCTCAAATCGTAGCGAACTGGCAATTTTACGCCGTAAATGCAACCATAACGCTGCAAATAGTCAACTACATTTTCTACATCAAATGGAGCATCTTCCCAAGGCTCGCCGTCAAGAGCTGGAACAGTATTTGGCATAATCAAAACTTGCGTATAACCGCCAGCCGCAGCAGCCTCACTGCCGGTCATCATTGTTTCTTTTGCTGTTTGCCCTGGATCTCTAAAATGCACATGCGGATCTGCAAAACCAGGAGCAACAACCCAATCGCTTGCGTCAATGTCGCCAGTAACGCGCGCATTCTGCTCTATAAGGGCATCCTGACGAACGCCATCAACAATAAGATCAATACGTTCGCCAGTATCCCACACAGAGATATTGCACAAAGTTAAGGTGCCTGATTCGTTCATTTCACTCCCGGTTTTGCGTAATTTTTACAGTTATATAATAATATTATTAAATTTTTTACTTAGTTTCTGCTTCTTCGTCGCAATACATGCAGCGATACTCATGCCTTACGGAATCAGCTTTGTAGAACTTGCGTTTAAGAGTTAATTCGCTGTTTGTTATGCAACGAGGATTCGGGCAAGTAAGATCTTCAGGCACATTCACGTCCGTCACATGCACGCGAGGATCCGCCAAAGAAATTCCGTGTGCATCAACCGCTTGCAATTCGTCTTCTGGAACGTTCACAAAATCAGTTGGCTCGTAGCCGCAAAGCTCGTCTCCAAGAACGGAACTTTCCAAAGCCATACGCATAAGCATACCGTTTTTAACCTGCTCAAAGTATGCTGCGCGAGGATCATCATCAACGTCAACAGCAATCTCGTTAATTCGAGGAAGCGGATGCAGCACAGGCATATGCGACTTTGCTTTTTGTAACTTTTCTTCAGTCAAAATGTACGTGTCACGAAGTCGCAAGTATTGCTCGCGATCCGTAAAACGTTCTTCTTGCACGCGAGTCATGTAAAGCACGTCAAGCTTGCCAATAACTTCCATCAAGTCGCGAGTTTCTTCATAAGTGCACGAAGGAGTGTCAATAATACGGTCGATTACGTACTGCGGAGTTTTAAGCTCATCCGGGCTAATCAGCACAAAATGAACGTTTCCAAAGCGGCACAAAGTTTCAATAAGCGAGTGAACAGTGCGACCATATGTTAAGTCGCCGCACAAGCCGACAGTGAGATTATTAAGGCGGCCGAAACGCGCAAGAATCGTTGCCAAGTCTGCAAGAGTTTGAGTTGGATGCATGTGACCGCCGTCGCCCGCGTTAATAATAGGCGTGCTCACAGCTTGCGTTGCAACAAAAGCAGCACCCTCCTTTGGGTGACGCATTGCAACAACATCGACATAGTTAGATACGACTTTCAAAGTATCGTTTACAGTCTCACCTTTGCTCGCGCTGGAAAGTTGTGCACCTGCAAAACCGATTACTTTTCCGCCTAAACGCAGCATTGCTGTTTCGAAGCTTAAGCGAGTGCGCGTGCTCGGCTCATAAAAAAGAGTGGCCAACACTCTGCCATCGCAAGTGTGAGCCACTTCTTTACGGTGCGAATCAATGTATCGCGCTTTGTCTAAAAGCATTCGTATTTGCGCAGTTGAAATATCGTCTAATGTAACAACACTTTTGCCCGCTAAAGAATTTGCAATTGTGCTTAGAGAAAAAGTTTGATGTAAAGAACTAGAAATTGCGTTCGTCATAATAAGTACCGCTCACCTTCCGTCAATTGGCAAGACGGTCGCAACCACACGCGACCTACGTAATTTTACTGATTAGCGTTGACGAATCTCCCACCCCCGGAGTGGCGGAGAACTATAACTTATTATGCAACATTTAATAAGTACTTAATCCAATAAATCTATTTGTTCCAATACAGTTTGTTGATTACATTTACCATAAGTAACCTTCAAAATATAAACTGTATTTTCTTCTAAAACAACTCTGTAATAAACAAGAAAATTCTTTACAATAATACGACGCACACCAAGTGAATTCCAAGGCTCATACTTAACTACAGGTGCAAACTGAGGAAAAAGAGACAGTCTTTCAATACTAGATTTAATAAAATTAATAATTCTTATGGAAGTTTTCTTAGAGATATTAGATGCAATATAGTCTCTTATATTTTTTAAATCATTTTCTGCATCCTGAGTAACAAGAATATCAAAGGAACTCATTACAAGCCCTTTTCTAACTCAGCAAAAACATCCGCATACGGACGCACTAAACCAGAAACTGACTGCTTATAACTATGCATAAGTTTTGCAGCAAAATCAGTAGATAATAATTCGTCATTTTCTTCTAAATTTTCACCACTGACTGCTTGTTTTATAGGCGCAGAAACATCAGCATAAAAAACTGAAGTGTTGGCTCTTTCTTTTACATTATTACTCATTACTGTATTTTTCATTAAAATCACCTCCCGTCCTGAAATTATAACCTAAAGAAGAGAATGCAACAATAAATGTGAAGCGACTAAAGATTGAGAAATTAGCGAGCGTAGAAAAGACGAGACATGATTTCACGGCACTGACGCATAGTTGCTAAAAGATCGTTTTCAAAAACGCGGCCCTGGTTCGGCTCGTAGCCAAGGTAAGTTGCAATTCCACCCAAAGAATACGAGTCAGTTGGAATAATATCTGCGCGAGCCATTGAGCCAGACCACAAGAAGTTTGCGTTGCGCACCGCGGAACACATATGCCAGCAGCGGCTTAAAACTTCAGCATCCTCGTCGCTTATAAAATGCTCAGATTGCAATGCTTTCAACGCTTGCATAGTTCCAACTACTCGTAAAGATTCATGCTTTGAAGCATATTGCAATTGCATCAATTGCACAGTCCACTCAACATCGCTTAAACTGCCACGACCAAGCTTCAAATGCCTGTCCCTACTCACACCTCGAGGCAAACGCTCCGCTTCCATGCGCGCTTTGAGCTTACGAATTTCAGCAAGCTGAGAATCACTAAGAGGATTTGCAGCGTAACGCAATTCGTTTACAACGCCATCAAGCAAAGCATCCGCCAACTCCTTAGAACCTGCAGCAAAACGCGCTCGCAACAACGCTTGATGCTCCCAAGTGCTAGCCCATTGACGATAATACTTTTCGCAAGATTCTAGCGAACGAACAAGCGGACCGTCTTTTCCTTCCGGACGCAAATCCAAATCGACCATGATTTTTGGTTCAAGCGTAAGAGGACCTTGCAAAATATTACGCAAAATATCTACAGTTTTTTGCGCAAAGCGGTGAGCTGCGTTGAAATCGCAATCTTCACCAACAGGCTTGTAAATTACCATAATATCTGCGTCAGAACAGAAGTTTACTTCTCTACCACCGTAACGACCTAAAGCAATAATAGCAATTTCAGCTTGAGGAGCATTCAAATTCATGACTGACACAGCTTCACGCATGGACCATTGCAAAGTCGCATCTAAAATAGCATCAAACACATCACTCATTGCAAGCATAGAAGTATCGTCATCAATTAGACCACACATCCAAGCTAAAGCAACTCGCTCAATTTCCTGCCGGCGAAGAGCGCGCAAAGACTGCGCAAAATCCGCAATATTACTTGCATAACGCGCAACCATTGCACTAGTTTGCATGTCAAGACTTGCCCTATCGCGCGCAGATAACGCTTCGTCGTCTCCAAGCCAAGTAATAGACTGCATAGACTGCATCATAGCGTCGCCAAGATAGCGCGAATCCGCCAAAACGTGGCAAAGACGCTGAGCTGCGGAAGGAGAATCACGCAAAAAACCAAGATACGTATTTTTTCCGCCAAAACGCTCCGCAAGACGCCGCCACGCAAGCAAACCCATATCCGGATTCTGCCCGTCGCCAAGCCACTTCAACACTGCCGGAAGCAAAATTCTATGAATTTTAGCAGCCCTAGAAAGCCCCTCTGTAAGCGCTTCAACATGCAACTGTGCTGCGCGAGCATCCGCAAAACCAATAGAAGCAAAGCGCGCGCGAGCAGCCTCCGGCGAAAGTACAATAGGATCCGCATCCGTTTGAGCGTTAATAGGAAGCATCGGACGGTAGTAAATATCCTTATGCAAGTGCCGAATTTCACGACGAGCTTTATCAAAACGCGCAACTAACTCTTCCGGACGAAGCCGCACAGCACGAGCAAGGCGGCAAATCTGCTCATTGTTGTTAAGCTGCTCTGTAGAAATTGTGCGCGCGCGATCCAAGCCGCCGTTTCCTTGCGCACCCAAATCTGGGAACAAATGCGTGCGATGCATACTCCACATTTGCTGACGATGCTCAAGAACACGCTCAAAACGGTAGTGTTCTGCCAATAGCGCCGCCTGAGACCTAGAGACGTAGCCACCTTGAGCCAACGCTTGCAAAGCGGAAATAGTATCCCTTACTCGAAGCGACTCATCCTCACTTCCGTGCACAAGCTGCAGCATTTGCACAGTAAACTCAACATCGCGCAAGCCGCCTTTACCAAGTTTCATATCCAAATCGCGTTGAGAAGCCGGAATAAGCGACTCCACACGCTGACGCATATGCTGGCAGTCAGCTACAAAATGCTCACGACCAGAAGCCTTCCAAATAAACGGCTCAACCATATCGCGATAAGCTTTTCCAAGATCCGTATCCCCTGCTGCAGGGCGCGACTTCAAAAGCGCCTGAAACTCCCAGCTACTCGCCCACTTTTCATAATATTCTCTATGAGAATCAAGCCTACGAACAAGAGGACCATCCTTACCTTCCGGGCGAAGCGCAGTATCAATCTGCCAAAGCGGAGGCTCCACAGAGCCCATAACCACCGACTGGCATACTTTTTGCAAAACCATTGCCATAGAAACACCAACGCGCAAAGCAGCATCCTGGTTCTGCTTGTTGCTTAAATCCGCAGGCTCCACAACATAAATCAAATCGATATCGGAAACGTAGTTAATTTCTTGCGCTCCAAGCTTGCCCATAGCAATAATCGCAAATCTGCATGCGGAAGAACCAGTAACCTGTCCTCGCGAAATAGACAACGCTGCCTCTAAAACAGCATCGGCAGCGTCGGAAAGCTTACGACTAATATCTGGCTGCACTTCAACAGGGTCAGCGCTCGCTAAATCAGCCGCCATAATTGCAGCAACATGCTCACGGTAGCGCGCACGAAGCGCAGAAACTGCTTGTGCAAAGCCGAGTGATGTTAAGTAAATTGTGTTAGAATCGCTGCTTTCAGAAGAAACAACTGTTGCAGTGTAAGCTTGTATTGCTTCGAGTAAGTCTTTTACGCGTTCTTCCCTAGTCATTGCAAAAAGATGATTCGGGTCATTTGCTGCAGCTTTTATAAGATTAGGTCTTGTGCGCATAAGCATTGCCAACGCGTTAGACGCACCTAATACTTGCATTAGGCTTGTTAATGAGTCAGATACTTGCGAATTTGAAGTTGAAATATTATTTATTATTTCGGGGTATGTTTCACTTAAATCTTGCAATGAAAGCAATGCAGAATCTGGATCTTCAACTGTGAGCGCGCTTCTTAGTAGTGTTTCAAACGATATTTTATTGCAGTTTTTGCATATTGCCATCATTGCGCAACGTGCGGCATCCGGGCGAGCAAAACCGGCTTTAATAAGGCTTCTTGAGGTGAGTGCGGAAGAGTTCGTGCTGCTTTCGTTGCAGTTGGTTTCAGTAGTTGCACTATCTGTTATGTTCGCACTTTCCATACCGCAACTTTACATTGTGGTGGTGTACAAGGCTGCGAAACTACCTGCTTTCGCGCTCATAGCGTGGCGAGTTTTAGGCATCATTCTTAACGTGGCGCAAGTTTTGGGGGATTTCTCTCCTCGCACGTCCCGTCCTTCAGTCGCTTTGGCTGTTAAAGACTCTCATGCATACTTTGTTCTCTACGAACGTTGCTCCATCAGTCCTCTTTTAGTGCTCGTAAAGAAATCCCCCAAACTCTGCGTGCTAATTCGTTAATAACCGTGTCTATCGCAGAGATTTTTCGATTTTTCTTCTTCGCTTGGCGAATCAGCAGCCTGCGGCTCTGCGCGACGACCTGCCGAAGCGCTTAAAGCGTAGCGCGCGAAGGTAACTCGGAGCGGAAACTCGCTTAAGTTGGAAGTCCAGTGGACTTCCAACGCGAGTTTCGTAGCAAGCGCGTTACCCGCGCGAGCATGTCTTCGCTCAGCACGGACGCTAATGTTCTTTAAGCAACAAATAGTCACCGTTTGCAAAGCACTGGCGCAAAGCTACAGGAACAGCATGTGCAGCGGCAGCGGATGAAAAAATCCCTCGCGGATTATCGGAAGATAACCTGCGAGGGATTTTAGTTACGCGATAGACTACTCGTTAGAGTGCTTACGACGGCGAGAAGCTACGCCAGCAGCACCAAGACCGGAGAAGATTGCAGCAAGACTTGCAAACAAGCCAGTTGCAGCACCCGTCTTAGCAAGACCACCAGCATTACCGGAAGCATTACGCAACGCAGCCTTAGCAGCCTTAAGATTCCTCAAAGCGGCATCAACCTGAGCCTGAGTAGCATTCTTATCAGCAAGCACACGCTTAGCCTCAGCCAAAGCCTTCACGTAAGCTCTAGCAGCAGCAGTATTCGCCTTAGACGCAGCAGAAGAATCTGCTTCAGAATTATTAACCTCGACTCGCAAAGCAGTCTTATCAACCGAAGCACTCTGAGAATCACTAGCATCAGCATCATAGCCGCTACCGCTTCCAACACCACTGCCTATGCCAAACGGGTGATTAATCTTATACTTAGCCGCCTGAAGCTTCTTCAAAGCCGCGTCAACCTCAGCCTGAGTAGCATTCGGATCCTTAAGCACACTGTTAGCCTCAGCCAAAGCCTTGTTATAGGCGTCAATATCCTCAGTCATTCCAATCATAAAGAATACAGAATCACGGAACTTAGCATCAGCATCTGCTTCTGTTTTCAGCTTGGAAGGATCAGTCTTGTAATCATCGGCAATCTTCTTCTTGGCGTCTTGGAGATCCTTCAGAGCATCGTCAAGTTGCTTTTGAGTTGGGACTTTAGTACCATCTGGAAGATCAGTCTTTGGCTTTCCAGTAGTGCGATCAAACTTATCAAGAAGATCCTTGGCAGCCTTGAGCTTCTTGTTATAGTCGTCAAGAGCTTTCTTAGCAGCGTCATCACCCTTAGCAGTCGCATTCTTGAACTCTGGAGTATTCTCGAACACGTCGGTTCTGGTGTCAGTATCTCCGCCCTTCGACTTATCAACTTCTTCTTGCAAGTCATGCGGACTGGTGACGTAGTTCTTAGTAATCTTATCTTTAATTTCCTTCAGATTCTTAAGAGCCTCGTCAACTTCTTGCTGAGTTGGGAGTTGCTTTCCAGCTGGAATGTTGGCTTTTGGATTGCCACTCTCGTCGAATAGATCAAGAAGTTCATTGGCTTTCGCTAAAGCGTCATTGTACGCTTGTATGTCTGCGTTATCCTTGCTGTCAGCACCCTTCTTGGCAAGAGCATTCTGATACTCGGTAGACTTTTCGAACTTCTCGGTGTCTGGCTTAGCTCCGCCGTCGTCCTTAAGCTCTTTCGTTTCTTTCTTAAGAGCGTCGACTTTGGTCTTGAAGTTGTCGTCGATATCCTTCTTGGCCTTCTTCAAAGCCGCAAGAGCATCATCAACCTGCTTCTGAGTTGGACGATCTTCTGGCTTTGCGTTTGGATCAGGATTCTTGACCTTTTCAATAAGCTCGTTTGCTTTAGCAAGCTTCTCGGCATAAGCTTTAAGCTTTTCCGTTGCAGTAGCGTCACCAGCGTTCTTCTTTTCAAGCGCGTTCTTGTACTCAACCGACGCCTCGAACGGAGGTGTTACAGGTTGACCCTGTGCGTCCTTATCGCCGACTTCGTTTTCAAGAAGCTTTGCATCAGTCTTGTAGTTGTTAGCAATCTTGTCTTGAGCTGCTTGCAGTTTCTTTAGCAAGTTGTTTACAGACTTCTGAGTTGCTGTCTTCTTCCAGTTATCATCATTAAGCTTCTGCTTGATTTGATTGAGAACATTCTCGAAGCCAGTGTCTTTGCCAGTTTCACCCAAGTCATTTGTAGCACCTGGATCACCAGCAGTCTTCTTAGCAAGAGCATTTTGATACTCAGGCGTCTTCTTGAAGCCATCATCTGCAAAGTCTTTGGCAGAAGTCAACGCTTCAAAATTCGTCTTGTAGTTGTCAGTAATTTGCTTCTTAGCTGCAGTAAGAGCATCGAACGCATCGTTAATCTGCTGTTGCGTTGGACGTTCGCTGTTCTTCTTGTTTGTATCCTTTGCATCACTTACTAACTTGCGAGCATTTGCAAGAGCATTCTTGTAAGCAGTAACGTCTGCATTTTCATTACCATCGCTTGTCTTAGCTTGAGCATTCTTGAACTCTGGAGTAGCTTCAAAGTCGCCTTCAGTAACAGCAGGAGCATGTTCAGCAGTAGACTTGTTAATTTCTGTCTCAAGACCAGTAGTAACAGTCTTATAGTTATCCTCAAGCTTCTTGCGAGCTTCGTCAAGAGTCTTCAGCGCCTCGTCGATTTCTTTTTGAGTTGGCTTTGCGTCTTGCGGCGTATCTTTATCATCATGCTTCTTCAAAAGCTCTTGAGCTTTTGTCAAAGCTTCATCATACGCCTTCTTGTCTGCGGCGGCCTTGTTGTTCTTATCATCATCAGGAACAAGCTTGCCATCCTGCTCCTTCATGAAGTGAGGATCAGACGCATTGCGATACGCATCAGAGGTAAGCGTTCCTTCTTCTGGAGCAGGAACGTCTGCCTTGGTACCATGCTTCTTTACGCTCGCTTTGAGCTTGGCGACGTCGGTGTTGTACTTGTCAAGCTCGGCGCGAGCCTTGTCAAGAGCAGCCTTGGCGTCGTTAATTTCCTTTTGCGTAGCATCAGGCTTCTTGATGAGCAAGTCTTTGGCTTCGTTGAGTGCTTTGCCGTAGGCATCTGCTGCCGCTTTAGCAGCAGCGTTCTTGGCATCATCCGGTCCCGAGCCATCAGGCTTTTGGAAGCTTGGCTGCGACGCGTTCTTAAACGCAGGGCTTGGATGAGTGGTTGCGTCCTCGTTAATCGACTTAATCAGCTCGTCGGTCTTAGTCGCAAACTTATCCAGTGCCTTCGCTGCTTCGTTCATTTCCTTAAGGATTGTGTCAACATCCCTGTTCAGCGGCTCACCGTTCTTGTGCGCTTGAATGTCTTTCAGGTAGTCCTTATCGTTAGGGTCGCCATCTTCCTTTGGGATAATGTTATCAGGAATATCATGACCATTTGCTTGATCCTTCGGAAGCGTGTTAGTAAGCGCAGCTGTTAGTTTCGCTGCTGCCTTTTCATACGCTTCCTTAGCCTTTTTAGCAGCTTCTACCTTAGCTTTTTCTTCTTCACTAGGATTTTGCTTTTCGGCAAGTTCTTTCAAATTCGCGTAGGCTGGGCTGTGTTGTATTGCAAAGTCATTAAGCGCAGCAGCCGAAAGTCTGCTGGTGTCGGTTGCGTAGGTGTCAATAATCTTGCGAGCAGCGATTAGCTGCTCTTTAACCGCATCAACCTTTTTCTGATCTACGGTGCTCCCAGGCTTATTTAATTCATCCATCAAGTCTTTTGCAGCGTGATAAGCGTCGTTATAGGCTTTGAAGTCCTTAGCAGCCTGAGAATCTTTGCCCTCAGCTTGTGCCTTATCAAAGGCATTGAAGTAGGCCGGCATCAAATAACCGCTGAAGTTGTCCGCAATAGCTTCCGCTAAATCAGTTGCTTTTGTCTGATAAGTTTCAGCATAAAGTACCTTTTCAGCATCTTCGAGTGCTTTCTTGGCATCCTCAACGTCTTTCTTGGTGGCCTTGTCGTCAGCAAGAACCTGCTTAGCTTTTGCAAGTGCGTCATCGTAATTCTTAACGGCTTGCTGAGCAGCAGTATCGCCAGTCTTATTCTTGGCGTTCGTGTAGAACACGCTATGCTTGTTAGGATCTTTATCTAAGCTCTTTTGCACCGCAGCGGCAAGAGGAGCCTTGTCGGTTGCGTTGGCATCAAGTGCTGCCTTAGCTTTCTTAAGATCATCAATAGCCTTGTTTACTTCTTTTTGAGAAGCGTTTGGATCCTTGAAGACCTCATCAGCCTTCTTAACAGCGTCGTCGTACGCCTTGCGCTGTTCAGGAGTCGAGTTCTGGTAAGTTGGATCGGCATTTGTCAGCGTTTGATTGCCTTGATTATCCCTACCCGTGTTTACCTTGCCGTCCTTAGCGATGGCATTATTCAACTCATCCTTGTTGGTGGTAAAGTCGTTAAGCTTTTCGCGCGCAGCATCAAGCTTAGCCTTAGCGTCGTCAACAGCCTTCTGCGTGGCGTTCTTGTCTTCCTTTACCTTATTAGCTTCCTCAAGAGCCTTGTCGTAATCTGTCTTTGCCTTCTTAGCAGCTTCGTTTCTGTCCTTATCATCAGAACCGTCTGCCTTCTTGAAGTCAGGGTCGCTTACGTTCTTGAACTGGTTTGTTGCTTGCGTGCCAGTTGCGGCGGTAGTGCCTTCTGCAGCCTTACCATTAGCATCAATCGAGTCGTTCAGCTTATCCTTGTTGGTGTCAGCACCATCAAGCTCGGCGCGTGCCTTATTAAGGTTAATCGTAGCGTTATCGATTTGCGCCTTCTGCTCTTCGGTAAGGTCTTTTTCTTGCTTGTCCTTAACAGTTGCAAGCAAGTCTGTTGCAGTCTTTAATGCCTTTTCATACGCATCTTTCTTATCAGCAGACGCGTTGTAATACTTCGACTGTGTTGGAACATCCTTGCCCTCAACGTTTTCGGTCTTGTGCTCGCCAATCGAATCCGAAAGGTCTTTCGTCTTATGATTCGTCTGCGGCACAAAGATAACGTTAATTGCCTTTGCTGTATTACCAGGATTGCGGCCTTGCTCCATATAAACATGCTTATAGTACGTCATTGCATACGGCTCAACAAACAGACGCGCCTTGAAAATCTTGCCCTTCTTGCCGGCTACCTTTACAGGGCCAGCTTCTGTATCCCACGAATACGAGCCTGCTTCAGACTCTGCATCACCGAGGTCTACATCAGAATTAGAGACTTTCTGATTCCCAGACCAGTATGGACCACCCATATTGCCAAGCGTAAGCTCGCCCGTTGGCTCGCCATTTTGCAACGCATAGTGCATGTGTGACTTCTGCGCGTTAGTCCCTGTACCTTCATACTGAAGCGTCTCGCCGCCTGTAAGGTCGCGCAAACCAGCTTGCTTGTCTTTTGGCGTAGCTTTCAGCAAACCAAGAATCTTTGTTGTATCAAACCCTTCTGCTTTAGTTGGATCGTAACGATAGATGATAGTGGTTTTCTGATCATTACTCCAAGAAATACCCTCGTCGGTGTCGCGACCATCAATTTTGGTTTTAGTCCACGAAACGTCATAATCCTTGCGGATGTCTGGAAGCTTAGTAAGCTTGCTCTCTTTTACATTAGACGTAAACTCAGCAACCGCCTTATCGGTCTTGATCTTAACGGTAATCGTATTTTCCGCCTGACCGTTCGAGATGCCCTGATTAGCTTGACCAGCTTTAGTAAAATCGCCCTTAAGATATTCAAGTGAAATCTGATCTACGCTGGTAAGGTTAAGGTCTTTATTGGTCTTATTAGCATCAAAAATAGCCTGCTTAATGCGCGCAATCTCGTCTTTCGAGTAATCGAGTGGGTTAGCAACAAAGACTGCTTTATCATCGCTTGGAACAACGTACTCGCCAGCTTTGAGATTCTTGAGGACGAGGTCTTTGAGCGCAATCTTAGGAGCGTCCTTTTCATCAACACCATCAAAGTGGATTACAGCTTCGCCTTTGTCGTTGATACTTACCTTGTCTTGGGCAACATTGTTAAGCGCCGCAAGTTTTTTGATGATGTCGGTTTTTACTTCTTGCGAAACGTTAGTTGGATCTTCAACAGTTGGCTTGTCGATACGCGTGTCGTAGCGCGCAACCGTAAGCGGAATAGCTTGCGACTTAAAGCCCAAATCCGTAACCATATAGGTGTTAAGCGTCTTCGCGCCAGCTACGTAAGTCTTATCCGTTGCGCCTTGAGCTGAGGTTTCAGTATTAATAGCATTAAATGTAGTCTTGTCGTAAGCATCATCAGACTTTACGTTAATATTTTGCGTAAACGCTCCAGAAAGCTGATCATTTACCGACTTTTTATCGCTACGCTCAGTATTAACATTGCCAGCTTCAGTAATTGCTGCTTGAACCTTTTCAGGAGTAAGCTCTTGGTTATACTTAAGCACCACAGAGCCAGAAGTCTTTGGCGGAACAAGCGTTACAGCGCGGAATACGTTTGTTTTATATGCAATAGTTTCTGTGCTACTACCATCTTTAGTTACGTACACGAAAATAGAGCGACTGGCTACATACTTCTCAGCGCCGCCATTAAGGTTGCCATCTCTGAAAAGAGTTGTCATCTTAAGATCAGCAGATCCATCGTTATTAGGAGTAAATGTATATTCACCAGAATAAGCTTGGTGTTTGTTTTGATCTTTCGAGTAAAAATCAATACCTTTCTCACTTTTTGCATTATTGAAACCATTTGTCCTAGCAGGGAAAATAGCAATACTGGTAATCTTGCTACCATCTTTTGGTGCTGCAAAGTGGAAAGTAACAGTATGCTTTTCGCCATCTACACTATACGTGTTGTCTGAGCTTCCCCAAGCATACGCATTTGGCATAGTTTCAGCGTTATTCTCGTTAATATCGATTTTGGTATTAGAGGTATCCGTTGTGTCTGGATTAATTTTATTAGGATCTTGACCTGCTGAACCACCAGAAGCGCGATCTTGAACAGTCGCAGTATGTCCAGACGGCGGATTATCTACCGAGCGCTTACCACGAATCTTTACAACAGTCGATTTATTTTCAGTACCATCAGTATTTACAGTATTCTCGGATTTCTGCTCAGCCTGCTTATTGGTATTCTCAGCCTTATACCCAGCCTCTTTATTAGCTTCAGTCTGATTCTTATCGCCAGCTTCAGCCTTCTTACCAGTCCCAGCATTCTCACCAGCAGTCACAGGCGTCTGAGCTACATCCGGCTTAGTATCAGGAGTACCACTCACCTCCGCCGCCATTGCCGGAGTTGCACCAAAAGCGAACGACGCACCAGCTAACACGCCTGCAGCGCCAACCGTAAACGCCGCCACCTTGCGAGCATCCACAGCCTTCGCAATCGCGTTACTTACTGCAGCATCCAATGTAACCTTGCGTGCGTGCTTTCCGGAATTTGAATTTATCATAATGATATCTCCTTAATATCGATTCTCTCTGAATAAGTCTTTATGAATTTATTAGTGAAGAGCTTTATGTAGTAATCAAACGCTGATTGAACTACAATCAGATACATATAAAACTTCCACTCAGCTTTCAAAAGCACGAATCCCTTGTTGAGATTTATGTTCAATAATACCTAATATATGAATATTTTGCAATGTATCTGTTATGATGCATAGCCTACTAACCCCCCCCGCGAGACTTTATTTCAACGTTTTCGGCAGGTTTTTGCAATCAAAATTAATATAGTAAATGTAAGCTAGATTACATTTTTAACGTCGATTCTAAACACATGTTTAGAATAAATTGCATTTATTTTGTGCATATATACATAGATATACATTTATATACACTCACACACTCTATGTTAAATTTCAATACTCACTGCCCTTCAGTCGTGTGGATATTAGTGTGGTAGAGATTTGAGATTTTTCGCACTGAGCGAGGACGCATGCACGTTTATGAAGTTTTGCAGTTGCGCTCTGCGCAGACGCTGATTCCTGTTGATTAGTGAACACTAACATCCGTGCTACTGCATGTGCCACTCCAAGCACTCTTCCCACCACAACAAAAAACAATTGTGAGTGAATTATAACGTGTGAGTGATAGGAATTGCTTGGTCGAGCAATATAAAAGCGGAACGATAGTAATAATATTATTGACGAATACTATTTTTGCAGAAAAAGTAAGTAAAAAAAACTAAACTTAACTACACAACCGCTAAGTCCAAATAAGGTATAAGAGCGTAGCGCTGCGAGACAAGTAATTCCTATCACTCACCTTTGCATAAAATAAAACCGCAAATAAAGAAATCCCCCAAAACTCGCAAACGCTACCACCTACCCAATCTTCGTAAACAGCGGCTTCACATTCGCCCAAATCCTGCGCGCAATGCCCGGGTGATTCATGGTATACAAGTGAATGCCATCCACACCTTCAGCAATTAAATCGTTAATCTGCTGAGAAGCAAAAATACTGCCAGCATCGCGCAAACAATCAGCATTACTCCCCCAACGATCCATCATTGCGGAAACTTGCGAAGTAATGCGAGACGCACACAAACTCGTCATGCGCTTAACTTGCGAAGCGTTCGCAACAGGCATCACGCCAGCTTCAATTGGCACATTAATACCAGCGGCACGCGCCAAATCACGGAAACGCAAAAAATCCTCGTTATCGTAAAAAAGTTGCGAAATTAAATGCGTAACACCCGCATCAACCTTGCGCTTCAAATTATCAATATCCGCTTGCAAACTTTCCGCTTCCGGATGCTTCTCCGGGTAGCAAGCACCCAAAATCGGCAAATCCGGGTGCTTTGAACGAATATAATAAACCAAGTCACTAGCGTGCTCAAAAACGCCTGCCGATTCCTGGCCAGCAATCACATCGCCGCGCAAAGCCAAAACACCGGAAACACCAGCATTATCAAACATTTCCAAAGCTTCATCAACAGCATCATAATCAAGGTATCGAGCAGTCAAATGAGCAACCGCGTCAATACCATATTCGGAGCGAATCGTATGAGCAATACGCGCAGTAGCAGTACGATCCTGCAGCTTTCCAGTGCCGTAAGTAACCGAAATAAAATCCGGGTCAAGGCCTTTCAACCCATCCAAAGTATCATAAATCGTACCGATAGGAGATGTGCGCTTAGGTGGGAAAACTTCCAGCGAAAACTTTGGCTTATATGGCATAACTCACCCCTTGCACTGAGAATTGCACTGCTGATTGCTTAGCTTGTTAGCTTGCAATTGCGCACGAACCTCTTTAGCTGCAGCAACAAGATTCTCCAAGCTTGGCCAAGTTTCAGCGTCACCTCGAGTTTTAAGACCGCAATCCGGGTTAATCCACAGCTTCTCGGCAGGCATCTTGCGCAAAATCTCGTGAATACGCTCCACAAGCTCCGTCTTACTAGGCACGCGAGGAGAATGGATGTCGTAAACGCCAGGGCCAGCCTCAGTCTCAAAATGCGCGTCGTGAATAGCGTCAAGCACAACCAAGTCACCGCGAGAAGCCTCAAAAGAAATCACATCCGCATCCATAGCGTCAATGTCACGAATAATGTCATTAAACTCCGAATAGCACATATGCGTGTGAATTTGCGTAGTCGCAGCCACAGCAGAATGAACCAGGCGGAAAGCAGAAATCGCCCAATCCAAATACTTCTTATGCCAATCAGAACGACGAAGCGGCAACTTTTCGCGCAAAGCAGCCTCATCAATCTGAATCACACGAATACCAGCTCGCTCCAAATCCAACACCTCATCGCGAATAGCAAGAGCCAACTGCTGAGTCTGCTGCTCGTGAGTAATATCCTCGCGAGGCCAAGACCAGTTAAGAATCGTCACCGGACCAGTAAGCATGCCCTTAACAATATGCTTCGTGCAGCTTTGAGCGTAAGCACTCCACTCCACAGTAATTGCAGACTCGCGAGAAACATCCGACCACACGATTGGAGGCTTCACGCAGCGAGTGCCATAAGACTGTACCCAAGCGTTCTTCGTAAACTTAAAGCCGCGCAAATGCTGGCCAAAATATTCAACCATGTCGTTTCGCTCAAACTCGCCGTGAACAAGTACATCCAAGCCAATTTGCTCCTGATGCTCAATGCACTGAGCAATGCGATTGCGCATAAACTCGTCGTAAGCTTCGCGAGTAATTTCACCC
Source organism: Gardnerella sp. c10Ua_244 (assembly GCF_055818055.1). Lineage (NCBI taxonomy): Bacteria > Bacillati > Actinomycetota > Actinomycetes > Bifidobacteriales > Bifidobacteriaceae > Gardnerella > Gardnerella sp. c10Ua_244. Next base: position 235,415 of record NZ_JARFVS010000002.1, read on the forward strand.
TTACGAAGATCAGCACGAGCGTTACGAATATCCTTAGTTTGTGGGAAGGATCCAATAGTTGTCGTTGGCAAATCCGGCAAGCCAAGCGATTCCTTTTGCAGACGCTGACGCTCCGCCCTCTTAGGCAATCGCACAAAATCAGAATCTTTAAGATTCGCAAGACGATTAGCAACAGCAGAATCTGCTTTCACGCGTGAACCGTCAAACAAAGCCTGATTTTTAGCCAAAACGTTACTAGATTTGCGGCTTTCGTCGCCTTCTGCAGAAAGATTGGCAATATCGCGAATCTCTTGCAACTTTTCAACAGCAAAAGCAAAATGTTGCAACACATCCGCACCCAAAGCATCCTCACCAACAGTGCTAAAAGGCACGTGAAGAAGCGAGCAAGCAGTAGAAACAGCTACGCGATCCGTAATATTCTCGCGCAAAGCGTCAACCAAACCAAGGCTTACAGCATAATCGTTGCGCCAAATATTACGGCCGTTCACAACGCCTGCAAAAAGCGTAGTTTTTTCGTTCACACCATAATGCTCAATGGCTGCAAGATTTTCTTCCTTGCCTTCCACTAAATCAACGCCAACGCCGTCAAAACCAAGATTATTCACAGTTTCGTAAGCGTCAGCAATATTGCCAAAATACGTGTTAAGAAGAAGCTTAACTTCCGCACTCCTGACTTCAAGCAAAGGCTTATACAAAGCTTCAAAAAGCTCCAAATCGCCTTGCTCTTTATCCAACGCCAAATAAGGCTCATCAAATTGCAACCAAGTTGCGTGAAGCTCGCCAAAACGCTTAACAATACTCGCATAAGCAAAAGCCAGAGCCGAAATCACAGACTCTGTTACTTCCAACTCCTGAGCTTCAGGAGTACGAGCCAACTTCAAAAAAGTGTACGGACCAATCAGCACAGGCTTCGTTTCCAAACCCTGCGCGCGCGCCTCCAAAAACTCGTCAAAAGGCTTAGTTCCAGCCAAATGCAAGCCTTCCGGATTCTCAACTTCCGGAACAATATAGTGGTAGTTCGTAGTAAACCACTTCTTCATTGGCAAAGCCGTCACATCTCCGCGCTCACCCTGGTAGCCGCGCGCGATGGCAAAAAGCGTATCCTCAGCATGCTCAAAATTCAATTTACGATAACGCTCAGGCACAGCACCAAGCAAAATAGCAGTATCGAGCATTTGGTCATAGTAGCTAAAATCATTACTTGGAATTAAATCAATCCCAGCTTCAGCTTGCAAACGCCAATGCTTAGCTCGCAAAGACTGAGCAACTTCACGCACTTCATCCAAAGAAGCATCCTGCTTCCAGTAACGTTCAATAATCTTCTTCAACTCACGATTAGCGCCAATACGTGGAAAACCGGAAACCGAAGTAAAAACCGTAGACATACATCCTCCAAAAAATTTCTTTGACTCGCTTTAGCCTAGCAAAGAAATGCTTGAATGCGGTCATTCAAGAACTTGGGGTGTCGTTATAAGATTAATTTATATGCTTAATTTCGTGCGCGTTTCTTTTCCTTGGCGAAATGTGAGCAATGGAAATTACCAGCGCGCCGAATTGATTAACGTGGCGCGAGTTTCGGGGGATTTCTTTCCTCGCACGTCCCGTCCTTCAGTCGCTTTGGTTGTTAAAGACTCTCATGTCTACTTCGTTCTCTACGAACGTTGCTCCATCAGTCCTCTTTTAGTGCTCGTAAAGAAATCCCCCAAACTCTGCATGCTAGCCTTTAATAACCGTGTCTATCGCAGAGATTTTTCGATTTTTCTTCTTCGCTTGGCGAATCAGCAGCCTGCGGCTCTGCGCGACGACCTGCCGAAGCGCTTAAAGCGTAGCGCGCGAAGGCAACTCGGAGCGGAAACTCGCTTAAGTTGGAAGTCCAATGGACTTCCAACGCGAGTTTCGTAGCAAGCGCGTTACCCGCGCGAGCGTCCGCGCTCAGTGCGAAAAATCTCAAATCTCTACCACACTGGTATTCGTGCAACTAAAGTCACGAAATTAAGCTACGGGTGGGTGCGCAGCGGGGGGATTATTTTTTGGCGTGGTGTGGGCGGCAGCACTGATGCTAGTGTGCCTTGAACAACAGAAATCAGCGCATTCTTAGCTAGGCAAAGGATTTGGGCGTAAGGATTGCGAGAGCAGTAGCACCGCGCAATCCGCAAGTCGCGAATGGACGATCAGACACAAGCACCACAACCGACGCATTAGCAAGCCCCAAACGCATCGCCCCAAGCACATCCGGATCCGAATCAGGCGAAGAAAGCCACTGCGCAGCCATCGACATCGTCGGCTCATGCCCAACAATCATCGTCGTATGAACATCGCCTCGAATCGCTTGCAACTCGTCCATAACAGATTGCATGCCGCCATCATAAAGACTTTTGCGCGACTCAACCACAGGAGAGTCGCCAAAACGCTTCAACATGCGTTTCAAAGTTTGCTCAGTGCGATTCGCACTAGAACACACAATATAATTCGGCACAAGCTTCAAAGATTCCAAGCCTTTTGCCATAATTTTCGCCTGCTTCAAGCCCTTATCAGTAAGACCACGACCCCAGTCGTCGCCCATTTCAGGAGCTTCAGCCTTCGCATGACGCATCAGCAACAAAACGTACTTACTATGATGTGCTTTCTTCATAAGCTTTTTCATTGGTGATGCCATAATGCTCTCCTACTTAGCTTGATTATGCGCTGATTGTTGTGCAGACTGCGAATCTTGCAAATCTTGCGACTGCGAATCTTCCGGCAATTGCGCAAGCTGCACGTCTAAATCACGTAAAACTTTACGCAATTTACGATCCGAAATATCGCGCAAAGACAAGTCTTCCAACTGTTCAGCGCGCTCTTCTGCTGTCATATCGTCAATATCGCTCACAGTATCTTTAGTACCGTGTTCACGCTTCTTCAAAGCACTAAAACCTTCAGCCATTGCGCGTGAAACAATCAAAAATCCAGTGTGACCAATCATCGCGTGATCCGGGCGCACAGCCAAACCTTGAGCTTTCCAAGTGCGCTCCAATGTTTCTTGAATTTCTGGCTCAGTCCACATGCCACTTTCTCGCAAAGCTTCAGCCATGCGAGACATTTGCGTAGTAGTCGTAACATACGCAATAAGCACGCCTCCAGGCACAATAACGCGATGTGCTTGTTCAAGGCGATTCCAAGGGTCAAGCATGTCTAGCATAATGCGATCCACGCTGTGCGCATCTAAGGTTTTTGCAACAGAATCAAAATCGCCAGTAAGCAAATTCCACCATTCTGGTCGCTTTCCGTAGTACAAAGTTGCGTTAGATTCAGCAATTCGTGCAAAATCCGGGCGAAGCTCAATCGTAGTAAGCTTTCCGCACTCCCCAACTGCGTCCAAAAGGCTTAAGCTCATCGCGCCAGAGCCTGCCCCCGACTCCAAAACGCGCATGCCAGAACGAATATCTCCTAAAGCGATTACTTGCGCAATATCTTTCGGATACATAATTTGCGCACCCCTAGGCATAGAAAGCACGTAGTCAACCATGCGCGGCCGCATAACTACATAATCCCAGCCACCAATAGCGCGCGCCGCCTTCCAAGGTTTGTTGGACGATTTAGAAGGATCAACAATAGTTTGTTGCGTTTCGCGCTTTGCGCTAACAGTAGTAATTACAACGCCTTCGCTTTGACCAATCACGTCGTCGTGACAAATAAGACCGTGCTCAGTTTGCGTAACCCCGCCTGCAACAAGCTGTGCAGTAATTCGCTTACCTTTACGATCGGTGAACTGAATCTTCTCACCTACTCGTAACACTCCACTACGCGAATTAACTGACTGCACAAAACACCTCACTTATTTTTAGAGCACGATTTCTTAGCGCGACTTTTATTATTTCTACTATTATAAGCTCACCGTCGTAAGCGGCATAGCAGAATCGATTGCAAAATCAGGAGCAGAAGGACGAACCCCTGCTTCTACCAAATTCACGCCTAGCATTGCAACCATCGCACCGTTATCCGTGCAAAGCTTAAGCTCTGGCAAACGCACTTCAATTCCATGCTCCTTGCCGCAAGCCAACAAATGCTCGCGAAGCTGCGAATTAGCGGAGAATCCGCCACCAATCATAAGCGTTTTAGAACCGTACTGCTCGCAGCCCATCATAGCTTTTCTAGAAAGCACTTCCGCCACAGAATTAGCCAAAGAAGCACACACGTCATCAACTGGAATTTCAAGACCCTGAGCTTCACGCGCTTCAACCCAACGAGCAACAGCAGTTTTTACACCCGAGAAGCTGAAATCGTACGGATGCTCTTTGCCGGAACGACCTTGCGTTAAACCTTGCGGAACTTTCAAAGTATTCGGATTTCCAAGCCTTCCATGCCTATCAATATGAGGACCACCCGGGTATGGGAATCCAAGCAATCGCGCAACCTTATCAAAGCACTCGCCGGCAGCATCGTCCAAAGTTGTGCCAACAACGTCAATACTTTTAGCAATATCGTTCACGTGAAGAAGCGAAGTGTGACCGCCGGAAACAATTAAAGCAAGTACATCTTCCGGCACATCGCCGAATTGCAATTGCGTTACTGCAATATGCCCAATTACATGATTAATACCATAAATCGGCTTATTTGCAGCCCAAGCTAATGCTTTAGCTCCCGAAACTCCCACAGCTAAGCAGCCAGCAAGACCAGGACCTGCGCTTACTGCAATCGCGTCAACATCGCTTAAATCCATGTTTGCGTCTGCTAAAGCTTTAGAAACAACCGGCACAAAAGCTTCAGCGTGCGCACGAGAAGCAATTTCTGGAATCACACCGCCGTAGCGCGCATGCTCTTGCATTGAAGATGCCACCACATTTGACACCAGCGTGCGTCCGCGCACAATAGCTGCGGCAGTTTCGTCACAAGTTGATTCAATTCCCAATACGATTGCTTCGCTCATTTTATTCCTCGTTATTCCTCGTTATTCCTCAGTTCCGTTATTTTTTGCGGTTAGATCAGCACACATTGTGTACGCATCCACACCTTCCGGCTGATAGTAACGTTTTCGCAAACCCATTTTCTTAAAACCAAAACGTTCATACAACGCGAGCGCAGGAACATTGTCAACTCGCACTTCTAGCAGCATGCGTTTAGCACCAATTTGTTTTGCAGTTTTAATCATTATCAACAAAAGCTTAGAGGCTATGCTTTTTCGTTGATATTGTTTTGCAACGCCAATTGTCATTATTTGCGCGTCATCGCCGTCAAACCAGTAGCCAGCATACCCGCATAACGTATGCGTATTTTCGTCGATTTGAGCGTAATACGCGCGCATAGGAGCTTGTAATTCTTGCGAAATCATGCTCTCATTCCATGAGCCTTTGCCAAACAAGTCAGCTTCAATAGGCGCTATTTTTTGCGCTAACTCATCGCAAGTAAAATCGCACTTTGGAACTATATTGCAATTCTCGGCTACTACTGGAAATTGAGAACGCGTTATATCAACAATCATAATTACTCAAATCGTTAAAACGCTTCTATTTCTCTTTTGCCTTATTCGCTTCGCCAGAGCCAAGCACATGCTTAAGCGGATTTGGCACAGACACGTCCGGACGGCGCAAATACAGCGGTTCAACAGCTTTTACGTACTCATCTTTATTTGCACATTCCAAAGAGCATTGCTCGAAAATTTGCAAACCTTGCACACCCAAGTCAAGCGCGCAAACTTCAGCAATAACGCCAACATTGGCAATATTGCGCCAATCTTCAACGTATTTTTTAGCACCGTGACCGAGCACATACACGCAATAATTTTCGCAATTTTTGCTTGCTAAATACTCATTCACACGAGCCACAACATTTTGCGGATAGTCAATATCCATATTTATCAGCGCATTGCCTTCGCCGTCATACAAGGACATGTACACTTGGCGACGGCGCGCATCATTTAGTGAAAGCACGTAGTGACGAATATTAGAGTCGCAAAAATCCACAGAATCCGGAATATTTAGTAGCAAATCCTTGCAAATAACGCCATTTTTGCGAGCTTTTTCAAACGCACCAGAGCGCATCATCAAACTTTGAGGAAGAAGACTATCACACCCCAAAATTTCAGCATTATTTGCAAACGCGATCGCTTTCGCTGCAACCAATCCCGCGCGAAGACCAGTAAAAGGAGCAGGACCTACTCCCACAACCACGCGATCAATATCCGAAGGCTTAAGTCCCGCGTCCTCCACAACTTTTGCAATATTTACTTGTAAACGCTCCACGTGAGTGCGCGAGTCGGTTTCAACAATCGGCTCATGACCCACAATTCCGACAGTAGAGCCAAATGATGTGTCAATAATCAGCGTATTACTCATATTTATTCCTCGAAATCACGTACCAGACTAGCTTACTCGCTTAGCACAACTTGCGTTATTTACTTATGTATTACTCGCGTATTACTCTGCCTATTTCTTAATTACAATTTTGCAAGTCGATTAAGCCAATCCTTGCCAACAGCTTTTAAAGTTACGATTCGCTCGCCATCGCTAGTAAAATCGTCTACTTGCGAAGAATCAATAGGTCTTGCAATATGAACTTCTAAACGCTCAGCAGCAAGCACTCCAGCCATTTGCTCACCCCACTCCATAAGCACAACAGTGCCGTCTCCCGGCTCTTCCAAAGCTTCGTCAAGCCCCAAAGATTCAAGCTCGTCAAGCAAACGCGAAACAGTATCTTGACCCGGAGCAAAATCTTCGCCACCCAAACGGTAAGCGTCAACGTGAATTAACGTCGCAGGCTTGCCATCCGCAAAAGTGCCATGCAATTCTCGCGCAATCGTAAAAGTTGGAGACACAATCGGCTCACTAATTGAAAGCCCTGCGCCAAAACCTTGCGCAAACGTTGTTTTACCAGCTCCAAGAGGGCCAGAAAGCAGCAGAACGTCGCCTTCTTTAACTAGTTTTGCCACAGCTTTACCAAGTTCGCGCATATTAGTATCCGTAGGCACAGTACAAACTTTTTGCTGTTCTGACACCGTTTCTTCTTTCATACTTAACACAATCTTTCTAATTTGCAGTTATTAATTTGCGATTCTTAATTACGATTCTTAATTTACGCTTTCTAATTTCCTCGAGCCGCAATGAGCATAATACATTTTTCAAGCGCATAATTCGCATCACTAGATCCGCCTTTGCACTGCTCATCCGCCCAAGCTAAAGATTGCAAACATTGAGAAACACCTGCACTATTCCATCCAGCAAGCTGACGCATTGCCATTTTAAGCGCCCACGGGTTTACTTTCGCTTCAGCACTAGAAATCGTGCCGTTGCGAATTGCCATTGCGAGCGCAATTACGCGTACTTTTGCAGCTAAAGCACCTATTAATGCTATGGCGTCAACTCCTTGAGCAATTGCAGTTCTTGCTGCAAGCACAGCAGAACCTGCATGACCTGCAACAGCTTTATCTGCAACAAAAAAGCCGGTAACTTGCGGATCTGCAATCAAGTATCGGTCGACAATATCAAGCGTTATTGGATTATCGTCATAGTCGAAGCATAATTGCGAGCATAATGCTGCAAGCTCCCCTGTTTTACTTCCCAAAACTGACACAAGACGTTGTGCTGCTTGAGGCTCAACGCTTCGATTGTGACGCTCAAATATGCTCATAACGAAGTTGAGCTTGGCATCGTCTTTTTTAAGATCCGGCACTGTAATTGTGTTTGCGCCAGCTTTCGTAAGGCGCGTAATAATAGACTTTCCTTTAAGCCCACCTTCGTGACGTGCAATAACCCAAGTTGCAGAAGAGTCTACAAAATTATTTTCGCTATTTTCACTATTTTGCGTTTGTTTGCAGAAATTTTCGATTGCGTCCACTAAAGACTCGTCTGCTTGTTGCAAATTATTTATTATTACAATCGTTCCGTCACCGAAAAGCGAAGGACCTACAGCTTCGTCAAATGCGTACTGATCCGCAGTTGACACATCAAGTTCAATAATTTCAGCATCCGGAGCACTTTTTTGAACTTTTTCACGCACATTTCGAGCATTTAGCTCGTTTAAGTAAGCGTCACCTCCAATTACCAGCGTAACTGGCATAACGCGTTGCGCGCGCTTATCATTTGCTGCCATAATGCTCCTTAAACCAACCAACTCTTAACCATCATAATATTGCATTCGAATATGCGTGCGTGTTTGCTACTCTTCGAAAATTTTCTCTGCTTCTCGTAACATTCGCTTTGCCGAAGCAGACCACAGTTGACCAATTATGCTAGCTCTTTGAACATAATACTTATTGCGAAAAGCTCGCAAAGCTAGCATAAACAAAGCCAATATCACAAATTCTGCACACAACATTGCCCACGCTCCTGCAGCACCTTTTATCCATGGAAACACGCCAAAAGATACTTCATCGCACCAACACGCGCACTTTTGCATAAAGCTTGTTCCAATTGATGAAGCTCTTGCGAAAATAAGCGATAATCCATCGTTAAAGCTCGCACAAACTAGTGAAATTAAGCCGCACACTGTTGCCCAATCCATAAGAGGAGCGACTATTAGATTAGCTGGCACAGACATAAAAGACACTTCCGGTTGCATAAGAATTTGCACTGGCATAGTCCAAAATTGTGCAGAAAGCGTTATAGCTAGCGCAGAAGCAACACAAGATGGCATATATTTTGCAAGCGTTTTAGAAATCGGCACTCCCATAACAACAATTCCCAAAGTTGCTGCAGAAGAAAGAGCAAAAGCATAATCCCAAGCATACGAAGGGTTTACTAGTAACACTCCAATAACAGTCCAACTTAAAGCACTAACTGACTGGTATGGACGTTTGCAACACCACGCAACAGCGGATATTATTCCCATAATTAACGCTCGAAGCACAGATGCAGAAGGGTAAACTATTGCAGCCAAAGCAATTTGCAACGTAATTTGTATTAAAGATGTAGACCAACGAGGCAACAGTAATCGTGCGCAAAACTTGCGAATAATCATACTAAGTAGCAAAAAGTGCCCACCTGAAACTGCCATAACATGCATGATTCCAGCATGTTGAAAATGTTGACGCGTCATATTCGCATAAGTTTCGTCGACCGGCTCAAGTGAACTTGCATCCTCTACTGGCACATATTCTTGCCCAAGCATGCCAACAGTTACTCCAGGAACCAACATTCTGCCTTGCATATCGAGCTTATTTGTTACGTCATAAAACGATTTCCACAAATTACTAACAGCTTTATGCCAAAAGTCTGAGTCTTGTACAACATGCAAATTTCGTTGAGTTTTTTCTACATGCAATTCAGGCTTACTACTATCAAATCTCGAAGCTTTCACGCTAACAGGAACGCTTAGGCTCGAACCATAGCTAAGTTGCTTGCATATTGGCGAATACGCATACAGTCGCGCTTGAACGTAACTTTTTTGCGCATCAAACTTATGCACTTGAACATTCGCTTGGCAATCTCCTTTAAAACTTCTAGACGAGCGCACAGGAGTAACTACTGTAAATTCTGCAAAATGTGCGCGCCCGGCATTATTTCCTCGAGAATACAGTGCTTTAGTAGGATTATTGCCGCGTATTTCTCGCATAATAACGTCACCAGATATCACATATTGAGTTATGTACGAAAGCATGAACGCAGCTACAAAAGCGTTTATTATCACTAAAACTGTTCTACGCCATATAAAAAACTTAAATTTTTTGCAAAATATAAAAATCGAAACTATAGTTGCATTGAATAAAACTATTGAAATGCAATAAATTATAGTAAAATCGCATAAGAATTTTCCAATTAAGCACCCAGCCCAGCACGCTGCAGCAACAGGAATCATACGAAAGTCACGACTTCCAGAAACGTTTTCTACTTTTTCTACGTTTTCTCGCATAATTCACCTATTTGACGTCAACATTCCCACGGAATTTATTCAAGGTTTTAGGCCCAATTCCTTTAATTTGCATCAAATCTTCTAAACTGCGAAAATAACCAACTCTTTTACGCTGAGCAATAATGCGCGCAGCAGTTTTGGGGCCGATTCCTTTTAAGGTTTGTAGTTGATCAAGCGTTGCAGTGTTTATATTGATTCTGCCAGTGTTACTTTGATGAGAAGCAGTATTCTCGTTGCTTCTGTCGCTTTTGTTGCTATTGTCGCTTTTGTTGCTTCCGTTGTTCCCTTTACTGCCGTTGTTGCCTTTACTCACATCACTTCCATCACTTCCGTTGTTTCCGTCACTTCCGCTGTTTTCGTCACTTTCATTACTTACGCTTTTTTCTTCATCATCATTTTTATTCTTATCTTTTACATTATTAAAAGAAGGCTTTTCGCGACTAGTATCGTCGTTTTCTATTGCAAACGCGTCTGCTTTTTCGTTCTGAACTCGTTGATATGTTAAGGATTGAGAAATGAGCATTGTCAGGCTTGCGCAAAGAGCTGCAACTAGTATCAGCATTAAAGCAAGCGTATGCACAGGCTTCATGTGAAATCTAGGAGAAGTTTTGCTACTTATAATTTCTTCATCAAAAGAATTACAAGCTTTTTCGCAATAATCGTCACTAAAATTTTTACCAAAATTACTGTTAGAAAATTCTTCTAAAGACGTTGCAATTCGTCTCCGAGGCAAATCAGACGCAGGCTTATTAAACCTAAAATTATACGCATAATTCTGCCCAAAATTCTGCCCAAAGTCTTCCATAAATCCCCCAACTCTTAAAGTTCTTAACTTAACTATTGGGCAACTTATAACACTTCGCAACAAAAATACGAGCCTGTGGTTAAAAGCAAAAAATTAGCAACACCGCTATCTTTTACAATCGTATTACTAACGCAGAAACCGCACTTCGCGAGTAACGTATAACCCCACTTATTCGTTACTAACGCAGAAACCTCGAAAAAAATGCTGTGAAGCACGAAAAATCGCTCGCGCGGTTAACGCGCTCGCTACGAAACTCGCGTTGGAAGTCCACTGGACTTCCAACTTAAGCGAGTTTCCGCATTGAAATGCCTACGCGCGCTATGCTTTGAGCGCTCCGGCAAGTCAATGCGCAGCTTAATTAAGCCGACTTTAACCTTGACACTCAGCTTTCATCTGGCACAATAGACACAATCTTCGGAGCCTTCACAATCACCTTGCGCGGAGCCTTACCGCCCAAGCGATCAGCTACAGCTTCTAGCGCAAGCTTTTCAAGCTCAGAAGCATCAATATTTGGATCAACTTCAAGCTTTGCACGAACCTTGCCCTTGATTTGCACAACGGCAGTAACACTATCCTCACCAACGTAGCGAGAATCCGCAACAGGCCAATCTGCGTGAGCAATCGACTTTGTGTGTCCAAGCTTGCTCCACATTTCTTCGCAAATATGCGGCGCAATTGGAGCCAACATAAGAACCAGCGGCTCAACAGCTGCTCTCGGCACGTGAGGAAGCGAAGTCAAGTGGTTGTTAAGCACAATCAGCTTAGCAATTGCAGTATTTGGACGCATTGCTTCCATTTCCACAGTCACTTCTGCAATTGTGTTGTTAAGAATCTTCAACGTCTTCTCATCCAAAGCGTCGTCAGTTACCACGCAAGCTCCGGTTTCTTCGTTCACAACGTTACGCCACAAGCGCTGCAAGAATCGCATACCACCAACAACGTTACGCGTGTTCCACGGACGAGACTCAGAAAGCGGCCCCATGCTCATTTCGTACAAGCGGAACGTATCTGCACCGTAGTTTTCGTACATGTAGTCTGGGGTCACAATATTCTTTAAGCTCTTGCCCATTTTGCCGAACTCGCGGTTCACGCTCTCGCCGTGCCATGTAAAGGTTGGCTCGCCAGCGCCGTTTGAAGCGCCTTCTTCAACCTCGTCAGCAGGAACGTACTGTCCGCGCTCATCCGTATAAGCGTAAGCCTGAATCATGCCCTGGTTAAACAAGCGGTGGAATGGCTCAGCAGAATCCACGTAACCCAAGTCGTAAAGCGCCTTATGCCAGAATCTGGAGTAAAGCAAGTGTAAAACTGCGTGCTCTACACCACCAACATAAAGGTCAACGCCGCCAGAAACATGCTCTTTGCCTGGACGGTTTGTGCCCATCCAGTAGTCATATTCATCGCTGTCAACCATATGCTCAGCGTCGTTTGGATCCAAGTAGCGCATGTAATACCAGCAAGAACCAGCCCAGTTTGGCATAGTGTTGGTGTCGCGATAGTAGGTTTTTACGCCGTCACCAAGGTCGAGCTGAACTTTTACCCAATCCTCGTTTCGGCTCAAAGGTGCTTCAGGCTCAGAATTTGCGTCGTCTGGAGCGTAAGTTTTTGGCTGATAATCAGGAACGTCCGGCAATGCAATTGGAAGCTCACTATCCGGCACTAAGTGAGCAACACCGTCCTCATCGTAAACGATTGGGAATGGTTCACCCCAGTAGCGCTGACGAGAGAACAGCCAGTCGCGAAGTCGGTAAGAAACTCTACCTTTTCCTACGCCTGCAGCTTCAAGCCAAGTCGTCACCTTTTTAATTGCTTCGTCCACACGCAAACCGTTAATAGACAATTCGTCACCGAGCTTGTGCGTATGCTCTACAGAAGAGTTGATAACAATTCCGTCGTGAGAAACAAACGGAGCTTTACCCTCGTAATCCTCCAACTTTTCTTCGGAATCAGGCAAAGGCTCAACAGTGTAAATTACTGGCAAACCGAATGCTTTTGCGAAATCATAATCGCGCTGGTCTCCGCCAGGAACTGCCATAATTGCACCTGTGCCGTAGCCCATAAGCACGTAGTCAGCAGCAAACAGTGGAAGCTTTGCTCCAGTTACAGGATTAATTGCATAAAGACCCGTAAACAAGCCTGTTTTTGCTCCTGCGTCTTCCGTGCGATCTTTAGCAGTCTTCGCGCGAGCTTGAGCTTGATACTCTGCCAAGCCTTCTTTAAGACTTGCGTAACCGCCCTTCCAGCCTTCTGGAACGTCCGCACCCCAAGCTTCTGGAACATGATCAAGAATTGGGTGATCCACAGAAACAACAGCAAAAGTTGTGCCAAAAAGCGTGTCTGGACGAGTAGTGTACACTTCCAAATCGCGCGTTTCGCCATCCGCACATGGCACTTCAAAGTGCACAGATGCACCGTGAGATTCACCAATCCAGTTTCGCTGCATAAGCTTAACTTTTTCTGGCCAATCAATAGTGTTCAAATCTTCCACCAAGCGGTGTCCATAATCGGTAATTCGCATGGACCACTGGCGAAGGTTGCGCTGGAATACTGGGAAGTTTCCGCGTTCAGATTTACCTTCTGCAGTAACTTCTTCGTTTGCGAGCACAGTTCCCAAGCCTGGGCACCAATTTACAGGAGATTTAGAAATATAAGCAATGCGGAAATTGTTTAATACATCCGCTTGCTCTACTTTATTAAGCTCTTCCCACTTTTTGCCTGCAAAACCAGGAATTTCGCGCTTTCCGCTCTTAAACTCATCAACGAGTTCAACAATCGGACGAGCAGAACCCTTTCCGCCGTCTTTGCGCACAAAATCAGTGTCATACCAAGCGTCATAAAGCTTCGAGAAAATCCATTGCGTCCAACGCACATAATTTGTGTCAATCGTTGCAAAAGACCTACGATCGTCAAAGCTCAAGCCCATGCGATGCAACTGTCTGCGCATATTAGCAATATTCGCCTCAGTGGTGATGCGCGGATGCTGACCAGTTTGAACAGCGTACTGTTCCGCCGGCAAACCAAAAGCATCGTAACCCATTGCATGAAGAACATTCTCACCCTTCATGCGATGGTAGCGGCTTACAACATCCGTTGCCAAATATCCAAGAGGATGTCCAACGTGTAAGCCTTTGCCGGAAGGATACGGGAACATGTCCATTGCAAAGAAAGAAGGACGACCGTCAGCAAGCTTGCCTTCGCCATCCTTCAAATCGCCTTTAACATTAGCAGCCCAGAACGTGCCTTGTTCATCCCAGGTTTTTTGCCAGCGCTGCTCAATATCTTGTGCGAGCTGCGCGTTGTAACGAAAAGCTGGCTCAGCAATAGTAGCTTTGTTGTCAGCTGTTGCATACTGTTGATCGTTGTCGTTCATACCCTAGGACTATAGCGTCTAATATCGTCATTACGCAACACTTTTTACAAGTTTTGTTGATATTTTATTAAGAAAATATGTGGTTTTAACGTAAGTTTTCCTAATATGCGCACAAGATTAAGATTTTATGATTATTTCGCAAAATAAATCATTACAATAGTAAATAAACTTTTTGAGCAAATAAAGATTAGAAAATTAGGTAAAATTCAATAAAACTATAAATATTAAAGAGGTTGTGAATTGAAAGTACAAAAAAATACGTTACTTCTTATTGCTTGCTTAGTTTGGGGAGCTGCTGGTTTTAATATTCTTAAGATTGGCTTATTGGCATACCCAAATTATTTGCAGCCACTAAATTACGCTTTATCGTTATTAGTTTTTGCAATATTCCAATTCCTTATTTTTGGAAAACTCGTTAAAAAACATACTCAAAGAATTAACGGCTATGTGGAAGAAAAGCAGTTTTTCCTTAAATTCTTTGACGTTAAATCTTTTATAATCATGGCTTTTATGATGACTTTTGGAATTGTTCTTCGTGCAACAAATATCGCTCCAGAACGCTTTATTGCCGTGTTTTATACGGGATTAGGCTCCGCATTAGCCTTAGCAGGATTGCTTTTTGGATATCAATTTGTTAAAACTGTATGTCCGCATTACAAAAACACTCATACTATGCAATAGTGCTTACAAACACTTGTAACACCAGCAACATTACTAAGGAATATTTGACTATCACTCTACGTAAGGAAGTTACTATGAATCATGTTATGAAACGTTATATTAATACGTCTTTGTTGTATGCTGTCCTCGCCATGATTGGCGGCGTCTTTTATCGCGAATTTACAAAATTTAATGCTTTCCATGCAAAAAGTATGCTTGCTGTAGTTCACACACACTACTTTATGCTTGGCATGGTTGTTTTTCTGTTACTTATACTAGTTGAGAAAAACTTCAGTTTTAGTAACGAAAAAACTACACGAATCTTAGTAACTTATCATATTGGACTCAACCTCACAGCACTAATGATGGTTACTCGTGGAATTGCACAAGTACTACGTCTACATCTCAGTCCATCTATAGATTTTGCCATAACTGGTTTAGCAGGAATCGGACACATCCTACTTGGCGTAAGTATTGTACTAATCTTATTGCAAATTAAACGCAGCATCGCTCATTGTGCTAATACTTCAGTAAAATAGTGAGTTTGGGAATAATTTAATTTATTAATAAATATTTTATTAAGTATGTAGCGCATGTTTCGTATGCACTACTACGATAAGAAGGCTTCTATGAACAACGCTATATATAAGAAAAGTAGATTATACGCGCCTGAGCGTTTCTTTGAATGCGAAGGTAAAGGCTTAAAATGGCTTTCTGAAGCTCACAAATACGGCGGCCCTAGAGTGGCTGAAGTATTTGATTGGGGAAACGGTTACCTTAATATTGAGCGCATTGACACTCACTCAGCAACACCACTTGCTGCATTTGAGTTTGGTGCAGCGCTCGCTCATATGCACGATTACGGTGCAAAATATTTTGGTGAAGCACCAGCAGATTACGATGGCACATGCTATTTTGGACCTTTAAGTGATCCAGTTGAAATGCCAACTGGCACTTGGAGTAACGTTATTGACTACCTTGCGGACGGACGATTGCGCCCTATGGTTGAGCTTGGTATTGCTCGCGGAGAGCTTACTCAAAGCGATTTAGATCTTACAAACGAAGTTATTAACGCGCTGCCTGATTTATTAGGAAAAGCTGCAGAAGATAAGCCTGCTCGAGTTCACGGAGACTTGTGGAGCGGAAACGTGTTATGGACTAAAAGTTCAGACGGCGAACACACTGAAGCTGTTCTTATCGACCCTGCAGCACATGGTGGGCACCGCGAAGAAGATTTAGCTATGCTTCATCTGTTTGGAATCAGCTATTTTAGGCAGATTTTAGACGGCTATCAGTCTGTTCATCCACTTAAAGCAGGTTCTGAGCAGCGCATGATTATTTGGCAGCTCTACCCTATTGCAGGACATTGCGTGTTCTTTGGCGGAGGCTACGTGAGCGAATACCGTAATATGTGCGAAAGTCTTATAAAAAGTTCTATAAGATAATTTTGCTCACTAAAATAGCAATGTAAGTATTTAGCACATGGCTATATACAATGTTAGAAGATAGTTACAAGTAGATCACATATAGACAGCAACAGATAGACCACGAAACGAGAGGTCACTACTATGATTCGTTTGTGCAACAGAACTATGCATCGTTCTTTAGTTATGCTGGCAGCATTAGTTACGATGCTTTTTGTTGTTAGCTCGTGCGCAAGTTCAACAAAAACTTCTTTAAAATCTGAAAATAAAGAACAAGCGAATCACGGTAACGTTATTGTTTTTACTCCATCAGACGGATTAGCAATAACACGCAATAAGCCTCTAAGCACGTGGGACATATTGGTTCCAGAATTAATAAAATCGTTAAAAGATAAGGGATTTGACGATAATTCTATTACTACTAAAACTTCTTCTAGCCTTTCAGAACAAAGCCGCGATGTGCAAGATTATGTAGTAAATTTGCTAAGCTCATTGAACAATGCAAAACAGAATAATTCAGGAAAGCACAATTCTGTTTCTGAAAATTCAAAAATCAAAAAACAATTAAGTAAAACGACAATTGTTATAGCTCCATGGACTAGCAAAAACGGCAATAATAACTATGGAGATTATGCAACGTTGCCTGCGTCTAATTCTGAAAATACACAAAAATCAAATACTCAGGACTTAAATTTACAAAACGACGATAACTCTCAATCATCTAAAGATGAGCTTAATGCAGAAAAACGATTGGCATCCTCACTTCGCCTAGCAAAAAAGGCGGGAATCCACGTTGTTATGCTCTCACGGAATGTTAGCGGTTTCAAACCTGATGTGATGTTCCATTTATCTGACGCAAGAACCATTGGCGAAATTCAAGCAACAACTCTGATACAAAAAATCGCTCTAGATCGTGCAACTAAAGAAAATCCACGCTATATTGAAGTTCTTTTGCCATGTCACAATCAAAAAAATATTAATGCAAACAATAACAATCAACAAAATAACAGCGACGAAGCAAGCGAAGATGATGATTCTAACAACAATACGCATGCAAATAGCGAAACAGCATTCCATGATGATTTTGCTGAAGAAGCATTCGCTGGCATTTGGAAAGTTTTGAGACCATATTTTGCTTCTGGAACATTAATAAGCACTTCTGGAAGATTGAATGTGAATAGTAGCGAAAAAGACTGGACCAATGTTGCTTTCGACGCAGATGTAGCTGACTCTGTGAAAAATGAGTTAACAAAACGAATTACGAAAAGTACAAGTCTTTTTTCACACTCAAGGCATCGCGTTGATGGAATTATTGCGCTCGATGATCAAATTGCTTTACAAGCCGTACAAGCACTAAACAATCTCGGTTATGAAGGAAGCGCAGCAGATATAAACCCATCTTTCAATTTGCCGGACGTTATCGGAAACTTCATAGGGAAACGAGATCTTAATAAAAGACCAGTTCCTGCTCCAAAAGATTCTGCAAAGAAATCCGAAAAAGAATTACGACAACAGCAGAAAAAAGATGAGGAAGAAGAATCAGAAGCAAAGAAATGGCCAGTAATAACTGGTTATGGCGCGTACAAAAATATTATGCCAAACATTGTGAGCGGAAAGCAATGGATGACAACTATAGAAAATCATAAGCAGATTGTTCAAGATCTTACTGCTACTTGTTATTCTTTGAACAGAAACGGTAAACTTGACAAAAAAATCGCTACAGTGCAAACAAAAATTGAACACGGGGAAACTGTCCCTACTGTTAACGAGCGACTAGTGGCAGTAAGCGCAACAAATCTAAAGTCACGTTTAATTGACCCAGGTTACGTATCATTAGCAGACGCAGGCTTGTAAATACAATTTTTGAACGCAAGTTATGGAACGCAAGTTGTGAAATATAAGTTGTGGAACGCAATCTGCAGCTTGAATATAGCTTCAAGCTATAGTCAAGCTATATTCCACGAATTTACACACAGCTAACGTTTGCGTGGAGCATAAATAACGTGTTCGATAAGGTCGTTATAACGCTCTACAACAACTTGACGACGCGCCTTTAAACTTGGCGTAATCAAACCGTTTGCTTGAGTAAACTCATCTGGAACTATTTCGAACTTGCGAATAGACTCAGCTCTAGAAACTAGCTCATTTGCTTTGCTAACAGCACGTTCAACTTCTGCTCGCACAATACCGTTATGTGAAGCTTCTTTTAAAGACCGTACGGGGCATGCACCACGCGAAGAAAGCCAAGTATTTACTTCTGATAAATCGAGCGCAATAATTGCTGAAACAAACGGCTTCCTGTCTCCGATAACAACAGCTTGAGAAATAATAGGTGAAGACATTAATGAAGCTTCTAACGCATTTGGAGATAAGTTCTTACCGCCAGCAGTAATAATAAGATCTTTCTTTCTGCCTGTAATACGCACAAAACCGTCATCGTCTAAAGATCCAAAATCTCCAGTATGCAACCAGCCATTTACAATCTGCTGTTTGGTAAGCTCAGGATTATTATGGTAGCCTCTGCACACTGCAGGACTTTTAATACACAATTCACCATCATCAGCAATAGCAACAGATACACCCTTTACAGGCAAACCAACGGTACCAATGCGATAACCTGTCGTAGGATTCACCATAGAAGGAGCACAAGTTTCTGTCATTCCATAGCCTTCTAGAAGAGGCAAACCAATGCCATTAAAGAAGTGTGCAATCGACAAATCTAAAGGAGCACCGCCCGAAATAGCGTATGAAACAGAGCCTCCAAATACGTGTAGTAGTGGAGCATACACTAATTTTTTACATATTGAATGGCTAAGAGCAAGCATTGGAGGAACCATTGAACTAGACTGTTGAGCGCGAGACCATTCGCGAGCAACCTTAGACGCATAAGCAAAAATAAAACCTTTTACTCCCCTGCCTGCTTTTTGAGAAGCAGCATTGTAAATCTTCTCAAAAATGCGTGGAACCCCAAGAATAAATGTTGGTTTAAAAGTTTGAAAATCAGACAATACAGTTTTCAAATTACTCGTCAAACCAAGAGTTATATTTCCAGCAAAGCAGAACAATTGCATAAACCTAGCAAAAACGTGCGCAAGAGGCAAGAACAGCAAAAGACGCGGGCTGCCTTTTAACGCAATGTCTGGCATAGAAATAACACCTGATTTAGCAATAAAGACAAAATTGCTATGAGTAAGTTCAATTCCTTTTGGCTCACCAGTTGAACCTGAAGTGTACACAATTGTTGCTATGTCACTTCCATTAACAGCGTGCACTCGCTCATAAAATTCAGCATCAGTTACTGCTTTACCGTATTCAATGCACGCGTCGATAGCACCACGATTCATCACATATACGTCGTGAAGAGTAGGACATTCTTCTTGAACAGCCTCTACTTTCGGCAACATTTCAGGAGACTCCACAAATATTGAACATACTTGAGAATCTTGAACAATATGTTGTATTTGCAACGAAGAGCTTGTTTCATAAATTGGCACTGTCAATGCGCCTATAGACATAATAGCCATATCAAGAATTGTCCATTGCCATGAAGTGTGAGCAATAATTGACACAGCGTCACCAGGCATTACCCCTCTAGCAATAAAGCCTTTAGCGACAGCTATTACTTTATCTCTAAATTCTTGAGCAGTATATGACTTCCAAACGCCGTCAGCTCCAACGTATTCAACCAAAGAACCATTAGGATTGCGCTCTGCTCGCTCTTCTAGCAGTGAGAAAACATTAACATCTGTATCAATAGACTCATCAAGTGGACGAGAATATTCTTGCATATTAGCTCCTCTATCTGCTGAATTGATGTATATCTTTACTATACGCGATTTGCAAGCCCTCGCATATGCGAATATCTACAAGATTGTAATAAATTTTGTTCATTTATCTACAAATATCTACGATACAAATATAGTATTTTGCTTATTCCACAGGCTTAAGCACAATGCGACGCTTAACAGTCATTCTTTCAGGATTAGCATATGTACGATTTTTACGTTTTAAACCCCACTGCACACAAGTTGTGCCGCAATGGTCCGAACCTCCTTCGACATGTGCAAAATTCTGGCCTCTTTTCACAAAAACACCAACGCTAAACTTTGTTACAGCAGGCTCAAAAGTGGATGTCAGTTCACCATGCCTAATAGTCACAACTGATTTGCCAGCGACTTTACCAGCAAAACTAATAACGCCATCTGCAGGCGCAAATAAAGGAGTCCCTGTGCTTGCAGCTAAATCTACGCCGCGATGCCCAGCCATCCAAGGTTTAGGCGGAGGATTAAAAGCTTTTACTATTCGTGCAGGTTTTACAGGCCATTGCATAGCTGACTTGCATGTTTTTTCGCTATAAGAGCCTTTAGAAAGAGCACACTTGTGGCAACATGTCACAGCAGATTCTACAACATAATATTTAAGATGATGACTATTTTGCGAAATTTCGGGTTGTAAAAACAGCGTATCTAATAAAATAACTGAGATTATAAAAATCCCCAAACAGGCAGATATTTTGTAATATAATTCATAATTTTTGCGAATACACATATATTCCCCATCCATATTTTTATAAAACGACTTTTATAAAAGTTTTGCAGCTAATTTGCGAAAATCATAAGCTTTTAAAGCATTGTGGATAAAACATATGCTTATAATCACTGTTTCGACACGCCAAAACACGCCATATTTGCATCTTTGAAAATTACGTGTAATATAAATGTCTTGTGCACAGCGCTTAGTTGAGTACAAGATATTCCTGCGTAGCTCAGTTGGCAGAGCGTTCGACTGTTAATCGAATGGTCGCTGGTTCAAGCCCAGCCGCAGGAGCCATGAAGCCACTGGTTTTCCAGTGGCTTTTTGCGTTAAATATTACGACTTGTATCCACAAGCAAAATCTTGATTGTTTAGTGCTCATGAGCGTGGCTAACATAAACATTTTGGCGTATTATATAAACAAGTTGCGTATTTAAATGCGCTAATGTTGAGCAGCAATAGATAACAGAGGACAAATATGAATCAACATAGCTCCGATAGTGTTGAAAAGAGTCAAAAGAAAAAGCTCATTATTCTCATTGTGGGAATTGTTGTGCTAGCTTTAGCTCTTGGCGCAGTTGGCACACTTTGGTATATGAAGCAGACTGAACGCACTAAAGCAGCTCGCAAACAGTGCGAAATAAAAGTTGCACAAGTTTCTAAAGCCAAAGCCGTATGGAAAAGTTTAGTACATAACAGCATAATAACAGATCTCACAAAAGGTGACTCTGATAACGCAAAAGAACTTGCTAAAATCATGAGCGAAAAGGTTCCTGACGCAGTATCTTGCACAGCAAACTCTCCTGAAGAACTTGGTTCCCAAAGCGTAGAAGCTTTAGCTGCTTCTGAATGGTATGCAGTCAAAGCAAAAAGAGTGCGCGAGTTGGCTGTTACATTAATCGATGAAAATAACAAAAAAGATAAAGACAAAGACAAGCAAGACGAAGAAACAAAGAAGCAAGAGATAAATGAGTCAACTGGAATTGTAATTCAGCGTTCAAATGTTGTCCCACCAAAGCCAAAGCCAACCCCAGCGCCGAAGACAAATACTCAAGACACTAAGAAACAGAAAACTGAGAAGAATAAGAATAAAGACAAAGACAAGAACAAAGACAAGGAAAAAGACAAGAAGAAGGAGCAGGAACAGGAAAAGGAAAAAGACAAAGACAAGAACAAGGAACAGGAAAAGAACAAAGAAAAAGATAAGGATCCAAAAGGCAGCGAAGACGGATTTGGCGACGGAAACCCTAAAGGAAATAGTGGTCAAGAAGATCCGAATGATAAAGCAAAAAAGGGCGACCAAGATTCCTCTGCTAAAGCGGACCTAATAGGACCTCCACCATCTTCAGAATCTCCACAAAAACCATAAAACATATTCCTCTGTTATCTAACTCAATAATAAAAGCTCCCAGCGTATATCACTGGGAGCTTTTACATTATCTAACTCTACATCGTAAACGATGTTGAACTTTATAAACTATTCATTCATTTTGCTACTCGAACATGAGTTAAATCGACTTCCTCAAGAGGAATTACTCGAGTATGATTTTTAATCTTATAACCAATGTATAGAACGATAAATAGCGGCACAGACATGTACGTGATTCCAATAGCCTGCCAGTTAAGCGTTGCAAATGAATGCAAATCCTGACCAACAATAACAAGAATACATAAGAAGAACGCAACAATAGGACCAAACGGATACCACTTTGCTCGATAAACTAATTCATCTAAGGAATGACCTTGAGCCAAGTATGCTTTACGGAAGCGATAATGAGCTGCAGCAATACCAGCCCAAGCAATAAAACCAGTCAAACCACTTGCAGCAACCAGGAACATGTAAATTTGCGAACCAAAAATACTCATAAAGAAAGTAAATAAAGCAACTACAAATGTAGCAATCAACGCAGGAACAGGAATACCACGAAGACTTACCTTGCCAAATACTTTTGGAGCATTATCTTCTTTTGCGAGCGAATAAAGCATTCTTGTTGAAGCATACATGCCGGAATTTGCTGCAGAAATAACAGAAGTCAGAATCACTGCATTCATAACTGCCGCTGCAGCTGCAAGCCCTGCACGTTGGAACACAAGCGTAAACGGACTAATAGCAATATCAGTTACATCAGAACCAAGTAAGTTCTTGTCAGTATAAGGAATAATGCAAGCAATAACGAAAATTGCAAGAATGTAGAAGAGAAGAATACGCCAGAACACTTGCTTTACAGCTTTTGGAATACTCTTTTCAGGAGTTGCAGACTCTCCAGCAGTAATACCAATAAGCTCAGTTCCTTGGAAAGAGAAGCCTGCAATAGCGAACGCACACAACACTGCAGGAACACCGCCTGCAAATGGAGCGTCCTTATGAGTGAAGTTTTGCAAGAATGGCGCTTTGCCGCCAACAATGCCAACAATCGTAAGCGAACCGATAACAAGGAATACGATTACTGCCAACACTTTAATAATAGAAAGCCAATACTCAGTTTCTCCAAAGCACTTAACTGTAAGCACATTGATAACCAAAATAAGCATAAGAACCGACAGTGAGAAAATCCATATTGGCACTGTTGGGAACCAATATTGCAGAACTATTGCTGCAGTACTAACGTCCACCGCAACCGTAATAGCCCAATTAAACCAATAGTTCCAGCCCATTGCGAAACCTAGTGCAGGATCAATAAAACGTCCAGAATACGATGCAAACGATCCACTAATAGGCATAAAAGTGGCCATTTCACCAAGGGAAGTCATAAGGAAGTACACCATAATGCCAATCGCACCATAAGCAAGCAAAGCACCACCAGGACCAGCCATATGGATTGTTGCACCACTAGCAACGAATAAGCCGGTACCAATGCTGCCACCTAAAGCAATCATGGAAATATGTCGGGTTTTTAATCCTCGATGAACATCGTTATTTTGCTGAGCATTCTGCTGAGTATTCTGTGCAGCAGTAGATGATAATGAGCTACTCATTTTTCCTCCTTTCATGACAATCAGAGGCAAAAACAAGCAAGCAAAAGCAAGCGTGTCGATAGCTCTCCGCAGCGAATGCCGACTCGCTGCGACAGTCCTTGGTATATTAAGCCAAGTCCCAGCTCACTACTTTTGGGATTAAGCAGTAAACTTCGGCGCTCTCCCCTTTTGTAAGCAATTAACGCTTTCCCTAGCTCATGCTTACTACTCTTGTCGAGCGCGACCTCTGGTCGATGGTGTTCATTATTAGTACGACTTGCAGACAAACAGTAAAAAATACGGCGTGGCGCATAAAAATTAAAAAATAATAACAAAAAACGCCACCCCAAAAAGAGGTGACGTTTAAAATTTGTGGAGCTAGGGGGATTCGAACTTGTTGGGATTCCGCCATTTCTTGTTTTTGTTGGTATTGCAACGATTATCGTTGATATTCCGCCATTCTTACGGCGTGTCACAAGCTTTCTGACTCCGGAAAACACGCGCGGAATGGGTATAATTGGTGTGTCGTTTGGTGTGTCGTTTGTGTTTCGTCGACTCATCAGTGATTAAAAGCAAGGAGCATAAAAATGGTACAAGAATTTGGGACGCTGAGCTATCGTCCCACGAAAGAGAATCCGACTAGAATAGTCGCACGATACCGTACACCAATGTACGCATTCAGCCTGTGGCAAAACTTACCTAAAGTGCAATCCAAGAGTTTCCCTACCCATCAGAAGCGCGCCGCAGAGGACTGGCTGAGAAAAGCAGAGTATGAGATAGAAGAACGAATATGGGTGCCACCTCAAGAGGTAAAAAGACGCGAAATAGCAGAACACACAACGCTAAACGCGTACTTTCCTGAATGGCTTGAAAAACGACGAGTGCGCGGCAAACCGCTTAAAGATAGCACAAAATACGCGACAACGAAAACGTATGAGAATCATATTAAACCGGTGCTTGGTAGTGTTGCGCTCGCAGACTTGAGTACGCAAATGGTAAACGATTTTAGAGACGGCTTGGACGCGGCGCAACCGGACATGGTACGCAACACTATGAAAGTATTGCGTGCTATTGTAAACAGTGCGCTGCGACCGGATATTAACGGCAATCCGCCAATCTTGAAGAATAATCCGTTTACTGTTAGTGAAGCTAAAGTTGAGCGTCGCCATGAGATAACAGTCGCAACACCTGAAGAAGTTAAAACAATATACAGTATGATGCCGGAGGCTTACGCGCCTACTGTTCTGCTAGCTTCGCTCGGAGCGTTTCGTATTGGTGAGATTTGCGCTCTCAAGGTCAGTGATATTGATTTCAAGCATAATACGGTTACTATCAGTAGGACGCGCGCGACTACCCCTAACTCGACTGTGCTGACGACCGCACCGAAAACTGAGCATAGTAATCGTAGTGAGGTGATACCAGTCTCGCTGGTTGATAGTTTGAAAGAGTTCGTGAAAAAGCAAGAGTTAAATCAGGATGATTGGCTGTTTCCTATGAGAACGGATAGGACAACGCCTATCCGTACGAATACTCTACGAGATTACTATGATAAGGCTAGGCTTGCTGCGAACCGTCCTGACTTGCATTTCCATGATTTACGCCATACGTGCTTGACGTGGCTTGCTCAGAGTGGTGCGACTGTTAAGGAACTCATGGATATGGCTGGTCATTCTGACCCGAAAATCGCGATGATATACCAGCACGCGGCGGATGAGAGACGGCGCTCGCAGGCTGAGACACTTGGCGGCAGGTTGTTTGGAGAGTAGTATTAAGTGTAACTCGCCTGCCATGTGTAGGTGGAGACTCTAGGATACGGTGTTAAAACCCGTATCCTATTTTTTTATATAAGTAAAGCGCGTTAGCAGGAAAGTTGATAAAAGACTGTTAGCGCGCTTTGGTGGTTTTGAGAACCTATTCAGTTATGCAGAGAGAAAGAGAGAAACAAGATTGTTTCGTCTTTTATTTTAGCACGAATTCGACAACTACAACAATTCGTACGGCGCGTGCCCGTTAGTCTCTATTGTACCATGCGTCGTGTGGAATTTAAGAGGAATAGTCGCTTAAATTAAGGCACGATCGCGCATATTCTTCTACTCTAATGTTTTCGATAGGCGAACCAATAGTTAGAAGCCATCCTGCATTTCGTCCTGTTCCTGCAGGCTTGATGCATTTAATAAGCTCTTGCTTTTTAAGAAAAGCCCAAGCGTCAGATATCCTCAATTTAGCCGTTGCCGCGCGACGGCGCACTGCTTCTTGCATCTCTTTGTCGTCATCCAAAAAAAGTAGCGACGGAGAGACTTGAAACATTCCAAAAGTTTTAGCTATCCCCTGCCAACCGAGAGCGTAGTAGCGGCATGGTTTGTCTAATTTTTTAGGCTGCTCGGTAGGTTGGTTCGAAGCTGAGTCCCAATCATATGTTGTAAAAGCCATGTAATTCAATACATTAAAAGCAAAGCTGTTGAGAGAAGGTTTACCATCTCGCTCGTGGTTAAGTCTTCCCGCTGAAGACAAAGCATAAACTGCTTTTTGGTTATCGTACCCCATTTGGAGCCCTTTCTGCTCCACGCTTTGCTATAATATAAAGCGTGAGGCTGCTTGTCTCATTATGCGCTCTGCTTTCTTAATCCATACTGCAGAGCGCATTTTTTTTAACTTTTGAGAGGTATATTATTCTATATCCTTGTGATATATAAAAGTATATCTCTCAATCAGTGAGAGGTATATTATTCTATATCCTTGTGATATACCACACTATACCCTGCTGATATACTCTAATATATCTACTGAGATATACTAGAGTATGACATATACAGTAATACAATCTTTTTACAGTAAATATACAATGCGCTAACGCGCTTAAAATTATGCCCCAAACTATTTAATTTCATCAGACATATCCTCTAATAATTGCTTCTGCAATTCTTCCTCCCCTTGCCTTAATAGTTGGTGAGGATACATATTAAAAACAGCTGCAATGCGCGCAAGCTGAGAGACGTTTATGTCAGATTCGCCATTAAGCATACGCAATACTGTGCGCTCGCTAATGTTTAGCTTTTTAGCAAGCTCATTATTGGTAAAGCCTTGCTTTTTCTTCTGCTCTTTTATGGCTACGATTAGTGCCATTTCTATTCTATCCATATTCACATTATATGACAAATTTGGAACAAAAAAAGCATGACAATATTGTCAGTGTGTCGCGTTGACAATGTGACAAAATTGTCATATAGTGAGAACCATGAACGATGAATTATTCGCTAAAAATGTTGCAGAAAACATACGAACTGCACTCCTTGATAAGGATTTAACCGTTACCGGTTTGGCTGACAAAATTGGCATGCCGCGCACTACTTTAGCGTATCGCCTGAATCATCCAGCCGAATCGCCTTTTAATACTCGTGAGCTTGCAAAAATCTCGACTGTTATTAAACGCTCAGTATATTCACTTCTCAAAAACAGTGTTCCAGTAAAGGAATAACAATGAGCGACAAGGAAACAAACACGACAATAATCAATCAACACGCTAAAAACATCATCTACATAACAAGCGTGAAAAACATAAACGAACTCGACAACGAAGAAGCAGAAAAGGAAAACCAATGAACAGCAAAATAAAAGAACTAAGCGAAAGACGCGACCTCGCACTAACTGAAAAATACGGAGCACTAATCGTTAAGCAAAACGCCGAAATAGACTACCGCAGAAAAACAGAAGTCTTCCACAAAATAGACGAACAGTTAAAACAAGCCTTACGAGAGGAAGCAGAAAATGACTCCCGAAATTGAAAAAGCCACACAAGACTTCATAACCGCTACACGCGACTACAACGAAGCCGAACAAGGCTTCAAAGAAATCAAAGACCTACTAACCAGCGAAAACCTAGACTACGACAAAACACAACAAAAACTAGACAAACTCAACAAACAACACGAAGCACTAGAAATGAAATGCTACAAGCTCGAAGAGCAAATAAGCATCGAAGACCGAAAAGCACGCAAAATCTTCGAAACCCTAGAAAGCAACTGGGATTACAAAATGGCGAAAAACAACCTCATAGGCGCACGAGACAAACGCGACAGCGCGCGAAACTACCTAGAACGCCTAATCGAAGAGGAAGCAGAAAAATGACACCACAGAACATTAACCACCTAATCGACGCAATAGCCGCAGTCGTTAGTGGGCTAGGCCTCTCAGGGCTTATCTTATACGTATTCATCACAATCTTCAAACACATGGAATAACCATGACACCGAAACAAAAACTCGCACGCGCAAAACAAATCGACCAACTCGCACAAAAAGAATACGAAAAAGCCGACAAACACTGGCTAACAGCAATAATCAACTACGCGCAAGCAAAAAAAGAATACGCTAACCACCCAAACATAACAAAAAAGAGAAAACTACAAGCCGCTCAAAACAAAAAACAACAAGCACTAGACGAAAAAGAATACGCAATCAACAACGCGTACGAAGCAAGACAAAACCTAATACAAGCAGAAAAGGAAAACGAAAAATGAAACACCCATACACCAAACTACTAGCAAACATAATCACATACGCTGCAAGCATCATCCTATACGCACTCAACGCAGGCAACAACATCAACGGACTCACAATCCTCAGCATCGCGCTCGCAACCATAGCAAGCATCAACATCACACGCGCACACACAACAATCGAAGAAAGAAAACAACAATGAATCGAACAACAGCAACCATAAGCATCATCATCAGCATACTAATCACCCTCAGCGGCATCACACTCATCTTTGAAACCGTAAACAACCAGACCGATAGCATCAACCTACCAATCGGCTTATTCCTCATCCTCATAGGCGTAACAGCAACCCTAAGCGTATGGAACGAGTATATGATCCAGAAAGACATTCAATGTGTGAAAAACAGTACACCATCAAAGACATCATCCACAGACTCGACCGAATCGAACAACAACTCAACAAGCAAACAGTAGTTAAAAAAGCGTACACCATCAGCGAAATAGCCAAAGCCTACAGTATGAGCGAACAAAAAGTCCGAGAACTCATACAACACGGCAAGATAAAAGCCACCAACATTACAAACGGGCGCGGCACACGCTACCTCGTCGACGCAAAAAGCGTCCACGAATGGTGGACGAAACAACTAGGAAAACCAATCAAATAATTCAAGGCGCGTTTAACGGCACTCTAGAAAAGACAGCAACCAGTTTTTGTACCGTTTCTGGTTACTCAAGCCGCTAGAGGTGCGAAGTTCGACTCTTCGCACGCGCACAAAGGGCATGATGAATGGGGGACGCTCCATGTACTTAAACTCGTCAAGCTGCATCATGCCCCCATTATGAAAGGAAAACTAATGCTCATAACACCACAAGAAGTCCGAGACGCGCAAATAAGCACGCGCTTCTTCGGCACAGGATACGACATTGAAGAAACCGACCGGTTGCTCGACAACTGCGAACAAACAATCGAAGCCGTAGGCACGCACCTAGTAGAAATGAAACGCGCCATGCTCAAGCTAACACAGTTGCTTGAAGCACACAACATTCCAATCCCACAAACAATCTGAGAGGTAAAAATGGAAAACCCAACATTCGACAAAGTCCTCGCACGCATAATTTTCGTGCTTATTCCTACTATTTTCTGCGCCATAGTATGCATTAGCACCGCGTTCACTCACGCTTTAGACGGCTGGTTACTCCCATGCGGAATATACATGGTATTCACGGCTATTCTTGAGCTAATTAGCGTGATTCTTAGTGCTGTTGTTGCTTATGTCAATAGTTAGGCATGGTGGTGAAAGTGAGCAACATCATGACAACGGACGAAGCATTAAAAGCATTCGTAGAAACATGTGACACGCCTGGCAAAACACTAGGCGAGATGACAAACGCATTCAAAGAACTAGAAGCAACCATTCCCCACCCTCTACAATGCAACTCAGAATTCGCTTACGCAACATTAAGCAAAAAAATCAGAATGTTTGCCGACTACATGAAAATGGAACGCGTTAAAAAATTCGTTAAATTTATCAACCTAAAACCGGACGAAACAGACGCGCGCGCTGAAACATTGCAAGAGATAAAAGAAACTTGCAAAACCTATCAAATAGCCTTAACGCTGGAAGCGAGTGTTAATCCGAATGAAAAATAAGAAACGCGTTCTCAAAGCGGCGAAGAAAATGCGTAAAGCATTAAAACAGCAGCACCAAAACCAGATAGGCGAAAGCGGCGTAATCGAATACTACACGCAGAAATACCAGAAAGCCTACAACAAACTACTCGACCTACTAATCGACTAAAGGAGGGAACGATGATTAGCACAGAGCTAGATGAAGCGTTAGCACAGCTTAAAAAAACAGACGGAAAACACGCGCAATTACAGAAAGAATACGATTCCGCACGAGCAAAATGTCAGCCACTCACACATGCCCAAGCTGAACTCGACAAAGCCAAACGCAAATACGAAGACGCACTCGACAAGTGGCACGAACTCGATAAACAATTCGATGATGAGCACGCTTGGCTTATAGATGCGATAGATGACGCACTCGACAAGTGGTACGAAGCAAAACAACGCGTCAACGGAATAATCCGCAAACTAACTGGAGCAAACAATGACTAAAGAAATCACAGACTTGGAAGAACAATTAAGCAACCTCAGCGACCACGACTTATACGCGTTAATCGCCACACTAACCAAGTGGGAAAAACGAATCAAAGAAACACTAGACAAAGCCAAAGATGAGTACAAGCGGCAAAGAAACTCAGGCGACAGTGACGAACTACGATTCAACAACAAAACCGTAGGAACAATCAGCATAAGCAAAGGCAGTGAAGGTTACTACATTGTGAAAGACCCGAAAGCCTACGCCGCAATCCTCAAACAAATTCAATGGACTTTAGATGACGGGCGCGACGCATGGTACACAACAATAATGCCATGCCCCGAAGCTTGTACGCCAGACTTTCTCGACGAACTAATTCGCGCTCACGATGGAGAGATCCCTAAAGGTGTCGAATACAAGAATGGTAGAGGCTCAGTCACGACAGTGAAATTAGACCGTGACTATGCTAACTCACCACTCGAACTCAAGGGCATCATAAACCCAGTCACACTACAACTCGAAGCAGGCAAAAATGAGTAGTGAACTTACTATTACTCAAGACCAAACCGACTGGACGCAGCAGCAGGTTGCCGCGCTCAAGACGCTTGGCGTATCAAACGATGTTACGCAGGCTGACCTTGCTATTTTCCTCACGCAGTCCAAGCGCACCGGTTTAGACCCGTTCAGCCGCCAAATCTACATGATAGGGCGCAAACAGAAAACAGCTAACGGTTACGAGACCAAGCAGACGATTCAAGTCGGCATTGACGGTTTGCGTGCAATCGCGCACAGAGTAGCGCAACAATGCCACGAAGTTTTCAGCATGAGTGACACACTGTGGGCTGATAAAACCGGCGTATGGCATGACGTGTGGTTATCCCCCGAACCACCATCAGCCGCAAAAGTAAGCGTCAAGCGCGGCGGCGGAGTATTCAGTGCCGTAGCAATCTTCAAAGAATACGCGCCAATATACAACGGCAAACTCAGCGGCATGTGGTCATCAAAGCCAGCCTTAATGATAGCGAAATGCGCTGAAGCGTTAGCGTTGCGTAAAGCGTTCCCATCAGATATGAGTGGCATTTACACGGACGACGAAATGAGCAGAGCTGAGGATGTGTCCGCGCCAACAGTTGTTGAAACGTCCGCGCAACAGCAAGCAGAAACAATAAGCCACAGAAGACCGCAAATATCGACACAAGAGCAGAGAGAACAGATTTTCGCAATGCTTGCAGAAGCAGGAATCAGCGACAAGCTCAAAGCAATAAACT
Source organism: Gardnerella sp. c10Ua_244 (assembly GCF_055818055.1). NCBI lineage: Bacteria > Bacillati > Actinomycetota > Actinomycetes > Bifidobacteriales > Bifidobacteriaceae > Gardnerella > Gardnerella sp. c10Ua_244. Next base: position 266,850 of record NZ_JARFVS010000002.1, read on the forward strand.
ATTTGAAACACGCAGCTCACATTCCACCGACAAAACAGGAAGCAGAATTCCTAATCGCAAACCGTGAGACTGTAATTAAAAAAGCTAGTGCGTGGGTACGTGAGCAAAGCACGAAACGCACTCAAGAACTAGCCGAACAACAACAAAAAGAAAAGGAACAGTAATGGCTGGAGAAACCACAATAACAATCGTAGGCAACCTAACTTCAGACCCTGAGTTGCGCATGATCCAATCAACCGGCGCATCCGTCGCCACATTCTCAATCGCATCCACCCCACGCACATTCGATAAAAATCAGAATCAGTGGGTAGACGGTGCCGCATTGTTCATGCGATGCCAAGCATGGCGAGACTTGGCAGAACACATTGCCACAAGCCTAGCCAAAGGCATGCGAGTAGTCGCAACCGGTAGGCTCAGTCAGCGCACTTACGATGACCAAACAGGTACGAAGCACACGGTAGTGGAAATGACCGTCGACGAAATCGGAGCAAGCCTACGATACGCCACATGCCAAGTCACAAAAACAAGCACAAGCACAGGCTTTACAGGCTCAACCCCCCAAACGGCACAAGCATCAGCCGCACCACAAGCCAACGCGTGGACGCAAGCCGCACCAAGCAAAGACCCATGGGGGAACCCAGAACCCGACCCGGAATTCTAGGATGCAAAAAATGAAACTCACACTAGGTCAACGATTCAAAATCCTCTTCACCGGCAAAATATCCGTAACGCAACCAACTTTGACACATGATCGTAAGAGTACGAGAGTAAAACGCGCGTGCGGCAAATACGCAGAATTAGCTAAAAAAAGCCGTCAAACACCAACCGAATGGGTTCAAATCGCTGTAATGCCTTTAGGTAGTGCGCACACACTCGCATCAAGAGTAAGACGCGGCGGAGTCGCAGCATTTCGCAAGCCACGCGGAGGAGTTTACGAAGCGCGCATAACACCATGCATGAGCGAATACGTCGTAGAAATGCGTTTTATACCAAACAAAAAGGAGAACAAGAAATGAAAGTAAACGAATACTATATCGATGCCATTAACGCTGACAAAGTACTGGACATACTAAAAACCAGCATAGAGCCAAAAGACAATCCACGACTCAACCTAACAAAAATTCGCTCACCATACAACGTCGCATACAAAATTGACTACACGGCGTACGTTTCAAAAGAAGAGTATAAGCAGATAAAAGCAATCGCAACAAACGAAACCTCCACCGACAACGAAACCAATTCGCCTAACTTTGCCGGGCTGCCAGAAAACGTGAAAGATGCTTTAGAAAAACAGTGCGCAATTTTTTTCGCTATCGCTAATCATGAGGACTGCGAAGAATGAGCAGGCAGAAACAGAAAGGCACGGCGTTTGAAAGCGCAATCGTAGAATACTTGCAAAACAATCTCTGCGATGACACTATCGAACGTCGCGCTTTAAACGGTACGTGCGACCGTGGCGACATCAGCGGCGTAACATTCTGCGGCAGCCGCATGGTACTCGAATGCAAAAACGAAAACCGCATGCGACTAGCCGAATACATGCGCGAAGCTGAAACCGAAGCCACCAACGATAACGCACCCTACTATGCGGTAATACACAAGAAACGCGGCGTAGGCATAAGCACAGCGCAAACCGTCGGGCAACAGTACGTAACAATGCCACTACATATTTTCGCTAGCATAATCGAAAAATCAGGCTGGTACAAAGAGGCACTCAAAAACGAAGCACTCAAAAACAAGGAGAACAAGAAATGAAAAAACAACACCTAACACAAGTAATCACCGGAGGGCACAACACAACCGCAATCCCAATATGGGCAAGGTACGGGCAACCTCACGCAATACCTACAATACCAATGCAAACCTACTTGTGTCAGCGTTTAAGCACAAGTAACGACTTGTACTCAAGCAATGACTTAAAACAGTACATGAACAAATTAACAGGCAGCACACAGCGAGCGAAGGCGAGCAAATGGTAGTAAAAAAGATGACTGATCTAATACGCAAATGGTATGCGGACGGAATGCCACTCAGCTACATATGCAAACAAACAAGATTAACAGAGCAGCAGATAAAAGCAATAATTAAAAACACGACAACCGCAGAAGAATGGAAAAGAACAATATTCAGCAACCACCGCTAGACCTAACGCGAGCATTGCGCGCGCTAGGATACACGCACCCGAGCGACCTAGACGGCGCGAGCGTAATCGCCATACGCACCAACGGTGAAATCGTCCACGACTACCTGCAAGGCGTGACAAACGCGCGCGCACAAGTAGTCACATGGCGGTTGCGCGGCAACGGCGAGCGCATCATGGAAAGCATACGCACAACAAGCGCATGGCGAACCATGCTGGATAGTAGTTGGAAAACAATAAACATACTGGAGAAATGATGAACGCAGTACAAGCTAAATTAACGGACTATGATGGATTTGTTGAAAAATTCAAGCCTAAACTAACCACAGACGACTGTTACACGCCGCCGCAAATCTATGAGATTATTAAGAATTGGGCGGTTGAAAGATACGGTTTGCAGGGGCGTACTATTTTGCGACCTTTTAAGCCCGGTGGTGACTATGAGGCGGAAGAGTATCCGGAAGGTTGTGTGGTTATTGATAATCCGCCGTTTAGTATTCTGAGGAAGATTAAAGATTTTTATATCACGCATAATGTTGATTTTGTGCTTTTCGCGCCAACGCTGACGCTTTTCAGCTCAACGGACAATGTGGTGAACTATGTTGTTGCTGATGCGCGCATTAAGTACCATAATGGCGCAGTTGTGAACACGAGCCTTGTGACTAATCTTGGCGATAATCTTATCGAAACCGCGCCAGACTTAAGACGCAGAATTATGGAGACTCAAAAAAAGTCAGGCACCAAATTAAAGCAGCTTATTAAATACGAGTACCCAGAAAATGTTGCATATACAGCCAGAATAAACATGTGCGTGCGCCATCGTAAAACATTTACATTAAAACGCAGTGAAGCGTGGCATATTAAAACACTAGACGCTCAAGCCACAACTAAAAAAGGTATTTACGGTGGGGGCTTTTTCATTAGCAGTAAAGCCGCGGAAAGACTCAAGCAATGCGAACAAAGCCCTCTAACAGAAGGCTGCACAAGCTCAGAGCACCCAACAAAATGGGAGCTAAGCGAGCGTGAAAAACAAATAATCAAAGTACTAGACGAACAGTCAGAAAAGAAACAACAATAATGGTAGTAAACGTAAGTCAGAAAGATAAGACAATTGAGCGCGTGCGTGAGCGCTTAAGTCAAGCGTACTGTGAGATAGCGCCACGCACGCCAGACAGTGCAATCCAATACTTGGACGCGTACGATGCGCTAATCCGCAAATACCTTACACAAGACTACGGATACAGTAACCCGAACATGCCACTGGAAGAACCAAACCACACGAAATAAGGAGAAGAATTATGACCACGCCAGATTATTACAAGTATGATGACGGTGAAACACATTTTGAATGCTTTGACATTAGCCGCTATTATTCAGGCGACTGGGCGCAAGTCATACAATACGTGTTCCGTTGGCAGAAAAAAGACGGCATCAAAGACCTAGAAAAAGCGTTAGCATGCGCAAAAGACGCACAAGCCAATGGCATAATTCCCAAGCCAATCACAAAAAGCCACATACTTCGCCGAACAATAAAAAGAAAACTTATAATTCTCAGTAAACAAGATTTTAGCAATGCCCACAAAGTGTGGGAAGGCATTATAATGCGCTACGACGCCACAGATGAGATTATTGCCGCGTTAGAAGAAATGATAAGGGACGCAAAAAATGTTGGATGACGATAGGCTGAAAATGCTCAGGGAAGCCATTCAAATCGACCAAAATATTCCCACAATTCTACACAACGAAGCAACAAGCGAATACATAAGCATTCCACTATGCTTAATCTACGGCAATAGCTACGAGAAAGCACTCGATAATCCATGGTGTTGGACATCGCACGCGCTAAAACAATGGCAAGATACAGTAAATAAAAGCATCGAAGAGTACAATAAGAAGAGCATCAATAAACAGAAAGAAAGGAACAGCTCATGATGGGCACAATAATGGTAATCAGCATAATACTATTCATCGCAGTGATGATATTTGGATTCGTTGCTTGGATCTACGACTTGCTCCATTGCAAACCACACAGCGAACTCGGGCAACGTATTCTACGACTCGATGAAAACAATAATCCAATCGAAGATAAGAAAAAATAGTAAAGGAAACGAATGCACGATAGTAGTGAACGCAGACTATGCCGTGAATGCCGTCACACTTACGCGAAAATAATCCGCGCGTTGCCAGCGCAGACTACTATCGTGCGTCAAATCGCTTATAAGCAGGTTAGGCTCACGCACCTTGGTCATACTCCGTCGCGTGGTATTCCACCAATGCCGTTGAACACTCGCGCGTTGAATCTCATTGACCGTATCCATGCACAGTGTTGTGTTGTGCTTGGTCAGATTGATGCGCGTTACGCGCAGTTGCCGCTTAACCCGGTGTTACGGTTGATGGTGCAAAACGTGAAAAAAATTCCGCAGTTGCCGGCGGCAGTCTACGACTTGAAAGAATGGCAAGCCATTGAGCGTGATTATGATACGCTCACGACCCCGGACGAAATTAAACACCCTATAGGGGTATGCCCGAAATGTAACATGCCAGCCGCGGCGCACACATGGGATAGAACCTACACGTGCGCACATTGCGGTTGTAGTAGTATTGTGACGGACATGGTAACAAAAGCTAAAAAAGCACTCAAAAACAATAGGGGGGGTCTTGGAATAAGTCCAAAAAAAGTCAAGAAAAACCCCGGTCATATATACAAGCCATCGAACAATTCACAGTGCTAACACACTACAAACAGCACAAAAACGTTTAAACAACAACCCATTATCAAAACATTAGAAAACTTTAGTCAAAACAATCCTAAACAAACTACTGAATTTTAAACATTCAAAAAATTACATAATTCGCCCACATCACACTCTAAAACAGTGCGCCAATCAGCCAGTAAGCCTTTAACGTATGCGCCACTAGCTTCTAAATGCCACACCAACGCGCCAATACCACCAACGCACCCAACCGTTGGAAACATTAGGGGTTCACTACACCCCACACTCTCCCCCCACCGTCCCCAGCCTTAACATGCGAACGTAGCTTATGATCCCAACAACAAGCAATACTAGAAAACACTTAACAAATACTCTAACTGTTAAAAATGCAACAACTTTTCACGCAAACAAACCAAAGCCATACAAGACAAGACACAATAGTAAAAACAGTACGCTTACCCTAAACTCGCTCGTTTATCAAAAGTACAGCACGACACAGAACGCAGCCATAATAACCAGTCAAAGCATTACGTGGCAAAAGAAAAAGCAAATCAAAATCCAAAATTTTCGCACAAAAATTCGTGAGATTATGCCATATATTTTTTTAATAAATTATGAAGCCCTTCAAAACCCCAAATCCGCCTTATTGTTAATGAGAATCATTATCAATAACTGAAAACGTTTGCAAAAAACATGATTATTGAGAAGATTCTCATTATCAATAAAAGCGAAAAGAGCCATCGGAAAGTCCCCTAATCCTTCGCGTCCTCACTAAGCTCACGCAGCAATGCTAAGCCCTCAACCTCAGACACGGGCAAGCACACGGGCGCATACGGACGGCGCGCCAGCCACTCGCGGATAGTATCATAACGCCATAGTGGTGTCTGACGTTTAAACCCTGCTAAAGCATCTGGTAGCGGCATGTCTGACGGCTTCACCGCGCCGCGCCTGTAATTCATGCGCGCATCAGTCAAATACTGACCAGCAACACGCTGCTTGACATCCATAAAGATAGCAATGTCACGCACGGTTAAATAGCAAGGTGCGTCCTTTTTTGCTCTAAAATCGTAGTTACTCATCGCACATTGGCTCCCAGTACTCTAGCGCGTCCGTCTCTACTTGTGCTTGTATCGCTTTGCGCGCCTTCTCTAGCTCTTCTTGCGCCTTATAGCATCGCTCAAAAGCCGCGCGATTTTCTTCTATGATGCGCTTTTTATGATCCGCATTTTTGCTCTAGCAGACCGCTGCGCGCTCTCTACCTATAGGCAAAATATAAAACGCTACCTCTTTACGACCAAAGACACAATCCCTCCATTCTTGCCGTACGCGCGACATGTCGCTCGTCTCTAAAATCCTTTTGAGTCCTTCCTTATAAGCTGCATTTATCCGCATTTTTTGTCCTTTCTTTTGATATGCTAAAGTGCCGCACGCCTACACGTGCAGCACTTACACTATTTTGCTATTTTAAAAGTTTTTGTAATTCTTCGGCTAGGCTTGTGCGAAAAGCCTTATCAAAAGCGAGCGCGCTATTTTCAGCAAGGCGCGTTTTAAGACTTTGCAAAGTGCTATTGTCTTGCTCTTGCTCTTGTGCCCACTTAATAAAGCTATCAAGCGCGTAGCCTAGTACTTGCGCGGCGTTATCTTCTAAAGAGTGCTTTTCAAGGTCAGCTTTACTGTATACGCGCTCAAAATCATCACCTTGTAAGAAAGACACAAAAGAAGGCAGATTGCCTTTTTTATCGTCCAAATCGTCTACGTCGTCTGCCCACTCGCAATCCTCAAGCCAGTAATATACAATTCTGCGCAGCTCATCGCCCCAGTCGGTCATGTAAAGCACAGGCATGTCATCCCCAGTGTACTTCGTAAAGTACCAGTAGTTACTAAAGCGCATCGCGGCGTTCCACACTTCCTCTTCTGTATATTTGCTCACGAGCTTAATGTCATTTAAAGCCACTGTAATAGTGGTGTCTGCGGATTCCTCACCTAAAGGCAAGGGCGCTAAACGCTCAATTGCGTACCCGACCTCGCGAAGAGCGTTTTTAGTAGTCTTAACTCCAGCTTTTTCCATTTCTTCGTACGTTGCAGGCTTGATATAGCGCAAGTGTTTAGTGTCATCTTCTTCTGCGTAAAGGTGGGACTCTTTGAAAATATCACGAGTCTCACTGATAATCTCATCACGCGCAAGCCAGCAGACGCGCGCGTCAACCTCATCCTCGCGCATCTGATACGCGTCGCTCAAGTCGTTTTGCAACGCCGCGCGCTCCTCGCTGTCGTCGCCATACGCGCTAATATCAACCCCTAAGAAAGCTGCTAAATCCTCTTCACTCAAGCCCTCAGCAGTATAATCAATATTTTCAAGATAAAGACCGTCGGTCGCATTGGTAAGCTTCCAGCTATCTTTAATGACTTTGTAAAAAGCCTTTTCATCAGGTGCGGACTCCAAATCCTTAAGGTCATCTAAAGTAACCATTTTTACTTTAATGCTTGTATCAATCATTTTATGCTCCTTTTTGCTTTACTTTTATACTACTCTGTTAAAAAAGTGCCTTAGCTTCCGCAGCCAGCTCTTCCTCGTCGCCTTCTTCATTAGAAAAAAGACTATCTCCCTTATCTTGTAGCTTCTTATAAAAAGCCTCCACTGCTGCGAGCGCTGCTTTCTCTTCGTCTAATCTTTCGCCTTTTTGTAAAACAACGCCATTGTCTAAAGTAAGGCAATCAGGCGCTACAAAATGGCTACGATGATACAAGCCATGCGCTGCGATTATGTCGCGTAACTCTGCGCACGCTGCTAGTGCGAGTTGTGGCATGATAGCAGCCCATGCGTTGCACACTTGCTCTCTGAGTAAATAACTATAGCCATTGAAGCTGAAGCCGTCCTCAGTCGCGAGCCAATGCTCACCACCGCTACACCTGATATACTCAGGCGGAACATCTACAGGCAACCACTCCGTGACCCTACGTGCAAAGCCTAGCATCTCATAGCCGAATCCATTATGCTCATCGCTCCACGCAAGAGGAAGGCAAGTTTTCATTGGAGGTGCGCCAAGCCATAGAGTATTCTCTAGCTCGTCCTTCATAATATAAGCGTATTCGTATTTGTTCATTAATATCTCCTTGTTTTGAGCTTTCGCTCTTTGTGTTGACGCTTTATACTATACGCACACCCTTGACTATAGTCAACCTCAGCGTGTCGCGTGATAAGGTAGAAAAGCCGTGACGCGAAGGGCGAGCTTTCCTTGTCGTCCTTGTTGACAATGACGCGCCACGGCACTTCTTACATAAGCTCCCACTCGATAGCTTGATACACTTGCGCAACCGCAAAAAGAATCGTGCCCCTTACCTCTTCATCAGCTACACTCTCCGGATGCCTCAAAACCCACCGAGAAAGAAAGAAAAGCTTTTCCCAAATCGGGCGAATCTGCGAATTACGTGAATTTTTTGAAGTCTTAAGAGCGCGCGCCAGCCTTTCCGCATACACGCTCACGCCACTAGCCATCCATTCCAAGCTGTCCGCATCGGTCTCAAATTCACCTTCCATGTAGCGCTCTAAGTCACTGCAATAATCTTCAATCCCTTGCATCTCGCACCCCCTAGCACACAACAGGGCAGTTAACAAAAGCAACAGCCAGAAGAACCATCATCGGCAAATAACGAGCGCAGAAAAGAGAAACAACGCCACGCAAGGCTTTGCGCCAATCGCTCCAGTCTGTCTTAAAAGCATCTGCCATAAAATAAGCAACATTCATCGCAAAAAGAATAGCGCAGAAATCCTGAGCCTGAATCATCAAAACCATTTTTATCTCCTTGTTTTGAGCTTTCGCTCTTTGTGTTGACGCTTTATACTATACGCACACCCTTGACTATAGTCAACCTCAGCGTGTCGCGTTCAAACCCGCCACATGATAGCATAGAGCAAAGCGATAATCATACCTATAACGAACCAACAAAGGGGACGGCTTTTATGCCGTCCCCTTTCTTATACCCATCGACACCCCTAAAAAAGAAAAAGCAGAGCAACGCCGCGCACTCCCACCTATTACAACTCCACTAGCCCCCTAGCCCCCCCTAGCACCACACCCACACACACAAAGCAAAGCAAAGCAAAGCAAAGCGCACACAAGCCACAAAGAAAAAGCTTTATCACCCCAACCCCACTCACTCACACACCCTATATATAGAAAGAGGCACGCCCATGCTCAAGCCATGCCCTACCCCAGGCTGCCCCACCCTCATCCCCCCCACCACCCGAGCATGCCCCAAATGCCTAAAGAAGCTAAGACACACCACCAACGCAAAGCCCTACACTAGTGCAGGACATCGCAAAGCAAGAGCCAAGCTCCTCGCACTTCATCCTTACTGTCAATGCGAAGGATGCAAAGCACACAAAGGATTATGCACACAAGAAGCCACAATCGCTGATCACTATCCTTTAGAGCGTTTCGAGCTTATCGCAGAAGGCAAAAATCCTAATTCTTTGCGCTACATGCGTGCATTGTGCAAAAGATGTCACGACATCAAAACCGCGCGCACAAGACCAGCAGGAGCCGTGCTACAGAAATACCAATAAACACCCCATAAGACATTGCAAACGTTTGCAAAAAACACCCCCCAAATACCCCAAAAATCGGTAGGGGATAGGGGTATTGGGTATCGATTTCCAAAAGCGCTGCCTAACTCTCTTTTTGTTGCGCCGGGTTCAAAAGATTTGGCAAGAATGGCTTATTTTCAACGTTTTCAGCATTTAAGAGAGTGTTACTTTAATAATTACCCCTACCTTTTCTCTAAAAATCCCGGGAGTGTCGCCATCCGGCAAAAATCGTTGGAAACGTTAGCATTTTTGGAGGTTTTATGAGTTCTGGACGTGGTGGAGCTAGAGTTCGCAGTGGTCCCGCGCCTGACCCACATTCGCGCAATAGTTTGCGAAAAGGAGTTAAAGCTCTAGTACTTTCCGCTGATGGTTTTGCTGGCGAAATCCCTAAATTCCCCTTGCCGCAGTTTCGTGTTGTTGATTCTGAAGGAGTTAGGGATACTAATGGAGAAAAGCGTTTTGCTAGTCGCGAGAAGACTGTTTGGAGACATTTGTGGAGTTTGCCACAAGCTGAAGCTTGGAGTATGCCTGAGTATTCTTACATGTTTTTTGAGATTGCTTTATATGCGCGTCAGCTTGTGATTTGTGAGCAGGCTGGCGCGAGTGCTGCTGACCGTGGCTTGTTGCCGCGTTTTGCTGATCGCATTGGTCTTAGTGAAGCTGCTATGGCTGGTTTTGGTTGGAGTATTCGCCGTGATTCCGTTGTTGATTCTGCTCGCGATTTGAGTGTGATTGATGGTGTTCGCGTGTTACCTCGTCGTATGCGTGGTGGTGATGATGCTTAGTTCTGATAATTGGCATGTTGATTTTCCTACTCTTGCTGATGTTATTGATGCGTGGATTCAAGCGCATTGCAAACAACCTGATGGCTTTAATCGCGGTAAGCCATTTGTGCTTGCTGACTGGCAGTTTTGGTTGGCAGCGAACCGTTGGCGTATTCGCGAGGATGCTAAATTCGTGCCGCCTGAAGAGGTCACGACTGATAATCCTATGGTTTTGAATCAAGCGTTTACGTATCGCCAAACATTGTGTGTTGCTCCTCAGAAGACTGGTAAAGGTCCATGCGCAGCGGCATTTGTTGCTGCTGAAGCTGTTGGCCCTACTGTTTTTAACGGTTGGGCGAAAAAGGGAGATGTTTACCGTTGCTCTGATTGGGGTTGTTCTTGTGGTTTTGAGTATGCGTACTTGCCGGGCGAACCTATGGGTAGACCTCAACCATCACCTCTTATTCAGTTGACTGCTAACAGTGAAGACCAGGTACTTAACATGTATCGTCCTTTGAAAGCTATGGTTTTGCTTGGCTCTTTGAAGGAACGTTTGCGTGTGCGTGAGGGTTTTATTCGTGTGCTTAATGGTGATAGTGATGTGAGTGATGCGGCTGACCTTGACCGTATTGATATTGTTACTTCTTCTGCTCGTAGTCGTTTGGGTAATCCTATTACTGACGCTGAACAGGATGAAGCTGGCTTATATACGTCTTCTAATGGCATGGTGCAGGTTGCTCAGACTCAGCGGCGCGGCGCGGCTGGTATGGGTGGGCGCACTCACGCGTGGACGAACGCTTATGACCCTACTGAGAATAGCTACGCTCAGCAGATTGTCGAGAGTGGTGACCCTGACGTTTTTGTGTTTTATCGTAATCCGGATTTGGCTCCTGAGTTGAGACGTGAAGATGGTTCTTTGATGTCTTTTTTGAAGCGTAGTGAACGCCGCAAAATCCTTGAATACGTATATAAGGGTTCGCCTTGGGTTGATTTGGACAGTATTGAAGCTGAAGCAGCTAGCTTGCTTAAGACTGACCCATCGCAAGCGGAACGCTTTTTTGGCAATCGTCTTGTTCAAGGTGCTGGAGCTTGGATTGAGGAAGCACAGTGGGCTGAAGCTTATGGGGGGTATCAAGATTGAGTAAAAAACATGAGTTATGGCTTGAGAACCCCCCAGCAGGCACTAGCGTGTGTGGTGGTTTTGATGGTTCTGAAAATGATGATTTTACGTGTTTTAAGCTCGAAACGTTGAGTGGTTTTATTTTCACACCTCGCTATGGGTATGATCAGCGTCCTACGATTTGGAATCCTAAAGAGTGGGGTGGGCGTATTCCTCGTGGTGAAGTTATTGCTGCTATGGATGAGCTTGCTCACAAGTATAAGTTTGTGCGTATTTATTGTGACCCGGGGTTTAAGGATGAGATGAGTTGGGAATCTCAAATTGATGCTTGGGCGCGCGCGTATGGTGAGCGTGTTTTTGTTCCGTGGGTTATGAACGGTAGTAATCGTATCACGGCTGTTTATAAGGCGTTGCGGCGGTTTGAGGAAGATTTAAGCACACACCGTATTACGCATGATGGTTGTCCTATTACTAACGCTCATATTGTGAACGCGCGGCGTATCCCTAAGACAGCTGAAAGATACGGTCTTGGTAAACCTCAGCAGGATAGAAAGATTGATGCTGCTGTTGCAACGATTCTTGCACATGAAGCAGCGTGTGACGCGCGCATGGATGGTTGGGGTGAAGAAAAGCCGAATCTTATTTATTCGCCGTCTAATATGAGGAGACTTAGATGACACTTAATATTGATGATGTAAATGTGCTTCTTCGTAGGTTGTTGATGCAGGTTATTGGTCGTCAAGCAGATATTACAAAGCATGTTGAGTATTTTCGCGGACGCCGCGGTAAACTGCCGTTTACTAGCCGTGAGTTTAAGAAGTATATGGAGAATCGTTTTAACTCGTTCTCTGATAACTGGTGCTCTACCGTGGCGCAAGCGCCGGTTGAGCGTATTCATTTTCAAGGGTTTATTACGCCTGATAGTAGTGTTGCTCCTGATTCTTTGCATCGCGTGTGGCAGGATTCTGATGCTGACCGTGGTCTTAGTGAAGCGGCACTTATGATGATGGTTGCGCGCCGCTCATATGGGTTGGTTACTCAAATGGCTGACGGTCATGCGCGTATTACTTTTGAGAATCCTGATTCTTGCGCTATGGAGTTTGACCCACGTACAGGCGCGCCTACTGTAGGCTTAACTCTTGGTGGCGAAGGCTCTGACACTGGCGTACTGTATTTTCCTGACTGGTATGTGCTTGTTCGTAAAAATGCTGATATGGCGTTTGGTTCTACTGGCGTGGAGGATTGGGCGATAGACGAGTCTACGATTCAGCCTAATCCGCTTGGTGTTGTTCCTATGGTTGAGTTTCGCAATCAGTGTATGTTGGATCGTTCTCCTATTTCTGATATTGAGCAGGTTGAAGCTATGCAGGATACTGTGAATGTTATTTGGGCTTATCTGCTTAATGCTCTTGATTATGCTTCTATGCCGGCGCGTGTGATTCTTGGTGGGGAACGCTTGCAGGAGGCTGTTTATGATACTGATGGCAATCTTGTTGGTAGTCGCCCGGCTGACCTTGAAAAGCAGATGATGGATAGGATTTATCAGATTACTGGCGAGAATGTGAAGATTGCGGAGTGGCAGCCGGCTAATTTGGACGCGTTTTTGCCGGTTATTAAGAAGGCTGTTGAGCATATTGCGGCTGAGACGCGCACGCCGTCACATTATTTGCTTACGTCTACTGAGGTGCCAGCGACTGGCTATGAGGTTGCTGAAGCAGGTTTAGTCAATAAAATTCTTGACCGTATTTCTTATTTGCGCGCTGGCGTGAAGCAGTTATGTTGGCTCGCAATGCTTACTGAAGGAGATAATGATACTGCTTTGCTTGTGCGTAATAGTACTGTGAAGTTTGCTAATCCTCAGTATCGCAGTGAAGCGCAAATGATGGACGGGCTTATTAAGATGCGCCAAGCTGGTTTCCCGTTTGAATACGTTGCTGAATATGCTGGTTTGAGTCCTCGTGATGTTGAGCGCGTACTTATGATGCGCGAGAAAGAGATGAGTGACCCTACCCTTGAGAAGATTGCAGGTCAGTTGAAGCATGGTGCGTAATCTTCAAGCAGTGGACACGTTCCATAGGCGTGTGGCTGCGCGTGAAGCTGCTGCAGTGCGCGCAGCACGTCACGCGTGGAAGCGTGTGGATAAGAATGATATTCGTGGCTCTTGGGCGCGCATTAAGCAGCCTTTAGTGAACGTGTTAAGCAATGTGCAGGAACAGGCTGTTGATGCTGGCTTGGATGCGAATGTTGACGTAATGGCGGAGATTGCCCAATATTCAACGCCTGAAGCTCTTGTAAATTCTCACGCGTTTTCGAAGTACAGTGCTAGTGGCGTGGCTTTAGACGAGTGGGTTGATCGTCCGGCTATACGCACTCTTGAACTCATTAAAGAGGGTGTCAATGCTGAGGAAGCATTAGAGCGCGTTGGTGGCTTGTTTAGTTCTAGTGTTGCCACGAATCTAGCTGACGTAATAAGGCAAGCTCAGCAAGCGGATATTACTACTCGCAGGCATATGGGGTTTATTCGTTGCTGCAATGCTGATGCGTGTAAATGGTGCATCATACTGAGTGGCAAAATATACCGTTATAACACTGGGTTTGAGCGTCATATGAATTGTCACTGCTATCACTTGCCAGTCAACTTGAATGATGTCGGTTCTGTCATGGATATTGCGCCTACCCCGATAGAAATGTTTAACAGGCTTAGCGAAGAAGAGCAGAATAAAAGATTCGGCATTCTTGGTGCTAAGAGTATTCGTGCTGGTGCTGATATTGGTCAGATTGTTAATAGCAAGCTTGATAAAACTAGTATCACTAGATCCAGTCGGTCTTATTTCGCATTACAACTTAAAGACAAAGGTTTTACTCTCCCCTCTGCTAAAGACAAGTCGCGCAAAGCATTTAGAAGACTAACCGTTGATGAATGTTGGGCATCTGGGAGTCGTAAAGAAGCCATACAGCGACTTAAGGATAACGGTTACATTCTCCCCCGCGATTTTAGGTATGAGCACAGGAAAAACATTGGCGGATTGTGGGAGTTAAACCCAGCTGTTAGACGTGCTGAGCAGATTTATCAAGAAGCTGTTAAGAGTGAAGATTTAGCGCGTATTGCGCAGGCTGAAAAAGGGTTGCGTGAAGCGTATGAAAAGATTTCCGATTCCATGTCAAACGGCATGGGTTATAGGTGACGAAAGGTCAAGGAAAGGAGAAAACCATGCCAGATGGTGAAAATAATAACGATAATAATTCTCAGCAAGATGAGGAGTTGAAGCAGAATCCTCAATTGCTTTCTCAAGAAGAAGCTAATGAGAAATACAGGGCACAACAGCATGTCAATCGTGACCTTGAGCGCAAACTTAAAGATGCGTTGAAGCAAAACGATAAGTACAAGGGCATGGAAGAGCAGTTAGCAAAACTGCAAGGTCGTGAAGCTGAGTATCAGAAGGCTGAAGAGCTTGCGAAACTTCAGCAACAAGCTATTGTAAACGCTAATCAGCGTGTTCTTAAGAGTGAAATTCGTGCCGCCGCTGCTAGTGTGCTAGAGAACCCGGCGGATGCAACACTTTTCCTTGACTTATCAAAATTCACTGTTTCCGATGATGGAGAAACCAACTCAGAGGAAATTAATAATGCTTTGGGCGCGCTTGTTAAAGAGCGTCCATATTTGGCGAAACGCCAACCAAACACTGGTGTCGTGAGTACGCCTCCTAGTGGCGCGCGTGCTCAGACTGTTCAGCAGCTTACGCGTGAGCAGCTTAAAGGCATGACACCAAGTGAGATTGTGAAAGCTGAAGCGGAAGGCAGGCTTGACAACATTCTAGAAGGCAAATAATTACTTAAGGAGAAGATATGGCTATTGATCATTTTGTCCCAGAAATATGGAGTGCTAAGATTCTTAACACTCTTAATAATTCTCTTGTGTTTGCAAACCTTGCAAACCATGATTACGAGGGGGAAATCCGCGCCTACGGCGACACCGTACATATCACTGGTGTTGGTGATATCCAGATTCAGGATTATAAAAAGTATGGCGAGTTGACGATTCAGCCTGTTACTGATGTTGACGCTGGTGTGCTTAAGATTGACCAATCTAAGGCGTTTGCTTTTGAAGTAGACGACTTGGATACTGTTCAGTCACGCAAAGATTTGCGAGGTAAGTTCCAGGAGCGTGCCGCCTATAATCTTGCAGCAGAGGTTGATAAGTATGTTGGCAGCCTTATGGTTACGGCGGCGGCTGGTAAGGCTTTGAAGAAGACTTATACAAAGCCTGAAGACGTGTATGAAAGCATTGTTTCCCTTGGTGCAAGACTGAGCAAGCAGAATATTCCAACCACTGGCAGGTTCCTTGTGGTTGACCCAGATGTTTATGGAATGCTGCTCTTGGATGACCGTTTCGTTAAGAATACTGCTGTTGAGTCTGCAACATTACACAATGGTTTCGTTGGTAATGTGAACGGTTTCACCGTGTATCAGACTAATCTTATGCCAGGCAATACTGATACGAAGCATACTATGCTTGCAGGTTCTACTATTGCTACTACTTTCGCGCAGCAAATCTCTAAGATTGATCCAGCGCGTAGAGAGAAAGGCTTTAGTGACATTGTTAAAGGCTTGCTTGTATACGGTTCTAAGGTGATTCGTCCTGAAGCTTTGGCAACATGCGAACTCACTACAACTGGCTCCGTTTCTAGGACTGCCTGATTATGAGTTTGGCGACAGTTGACGATTGCCGCCGTTTCAAAGTGCAGGTTGACGGGCGAGAAGCCGAAGCTGAAGCACTATTAGAGGTTGCCAGTAGCAGTATTACAGCCGCTGCTGGCTCTCCTATTGTGCGCGGCACTCACACGGTTATATTGCCGGGTGTTGACCGCAAACGCCTACCATTACCGTTCCGTCCGGTTGTTCAAGTTGAATCAGTTCTCATTGATGGCGCGCTTGACACTAATTGGAAGCTTATTGGGGATTCCTTATACCGTGACAATGATTGGGCATCCCCTAATGAGCCAACTAGCGTACAAGTAACATTCACAGCTGGCTTTACGAACATTCCAGAGGATATTAAACGCCTTTGTTGTTCCATGGTTGCAGCAGGCTTAGCTCAAACTGAGAACGGCGGTTTGCAAACACACACAGGCGTAGCGTATGAGCGCATTGACGACTATCAGATTGGTTACACGCAAGGTGAAAACGCTCTAATAGACGCAATGCAACTACCTGAAGCAACATGCAAAATGTTGCGCTCGCGGTTTGGTTCTCCTGGTTTGGCGGTGAGGATTATATGAGTGTTCTTGGTGTTGTTAAGCGTGCTCAACAGGCGGCTGAACGGCTCATGTTTGATACTGTGCTGGTGAAACGGGTAACAGGCTATGTTTTAGATGAGCAAACTGCTTTGCAGAAGCCATCGTATATGAAAGTGTATGAGGGCAAGTGTAAGTTGCAGGCTTACGATTCTAATGGTGCGAATAGTGCTAATAGTGCGAACGGCGTGAGGTTGAGCGATAAGGTGAATTATGGTTCTCCTATGCTTTCTTCTACGCAGGGTATTCACTTTCCTATGAGTGTGTCCGGGCTTGCTCCAGGTGACATTGTGGAAGTTAAGCATAGTGTTAATAAGGCTCTTGAGAATCGCGTGTTTAAGCTGGCTTTGAATACTAGTGCTAAAACGTTTACTTCGGCGCAACGCTGGGTATTGAACGCGAATCTTGAGACTGTAGAGGCGGTGGAGAATAATGTTTCGTCTTGAATCTTCTGAGCTTTCACGGTTCGCAGGTGCTTTGCATACGGCTTTTCGTGTGAAAGATGAGCAGGTTGAAAAAATTGTTGCTCACGCAGCACTCAATGTGAAGAAAGCTGTTAAAGCTGATTTAGCAAAATCAGACTACTGGTATTTTCGCGAAACGCCTATCACGTATGAGATTGAGAAAAAGTTTCATGAAGTTACAGCTACTGTAGCACCATTAAAAGGTAGTCCGGGTAGTGTTATTAACTTCGCTTTTTTTGGCTCTGAGCATGGTGGTGGCACACACAAATTCTACGAGTATGCTCAACCTGAGTTTGACACGATGATTGAAGAAATGAGAAAGGTTGGTGTTGAAATATGACAACTTTTCTTGAAGCTCGAAAAGAGGTTTTAAGCATCATAAAACTACCCGACGGGTGGAAACGTTACGAGGACGGGCAAGCACCGTTGTCGAAAACCACTCTCCCACCGTGGGTAATTTTTACCGTCAAACCACAAAACAGATCCCACTGTGAAGCCGGCGAAACGCGACTACGGTACGCGCTTATAGAAGCACGCATTGTAAACGCTTCACAGTTGAGCGTTGATTTGCTTGCAGAAAAACTCATAGACATGGTTGAAGCTGCAAAACTACAAAACATTGAAGGCATGAGCATCTACAGGGATTCTGGCTCATACCCGGGTGATATGAAGAATCTCAGTCAGAATATGAATTATGTTGTGCGAGTCGTCGAATGGCGGTTCGCATTTAATATTTAGGAGACATTATGACAGTTGAAATTGCTAAAGTTCCAACACATCTTGCTGCCGGCTTACACCGCACTATTTGGGTTCCGGCTGTTAATGGTATTGCTGATATTCATAAGCCTACTGTGGCTGAATTGGAGAAGTCTGGCAATATTGATTTGAGTATTTACTTGGGTTCTCATGATGCGTTTAGTCTTGACCATTCGCAGGAAACTTTTAACGATGAGCGTGAAGCTTATGCTGTAGCTGGCAAGATTAACGGCATGGAAAAGTATGAGAACGGCAAGCTGCATGTTATTGATAACACTAACACTAAGGATGCTGAGAAGTACAACGAAGCTATTAAAACGCTCACTAAGGGTGCTCGTGGTTTCTTTGTGCGCAGGCGTGGTAAGAAAGCGTCTGAGGAGTTCGTGGCAGGTGATGTTGTTAGCGTGTTCCCGGCAACTATTGGTTTGAAAACTGCGTTTAAGGATAATCGACAAATGAGTTTGATTAACTTTGCTGCTGACCCATCTTCTTCTGATGAGGAAAGTGTTGTTGTGGATTCTGCTAGTGCTGTGTCTACATCTTCTACTGTAGTGTCGAACTCAGCACAGTAGTAATAATTCTTTCTTGCCGGTTTTTGTGGTGGATTGGCAAGAAGTATAGGGGAAGCGCGTGCGAGTTTTTGTTCCTTTCCTCGCACGCGCCTTTACTTTCTAACACCACAACATACCCCACCCCCCTATTAATTGGAGTTTTATTATGCCTATTAAATACATTCAACCACAATTAACTGTTGATATCGTAACTGACCTTGTATCATTGCAAAAAACGCTCATGCTTACTCAAGAGCTTGTACTTATGCAGCAGGACGAAACAAACGCTATTCGCGATGGACGCTCAGCTGACGAAGTACTGGAAGAAATACATAAGACAAAAGAACTCGCAGACCGTAGCGTTATTACTATCACTTTACAGGGCTTAAACCACTCTAAGTGGAGTGAATACGTTATTAAAAACACAGAAAACAAAGAGGACGAAGATACTCCAACAATCAACGTTAAACAGGCTGCGCTTGAAGCGTTCCCGGCAATGATTGTTAAAGCGCAATACAAACTGAGTAAACGCAGTGTGAGTAACGATGATGTGAAAGAGTTATTGCCAAAGCTTGCTGACTCGCAGATTACAGACATTGTTACAACTATTCAAAATCTTAACGAACCAACAACCGCATTCCCAAAAGAATTAACGCAGCTTATTTAGAATATTTCCCTAGTCTCGTAGCGCAATTAAAAACTGCACGTAGGCTAGGGATTTCTTATAAGCGATTCTGCGGATGGCAGCCAACTGATGACGACCCTATCGAGTGGGATGAAACAGAACGCGCATGGATGCTCGCACTGGATGAGTATGAGAACACAGTTCTTTGCCCACTGTGCGGAATGCCGTCTAAGTTCTGCCATGATTATTTGAAAGTAAATGACACGTTTGAGCGCGCAAAAATCGAAACATGTTTCGTAAGTGCTATGCGTGAGCAGGCGATGGAAAAGTATTTGAAAGATGACCGTCCGGGCACTACGCGCTCGCAAACTACGAAGCTAGTGCCGTTTGGAGTTGAGGAGGAGTAAATGGCGCAAAACGAGAATATTACTATTCGCATGACCGCGGATATTGCTGACTACTCGGCAAAACTCCAAACGGCAGCACACTTGACTGGAAAGTTTGACAGTTTTGTAAAGAGTGCTGGTACTACTGGGGAAAAGACCGGTCGCATAATGAGGGCACTTGCTATTGGTGCTGGTGCAGTTGCTGTTGCTATTGGTGTTGATGCTACGCGTCGCTTTGCCGAGTTTGACCAAGCTATGGCGGCTGTTAGGGCTAACGTCACTGAGAATGTTGGAGAGTTAAAGAAGCTTGAGACAGCAGCGTTGGATGCTGGGCGTAGTGGCATGTTTTCTGCAACTAAAGCTGCTAATGCTATCAATGAGCTTGGTAAAGCCGGTGTGAGCGTTAAGGATATTATTGGCGGCGGTTTGAAGGGTGCTCTTGATTTGGCAGCTGCTGGTGAGATGAACGCTGCTGATGCTGCTGAATTGACGGCTTCTGCATTGAATCAGTTCGGGCTTGCTGGTTCTAAAGCGTCTCATGTTGCAGATTTGCTTGCAGCTGGTGCAAACATGGCACAGGGTGGTGTGCAAGATATGGGCGAGGCATTGAAGAACGTTGGTGTTAACGCTCACATTCTCGGAATGAGCGTTGAGGAAACTGTTGGCGCTCTAACACTGTTTGCATCTAAAGGTTTGGTTGGTTCTGACGCTGGTACAAAGTTTAATGCTATGCTTCAGAATCTTGTTGCACCGTCTATTCGAGCGCAGGGTACTATTAAGAAGCTTGGATTGCAGATTTATGATTCTCAAGGCAGATTTGTTGGCTTAGCGAGTGTTGCTCAACAGTTGCATGATAAGCTTGGGCATTTAACTCAGGCGCAACGAAATGCTGCTCTTGGACGTATTTTCTCTAACGCAGCATTGACAACCGCTAACACTTTGTATGAGCAGGGCGCAAAGGGTGTTGAAAAGTATACGAAGATGATTAACCAACAGGGGTTCGCGTCAAAAGTTGCTAACACTCAGATGGATAATCTCAAAGGTCAGCTCACTCGCCTTGGCAATGCGTGGGATACCATGCTTATTAAAATCGGCAGCGGCGGCAAAGGTATTATAAGCGGCATGATTGGGGCTGTTACCGGGCTTGTTAACGCATTCGCAGCCTTACCTCCTGAAGTTCAGCAAGCCGTCATTGCAATAACCGCGCTAGTCGGTATTGGTGCTGGACTGTATGACATGTATCGTAAAAGTTCTAGATATGGTGGCGTTGTTGCTAAGAGTTTTGACTTTATAGGCAGTAAAGCAAAGCGGCTATTTACGCTGTTGAAGAGCACAAAACTTGGTGCAGGACTTGAATCAGCCTTTAGGAGCTTAAGCAGTACTGCAACTGATACTTTTTCAAGTA
This sequence comes from Gardnerella sp. c10Ua_244, assembly GCF_055818055.1. Lineage (NCBI taxonomy): Bacteria > Bacillati > Actinomycetota > Actinomycetes > Bifidobacteriales > Bifidobacteriaceae > Gardnerella > Gardnerella sp. c10Ua_244. The sequence goes on from NZ_JARFVS010000002.1 coordinate 287,657, forward strand.
TTGGGTACAAGATTGCTGGGGCTAGTTCTGGGTTGAGTGTTTTTAAGGCTGGCGTTCTCGGATTAACTGCTGTCACAACAGGAGTTCTTGTTGCTGCATTAGCGGCAGCAGCGATTGGTTTTGTGATGTGGCAAGCTAAAGCTGATGCTGCCAAAAAGCAGACTGATGCACTAAAAGATACTGTGCGTAATAGTGGTGACGTATATCGTAAGCTTGCTGATGAATTAAAAAACGGCAATGATGGAGTCAGCTGGTTTACAAAAGGCACTCAGAATTTTACTGACGCTCTTAAAACTTGCGGCGTAAGCATGGACACGTTTGTTAGCGCAGTCAAAGGCAGCAAAACCGCTGTCACGTCTTTCAATAAAGCCTTAGATAAGACTTGGAAAAACTCTACTCCAGACAGGTTCGGCGGAATCACAAAACAATCTGTCAACATTCTTAAGGAAGCGTTTGATCAAGCAAAAAAGAGCGTTAAAGACGCACAAAACGCGATGAAAGAGGAACAAGCGCAGCAGAAAGCAAATGCGCTAGCTTCTTCGCAGCACGCGGACGCGCTCATGAAGGGCGCGGAAGCCGCAGCCAAAAACAGTGGTGAAATATTAAAAGTCGCTAAAGTAGAAGACATTCTTATAGCAAAATTCGGTGCTAGTAAAAACGCTATCAACGCTCAAGCAGAAGCCATCAACAATAATGTTGAAGCAATGCAAAAATACTACGGTTTCGCAATGGACGCTGACCAAGCACTCACAAACTTGGATAAAACAATACGCGAAAGTAGTAAAAGCGTTGCAGAAGCCGGTAAACATTGGATGGATAACACTGATGCTGCCGATAAAAACATGAGCGCGCTCACAAGCCTTGCTAAGCAAACATTCGAAACCGCTGAAGCGATGGCTAAAAACGGTGAAAGCGTTGAAAATGTAACCAAAGCATTCGACAAAGGCAGTGCCGCGTTCGTTGACCTTGCTCAAAAAACAGGCATGAGCAAGGATAGAGCAATTGCGCTCGCAAAAGCTTGGGGTATTAGTCATGATGCGCTCATGAAGCTGATTGGGGCTGCGAAACAGTCTAATGTTGAAGCAAAAGTTACCGCAAAAGACAACTTTAGTGAAGTGTTTAAAAAACAGAATCTATCTGTAAAAAACCTTAAAGGCGGTAAGTTTGAGATTACTGGCAACAACAAGAAGGCTCTTGATGCTATTGCTAAAGTATCAAAAGCAAAGCTTGACCCTAAAAAGCTGACTCTTACTCTTGATAAGAAACAGCTTCAGACCGCTCTTGATGCGGTTAAAAAAATGAAGCCGGTTGAAGTTAAGGCAAAAGTTAAAGCTGACACTAAGCAGGCTAAAAAAGCTATTGCGGATGTTAGTAAGGCTAAAGTGCCGGACAAGACTGTCAAACTCAAAGGTGATAAGCGTAATCTTGACTCGACTATGTCTAAAGCTAAAGCAGCTAAAGTGCCGGACAAGACTGTCAAACTCAAAGGTGATAAGCGTAATCTTGACTCGACTATGTCTAAAGCTAAAGCAGCTAAAGTGCCGGACAAGACTGTCAAACTCAAAGGTAATAAAACTGATTTCCAAAACAAGTTTAACAGCGCACAAAGCGCACGGTTAAGAGATAAAACTGTGTATTTTAGAGCGAACGCCAATGAGGTTTGGAGTGCTATAAATGCGATTAATAACGCTAGCGTACACGTCAATGCTCGAGTTCATCGCGCGAATGGTGGTGTCGTGTATGGTGCTGGTACTGGTACATCAGATAGTATTCCAGCGATGCTTTCTAACGGTGAGTACGTTATGACAGCCGCCGCGGTTCAGCGCATTGGCGTGAACATGCTTGACCGTTTAAACTACGGGAACTCTATTGCAGGATCTGAGAAACCAGCATCTAATACTGGTGGGGATATGCTCGTGAACGCTGTGAATGGGTTACGAAACGATATGCGCGCGTTAAACGACAGGCTGGTCGCGTCAGGGTGTGTGGCTAATTCTAACGTTGCTGAAGCAATGCGCAGCGTTTTTGACGATGGAGTAAAACTCAAGCTTGATGCTAACGGTCGTGAAGTAATGGCTGGGCTGCTTGCTACGCCTATGAGCCGAGAACTTTCTCACATGATAGATTTAGGAAGGTGAAAAATGAGTTTTGAAGGCGCAGTTAGAATTAACGGCTCCCCTATTGAAGAACTAGGCTTTTCAGTATGTTATCCGGGCATGCGTGTAAGCGCGCCTGAGCCTATAGTTAAATTTCAGCGCGTACCCGGCAGCAGTATTGCCGTGGACACGACGCTTCGCGACGAGGATGGTAACGCTCCGTTAAAAGAGCGTACTGTTACGCTAACAATGTGCACTATTGGGCATGTTGAAGATATTGCACGTATGCAAGCTAATCTTGCAGCGTTAACCGGAAGTCTTATGACTGTTCAGTGTGGGAGTTCTCCAACTTGGCGAGGGTATGCGACTTTTAAAAACTGGCAGCCAGTGTTCGCATTCGGCAATACGGCAAAGTATAAGTGTGATCTAGTTTTAACGGCTGAGCCGTTCGCGTACGGAGTTCCAACGACTGTGAGTGTTAGTGGTGATGTTCACATTGCTGTTGATGGTGACCGTCCTTGTTTCCCTCATTTTAAGCTCAAAGCAGCTAGTGACGAGGTTATTATTAACTGTTCTAGCTCGTCAAAACTTCTAACGTTTGAGGGGCTTTCTGACGGTGCAACACTAGAGATTGAGTCAACTCCGCAAGCACGAGTTGCAAGAATGAATGGGACTATTGTTGTTCCGACTTTGCAAAGTGACTTTTTCCCCCTCATACCGGGGATTGTGGATTTAAGTGTTACTGGTGCTAGTGGCGTGATGAGTTTCACGCCACTTTTTGTTTATGGAGTGTGATGTATGGAATTTTTCTGCAGCAAGTGTGACGGTACGCTGGTTGGTGTTCTTAATGGTGTAACTATGGCAAAACGGTGTCGTAGTGTTGACGGTTCTGACACTCTTGACATTACTTGCTCTAATTGTCCTGTTACAAAAGGTGACAGGATTGTTTTTACTGACGGTCAAGGCATTGGAGCTGAGTATTTAGTGCAGTCTGTGCAAGCTATTAGGGGTGAAGAACAGCCTACTATTACAATTCAATGCGCGAACAGTATTGCTGAACTTAACAGTGTTTATGTTGAGGATTTGCGTGGAACTGCGGCAACTGCTGAAGGTCGTTTTAAAGATTTATTAGCTGGCACACGGTGGGATGTTAAATATGTTGAAAATGGTGCGACTGAAACCGCTCAGGGGAACTACGCGTTTTATCACACTAATGTTCTTAAAGCATTACAAGCTACTTGTAAGACTTTTAACCTTGAGTTGTATACGAGTGTAGAGCTTGATGGAAATCATGTTGTTTCACGTAGCATTAATGCTGTTGAGCATCGTGGCGGTAAAACACCGGTGAAACGTTTTGAGTATTCGCGCGATTTGAAAAGCATTAAACGCACTATTAATTCTGCGAATGTTATTACACGCTTGTACGTGTGGGGCAAGAGTGTTAGTCAGGTGGAACAGAAAACAGAGAATAGTAAAACAGGTTTTGAGGACAATGAGGGGGTTGAATTATGAGTGGGTTTGATAATTGGAATCCGAATTACGTTCCTTATACTCCTCCAGCACAAGGTGGCGGCAGGAAAGCTAATGGTAGTGGTAAGAATTTTGATGCCGCTAAACGCAGGTCGGCACGGAAAGCACTGATAGCTCAGAATAAGGCTGAGCGTGCAGCACGTAAAGCTGAGAGACAACGGCGCGCTGCAGAACGTAAGGCTGCAGCAATTGTACGACGGCAGCAGGCTGCTATCAGGCGCGCTGAAAGGAAGCGCATATCAGAGCAGAAACGTTTAGAACGTTTACAAAACGCACAAATACGTAAACAAAGGGTTGAGGAGCAGCGGGAAGCTCGGCAGCAAAAACATCAGCTTGTTTTAGAACATAAGATTGAGCGCGAAAAAGCTCATCGCCTTGAGCAGGAGCGCCGCGCCGCATGTAAAGCGTTATCAGAGTTGCGTAAAAAAACTATGGGTGGCGGCGATACTCAATCTCGTGTGAGTATTGTTGATGTTAATAATGATTTACCATACGTTGAAGATGTTGCAGCTACTCGGCTATGGGGAGTTCCTGACGGGCTTGGAGGTATGCTGTCTCTTGATGGTGAAGTTATTTTTGATGATATTTCTGACGCTAACTTGTTATTTAAAAAAGGCAAAGAATGTTTAGATAAGCTGTCAAAACCTCAATTAACTTATGAAGCAGATGTGGTTTCGCTTGGTAAAATTGGGTTTAGTTCTGATGCTGTTGGCGTTGGTGACACAGTGCAAATTGTTGATGCTACGTTCACTCCTCCTATTCGTGTTGAAGGGCGCGTGCTGAAAATTGAGGAAGACTTACTCGATTCGGTTGATGCAACTCGTATTACGCTTGGTAATATTCACGAGTCTTACACACAAAAAAGACGCGCTCAGGAGCAGAAGCTTGATGCGCTTATCGCTCAGTCTAGTGAGTGGAATGCGGTTGCTGAGGGCAACGGCTTATATGTTCGTGATCTTATTGGGCGTTTGAATGAGGTTCTTAATGCTCGTGGCGGTTATACGTATTTTACTCCGGATGAGGGTATTTTTGTTTATGATAAGGGTGAGGATGCTCATCCTACTAACGCTATTCAGATTGGTGGCGGTTTTTGGCGTATAGCGGATTCTTTGAAACCTAATGGCGATTGGGATTGGAAGACTGTTTGTGATGGTCATGGACTGTTTGCTAATCGTATTTACACTGGTATTTTGAGCGATGCAGTTGGTAAGAATTTTTGGAATCTTGACACTGGCGAGTTTTCGTTGCAAGCGTCGGTGAAGATTGGTGGCAAGACGGTTCAGCAGATTGTTGATGATAGTGCTGATGGTGTGATTTCGAAGATGAACGAGTCACTAACCCAGGAAGCTATTTTCAACAAACTCACGAATGGCGGGCAAACGCAGGGTATTTATTTGAGCGGTGGTCAAGTCTATTTGAACGCGTCTTACTTGAAAACTGGCTCGCTCAACGCGGGTTTGATTAAAGCTGGGCGCATTCAGGATTATGCGAATTCGAACTGGTGGGATTTGACAACGTCTACTATTCACATATCTCGTGGTGAGATTGGTGGCATGACGATTGCCAATAATAAGATTCACAATCGCACGCTATCTTTAGAAGAAAATGGCATGCATTTCACTTCAGGCAATAACAAGTATGGTCGAATTGGCATTATCGATTACACAGATTCGCGGCATAAAGTGCTTTTCCTTGGGTCGCGAAGCGATGACTGTTTGATTGGTTTTGGCATACAGTCTAATGGAGCCGGCGCATACAAAGCAGCTTTAACTTACTCACCAACGTCTTTCGGCACCTTGGAACAAGGGCTTAACTTCAGCGCGGATTGTAGTTTTGCGCATCATAAGGTTAGTAAAGCCGGGCTTGCTAGTGACTGTGTTTATGAGGATGGCGCGAATATGGATAGTCGAACTTTTTATTTGCCTACTAGCATGGACAAAGACGGTACAGCTAGAGAATGGGTACCGGTTACTTTTGGCTTTAGAAATGGCTTCGTCATTTAGAAAGGAGGTTGAGTGGTGGATATAAAAATTGTTCCTTCAGAGCCGGCTCCAGTGTTAGCGACACGAACTATTAAGACGGAGACGCATTATGCTATAGCATCTACGGACGAGAGTCCTTGGCAAAAAGAAATGAATTTGAAGCTTGATGTGATTATGAGCGCGTTGGGCGTTGGATTAAATGATAAAGAGAAAGGTAAGTCTGATGAATCCTGAAGTGAAACAAACTATTACGAATTTGCAGTTGATGATTGCGAATTTGAGTTTGGATAATGCGCGCTTACAGGCGCGCGTTTCTATTTTAGAGACTCAAGTTAAAGAAGTGAAAGCTGAGGAGACTGATCATGAGTGATTTTCAGAATGCTACGTGGAGCGTGATCCAATTGGATTATGCGAACGCGTTTATTCCTGACGTTCGTTTGAACGGTGGCGACGAGAATGGGCGTATTATCCGCGTGCAACTTCTTGATAATGGTGTGCCAGTTGACGATTCGACTGTTGAAGTGTTCTTGTGTTGGAATCGTCAGCCGGGTGTTCTTATTGGTGACCGCGTGAAAATGGAAGCGAAGGATTCTGATGATGGTCGCATTTGGCAGGTAGCTGTTCCGGTTGCGGCTTGTCGTATGCCGGGCACGGTGACGCTTGGTTTTGAAGTAAAGCGTGATAAGACGATCGTGTGCTCTCGTAGCTTTACTGCGACGGTTGAGCAGCCGGTGTTTGATGCCGGCTCTGCTGAGGGTAAGTCGTACCGGCAAGAGCTTGAGGACGCGGCACAGGCAGCGAATGATGCCGCTAGTAAAGTCAACGCTTTAACCGACAACGTTTCACACTTAATTGAGCAGAATGAAACAACGTCACGGAATGCTCAAAATGCTACTGATGCCGCTAATAATGCGGCTAGCGCGGCACAACAGGCGGCACAACAAGCAAAGGACGCGGCAAGTGAAGCATCACAAGCTGCTCAAAACACTCAAAACGTGATTAGTCACGCTACTGAAGTTGCCCAACAGTGTGACGCTAGTAAACAGACTGCTGACCAAGCAGCAAAGCGCGCTGATGATGCTGTGAATGGGTTGAAGCAAACTGTGCAGAATGCTGCTGCTGATGCGGCTAGTAAAGTGCAGCAGGCTGTTGAGCGCGCTAACAGTGCGACTCAAGCCGTGGACGCGGTTCGTGAGAAAACAGAAGCCGCAAACAAGCAAACTGAAACCGATTTAGCAGCATTAAGAGAAGAGGTTGTTAAAGCTCAGCGCGCTGGCTTTACCGCGTCATCTAGCGCGCAAAAGTGTGATGAAGCAGCACAAGCTTATAGGAACGTGTCCGGTGAGGTAGCTCAAGCTAAACAGACTAGCGAACAGGCGGTTGAAGCAGCAAACAATGCGCTTCACACGGCTCAGGAGTCTGCTACGGCTGTGGCTCAAGCTCAGAGCGTTCTTGACCAGGTGAAAGAGGTTAGCGAGACTGCTAAGCGAGTAGTTAGTGCGGTTGAGGAGTTGAAGCAGACGAATAATGCGGCATTGGAAGCTACTCGTACGGCTAACGCTCAAGCGTCTGCAGCCGCTGATGCGGCTAGTAAGGCGAATAATGCTACTAGCGCAGCCAACAGTGCGACACAGGCGGCGAATGATGCCACGAGTAAGGCTACGCAGGCTTTGCAAGAGTCTGAAACACGTTTGAAAACTGTCGAACAGACGGCTCAAGATGCTAAAAGCGTGGCTGGTACGGCGAATAGTACGGCTGAAGCGGCGCGCTCTACAGCTGAGCAGGCTCAGAGCAAAGCTAACGACGCGGCGGGATCAGCTCAACGCGCTCAAAACACAGCTAACAGTGCTATTGAAGCTACTGATAACAATAAAAATCGCATTGACTCTATGGAGTCGGAGGTTAGTTCGTTAAAAAACTCTTGTAGCGCAGCACAGAGTAAGGCGAATGATGCGGCTCAGACTGCTAGTAAAGCACAGTCGGTAGCGGATAGTGCTAATAGTGCGGCGCAAGCAGCTGCTAGTAAAGCTGATAGCGCACAACAAGCAGTAAACAACATTCGCACACCAATAGTAAAACCCCAATCATTGACCGGTTACACGAATCCAAGTTCTTGGGATTGGACTCTAACAGATTTAAAAGAATTACCACATGGGGGGCATATTCTCATCTACCCACAAGCTGATGGTATTAAAGAGTATATGAGACAGCAGCCAGAGTTCGAGATTGAAGAACAGAATGGTGTGCGAACAGGAAAAATAACTATAACAACTCACCAGAAGAATGATAACGGTTCTGCTCTAAAGCTTGTTTTTGTTTGGTTTGCGGACTAGGAGACTGGGATGACTGTTTTTCAAATGCCGTTTTATTCTGCGTATGAGAATAAGCGCATCACACCGGATTTTGAACCAATCCCCGGGTGGAAGCCGTTCGCAAACTATGGTTCAAGCCCGGCGCAGATTATTGCTCAGTGTGTGCGTAATAAGGATTTTAGTGTTCTACACGCTGGTGATTACTTTGATGAGACTGTGAATGGTACGACTTACCGTTGGACTATTGCAGAATTTAACCACTACGGGCGCGGTGAAGCGTTGCTCGTGCCGGACAAGCTGATGCCAGACAATATGAAGTTCTCAGACGTAGATAATCTTTATATTGACTCTACATTGGATTGGAAGCTTAAAGATTTTTATCATGCGATGCCTGATTCTTTGAAGCCTTACGTGCTTAAAATGAGATTGCCATGCACGAACGTTAATGGCAAAGTAGACTACTTTGATGAGCATGTTTTCCCACCGTCTGAGATTGAAGCGTTCGGCACAGCGAAGTATTCTAATGAGTCCCCTAGAACTTACACGCAGTGGGCTTGCTTCACTGATAATCGCAGTCGCATACGCTCAAACCGATGGTATTGGTTGCGAAGCACGCACGCCAATAGTTATATCGCGATTCCGGCTGTCAACACTGATGGTTCATACGCGCCCGCTAGAATCAGCGCAGCAGGTGGCGCACTCCCGTGCTTCTGCATCGGGTAGCCGTAGGCTATGCGCATCTTTAATTCTAGGGGTCGCCTTCGTGCGACTCCGAAGCATGAACGCATATTATAAGCAGCTCAAAACAAAAAATGAGACACTTTAGGACAAACTGGACAAAAACTGGACAAAAAAGGCACTAATTTCAGAAAGTTCAGTAAAAGTACAGTAAGAGTCCAGTAAGGGCAAAACTCGGAAAGTATGATACTTTCCATCCGAAACCATCCGAATCCGTCCGAAGAATCCGGTTTTATCCGAAACCACTCGACTATAATACGCACGATTAACTCACGATTAATCGAAGTAGAAACCGCGGAAAATCAACGTTCAGTAAAATTTTTCGCACGATTAACTCACGATTAGATTTTCGAACATGTTCGAAAATTCCGAACAACTCAATTTTTAAGCCACGCAAACAGCGTGGCTTTTTTAGTAACAGGAGGGAAATATGGCATTAAACGGCATTGACATATCAAGCTGGCAAGCAGGAATAAACATTCCTCGAGTACCGGCTGATTTTGTCATAGTAAAAGCCACGGAAGGATCGTGGTATACGAGTCCGTGTTTTCGCGCTCAAGCCGACGCAACACTCAACAGCGGCAAGCTACTAGGCATCTACCATTACATTAGTGGCGGTAACGCTCAGTCTGAGATGCAATACTTTGTGAACGCGGTAAAACCTTACATTGGGCGCGCAATACTCGCACTCGATTTTGAAAGCGGCAACAACAAAGCCTATGACAATACAGCATACTTGCAACAGTGCGCGCAAACAGTCTATAACCTTACTGGCGTGCGTCCTCTTCTTTACGGCAGTCAACGCGACTACAACAGGTTAGCTCGAGTAAGCAAAGCAACAAACTGCGGACTGTGGATAGCACAATACGCTAACTCCGCTCACACAGGATATCAGAGCGAGCCTTGGAACGAAGGATCTTATAGTTGTGCAATACGCCAATATTCTAGTGCTGGAGCGTTGCCAAACTACGGCGGCAACCTTGACCTTAACAAGTTCTACGGTGACCGCACGGCGTGGAATAAATACGCTCAATCAGACCATGCAACTCCTCCACCGGCACCGAAACCAGCACCAAAACCGGACGTGTCACCGATAGAGCACGACGGGGACATTAGCAGCTTTACTATGCACATTCCATGGGGTACGAACCAAGACCAGCGCATGGGGATCACACGATGCGGCAACGTTGTCACAGTGAATGGGTGCGGTTGCGTGGTTTGCGGCGGCGGCTCATGGATACACGCGAGAGAGCAAGTCCCTGAAGGTTTCCGACCAGTTTCTTTGGCAACAATCCGCTTATCCGGCAATGGCACAGGAAGCATCATGGTAAAGCCAGACGGAAGCATCTGCTGGGATGGCGACGGTAAAAACTGTTTCACGCACATCAACGCGACGTGGATAACCAAAGACAACCAGCCAAAATAACAAATAGGAGAAGAAAAGAATGAATGACGTTGAAATATTTTTCCTCGAGCTCGCAGGCGCAGTAGTGTTGCTCGATTTTATCAGCGGATTTGCAAAAGCAGTCTATACTCACAGCGTGGCTAGTAGCAAAATGCGCGACGGATTGTTCCATAAGTTCGCGTACGTGCTAGTTATTGCCGTTTGCATCCTGTTTGACTATGCACAAGCTAAAGTTGACCTCGGTACGCACGTTCCACTTGTGCTGATCGCATGTGCGTATATCGTCATTACAGACACTGTTAGTTTCTTCGAGAATGTTACAGCGTTCAACGTGCAGATTGCGAACATGCGAGTCGTAAAAGTTATCTTATCTGTTCTTGATTGTGTAAAAACTTATGTTGATGGGCAGGCAGACAATGCTATCAACAATGGGAAGCATGCAGCCGCAACCGAAACTGACACCGAGTTGGACGGGCGCGGCAAAGAGATGAACGACACGCCTACTGAAAATAAATAGCGTGCAGTATACTCAAAGTATTCTCTAATTGAGAATACAAGTTGAAAATTAGCAATTACCCCTCGCTTCATGCGGGGGGTAATTTTTTATACTTTTAAAGAATGGTATAATAGTAGTAAGCGTGTTGAAGCTCATTGCTGAGTGGTTTAACTCGCGCTAATTGCCTATAACTATGGTGATTTGGTGTGTCGTTTGGTGTGTCGTCACTGTAAGACACACGCTGAAAACGTTGGAATAAAGCCATTCTTAACAATATTGTGGAGCTAGGGGGATTCGAACCCCCGACCCCCTCCATGCCATGGAGATGCGCTACCAGCTGCGCCATAGCCCCGTTTTTACTTATGCCGTTCAAACGAACCTTTGATAGGTTACAACAAATAGCCGTTCTATCCAAATGCGGCGTGTCGAATTCAACTTACAAATTCTAAAAATCCTGCGAATTCTACTAACAATTTAGTTGCCAATTCGGCAAACCAATTCAAGAACCAATTCGAAAATTAGTTACCATTGGCACTTCCAGATTGATCACCATTACCAGGAGAAGTTACATTGTTTGAAGAACCAGTAGATCCCGAAGATCCAGCACCTGCATCAGAACTATCAGCACCCGATCCACTATTCCCACTAGCAGCATCACCTGAATTCGTTCCTGAATCATTGTTAGTGTCACTACCTAAATCATTATCGGAATGACCACCTGTCGAACTATCTGCATTTTCATTGCCATGCTCATCATTTTCATCTTCATTACCATCTTTACTATCAGAATCATCATGAGACTTCTTATGGTCTTGATTAGTATTCGTATTAAGACGTTGCTTAGGTTGTGGCTGATTTTGCTGCTGCTCATGACTAATTTCTTCATGCTTATCAATATTGTCTGTGCCTTTTCCTTGTGTAAACAAAAGAACAGCACCTGCAGTAACAATAACAGCTATAAGAGCACTTATAACAGCAACAACAATTGTTGTACGATGATCGTTTCTATTTTGGTAAGATCCAGAAGAGTAACCGTAGTTTTCACTAACAACCTTAGATAACGGCACCGGCTCTGGAATTGTGCCTTCCGACAGTTCCATGTCTTCTTCATGCTGTTCACGTAATTTCGACAATTCCAAAATACGCGTATTTTCTAATTCTGGATTACGGACTTGCGAACTAACAGTGCGTCCAAATCTTGCATCTTGAACAGCCATATTTTTGTCATCTGAAGGATCAGTATTACATTGCAACGAATTTGATGAATATTGCATATGAATATCATCTCCAATTCTTTTAGAATCAACATTCTCTAAACCATTTGAACGCACGCTAGAATCTGACACATTACTAAAATTAGACTGTTCTGTAGAAGTATTCGGATTTACTTCCGAAAGTTTACGCGATGAAGCGTGAATAACATTCTGATACAACTGCGATGCTACTGCTGAGACAATAGAACCAATAGCTACGCCAATAACTGAACCAGCAATACCAATTTTCGAAGCAAGTAAAAACGAAGTCACTGCAGCGAGCGATCCAGCTAATACTTGCGTAAACGATATGCCTTTGAAGAAATTCTTCACTTATGCACCTTAACTATTTATGCGAATATAATGCCAAAATGCATGGCAAATATGCAAATTCCACTACCAACATCATTACAACAATGATGGTATCACTCTACGCAAAAATTGCACAGTATTGCCAGAGCATTCTTACAACAAAATCACAAGTCTTATATACATAAAACTTATCTACACAAAACTGAAATGCCTAAGACTTAGCAACCTCAAAATCTCTATCTTTATAAGAAAGCTCACAATTCGCTTTTTTACCACAATAATGCTCACCTAAGCTTGCAGTAATAATTGCAGCAAATATTAAAGCAAATCCCACAAAAGCCATGTTAGAAACATGCTCATGAAAAAGAACAGTAGAGAATAAAAGCGTGAACAAACTTTCAGTGCACATAATCACAGAAGCGTTTGCAGTAGAAAGATTCACCAAACTATAGTTTTGCATAATTTGTGCAACTACTGTTACTACTACTGTAAGGTAGAACATATTAGCAAAAATAGAGAAATGATCAGCAGCGTTAAAGTTTGGCAAAGGCTCACAAATAAGCGCACCAGCTACAAAAAGTACGCCTGAAACAACAAATTGCCCAAAAGTTAACGTAACTGGATTATATTTACGAGAATAATACGCAAGGAACGTAAGATTAAAAGCAAAAACTGCAGCACATAATAGAGTAAGAAAATCTCCATAAGACAATGTGAGCACAAGCATTCCAGGTTTTAATGCCACAAAACCTACTCCAGCAACGCACATAACTGCAGCTACTAATCCTAAAAGAGTTGGCTTTTTCTTGACGATTAACCAAGCAGAAAATGGCGTAATTACGCAATATGCTGCTGTCAAAAACGCGCTACGACCTGGATCAATTGAACGTAACCCTTCAGTTTGCAAAATTAAAGTAGCATAATACGTAATTCCAGTTAGTAAAGAAGGAACAATAAGCTTTTTTGTAAAAGTTTTACGAAGCGTACCGAAAAAAATAACAGCCATAATCATGCAAGCGCCAACCATACGAACACCCATAAGCCATTGCACAGGAAACACTTCAAGAGCATATTTTGAAGAAACATAGCTGCCACCCCAAATAGCAGCACAAATCAACAACATAATCTGAGCAGTATGAACACTTTTGCCTTGAGGCATGCCCGATTTATCCGAAAGCGGTTCAGCTATAGATTTAGCTGTTTCATATTTCACCTTCATAATGTTCCCCTTCAACTATAAAAGTTGATTCTTTAAAATTTTTCTTTTATAAAGCGTTTTAGCTTATAAAATAGACAGAATAGCCATAAAATCGTGAAAAGTACAACTTTCTGGCGTTCCTTCGTAAAATTTCCGATATACGCTTCAGAAAACAGTGGCAATCAAGTATTTTGCTGTATAAATTTCGCCCACGAAACTATTAAAGAATTGGGTGATTTATATCACAACTTACAATTTTTTTACGCTACACGCTCGTATACACTTTTAAATCAGCGTAATGTAGCAATGTAGGCTTATAAATTGCGTACGAAGAAAGTGCGCAATCTTGTTAGGAAAGGAATATTATGGCAACTCTTAGCGCAGATATGAAAGAATTTATTGCGAATAATTTGGCTTGGATTACAACAGTGAGCAAAGATGGCGAGCTTGATTTGGGACCAAAAATGTCTATGTTCGTACTCGACGACAACCATCTTGCCTACCACGAGCGCACTGCAGGTCAGCATTATAAGAACTTGCAAGACGGCAGCCAGCTGGTTGTAGCAGTTGCTAATTTGGCAGAAAAGAAGGGCTATCGCTTCCGCGGAACCGTTACCCTTCACACTGATGACGCGATTTACGAAGAGCAAGTGCGTATGGCTGAAGAAAAAGGTACGAAGAAGCCGGCTGCAGTTCCAGTTATGGAAATCACTGAGATTCAGGACTTGACTTCTGGAGCTACTGCCGGCAAAACTATTGCAAAAGATTAGTGCGTAGTTATTCAGTCGTGTGGATATTAGTGTGGTAGAGATTTGAGATTTTTCGCACTGAACGAAGGACGCTCGCTCGGTTAACGCGCTCGCTACGAAACTCGCGTTGGAAGTCCACTGGACTTCCAACTTTAGCGAGTTTCCGCTCCGACCTGCTTTCGCGCGCTACGCTCTGAGCGCGAAAGCAGGTCGTCGCGCAAAACGCCGAATTAGTACGTCTATAGTAGGCGTCATACAATATCGAGTGGCGTTCGTCCTCAACGGCGAAGATGAACACCACTCAATTCTTTACTTGATTATTTAGTTGTAACTATTTTACTTGCTTTCTTTACGCAATGCTTGCAGTCTAGTGTTCATTTCTTCCGCTTTCTTCTTCTCGAAGTAATAAATTATTGCAGCAATCGCAATCGGGAAAATAACAGTGAACGCAATCCATCCGCAAATCACAGCTGGCTCATCTTTGAACGAAATCCATCCAACAATCACCGATACAATAAATTGAATAGCAATTGGTGGTACTAGTGCAAAAACGAACTTTGCAAGATTTGACATACGCTCATTCGACCAAAAAATAGCGAATACTCCATAGCTTATGCCTATAACAAACGTTGCTACAGCATAAGATGCAATTCTGTTTCCAACCGCAGTATTTGCTAACAAGCTCGACACAAAACTGATTGCAGTAAAAATAGTGCACCCTATGCCAATGCCATTAACAATGTTTTTTACCATTGTTTTACCAAAAGTTGTAACTTGCTTTTCCATAATAATCGTTTCCTTTTTAAGTATTAAAATCTTGTATTAAAAATTAGTATTAAAAATTTTGATAGTTTTATATTCGACTACGCTTAAAACTACATTCCCAAGCGCTTTTTGAACCCAGCTAAGCAGCGGCGACTAATCCACTCAACGCTTCCGTCGTCCATTTTTACGCTCATACTTCCGCCGAATCCTGGATCGACTCGAACAATGCGATTCAAGTTCACGATTGCGGATTTAGATATGCGCACAAACGACGCGAATTGCGGATTGTCGAAATCCATTAGGCGCTTGTAAGAAACGCACTCACCTTTATCACTGTGAATGATTACGCGCGAATTTTCAACGCAAATCATAATCACATCCGGCTCGTGCATAACAATAATCGAATCGTTAATATAACCGTATATGAATGGATTATTATTGCTTAATTTATCTGAAGTATTAATTTCAGTATTATTTTCAGCACTTCTTACATTTGCATCATTTGAGTCAATGCTTTGTAACTGAGCGATAATGCGCTTAAGCTCATCGTCAATATTGTGAATTGACAACTGAACTGACTGCTCTTCCTCAGGCGGAACAATAGCAATAGTTACTTTCATCAAGCCTCCTTTCCGTGCACTACTGTTAGCGTTTGTTAGCTTTTTGTTTTGTAATTTTGACTATACGGCACTGTAAATAGTCTGTCTTTACAAAATCGCTAAACGGTAGCTTTCGGTAATTAAGCGGTAAAAAGGAGATATTACGCAGATTAAGCCGCTCCCCAAATGCGAATAAGACGCTGGCTTGTAGGGTCAGCTGCAGGACCTTGATCATAAGCATCTAAACGCCAATGAATCGAACCATCCGCGTTAAGACTTGGAATTAAGCGCGCCCAGCGACCATTTCCCATGCCGCCAATCGTCTTGTAAGAAGGATCTACTTTATCTAATCCAAGCAGCTTATGAACAGTTTGCGAAAGGCAAGAGCCATGCGAAAACACTAGCAAATCGCGGTCTGCGCCAGTTTTGCGAGTCCAATCTTCTACTGCAGTAGCAGCGCGCTCTCCTACTTCCTGCTTAGGTTCAGCACCATGACGAAGCTCTCCGCCTTTACCTTCAACCCAAGCTTTGAAATCTTCCGGCCACTGCTCGCTAATCTGCTGACGATTCAAACCTTCCCACTCGCCAAAGAAACGCTCGCGCACACCATTTTCAACATGCACATGAAGCCCAATCTTATCTGCAAAAGCATGAGCAGTCTGTTGAGCACGAATAAGTGGAGAAACAATCGCCACAAAACTCGCGTCTGCTTCTTCCGGCGTAATGCGCACGTGTTCAGCGCTGTTCGGGTCCTTTGGATCTTCTAAATCAGAAGCACCAAAAAGCACGCGCAAAGCTTTTCCAGAGCGAGTCACCTGATCCATTCCAGACTCATCCAAAGCAATATCAATCATGCCTTGCAAACGGAACTGTGCATTATACGGAGTTTGACCGTGGCGAATAAGCATAACAGAACGAGCAATTCCTTCATGCGCACTATTAATGGAATTATTTACGTTACTCGCAACATTTTCTACGAAATCAACCATGGTTTGTACCGTACTTTCTCCTTATTATTCAGTTTTGCTAGAATCTTCAGTTTCGATAGCATCTCCAGTTTCGATAGCATCTCCAGTTTCGCTAGCATGCTCTGGCAGTTGCAAATCGATTGCTGGGCAATCATTCCACAGGCGTTCCAAGCGGTAAAATGCTCGTGCTTCCTCATGCATTACATGAACCACAAAATCGCCAAAATCAAGCAAAATCCACTGTGCTAATTCCAAGCCTTCACGAGATAAAGCCTTGCGCTTGTTGTCTTTCAAGTACAAGTCTTTTTCGATTTCTTCTGCAACAGCCAATACTTGACGCTCGTTTGAAGCAGAAACAACTAACATAGCATCCGTAATACCAAGCAAATCGCTTACATCAAAAGCCTGCTCGTTCGTTGCTTTCAAACGGTCTGCAGCAGCGGCAGCAATACGAATTGCACTAATTGAGCTTTCTAAAGCTGTCATAACGTTACTACTCCTTAATTCTCCAACAAACGCTTTTTAGCGTTCCCAAGCTGGCTTCCAATTTTCGACTACATGCTGAGTATTTTCAGAGTACACCATAGAATCAGCCGGAACATCGTGACGTACCACCGATCCAGCGCCGGTAGTAACATCATCTCCCACAGTAACCGGTGCTACAAACAGGTTTCCTGCACCAACGTGAGCACCAGAACCAATCGTAGTATGATTCTTATGCACTCCGTCATAATTTGCAGTAATCGTACCGCCGCCAATATTCGTATGCTCACCCAAATCAGCATCGCCAATATAGCTTAAATGAGGTACTTTAGTGCCATTTCCAATATGAGCTTTCTTCATTTCTACGAAAGCTCCTGCCTTACTTTCCTCACCAAGTACGTTTCCTGCACGCAAATACGTCCAAGGACCAATGTTTGCAGCTCTACAAATATGCGATTCCTGTACGCGCGAACGTTCAACCACAGCATCCTCATCAATTTGCGCATCAATAAGAGTCGTGTAAGGGCCAACTACAGCACCACTTGCAACCGTAGTACGACCTTGAAGGAAGCATCCAGGAAGCACAGTAACATCTTGTGCGAGCGTAACACTATCTTCAATCCAAGTAGTATCAGGGTCGAGAATAGTTACACCTTCAAGCATCCATTTTTCGCACACACGCTTATTATGTGCTTTTGCGAGTGCAGCTAATTGCACACGATTATTTACGCCTTCTACAGTAAGCGGATCTGGAGCAGACATTGCGCCAACATGACCAAACTTTCGAGCATGTTCCAAAGCATCAGTCAAATAGAACTCACCTTGAGCATTTTGAGAGTTAAGATCTGCAATTGCGTCACATAATACAGTCGCATCGAATACATATACAGAAGTGTTCACTTCATGAATAGCAAGCTCTCCAGCATTTGCATCTTTATGCTCAACAATACGCAAAACGTCACCGTTTGCTTCGCGCACAATACGACCGTATCCAGTTGCATCGTCTAATACTGCTGTAAGAACTGTTGCCACATTGTTATTATTATTGTGAAAATCAACTAAAGACTGCAAAGTTTGCGTATCAAGTAGCGGCATATCGCTTGCGGCAATCAGCACAGCTCCTTTTAATGCTTCACCGGTTTCGTTTTTAGCAATTTCGTTAAGATCTTTAATAGCGCATTGCACTGCTCTGCCGGTTCCAGGAGTTTCGTCCTGATTTACAATATGCACATTTTCGTTATAGCTAATAGCAGCAGCAGCTACGCGTTCAGCCTGAGCATGCACAACTACAGCTAGTTTTTTAGGATTTACGCCATTCATGGCATCCATAACACGATTGAGAAATGTTTTACCAGCAAATGGATGTAGTACTTTTGGAGTTTCTGAACGCATACGCGTCCCATCGCCTGCTGCCAAAATTATTGCCGCAGTTACATCATGCTTTTCCACGCATACGCTCCTTATACTATTTCAATAAATTTCGCTGTATGTAATTCTATTACTTATTAGCAGCGTTCAAAACAAAAAACGCCACCCGATTTAACGAGTAGCGCTTCAAGTAAGCTCCCTCACCTGGATTCGAACCAAGACAAAGGGTTCCAAAGACCCGTGTGCTGCCATTACACCATGAGGGAACGGCGGAAAAACCGCCAAGTCACTATTATGCCATAATATCGAAAAACGTCAAATTGGCGTGCCGAAAAGCAAACCGTACGAAATCAATACTTAAGCAAATAAGAATCCTTGTCCGTGATGCTCAGGATAAGTGTCGAAAAGCTTAGCAACCGAACCATCCTCAAACACTGCTTTAATAGCGCTTGCAAGAAGCGGAGCAATTGAAAGAACAGTCAAACCATCCCAACGCTTCTCTTCTGGAATTGGCACAGTATCAGTCAAAACAACTTCCCTAGCACCACAAGACTTCAAACGCTCGACTGCGGGACCAGAAAGCACGCCGTGAGTTGCAACAACTGTAACAGACTTAGCTCCAGCTTCCTTCAACACATTGCAAGCTCCTGCAATAGTTCCTGCAGTATCAATCAAGTCGTCAACCATAACGCAATCGTGTCCAGCAACGTCACCAACGACGCGATTTGCAACCGTCTTATTAGGGCAAGTGATATCGCGAGTTTTGTGCACAAAAGCCAAAGGACCGCCGCCTAAGCGTTGAGCCCACTGTTCTGCTACGCGAATACGACCAGCATCAGGAGACACGACAGTCACATTAGCAAGATCATCGCGGAAACGATCACGTACGTAATCAACCAAAACTGGCATAGCAATCAAGTGATCGACAGGACCGTCGAAGAATCCTTGAGACTGAGCTGCATGCAAATCGACGCTCATAATGCGATCAGCACCAGCAGTCTTTAGCAAATCAAACATCAAGCGGCAAGAAATAGGTTCGCGACCGCGATGCTTTTTATCTTGTCGAGAATAACCAAGCAACGGGCATACTGCAGTAATTGAACGAGCAGAAGCCCTCTTCAAAGCGTCAATCATAATTAACTGTTCCATAATGGACTTGTTAACAGGATCACTGTGGCTTTGAAGCACGAATACATCTGTACCACGCACAGATTGCGTATAGCGAACATACATTTCACCATTAGCAAAATCGTATGCCGTAGTTTCAAGTACATCAATTCCAAGCTGATCAGCTACATCACGAGCAAGCTTCGGATGTGCGCGACCGGTAACGAGAACAAGGTTTTTATCTGGCTTTCCTTCAAGGACGATGCTCACCATATCTCCAAACATTAGTTCGCTTTAATTCGCGAAATGAACATAATCAATACTAACTTTTTGCACAGACGATAAACGACAAGCCTACAAAATCAATAATTACGCACGATATAAACCATGCTTAACTATGTATTGAACTACTCCATCTGGAACTAAATACCACACCGGCTCACCATGCTCAGCTCGACGACGAACATCAGTAGAAGAAATAGACAATGCTGGAATCTCTAAAATATCAACCGGCAAATGCGTAGAATCACAATGAACCATATCGTCACAATTCGCTGCAATACCAGTATCATTCGTATGCATTTGGCGAGGCATTAACGGAGAATTAGAATCTGCTAACTTTTCTGGCCTCGAATAGCCAGGACGAGTAACAGCCACGAATCGAGCCAAATTCCACATTTCGCGCGCATTTTTCCATTGCATTATTTCAGCAATAGCGTCAGCTCCAGTAATAAAGAAAAGTTCCGCATCAGGATGTTGAGCACGTATATCTCGCAAAGTATCGATAGTATAAGTAACTCCAGGGCGATCAATATCAACCCTAGAAACAGTGAACTTTGGATTTGATGCTGTTGCAATAACAGTCATTAAATAACGATCTTCTGCATTCGTAACTTTTTTATCAAGCTTAAAAACAGGCCTACCGGTAGGAACGAAAATAACTTCGTCAAGATCATAAACCCAAGCAACTTCCGAAGCCGCAACCAAGTGACCATTGTGTATTGGATCGAATGTGCCGCCCATAATTCCAATGCGTTGACGTTCATGCACATTGCCACGAGCAGAAGTACGTTTATGAACTGAATTCACAACCGCAGGAGGAGCCGCTTCTTTACCAGTAAACGCGCCATGAAATAGGTCAGACATGCGACGTTCTGCATCTTCGTGAATTTCAGGACTCATTCGCTTCAGATTCCTTGTCTTCCACTTGAGTTTCATTCACTAATCCAGATGCAACATTTGCGCTATCCGGATTAATGTTGCCCATTTCTTCATCCCACTCATCTTTTACGACACGCTGGATTTCGGCAAAAGTTGGAAGAGGGAAATCTGGTTGATATGCACCACGAATTTTCGCTACAGATTCCGAAATTTTAGCAAGCATGGATGTCATGCCATCAATATCATGATCACGTTCTAATTCGCTAAACTTAATAATATTCTTTTCCATATTGCGAACATTTTTAAGAACATTATTAAACGAAGTTTCATCAGGAATAGTCACATCATTCGAATCAGAATCTGGCCAGCCCATCAACACTGCGTCAGCATACTCAAGCGATGAACGTTGCGATGCAGAAGCAATACCATCTTCAATTTGCACCAAAAAAACATATCGCACAATGGACAAACGTTCAGCAGCAATATCAAGCGCCTCAGCTGTACTTAAATTCACGTCATTATTAGGCATACTCTTACCTTACCGCCACGTAACTATTAAAACCAGTACTACTCGCGTATCTGCCCATCTCCGTAGCCGATCCATTTGGTTGTTGTCATTTCAAGCAAACCCATAGGGCCTCTCGCATGCAATTTTTGCGTAGAAATACCAAGTTCTGCGCCGAAACCAAATTCGCCGCCATCTGTAAAGCGCGTTGAAGCATTTACCATAACTACAGCGGAATCAACACTTGCAATAAAACTTTGAATAGTTGAGTAATCTTCAGCAATAATGGTTTCAGTATGGCCAGTAGAATATTTCGCAATATGAGAAGCTGCATCAGTATAATCATCTACAACTTTCACACCCATATTCAGCGACAAATATTCTCGCTTCCAATCTTCCTCAGTGGCACGCTCAAGCTGCAATCTTTGAATATTAGCGGATTGCAAAATATCGTAAGATTTATCGTCTGCATGTAAAATTACATTATGCTCAGCTAAAGCAGCAGCGATTTTTGGCAAAAATTCTTGCGCAACAGCTTTATGCACTAATAATTTTTCAGCAGCGTTGCACACGCCTACTCGTTGCGTTTTTGCATTAATAATAATTGGTATAGCTTTTTTAATATCAGCGCTTTTATCTACATAAATATGTACGTTTCCAGCTCCAGTCTCAATAACAGGAACCGTAGATTCTTGAACAACTGCTGCAATAAGATTTGCGCTACCTCTAGGCACAAGCACATCAATATGACCGTGAGCATGCATCATTGACGTAGCTCCGTCTCTTCCTAAATCATCAACAGATTGAATCAAATCAGCACTAAAGTTAGAATTTTTAAGAACCGATTGTATAATTTCAATACTCGCCTGATTCGTATGGAGAGCCGCGCTTCCGCCTCGCAAAATCGCAGCATTTCCAGATTTAATACACAAAGCAGCTACGTCAATAGTTACGTTTGGACGAGCTTCGTAAATCATTCCCATAACGCCCATTGGAACTCGAATTTGCGAAAGTTTAATTCCATTAGGAAGAGTGTATCCGCGAACTACTTGACCTACAGGATCCTGCAATTGCGCAATTTTTCGCACGCTTTTTGCAGAAGCTTGGATTCGCTCTTCATTAAATTTAAGCCGATCGAGCTTTCCAGCATCCATTCCCTTAGCTTCAGCTTCTTTAAGATCTTTTTTGTTAGCCTCAGCAATATTTGAAGCTGCAAACTCTAAAGCATCTGCCATTTTTTCGAGAAGCGCATTTTTTGCGCGAGTATCTGCATGAGCAAAATTACGCCACGCTTTGCGCGCACAATCAGCACGAGCATCCACTAAATCATCAACAGACAACGTTCCCCCCTATAAATTATTTGCCTAATCGCCAATTAATTAATAGTAAAACAAAAGCATTTATATATATGAGATTAGCACACGCCCATTCGCCCAGCGCTTCAGGTACCATAATTTGATATAAGTTGTGTAAATAATTTACATAAATAATCTACGTAAGTAAAAAATATTCTCTATAAACAGACGGTTACGGAGTTATTATGGCATCAGATACAACTATTTTCCATAGCACTCGTTCGCTTAAGCCAACATGCACATCAAAAGAGGCAATACGTAAAGGAATTGCTGAAGATGGCGGATTATTTGTAGCTGATAGCCTTGGTAGCGAGCGTTACGATATTTCTAAATTGCAAGGCAAATCGTATCAAGAAATTGCGCAGGATATT
This sequence comes from Gardnerella sp. c10Ua_244, assembly GCF_055818055.1. Taxonomy (NCBI): domain Bacteria; kingdom Bacillati; phylum Actinomycetota; class Actinomycetes; order Bifidobacteriales; family Bifidobacteriaceae; genus Gardnerella; species Gardnerella sp. c10Ua_244. Next base: position 310,410 of record NZ_JARFVS010000002.1, read on the forward strand.
TTGCAACTGTTACTGCCAGATTATACTTCAGAAGAGCTTTCTTCTTGCATTAAACTGGCATACGGCAATCAATGGGCTAATAACGCTATTACTCCACTCCAGCAGCTTGGAAACACTCGCGATTTTGTGATGGAACTTTTCCATGGTCCTACATGCGCGTTTAAAGACGTTGCTTTGCAAATGTTGCCACAATTAATGTCTCGCACTAAAACTCAACACGAAAACGAATCTGATATTGAAAAAAGCGTTATGATTCTAACTGCAACTTCTGGAGATACAGGTAAAGCTGCTTTGGCTGGTTTTGCTGATGTTCCAGGCACTTCTATGGTTACTTTTTATCCAGAAGGAAAAGTTAGCCGCGTTCAAGAATTGCAAATGACTACGCAGGTGGGCGAAAATGTGAAAGTTTGCGCAGTTCGAGGCAATTTTGACGATGCTCAAACTGGCGTAAAACAGATTTTCACCAATAGTGAGCTTAATAAAAATATTGAAGAATCTGCGAATACTGAATTGTCTTCTGCTAATTCAATAAATGTTGGACGACTCGTGCCGCAAGTCGTGTACTATTTTGCGGCTTATAAGCAACTTGTTGAGCGTAAAGCAATAGCTCTTGGAGACGAAGTTGAGTTTTGCGTACCAACCGGCAATTTTGGCGATATTCTTGCTGGATATTACGCAAAAATGCTTGGTCTTCCTGTAAAACATCTTATTGTTGCAAGCAATAGCAATAATGTTTTGTTTGATTTTTTGGTAAGCGGCACTTATAACCGTCAGCGCTCATTCCATCACACTGTTGCGCCTTCTATGGATATTTTGGTTTCTTCTAATTTGGAACGAATGCTTTATTACATGTGCGATAAAGACACGCGTTTAATACAAATGCTTATGAACGATTTACAGCAGTGGGGCGCTTTTGAGATTCCAGAAAATGTGCTTGCAAAGATTCGCTCACTGTTTGGCTGCGGTTGGGCAAATGAAGATCAAATTCGCGAAGCTATTTATGACTGCTGGAACAAGTACAAGTATGTAATCGATCCACATACTGCTTGCGGATTCTTCGTTATGCAAAATATTCCACACGATGAAAACCTGCCGAGAGTATTGCTAAGCACTGCAAGCCCATACAAATTCCCTCGCGTTGTTGCTGAAGCTTTGAACATTGAGCATGTGCAAGATATGGATGATTTCAAATGCATGGATGCGCTTAGTGAAATCACAGGAACTAAAGCTCCAAGCATGCTTAGGAATCTTGAGCATAAATCTCCACGCTTTAATGATGTTATTAATGTTGAAGATATGCCTGAGTATGTTTTAGCTCAAGCGCATAATTTTGCAAAGTAATCATAAAGTTTTAAGTAAAAGAGACTGGTTTACTTGTATAAGCCAGCCTCTTTTACTATTCACTCGTTATTATTTTCAAATAAGGCTGCATACACTTCATTAATAACGTTTAAATCATGACCTTTCCTTGCAGCTGCTGCGAAAAATCTTCGTCTTCGAACTAAAGGCTCAAGATTTCTCGTGCGTGAAGCCGTTTTGCGACCGAGTTCCCACGCTGCTTCAGTGAATACTCCAGAGTTTTGAGCAGAAGCTACGTTTTGTGAAATAGCAGCAGGATCAACATTTTTACGCTGCAATTCCATTCGAGTAGCTCTAGCACCAAGAAGCCTCACTGCGCAAGAGTGAATCACCATTTGAGCGTATTGATTGTCATCAAGAAGATGCAATTCAAGCAAACGATGAATAACCGCGTCAACAGCAACTTCCGTGTAGCCTTTTTCTTTAAGCCTTTTGCGCATGTTCATCACAGAGCGAGGAGCATAATCTAAAAGCCTTAAAGCAGCTTCCCTGCAATCATCTTCACTACTATTGCAAAGTTCGTCGCTTAAATCACTTACTTTAGCGTTTTTTACATACGGCATGTTTTTTGTATTATTTTTTGCGCTTAAAAGTACTGACTTATGCGATATTTTTTTGCGAGTATGTGTCACTACACTATTACTTTCGTCATTTTCTTCAGCACGCTCTACTGGATGATCGCGAAGAAAACTCTCTACACTAATAGGCATATTGCATTCGCTTTACACTGTAATCTTATTATTACTTTGATTCGGATGACTTTTGTGCAGAATTTTTAGCTACAGAATCATCATCGAATTGATCTAGTTCAGAATCTTCAGCGAATTGATCTTCAGGATGCATTAAACCTAACGAAGCTTTGACTTTTTCGCTAATTTCTTCAGTAATAGCTGGATTATCTTTCAAGAATTTACGGACGTTTTCACGACCTTGTCCAAGCTGCTCACCTTCATAAGTAAACCAAGAACCAGATTTCTTAATAACTTCAGCTTGCAGTCCCATATCGATAACAGAACCTTCAGTCGAGATGCCTTCTCCGTAAAGAACATCAAACTCAGCAGTTTTGAAAGGCGGAGCCATTTTATTCTTGACAATCTTAACTTTAGTTCGGTTACCAACAGCTTCTTCGCCCTCTTTAATAGTAGAAACTCTGCGAATATCCATGCGCACAGACGCATAGAACTTCAAAGCTTTACCACCAGTGGTAGTTTCAGGGTTACCAAAGAATACGCCAATTTTTTCACGAAGCTGATTAATAAAAATAGCAGTAGTGCCAGCTTGTGAAAGAGCACCAGTCATCTTACGCAACGCCTGACTCATTAAGCGAGCTTGTAAGCCCACATGACTATCTCCCATATCGCCATCGATTTCAGCTTTAGGAACTAATGCCGCTACAGAATCAACAACAATAACATCTAACGCACCAGAACGAATAAGCATATCAGCAATTTCCAATGCCTGCTCACCATTATCTGGCTGAGAAACAATAAGAGCATCCGTGTCTACTCCAAGCTTTCGCGCATAGACAGGATCCAACGCATGCTCAGCATCAATAAATGCCGCTACCCCACCATTTTTTTGAGCATTTGCAACAATATGCAAAGCAAGAGTTGTTTTACCAGAAGACTCAGGACCGTAGACTTCAACTATTCGCCCTCTAGGAACACCGCCAATCCCCAAAGCAGTGTCCAACGCTAATGAACCAGTAGGAATAACTTCTACATCTTGCATAGGTCTATCACCTAAGCGCATTGCAGAACCTTTTCCATATTGTCGTTCAACATTGGCTAAAGCAGTTTCTAACGCTGCTTGGCGACGTGGATCTGTTTTATCCGCATCAATAAGGCGATTAATACTGCCTTTACTTTTTGTTTGCGCCATGTATGCTACTCCTTTCGCATGCCGTTATGTATCGAACGACCTTAGTTCCATACTAGATTCAAGTACAAGCATTTTTGTGCAATGTGGATAAAACATTTAATCCAAGCACTTAAACACTTAACTCAGCTTAAATCATCTCGACAAAGATAAGTATACTACATATGCGAACATTTGTTCGATAGCGCGTGTCTTGATTACACCCCAACTACTTACAATCTTCGACATAAGCAATCAAGTCATTAGCTATTCTCAACAACTGAAATACAGTAGATTCGCGAACTTCTTGACGACTGCCAGATAATCTCAATTCAAAAACAAAAGCAGCACTTGATGGCGCAATTTTAGTTACGCTTTGACTTTCAATTTGAGCAAAATCATAATCATAGACGTTACTCACACAGCCATTTTCAAGTTCTTTACGAGCTACATCTTTAACAGAATCCATAACATCACTAACTTGAGGCAAAAATATTCCAACATAAACTAAACCTGCTGGTTTACTACCATCAGGACCAGGACCTGCGACACCAGTTGTAGACAAGCCAATAATAGGAAAATTTGCACAACACTCACAATCTTCCTCATACATCCATCCACTGCCACGATATATTTGAGCAGCTCCAATCGCCATTTGAAAAGCAACATCCTGGTAAACCGCGCCTTCAGATTGTAAAAGATTAGAATTTACGCCAAGAATTTTGGATTTAGCATGAATATCATAAGTGACAGCAGATCCACAAAAAACTCGTGACGCACCAGGAACAGAAACAAAAGCATCAGCCAAAAGCCCACCAGTTAACGACTCTGCTGAAGCAATATGCATTCCTTTAATAAAACTTTTTTCCAATAGATCCGCAGCTAAAGAAACTGTATTAAAATCTGAAGAATTATTCATAATACGCTCGATATGATTGTAGCTTACGATTTTCCAAAACATAAACCCTTTAGGGATAATCTATGAAAAACCGTAAGCTACAAACAAGAAGTTTAACTCGTTATATTTTATTTACTTCACAGGAGACAAAGGCACTGCATTTTTTGCATCATCAACTTGAGATTCGCTATTTGAAGAACCCTCAAAGAAAGCACTATAGACATACAAAACTGCAGAATAGAAAGCAAAGCCCAAAGAAATACCAAGCAAGCCAAAAGCAACTGCATAGTAAGAAACCATCCAAGAAGGCAATGGATTAGCATGAAGAGTTGCAACAAGAGGTGCAATAATCATTGCAATACCAATCGACTGCGTAAGAGTCTTATATTTTCCTGCAGAGGATGCAGCAATTACCCTTCCACGAACATGAACAACATAAATTCGCACAAGAGTAATGGCAATTTCGCGAATCATGAACAAGATGGTTATCCACCAATAAATTTCGCCGAAAACAGAAGCAATAATAAGCGCAGCTAAAATAAGAATTTTATCCGCAATTGGATCAAGCAACTTACCTAATTCTGTAACCTTATGATATTTACGAGCCATCCACCCGTCAAGCTTATCCGTAGAAGCAGCTACAACAAACAGCACAAACGCAGCCCAACGCAACGAAACTGAATCAAAACCCCATATACCTGCTTTCAAATATAAAACAATAAAAACAAGCGAAAGCAAAATACGGATATAAGTCACAATATTCGGAGCATAATTCCAGCCAGCGAAAAATGATGACTTAGCTTTTTTCTTCATACACATAACCTTCATTCTACTGCAAAGTAAAAACTTCTAGCACATCACACAACTTGGTACTGCACATAACAATACAATATCTTATAACGAATCTGACTCACCACGAATAAAAGCCAAAACTTTTGGCAAATCTTCCGGCTGAACCAAAACTTCGCGAGCTTTAGAACCTTCAGAAGGTCCCACTACTCCTCGAGATTCAAGCAAATCCATCAATCGACCTGCCTTTGCAAAGCCAACGCGCAACTTGCGCTGAAGCATTGAAGTAGAGCCAAATTGCGAGCTAACAACAAGCTCAGCAGCCTGGAGCAACTCATCCATATCGTCGCCAATATCGCTAGTTTTAAGCTTGCTTTGAGCTTGAGCATCAGCTTTTTGAGCCATTTGCTCAATATCTTCACGATACTTTGGCTTGCGCTGCGTGTGAACATACTCAACAGCCTTACGGATTTCAGATTCACTCACCCACGAACCCTGCACACGTTGAGGTTTTGCAGCACCCATTGGAAGGAACAAAGCATCACCTTGACCAATCAAAGTCTCTGCGCCAACAGTATCAAGAATAACCCTTGAATCAGTAGCAGACGAAGTAGCAAAAGCCAAACGAGAAGGAATATTTGCTTTAATCAGGCCTGTTACAACATCAACAGACGGACGCTGAGTAGCGAGAACCAAATGCACACCTGCAGCTCGAGCAAGCTGAGTAATACGCTGAATAGAACTTTCCACATCGTTCTTAGCAACCATCATCAAATCAGCCATCTCATCTACAACCACAAGCAAATACGGGTATGGAGCAACTTTTCGCTCAGATCCAGCCGGTGCGTGAACCTTTCCTTCACGAACAGCCTTGTTAAAATCTTTAACATGACGGAAACCAAAGAATTGCAAGTCATCGTAGCGAGCATCCATCTCTTTAACAACCCACTCAAGAGCCTGCGCAGCCTTCTTAGGATCCGTAATAATCGGCGTGAGCAAATGCGGAATGCCAGCATAAGCAGAAAGCTCCACGCGCTTAGGATCGACCATAATCATGCGAACTTGCTCAGGAGTTGCCCTCATAATAATCGAAGTAAGCATTGAGTTAATAAAACTCGACTTACCAGAGCCGGTAGCACCAGCAACAAGCAAATGCGGCATTTTATCGAGAGCTGCCGTTACGAAATGACCTTCAACATCTTTTCCAACGCCTGTAAGCATAGGATTAGGGTCATTCATAGCTTTTTGCGAGCGCAGAACATCTCCCAAATGCACAATTTCGCGGTCGACGTTTGGAATTTCAATACCAATAGCAGACTTTCCTGGAATTGGCGACAAAATACGCACATCCGTGCTAGCTACAGCGTATGCAATATTTTTTTGCAAATTCGTAACTTTTTCAACTTTTACACCAGGACCAAGCTCAACCTCGTACTGCGTAACAGATGGTCCTCTAAGGAATCCAATAACGTGAGCGTCGACGTCAAATTGCTCAAAAGTAGAAGTTAGCGCACGAATAACGTTATCGTTTGCTTGAGTTCTCGCAACATGAGGCTTGCCATGAGCTAAAAGATTCAAATCAGGGAGCTTGTAAGGTTCAGAGGAAGAATCAAAAGAAGGCTCATTATTATTGCCAGCACCATTTTCACTGTCGGTAGCATTTTCATTATCTGAATCTTCCTGATCCCTGCGATATTGATCCATACGTTCAGCTGGAATACTTGACCATGGATCGCTTGCAGATAAAGAGGAATCACTCATAGGAGCTTTTGGCAATATTTCTTCAGGAACAGGCTTTGACGAAGATGAAACACTTCTAGGTGTAAGTTGACTCGAATTATTATCAGCATTTTCAAATTGGGAATTATTTGCAGCATTATTATCGGAAGAGCTGCTCACAGTTCTTGCTTTACGAGGTTCAACTCTTTCAAGATTATCTGCACTATTACCGTGAGAAGCAGCATGCGAAAATGCATCATCGCCAGCGTATTCGTCAAGCAATTCCCCATTATTATTACTGTTTTTACGCTTAAAGAATGATTTAAACAGTTTCAACACAGAAGACATTTGAGAAGATCTGCTATTATTTTTCGGCAATTCTTCATTGTGAGTTGGCACACCATCTGCAAATTCCAAAGAATTGGCTTTGCTGTCAGAATCATCTTCTGCGGAGTTTCCTAAATCTTCAGAAGACTTTTTATTATTATTATACTTAGCAAGAATAGCAGCCACGACTTGAGCTATATCAGTTACATGAAGGCGAGTAATCATTAATATCGAAAAAATAGCAGCCACTACAAAAATAATAATTGCAAAAATACGAGAAAGACCCCACGATAGCGGAGATCCGAGCACAAAACCTAATAACCCACCTGACTTCTGTACAGTGTCTAAATTAAACGCTTTCCCGCGAGGTGCAGAAGAAATATCAAGAATTGAGCAAACAGACAACAATAGAATAATAAATCCGCTAATAACACGAGGATTACCAGAGCCAGCTCCACTGTTACGCATCAACCTAAAAGCAACAACGCTTAACCACACAGGCAGAACAACGCTCATAATCCCAAGCAAACTAGAAGACACAAAATGGAGGCCTACTCCAATAAATCCACTAACTCTAAACCATTCTGATGCGCAGAACAAAATCGCAAGAACAAGCATAACGAAGCACAAACCATCCCTGCGATATGCCTCATCGTATTCTCCAACACCAAAAAACGAGCGCACTAACTTTCCTAAAGTTCTAGGCACAAACAGGAGAATTGTCTCCCACAATGGTTCACTAGGTGAAGCCTTACCAGCCATAAATACTCCTTCTGTGCATTACTTCATTGCGCACGCACAATTTAAGTCGGGAAACACCCTAACCATATCAGTTTACCCTATGTACTGTTCGGCTTGAAGGGTTACAAAACTAACAAAAAACGGCTGGTCAATTACCAGCCGTTTAAGTGGGGTGGCTAACGCGGCTTGAACGCGCGACCTTCTGAACCACAATCAGATGCTCTACCGACTGAGCTATAGCCACCATGCGCGTGAAAACATACATAATCACACAACAAAGGGATACTATACACGATTTTCTAGATTTCCGCCAGAGCAACACACTTCGGCGCGTCGTAGTAACAACATCAATTATTCGACAATGGCAAATGCAACAATGGGTGTATGAGTTTTTCTGAGCAAAATCAGCGCATTTTTGGCGTAACTGAAAACAGTAACAACACAACCGCGCTTCTTCTTGGATCTGGCGAGCTTGGTAAGGAAATTGCGATTGAGCTTATGCGATTAGGCGTGCGAGTATGCGCTGCCGATAGCTACAAAAACGCTCCTGCAATGCAAATAGCTCACGAATACCACGTGCTAGATATGTCGAATCCGCAAGAATTGCAAGAACTTATTTCCAATGTGAATCCTGACATTATTATTCCAGAAGTTGAAGCTATTGCTACTGAAGTTTTGAAAGATGCTGCTAAAAAGAATATTCAAGTTGCTCCTAGCTCAGATATTGCCGCGATTGCAATGGATCGCGAGCGCTTGCGTAGAATTGCGCACGAAGATTTAGGACTGCCTACTACACCGTATTGTTTCGCTTCATCTTATGAAGAGTTAGAGGATGGAGCTAAAAAAGTTGGCTATCCTTGTGTAGTTAAGCCTGTTATGAGCTCTTCTGGTCACGGTCAATCAATAGTTCGTAGTTCTGAAAATTTGCTTGCAGCTTGGAATGAAGCTCAGCATGGCAGGCGTGCAGCAGCTGGGCATGAAAATGAGTGTTCACGCGTTATTGTTGAAGCTTTAGCTCCGCTTGATTATGAGCTTACAGTACTTACAATAAGCTCTTGCGCAGGAATTACTACTTGTGAGCCGATCGCTCAGTGTCAGCAAGACGGGGATTATAGAGAATCTTGGCAGCCTGCAAATATTCCTGAATCGATCCGCACTAATGCGAAAGATATTGCAAAGCGTGCTGTAGAAGGTTTGACTGATATTGCGCAAGAAGCTGGCGAAACAGGTTGGGGCGTTTATGGAGTCGAATTATTTGTGCTTACTGATGGCCCTTTGCTTTTTAATGAATTGTCACCTCGTCCACACGATACTGGCATGGTAACTATGATTTCACAGCACTACAGTGAATTCGCATTACACGCATTGGCTATTTTGGGAGTTCCAGTTACAGCTAGCTATACTGAGCTCTCTTTGAAAAATAATGAAGTTGCAGCAAGTCACGCCATTGTTATTAAAGCGGAAGAATCTGTTGGTTTTACGAATATTGCTCAAGCTTTGCAATCTGGCGAAAATTATCGATGCAACTTGCGTATTTTTGCTAAGCCTTCTGTGCATGGTCACAGACGCATGGCAGTTTCTTTAGCTACTGGATTAACGCAGGAAGAAGCTAGAGAAAATGCGACACGCATCGCTATGTCGCTAAAAACTACACAAACAAATGCTTAGATACATTGAGAATTAAGGCATAAGAGTTAAAAAAGATAATAATTTACGGTATGCACGAAGGGAAATTTTGTAGGTAACAATTGTTACGCTAATCGTGCTGGCAAAGGTCAGGTAAACCTACAAATATTGTTGGTTTGCGCCTACAACTGTGAATGCACATAAGAGAGGGCATATCATGGAAAAACTTGAGAAGTTGTACGAAGGCAAAGCCAAAAAACTGTATGCTACCGATGACACCAATGTGCTATGGGTTGAATACATGAACCAGGCAACAGCTGGTAACGGTCTGAAGAAAGCTCAGATTGCGGGTAAAGGCAGTTTAAATAACCGGATTACTTCGTTACTATTCCATTTACTTGAGGCGCGCGGCGTAAAAAGCCACTTCCTCGGACGAATTTCCGATACTGAACAACTTGTAAAGCGTATGCGCATGTTCCCACTGGAAATTATTATGCGAAATACTGCTGCAGGTTCTTTTGCAAAACGTTATAACGTTAAAGAAGGAACACCTTTAAAGAAGCCATTGTTGGAGTTCTGCGTAAAGTCCGATGAGCTTGGTGATCCATTTATTAATCCTGAAGGCGTTGTCGCTCTTGGATTAGCAACAGATGAAGAAATGGCGGAAGTCACTCGTCAAGCTCATGCTGTTAACAATGCTTTGTTGGATATTTTCTCCAAGATTGATGTTCAGCTTGTTGACTTCAAGATTGAAGAGGGCGTAGACGCGCAAGGTAATATTCTTCTCGCTGACGAAATAACTCCTGATACTTGCAGACTTTGGGATAAGCGCAATGCTGGTACGAACGGAGTAAGTCATTTGGACAAGGACTTGTTCAGGCGCGATTTAGGTGACATCATTCCTGCTTATGAAGAAATTCACGATAGGCTTGCATCTTTAGCTCAAAGCGAAGGTTTGGATGTTTCTGTGCGCAAACCTGACGATTGCGTAGAATGATAATGATTGTTGTGGCTCGTACCTTTAAGGGTGCGAGCCACATGCATTCTTAATGTGATTTTGAATAATTTAATATTTATAATTTAAAACCAATACAACAGTAAACACTGCATTCATACCGCACATTCAACAAGGTAGGTTTCTCGTGGTATTTCGCGTATATGTGGAAAAACGCACTGGTTTTGACGTTCAAGCGCAACAGCTTTTACATGAGCTTAGGGAGATTCTTGGCATAAGCGCGATTACTTCCGCAAGAATTATTAACCGTTATGACGTTGAAGGTATCAGCAAAGATTTGTTCGACAATGCTGTGCAAACAGTATTAAGCGAACCTCCAGTTGATAATACTTACGATTACTTGCCTATTGAAACCGACGAGCACGTATTTGCTGTAGAATTTTTGCCTGGTCAATTCGATCAGCGTGCGCAATCTGCTAGCGAATGCATTCAACTTATTAGTCAAGGCGAACGCCCAACAGTGCGCACTGCTAGAGTAATCGCTTTAAAAGGTAATCTTGACGAAAAAGCACTAAACGATATTAAACACTACGTTATTAATCCTGTTGAAGCGCGAGAAGCTTCACTTGATGAGGTAAAAAGTTTACAGCGAGAAGCAGTTGTACCATCTGATGTAGAAGTAATTAGCTCATTTAACGATTTAGACGAAGCTGGATTACAAGACTTTATTAATACTCGCGGTTTGGCAATGGATTTGGCTGACGCAAAGTTCTGCCAGAAGTATTTCTGTGAAGAACATAGAAATCCTACTATTACAGAAATTCGCGTTATTGATACGTACTGGTCCGACCACTGCCGTCACACGACTTTTGGCACCGAGCTTACAGATATTTCCATTGACGATAACACTGTTCAAGAAGCATTTAGCCGTTATCTTGATTTGCGAAAAGAACTAAATCGCGAAAATAAGCCTATTTGCCTTATGGATATGGCAACTATTGGCGCAAAATACTTAAAGCATACTGGCGAGCTTAAAAATTTGGACGAGTCAGAAGAAATCAACGCTTGCACAGTAAAAGTTAAAGTGGACGTAAACGGTCACGACGAAGATTGGCTATTCCTGTTTAAAAACGAAACACATAATCATCCTACAGAGATTGAGCCTTTCGGTGGAGCTGCAACGTGCATTGGTGGCTGCATCCGCGATCCTCTTTCTGGACGCTCTTACGTGTATCAAGCAATGCGCGTAACTGGTGCTGCAGATCCACGCACGCCTATTAGCGAGACTTTAAACGGTAAGCTTCCACAGCGAAAAATCGTAACTTCTGCCGCCGCAGGATACTCTTCTTACGGAAATCAAATTGGTTTAGCTACTGGCGAAGTGCATGAACTTTATCATCCGGGTTATGTTGCAAAACGTATGGAGGTTGGTGCGGTTGTTGCCGCTACCCCAGCCGACCATGTGCGCAGAGAAACTCCAGCTCCTGGCGATGTGATTATTCTTCTTGGCGGACGCACTGGTAGAGATGGTATTGGAGGCGCTACCGGCGCTTCTAAAGCTCAAGATGTTGAAAGTATTGAAGAGTGCGGAGCTGAAGTTCAAAAAGGTAATGCTCCTATTGAGCGAAAACTCCAACGACTTTTCCGACGCAAGGATGCTTGCCAACTTATTAAGCGTTGCAACGATTTTGGCGCTGGCGGCGTTTCTGTCGCAACTGGCGAAATTGCCGACGGCTTAACTATTAATCTCGACAAAGTTTCTAAAAAGTATGAAGGTCTCGATGGCACTGAGCTTGCTATTTCTGAATCTCAAGAGCGCATGGCTGTCGACGTTGCGTCAAGTGATGCTGAAGAATTTTTGAAGTATGCTCGTGAAGAAAATCTTGAAGCAGAAATAATAGCGACTGTTACTGAAGAAGCGCGAATGCGAATGACTTGGCGTGGAAAAACCATTGTTGACTTAAGCAGAGCATTCTTAGCTTCTAATGGCGCTCCAAAACAGCAGATATTGCATATTGAAAGTGGAGAATCTTACGAAACTCCATGGCAGAATCAGTCAGATTTGCCGTTAGAAAAGCGCATGCATAACTTAGTTTCGGATATTAATATTGCTTCAAATAAAGGCTTATCTGAACGATTTGATTCTACTATTGGCGCTGCTACTGTGCTTATGCCTTTTGGCGGTCGCCGTCAGCTTACTCCTGCTCAAGCTATGGTTGCTAAATTCCCAGTATTTGGCGAAACAAACACAGCTTCCGCAATGGCTTGGGGATTTAATCCGTATTTGATGGAAAAGAATCAGTTTACTGGAGCTTATGTTGCGGTTGTTGAATCATTGGCAAAGCTAGCAGCTAGCGGTTTCACGCGCGAACGCGCTTACTTGAGTTTGCAAGAATATTTTGGCAAGCCTCACGATATTCCAGAGCGTTGGGGAAAGCCAGCTGCAGCAGTTCTTGGTGCTTTAAGTGCACAGCTTGATTTTGGCGTTGGCGCTATTGGCGGCAAAGATTCTATGAGCGGCAGTTTTGAGAATCTGGATGTGCCACCAACTTTGATTTCGTTTGCTGTTTCTACCGGAGACGCACGTTTAACTGTTTCACCTGAATTTAAGGGTGTAAATCATAAAGTTATACGTATTGCTCCGAAGTATAAATCCGACGGAATTACTCCAGAAAAAGAAAGCTTCCTGAAAGCACTAGAAATTGTAGAAAATATTACGAAAAACAAGCAAGCTCTTGCTATATCTACTCCTAGCTACGGTGCTAGTGCAGAAAGCTTATTCAAAATGACGCTTGGAAATCATATTGGTCTTAAATTATTCAACAATTTAAGCGACGATGATTTATTTAAGCCAGCATATGGAAGCTTCTATGTTGAGCTTAAAGAAGACGCTGAAGTTCCGTCTTTAGCTAACACAAGCTTGGTTGACGTTGAGCTTGTTGGCGAAACAACTGAAAATTACGTAATTACTTCATCAAATGGCGAAGAAATTGATTTAAGTGATTTGCAAAAGGTTTGGGAAAGCGAACTTTCCTCAATCTTCCCATATAAAAAGCCTGGCGAGATTGTAGAAACTATTAATAACGAAACTAATGTTCCTACTACAGACCGCATGCACACAGGAAAACTAAAGCCGCTTTCGCATCCTCGCGTTATTATCCCAGTTTTCCCTGGAAATAATTGCGAATACGATACTCAAGCTGCTTTTGAAAAAGCTGGAGCAGACGCTCATACGCTTATTATTAATAATTTAAGCGCAAAAGATATTGCACAATCAGCTGAGAAATTGGTTGAAGAGATTAAAAAGAGTCAAATTGTAATGATTCCAGGAGGCTTCTCTGGAGGGGACGAGCCGGACGGTTCTGCAAAATTCATTACAGCATTCTTTAGGAATCCAGCAGTAACAGACGCAGTTCGTGACTTGCTTAATAATCGTGACGGTTTAATGCTTGGAATTTGCAACGGCTTCCAAGCGCTTATTAAGCTTGGTCTTGTGCCTTTTGGTGACATTATCCCAATAAATTCCGAATGCCCAACTCTTACCTACAACACTATTGGCAGACACCAAAGTAGGATTGTTCGCACTAGAATTGCTTCAAATCTTTCACCATGGTTAGCAAATACGCAAGTTGGAGACATGCATACTGTTGCAATTTCTCATGGAGAAGGTCGTTTTATTGCTACTAACGAAGTTATGGAAAAGCTTATTAACAACGGCCAAGTAGCTACGCAATACGTTGATAGCAATGGCGTTCCAAGCATGAGTTTGAATGTGAATCCAAACGGATCGATTATGTCCGTTGAAGGAATTACCAGCCCAGATGGTCGAGTTTTTGGAAAAATGGGACATTGCGAGCGCGCAGGTCGTGACTTGTATGTCAATATTCCTGATTTCCACGAGCAACCATTGTTTGAAGCTGGCGTTGAATATTTCACTGCATGAGCTTTAGTTTACAGTTGCAAGACTTGTATCAAAATAACTACAAAATTCGACGATTACAATCATCGATTATTAGGGGGGTATGAATGTCTGCAGAACTTGAAGATATTCACGAAGAATGCGGCGTATTTGGTGTGTGGGGTCATCAAGATGCAGCTAGGCTGACATATTTTGGACTTCATGCGCTACAGCATCGAGGACAAGAAGGTGCCGGCATTGTATCTAACGACAATGGCAAACTGCATGGGTATCGCGGATTGGGATTACTAACTCAAGTATTTAGCAATGAACAAGTTATGGATCGTCTTACTGGAAACAGGGCTATCGGTCACGTGCGATATGCTACTGCAGGTTCTGGAAGCGTTGATAACATTCAGCCTTTCCTATTCCGTTTCCACGATGGAGACGTAGCTCTTGCTCATAACGGAAATTTGACAAATTGCACTAGCCTACGTAATTCCTTGGAAGATAAAGGCTCAATATTCCACTCAAATTCTGATACTGAAATATTGATGCATTTAATTCGCCACTCCAGTAAAGCAACTTTTATGGATCGCCTAAAAGAAGCTTTACAAACTGTTCATGGCGGTTTTGCTTACTTATTGCTTACTCAAGATGCACTAATCGGAGCAACTGATCCAAATGGTTTCCGCCCTCTTTCGCTTGGTCGTATGAAGAACGGCGCGTACGTGCTTGCTTCTGAAACTTGTGCGCTTGATATTGTGCGAGCAGAGTTTATTCGCGATATTGAGCCTGGCGAAATCATTGTTATTAATGACGATGGCTACACTATTGAGCAATATACAAAGCACGTGCAGCATGCAGTATGCTCAATGGAATTTATTTATTTCGCTCGCCCAGATTCTAATATTTACGGTATTAATGTTCATTCTGTACGAAAGCGCATGGGTGCACGTTTGGCTAAAGAATCTCCTGTTGAAGCAGATATGGTTATTGGAGTTCCTAATTCTTCACTTTCTGCTGCTGCAGGATACGCTGAAACAAGCGGAATTCCAAACGAAATGGGATTGATTAAAAACCAGTATGTTGCACGCACTTTTATTCAACCGACGCAAGAATTACGCGAGCAAGGCGTTCGTATGAAACTTTCTGCTGTTCGTGGTGTAGTTGCAGGAAAACGCGTTATCGTTATTGACGATTCGATTGTTCGCGGAACTACTTCTAAGCGCATTGTGCAATTGCTTCGAGAAGCTGGCGCTAAAGAAGTGCATATGCGTATTTCTTCCCCTCCGCTTAAATATCCTTGCTTCTACGGTATCGATATTCAAACTACGAAGGAACTTATTGCAGCAAAGCATTCAGTTGAAGAAATTCGCGAGTATATCGATGCTGATTCCTTAGCATTTTTGTCTTTAGATGGATTAGTCGAGTCGATTGGATTAAAAAAGCCTGCTCCTTATGGCGGTTTGTGCGTTGCTTACTTTAATGGCGACTACCCTACTGCACTAGACGATTATGGCGAAGAATTCTTGGCTTCCCTTACTCCTGAAGAACGCGAACATTTGCAAGAAGTAAGGAAGCACAGTAAATATTCACACGAAAATCTTATATAACTTAATAACTTGATTATTTATTAATTAAATTGTTCATTGCAATTTATAAATAAAACTTAAGAAAATACTTATAACATTGTTACGAAAGGAACCAATATGCCACACGCATATGAAGAAGCTGGCGTAAGCGTAGAAGCAGGATACGAAGTAGTACGTCGTATTAAATCTCATGTAAATCGCACAAAGCGCCCAGGCGTTGTAGGCGGCATTGGCGGATTTGGCGGCTTATTTGATTTGGCGTCTCTTGGTTACAAAGAGCCAGTGCTGATTTCTGGCACGGATGGCGTTGGAACCAAGCTTGTGATTGCAAAAATGATGAATAAGCATAACACTATTGGCATTGATTGCGTTGCAATGTGCGTAAACGATATTGCAGCTCAAGGTGCCGAGCCGCTTTTCTTCCTCGATTATATTGCATGCGGAAAAAACAATCCTGAAATACTTGAGCAAGTAGTTTCAGGCGTTGCAGACGGTTGCGTGCAATCAGAAGCAGGTTTAATTGGCGGCGAAACTGCTGAAATGCCTGGAATGTATGACGAAGACGAGTACGATCTTGCAGGTTTTGCAGTAGGCGTTGCAGAACGTTCGAATATTGTTGATGGATCCACTATTACTGCCGGCGACGTGCTTATCGGACTTCCTTCTTCAGGAGTTCATTCAAACGGATTCTCTCTTGTTCGCAAAGCTTTGTTTGAAGAAGCAGGTTTTAGCGTTGACACCAAGCTAGATGAGCTTAATGGCAAAACACTTGGCGAAGTTCTTCTTGAACCTACTCGAATCTACGTAAAAGCTTTAAAGCCACTTTTTGCTGAACATCTTATTAAGGGAGTTGCTCATATTACAGGCGGCGGATTTATTGAAAATGTTCCGCGCATGTACGCAGATGATTTGGCTGCAAAAATTGATACCACTAGCTGGAGCGTTCCACCTATTTTTGGCGTTATTGAACAAGCAGGCAAAGTTGCTCACGCTGAAATGTTCAACGTTTTTAATATGGGCATTGGCATGGTTTTGGCAGTTGATGAAAGCCGAGCAAACGAGGCAATGCGAGTACTAAACGAGCATGACGAAACCGCTTATATTATTGGCAAAATGGCTAAGCGAGAAAACGTTGCAGTTGAGTTGTTGTAAACTACAAAACCGCAAAACCGAAAAATATAAAGCTGCAAAACAGTAGACAGCAAAATCTTAAAGCAATAAAGGATTAAAAATGAAAGTTTTAGTAGTTGGTTCTGGCGCTCGCGAACACGCTATTGCACACGCGTTACTTAAAGAAGAAAGCGTTGAAGAAGTAACTGTTGCTCCTGGAAATCCTGGTATTGCAGCAGATGGAATTCAAACTGTAAACATAAGTCAATCAGATCATGACGCTCTTATTAAGTTCGTTAAAGACAATAACTACGATTTTGCGTTCATTGGTCCTGAAGTTCCCCTTATGAATGGCATTGTTGACGATTTTGAAGCGCATGGAATTGCCGCTTTTGGTCCAAACAAAGCCGCAGCTCAAATTGAAGGCTCTAAAGATTTCGCAAAAAAGCTTATGGCTCGTCACAACGTTCCAACCGCCTCCTACAAAACATTTGACGCTTTGGAACCGGCACGCGCATACGTTCTTGAGCATGGTGCTCCAATTGTTATTAAAGCGGACGGTTTGGCTGCTGGAAAAGGCGTTACTGTTGCTATGGATGAGCAAACAGCAGTTGATGCTTTGGAGGATATTTTCGTAGATCATCGTTTTGGTCAAGCCGGAGCAAAAGTTGTTATTGAAGAATTTTTGCAAGGTCAAGAGTTTTCACTTATGAGTTTTGTAAGCGGAACTGATTTTTGGGTTATGCCTATTTCTCAAGATCACAAGCGTGCTTATGACGGAGACAAAGGGCCGAATACTGGAGGCATGGGAGCTTATAGCCCTGTACCGCAAATTAGCGACGAAACAGTTCAGCGTGCTATCGACGAAATTGTGCGCCCAACTGTTGAAGGACTAGCTAAAGAGGGTACGCCTTTTACTGGCGTGCTTTATGCTGGCTTAATTGATACAGCAACAGGTCCTAAAGTTATTGAGTTTAATGCTCGTTTTGGAGACCCAGAAACAGAAGTTGTGCTTCCTCGCCTTACTTCAGATTTTGGTGCAGCTATATGGAATATTTTGCGACATAAAAGCCCAACTTTTACTTGGAAAAATAGCGGTGTTACGCTCGGCGTGATCATTGCTAGCGAAGGCTACCCTGGCACTTTAGTTACTGGAACTCCTCTTCCTCAAATTCCTGTTGACGAAAATCAAGGTCAGCACGTGTATTATGCAGGAGTAAAAAGCGATGAAGAAAGCGGCGAACTTCTTACTTCTTCAGGTAGAGTAGCTCTTGTGCAAGTGCATGGAGATGACGTAAAAGACGCTCAAAACAACGTCTACAGCATATTAGATAAGGTTAATCTTCCACACATGTTCTTTAGGCATGATATCGCATCTAAAGCTTTAAAATAGTTTGTTAATTGATATAGTTTTCATTAACAAATTGCAAATCAATAAGCCCCTCGCTATTTGAAACATACTATGTATCAAATACAAACGAGGGGCATTGTAATAACCAAACTAGCTTTTAGCGCGGTAATTTCAGAAAATCAGTATTACGCAAATAATGCTTTCCAGCAGTAATATCGTATTGTATTAAGCGATAGTCATGAAGAAGTTGACGTGACTTCTTATCCATCTTAGACAAAATCATAGGATTACCATCGTTATCCAAATAAATTGATTGTCCCTCAGGAATTCTATCCCAGCCTTGAATAGTATTTACAACAGGAGGCTCCATAGCGCTCACATGCTCATGTAAACAAGTTAAGAAAGCAAGATACGGAGAAACTTTAGCGTTCATATGTAAAGCAGCCTGAGAAATAAAGAAGTTAGGCGAAGAATACTTATTAGTATGATCTACATCTTTATTTGTATTAGAATGCTCTACATTTTTGTTTGAAGATTTTTTCTCACTACGCTCTTTACGCTCCAAAGCAACCTTATTTGACCAAATAAAATAATCAGTCAAATGCAAAGACAATGAATTCTTTTCATCTGAACTTGCAGTGCCGTAAATTCCTGGCAAATGGTCACCATAAAACATAACAGTAATAGGCTTATTTAGTTTATCTAAACTCTTCAAAAACGCTTGTGTTGCCTCATCAGTGTGTTGCACACCCTTAGCATACGTTTCAATAGAAGTTTTTTCATCATCACCAAGATCAGCGGCACCATCTTTAGGAGACGCTTCGAATTCATTATTCGCATACCAATCCCTATAAGGCATATGGTTTTGCATAGTAACAATTTGTACGAACCTAGGTTGCTTATGCTCTTTAATCTTTTCTAACGCACTCTTATATGCTGATGCGTCAGAAACATACGGTGATTTATCTATAACATCACGGTGAGCAATAACATCAGGTCCTTGCAATGCGTAAAACTTACTAAATCCAAACTTTTTGTAATTAGTAGCGCGCAAATACATGCTCGGCTCATACGGGTGGAAAGCTATAGATTTAATAGAATTACGAGAATCATCCCAATATTGATTAATAGTTGGAGACCATTGAGCATTAGGAACCAACTGCTGATACGGGCTAGTCATTGAAGGATCAAAATTAGCCATGCTCAAACCAGTTAAAGACATGTACTCTAGATTTGCAGTACCGCCACCATAACCAGAAGAAAGCATCAAACCACTATCCGTATGCTTCTTTAAATTGCTAATAAATGGTATTGGATTCTTGTTCAACTTCAAACCAGGAACACGAGTAGGATCAGAGAACGATTCAGACAAGATAAGAATAAAAGTATTATCGTTCATATTTGTTGTACGAGAACGATTTATACGTTTAGCTTCATCGTTATAACGCTTGTATACAGCCTTCATAGTTTCTTCACTGTAATCAGCCGGTTTATCCATAATTTTAGGATTTACATTACGCAAAAATGCCACAATAGCACCATTGCGTTGAGCGTCATAAACAGAATCCCACATAGCAGGACTGTCACCAAGCATTTTAGAAAAAACATTAGCCGAAGAGTCAACTGTGCCAACGCCGCCAATATACCAGCTTAAATTCCCTATTAAAATCAACGCAATTGCAACACGAATACCAGCAGAATAACGCCAATCTTTAAATCGCACAATCTTTCCATGATTTGTATCAAATATGTGTAAGCAAACAGTTGTAACTAAAAGCAAAATAAAAACGCCTAAAGCAACACCAATGACCATAGGAGCATTATCTGGCAAAAATGAAGCGACATTACCAGTGTTACTTTTTAAAAAGTTTAAGTCCGCAGGAAGAATAGTTTCATAACGAACATTTACTTTCATATATTCAATAACAGCAATAAGCAATGAAACACTTAGAATTATTGCACTTGATATCCAAAATCGGTTACTAATCAAAAGAATTAAACCGTATATCATCGCAACAACGAGCGCACTAAGAACAATAACGAAATTAAGTTCTTTCCAGGTTTTAGTTATTAATCCCCAACGTCCACCAGACATTGCAGAAGTCATCTCAACTCTTCCAGCGCGCTGCACACCCATTTGCACAATAATTACCGACATGCCGTCAATAACAAAGAAAAGAAATGCATACAGCCAATACGGAACTTTCAAGCGCAAAAATGACTTCATACTATCCTCAATAAATCACACACGTACTAATTATTACTAATAATGTGCAAGTTTACTTATTGCTATCGTCATAAATTTTTAACAATGCATTGAAACAAGAAAAAATAGCAATTTTAATACTTAGGACTGATTACAATATATGTTTCGATATTTATTATTTAAATAGAATAAATAATAAAAAATAAAACAAATATTGAGGAAAATTTCAGATACTAGCATTACATTACTAGGTTGGGCAATTACTGTGCGTATATGTCGCTTAGATTAGTAACTGGTACGCAAATTAGACTAGAAAGTATAGGAGTCAAACATGCTGCAATTGGCAAAAGTGAGTCTTTTGCAAGGATGGCTACCAGTAAGCCTTTTTAGCGTAAATGGTATTTCTTTAGTCTTGTTGCTTTTTATGAAAACAAAACGCGGCAAGAAAATGTTCCACTTACTAATACAACTTGCAATAGGTGTCATAACATTTTTTGTCGGTGGAATAATTGCTTGGCTTATTTCTGACGTGTTTCTTGTATTCGAAGTAAGTCTTGGATGGCTCGTTATTTTTTCTATTGCATGCGGCTTCGGGCTTATAGGTTTTGCAGCAACAGCATTTGTTTTCTTACACAAATGGAGAAAACTAGTTGCAGTAATAGCTATTATCTTGACGTTAGCAAGCACAGCTCTTCATGTAGACATGATTTATGGGGAATACACGACAATAGGTTCAATATTTGGAATGGGCGGTTTTCCAAAACTAGAAGTTAATAAGCAAAAATCCGCATCCTCTAGTATTAAACAATGGAGAGAGTTAGCAGCACAACAAAAACTGCCAAAACTGCCTAAAAAAGGTATTGTTCGTTCAGTTTATATCCCTAACACTGCTTCACATTTCAATGCCAGAATAGCAAACGTATACTTGCCACCTGCTGCACTTGTTAAAAAACCACCAAAACTGCCAGTTATGGTCATGTTTGCAGGACAACCTGGTAGCCCTAATCACTTTTTTGCAGCAAGCGATATTGCAAATACTTTAGACAATTACGCGAAAAATCACTACGGTCTTGCACCTATTGTTGTAGCCCCTGACCAAAATGGTAAATCTTCGCATAATTCTCTGTGTGCGGATACACATGTGTTCGGCAAAGCAGAAACATATTTAATTAATGATGTTCCTAAATGGATACGCAAACATTTGCCAGTAAGCAAAGATCCTAAAATGTGGCTTATGGGCGGCTTCTCACAAGGAGGCACTTGCTCAACGCAACTAGTTCCATCTCACCCTGATATATTTGGAAACATTTTTTCTGCCGGAGGGGAACTAGAACCAACATATAAAAATCGCCAAGAAACAATTAATCATTATTTCAATGGAAACACATCAGAATATGAGCGACATATACCTAGCGTGATAATGCGTAAAAATGCTCCTTTGAAACAAAATTATTACGCTATTGCGGGCTCATGGGATACTAAATCTCAAGCGAATCAGGCAACCATCGCACTAAGCGCACATCGCGCTGGAATGAATGTTATAACCATGCTTTCTCAAGGCAATGGTCATGATTGGCACACAGTAAAAGCTGGATTAAAAATAGCAATTGATCAATTCTGCAAAAAAACAGGTATTTCAAGCACTGCACCAAAACTTAATACCTACCAAAATGTACAAATTCTTATCAACCAGCAAGTGAATCGAGACTAATATGATGCTGTCTTTCTTTCATAAACGTTGTAAGAAAAATGATTCTGATTCTAAACATTCAGCAATTCGGCATACAAAAATATTGATGCACGATTTCATAACCTGGATGCAACATAAAGTTTTTGCATTAACGCTTACATGCATTTTTATTGTTATAAATTGCATACACTGGCTCGTATTAGCACTTATGCATTTTTATACTTATGGCACAAGCGCTACTCTTGCACAATTGTTTATGCGACATCATCGTTCAAAAGGTCCAAGCCTATTCTTCGGGCACGGAAACGTCACAGAGCTGCTGATAAAAGTGTGCCATTCGCTTATTTTCGTAAATAATATGCCATCTCTTATGGTTAATTGTTTACTTGTTGCCGTACTTATTGGCGTTGCAGAAACTCGTATAAGTAGACTTAATATTATTTATATTGCAATATTTAGCACACTTGTTGGCATAATTGTAGGATTAACAATCATAGGTAATCTTTCAATCATTATTCGAAACATGCATTGGATTACCAAGATTCCTATTCGACTATCTCCATTCACACTGTTTATTGGCGCTTTTATGGCTTCTGCATCTTACGAATCTATTTTGTGGCGCAGAAGAACTTTAGTAATTGGATACGCTACTACTTCAGCAATGCTTCTTTATAGTGGAAATCCAGGCGATTATTGCACTATTATTGCAGCCCTTACAGGACACATCATCGGCAATATTATGAGCAAAACAAAAGGCGTTAGACGAAGTGTAAACTGGTGGGAAGGTACAGATTACGAAATTCGTAGGCTTTTTGCAGTAGCTCAGAGCATTATTGCATTAGGTCCAGTGTTGGCATTATCTTCACGCTCTCACGCAGGAATTCTTACTACTCTTGGTTTGTTTATGTCACCGCAACTAGGCTCTAAGACATGGCTTACGCGATGCATGACAAATTACAGCACAAATAATTGTTTTCTTCATTCAGGTCTACATCACGCTGCAATTGGCGAATTATGGATTCGCATTCTATTACCAAGCATCACACTGATGATTATTGCGTGGGGAATGTTACGAGGGCGTAGACTAGCTGCATTAACTTCTATATTTATAAACGCACTGACTGTGCTATATGCAGGAATGTATTTCACTGTTTTGCCTTTAATTGCCACAAAACAAAATATTTTGGAACATCAACATAATGCTGTTGCTGTTGCTTTTATGCTTACCGCTCTCCCACCATTATTGCTTACTATTTTGTTGATAATTAATTTAAAGCATTTTTCTGTTCATACGAGCAAACTACAGGCACGTTTGGGACTAATAGCAATTTTTATAGCATTGTATATAACTGGTGCTGGATATGTTGCTTTTGGTCTTATGATACCTGAAGAATTTACTCCATCTGCTGATATTTACCACTTATTGCGAGATTTACCAGGGCGCTGGATGCCTATGGGATTTGGAAACAGATCTAACGCAATGCTTCGCACTGAAACACCCCTATCTTCTTTACTAGCACAAAGCGTGGGCGTGATATTCTGGACAATATTGTTTATTGTCTGCTTTACGTGGTTCCGCAGCAGCATCTCTACAAGCGAAAACGATAGAAAAAAAGCAAGCTCATTAGTAGAACTTGGTGGAAACACAATGAGCTTTATGACGACTTGGGCGAATAACCATTATTGGTTCTCTCAAAGCGGGCAATCTGCAATTGCCTATAGACTAAATTACGGTATTGCGCTCACTCTTACAGAGCCTTTTGGAGATGAAAAAGAGTATTCACAAGATATTCGAGGATTTATTAAATTCTGCGAACAAAATTCGTGGTCTCCAGCATTCTATGCTGTGCACGATAAAACGCGTCAAGAACTAGAAAAACTTGGATTTACTTCTATTAAAGTCGGAACAGACATGCTAGTAGACCCTAATACTTGGCAGACGCGAGGGAAAAAATGGCAAGATATTCGTACAGCTATAAACAAAGCAAAACGAGATGGAATTGCCGACGTACTTACAACTTATAACGAAGCCTCTTGGGACGTACGGCAACAAATTGTAGAAATTTCAGAAGAATGGGCAGAGTTAAAAGCTCTTCCAGAAATGAAATTTACTCTCGGAGGACTTGACGAACTTCAAGATAGCCGCGTCAAAATTTTATACGCTATTAATGAAGACGGCAGAGTACTTGGAGTAACAAGCTGGATGCCAACGTATAGAAATAATCGAATTATTGGTTGGACACTTGATTTTATGCGTCACCGCACAGATAGTCCTAATGGGATTATGGAATTATTAATTGCTAGAATGGCAGAACGTTTAAGAGATGAAGGATTAGAAAACCCAGACTGTTCTGTAGAATTTATGAGCCTTTCTGCAGCACCTCTAGCTGGCATAAACGAAGACATATTGAACGAAAATGGTCAAAAATCTTCTAACGTTATTAATCATGCGCTAGAAATGATGTCTGACATTTTGGAACCAGCTTATGGGTTCAAATCGCTATATTTCTTCAAGAAAAAATTCCAGCCATCCGCAAGTTCCGTATATGTTTGCTATATGGATTCTGCAAAATTAGCTCAGATTTCACTAGCTGTAACTCACGCCTATTTACCGGAAGCTAATCCTAAACAAATACTAGAAATGGTAAAATCGTTGCGACCAAAAAGCAATGAAGCGAACAAATAATTTGTTAAGTTTTAGATAAACTTCGGCGAGTTCTCCCTAGTGTTGCGTAAAGTAACAAGTGCACGTCAGGGAGGTTCATCGTGTCAGAAGTAAAGCCAACCGTCGCTGTCGTAATGGGATCCTCAAGTGATTGGGAAACCATGCGTCATGCTTGTGAAATTCTAGATAAGTTCCAAGTTCCGTATATGAAACGAGTTATTTCCGCACATCGTACACCGGAATTAATGGCAGATTTTGCGCATAATGCTCGCTCAAACGGTTTCCACATTATTATTGCTGGAGCCGGCGGAGCCGCCCACTTGCCTGGCATGATTGCGGCACAAACCACGCTTCCTGTTATTGGAGTGCCAGTACGCTCGCATGCGCTATCAGGCTGGGATTCATTGCTTTCAATAGTACAAATGCCAGGAGGTATTCCTGTTGCAACTACTGCAGTTGGAAACTCTGGTGCGAC
Organism: Gardnerella sp. c10Ua_244; assembly: GCF_055818055.1. Lineage (NCBI taxonomy): Bacteria > Bacillati > Actinomycetota > Actinomycetes > Bifidobacteriales > Bifidobacteriaceae > Gardnerella > Gardnerella sp. c10Ua_244. Next base: position 335,671 of record NZ_JARFVS010000002.1, read on the forward strand.
AAATGCTGGATTGCTTGCTGTAAGCATTTTAAGTACAACTGATAATCGTCTTGCTAAAGAACTAGCAGAATATCGCAATGAACTAAAAGAAAAAGTCGAGGAATCAAATGCCAACCTTATCTGAAGTAACTAATGGCGCTGTTGAACGTTTAATGCCAGGATCCACTATTGGAATTATTGGCGGCGGCCAGTTAGGGCGCATGATGGCTATTGCAGCTCGCCATATGGGTTTTCGTATTGGTGTTCTTGACCCTACGCTTGACTGCCCTGTGTTCCAAGTAGCAGATTTGCAAGTTGAAGCTAATTACGACGATCCTGAAGGCTTGCGTGAGCTTGCTGAACGTTGCGATGTATTAACCTACGAATTTGAAAATGTTAACGCAGACGCACTTGATAAAGTTCGTCATTTAACCGCAATCCCACAAGGAACTGACCTGTTACGCGTAACTCAAGATCGCGTCAGTGAAAAAACGTTCATTAATAGTCATAAAATCGAAACAGCTCCGTGGCGTGAAGTAAATAATTTGGACGACTTAGATGCTGCTATTGACGAAATAGGCTTGCCAGCAATTCTTAAAACTCGTCGCGGCGGCTACGACGGTCATGGTCAAGATGTTTTGCGCACAGAAGAAGACGTTGCTAACATTCACCATCGCTCGGATCGCGGAGGAAAATTCCCTCCTTCAATTCTCGAGGGTTTCGTCGATTTTGCTTTTGAAGCATCAATCCTGGTTTCTGGAAATGGTAAGGATTTCGTAACTTATCCTCTAGTAAAAAACGTGCATCACAATAGTATTTTGCACATGACTTTAGCTCCTGCAGTAGTTGATCCTGAAGTTGAAAAAACAGCTCACGAATTAGCTTTGCGCTTAGCTAAAGGATTCGAACTAGCAGGAACATTAGGAATCGAGCTTTTCATCACTAAAGATAATCGCGTAGTAGTAAACGAACTTGCTCCTCGCCCTCACAATTCCGGGCATTATACGATTGAAGCTTGCGATATGGATCAATTTGAAGCACATATTCGCGGTATTGTTGGTTGGCCTTTAAAGAAGCCTAAGCTACTTTCCCCTGCTGTTATGGTAAATGTTCTTGGGCAACATGTGGCTCCTACACGTTCGCTGATTTTGGAACATCCAGAATGGCATATACATGATTATGGAAAAGCTGAAGTTCGTAAGAATCGCAAAATGGGTCATATTACTGTGCTATGCGATAATCCTGTTGACGCTGCTGCCGCATTAGATGCAACAGGCTGCTGGGACGACGAGCTAGACTAAAAACGACGAAAGGATGCGAGATGTCTAGTGAGCCTATGCGTAGACATACAAAACAAAAAGAAATAGTACTCTCCTACTTACGCGAGTCTCGTAATTTTGTTTCTGCACAAGATTTGCACCGAATACTCGCCAAAGACGGGGAGATTATTGGCTTAGCAACAGTGTATCGTCAACTTAATTCTTTAACTCAAAGCGGCGAAGTAGATACCGTGCGCTTTAATGGACAGCAATTATTCCGTATTTGCGATGAAAATACTCATCACCATCATTTAGTGTGCGAACGTTGCGGAAAAACCGTCGACATTGAGCCACCTGACGACGAAGGATGGATTCATAAAGTAGCTGAATCTCACGGGTACACTGTGGTGGATCATACGCTAGAAGTATTTGGCTTATGCGAAAGCTGCCGCGAAGAAGATAAGTAACCTGTACGCGTCTTTAAGACGCGTACAGGTTGGTTTCTGCGCTAGTAACGCTCAATGACGTTTTTTTCGTTACTGACGCAGTCAGCGTACTGCACAAGTAACACTCAATACCGTTCTTTCGTTACTCCTGCAGATTACGTTCTGCGCGAATAACGTATTTTTACGTTCTTTCGTTACTGGCGCAGATGAGTACTCTCACATCACCCTTTATTCCACATATTCATTTTTTAATTTTATTAATAAACAAATAATCCTCAATTTTATTGAAACTATGCTTTTGTAGCTTATTATATTCTGTTGCATTCAACTTAAATTTTGTATATGACTTTTACTTGCTATTTTTTAAAAATAAACCCTCTCGTTTTCCTATGCGCAAAAGCGTTTTCTTCAAACTTTTTGGAGTAATCTTTTTGATGGAATTAAATAGCAATTCTTTTTCTTCATCACTAATTGTCAAATCCGTACAATCATTTATAAGAGACTTCTTTTTAAAAATAGCTTTCACGATGTTCAAAGTATTATCATTTTTCTTAGCTTCTTCTAAAGATTTATTGACATCTTCATCCCTATAAATGATAGACAATGCACTCAAATCACTTCCTATAGTTCCAACGATTTTAACCATGTGCTCATACTCATCTTTATTGTATGGATATAATCTGCAGAGATACTTACAAGCTCCAATTATTGTTGCGTGATTACCTATAGCCTTAGCTCTTGCCAATAAACTTCTAAGTTTTCTTTTTGCACGTTTCTTTAAAAATGGAATTTTACAGTCTATTGCCAAAGACCTAAGTTCACATTCTTGTGCAATGACTTCGTTACTCTTATACAATTCTTCATCACGAATAAACATGCTATTCACAAGTGCAAAACGAATCCTAACTAAAAGCAATAAACCGTATTTTCTTCTTAATAACGGAACTTTTAAAGAAAGGCTCGATGGAACACGCATTTGCAACGAAGACACATATTCGATTTTTGAATCTGCTAAATATTGGCGCCTGTCTATAGATGACAATCCGTATTTCTTTGCTGTTTTCTTTAGTTCTTTCGCAAGTTGACGATATTTATCAAAATCCGCACTTTCTCTTGCAAGGGAAATCCTCGCTTTTAGCAATATAATTCTTTCTTTACTAGTTAATGAATTACAATCATCATCATCGTATTTTTCAGACAACTTTTCAATCATACATTTCAAATCTTTATTTTGCCCAGTTCTTTGCAAAAGCAACATCCAGAATATTTCTTTATTAAAAGATATATTTTTCGCATCAATGTTTGACTCAATTTCTTTTAAAAATTTTTCTTTTTCTTCTGTAGAAACTGAGCTGTCCTTAGTTAGTTCACGAATATGATCAACAATATCACTGCCGCCATCAAAAGTTGATAACACATTCATCAACTCATCTTTCATATTGGATGGATATCCTGTTATCTTGACTACATTATGCAATGATGAAGCATTTTCTTCTGTTAGCTTATCAATTTCAGATTCTTTAGGATTTCCAACCGTCCAGAAAAATTTTCTGTCCTCATAATGACTATTTCGCAAAATCGGAAAATAATCCACATCTCTTCCGCTATATCCCCAAATACACACGTCATGCGTCTTAATATTACTTTTTACATAATCTGCAAAATCGCTTTTTTTGGAAATACCTGGCATTGTTGTTGCAATATCATCTCTTGTTACTGCATTCCCTGAATTTTCTCTTAAATTTCCATGCAATTTACAGATTACTACTTGTGATTCAAGTGATTCATCAGTTGGACAATCAACATAAACAAGATGGGGCAGTCTAAGCTTTTCGCAAGATGATTCGAACATTTTATCATAATTCATGGTAAAAATTGGAACCTTTGCAAAATATGAATAAGCTACTATGAAATAATGTATTATATTTGGTTGCGGTTCATAGTCCTTCGTGAAATGATCTTTTTTAAGACAATTCCACATCTCTAAAACACGGTCATCCCCTGTACATTCCAGTAGTACTGAATAAAATAGCTCTGGTTGAACTATTTCACAAATATAATCTTTACGAGACATTTCTTTTTGTGGGACACACCAACCACATTTATCAAATTCCATCAAGAATTTATCACAAGTATGTTGTAAGACATCATCAACTTTTGCAACCCCAGATTCAATGCTGATTCCTGATCCAGTAAAAAATAAACCTCTTTCTTTCATCAAACAATCAAGCAATTCTTCTTTATCTTTTTTATTACTATCTTCAAATACGATATCATTCACCATCACAATCTCCTTTGAGAAAATTTTGACAATAATCTAAATATTTTAATTTTTATGAAGAATACAAAATCTATAAAAACTTCAATGTTACATATCTAAAACGTGAATTATACTCACTACTTTATTTTTCGCAAAAGTTTATATATTTATATATGTATTACAACAATGTTTGGGCTGTGCCTTATAACACAGAATATCTAGAAGCTCAGCTTTACACACTTTTGGAGTTATAGCCCAAGCTCGGTTATAAACCAAAGGTGTGTAAAAAATCTTGTCTTAGACCTTGTAATGCAAGCGTTTTGCTGTAATCGAATCTGTTTTCTGCACATTCGCCGCTAGGAAAAATGTTTTCCAAATCTGCGAAAAGCGACAGAAACTTTACAGCGTTGTAAAGAAAAATGTCGGAAAATCCCCGGCAAATGTTCCACAAAATGTCCGATAAGGCAGACTAAGCTTGCGTTGAAAGCACACAGTGCTTTCAACCATAAGCAAGCTCGGCACTCTGAAAAATCTTGAAATACACTATGCTATTTCAAGATTTCATCGTGCCCCCGACGCGACTCGAACGCGCAACCAACGGATTAGAAGGCCGTTGCTCTATCCTTTGAGCTACAGAGGCAAACAAATGGTTATTATACCAAAAAACTGTTATCAACGCGCCATAAAATTATAAATATCAAACGTTTATATAAAAATTGTTATTCAATAATCCACGCAAGTGACATCAACACTGCAAGGAAGAACACATTGACAATAGTATACGTGAGCAAATAACGCCCACGGTAATGCGAATACTGGTGTGTAATTCCCTTATAAGAAATAAGCGAAGCCATAGAAGCAATCAAAGTACCCATTCCACCAAGATTCGTGCCAATAATAAGAAGCTTCCACTGATCACAGAATCCAGAAAGCAGAATCGTCGTTGGTACATTACTAATAAATTGGCTTGAAGCAATAGAAACTTCCATCGGATGCGCACCAACCCACATTTGCGCAAGATCGCTAAATCCAGAAACTCGGCGCATATTGCCAATAAAAACAAAGAACATAATAAACGTGAGTGGCAAAGCCCAATCTAAAACACGGAATACGTGGCGGTCGCAAACAAGAAAAGCTGCAACCATAATAAGCACCATAATCCAGTCAGGAATCCATCCACTAACACCACACAAGCAAACGACAAACAGCAAACTATAAACAGCAACACGCCAGCGAGTAAAATTCATGCCGTAACCCATAACACGAATTTCATCAGGCTGCGGATGACCATGCGAAGGAGCCAACACGCTTTGTTCAATATCGTCACCATGCAAACCTGCAAACTGGTCAACTGTGCGCGACTTAAAGAATACGAATGCAAATACGATCATCAACAGTGCTGCTGTAATCGTATAAGGAGCCATAATCTTCAAAAAATCTTGCGTAGACATATGAGTCAACGCCTTTAAATACAGATTGTGAGCATTGCCAATAGGAGTGAGCATACTTCCAACATTGGCACCAATGGTCATAAGCGTAATTACAAGAATTGACTGCTTTTCAGCATTCGCCATTACGAGCACAGATAGCGCAAAAGGCACAAAAGTAACCAAAGCAACGTCGTTCGTGATCCACATTGCTGAAAAGAATGTTAACGACATAAGCACGAGCACCAAGCCGCGCTCAGTGCGCACATGCCTTAGCAAACGCGCACCAATAGATCGAAACACACCAATGCGCTGGAATCCGCACACAACCATCATAAGACACACTAATTGCGAAATAGTGTTGACATGAATATAACTCAAATATTGCGGATCTAGAGGTACAAAAAAACAAGAAATAACCGCTAAAATTGCGGCAACAATAAGAATGGTTTCACACTTGACCAGATTCAACAGCCAGCGCTTCATCATTCCTCCGTAACGCAATAGACACAATGGTTCTATTGTACTAGAAACCCAGTCCTACAATCGGGTTAAATTCCCGACAAAATCGTTGCAATAACAATAAATTAGCAACTATTAATAGCGTGATTTAGCCTAAAGTAGCTACCATAAAATTCCGCCCTTTTTTATGACACGCGCATTGCAAAAATTGCGTTTAAAGACAAGATTGCGTATATCATATTAAAACAAAGAATTTGTTGTCTACACAAGAAGCGAATTATGGCAGAAATAAACAAAACAGAAGATCAGAAGCTTGAACAAAAACTTGCTCGTCAAAAGCATCTTCGTGAAAACCACAAGCGCAATACTGCAGATTTAGTTGTTGAATGCTTGGTAAACGAAGGCGTTGAAGTAGTATTCGGTATTCCAGGTGAGGAAAATATTCCGCTTCTTGAAGCAATTGAGCGCGATGGACGAATTCGTTTTGTGCTTACTCGCCACGAGCAGGGCGCTGGTTTTATGGCAGCAACATACGCTCATATTACTGGAAAACCGGGCGTATGCTTGGCAACTCTAGGTCCTGGCGCATTGAATTTAACGCTTCCTGTAGCTCAAGCAAACGCAAGCACTACACCGCTTGTAGCGATTTGCGCACAAGGTAATGTTTCTAGGCTTTATAAGGAATCTCACCAAATTATTGATTTGGTTGCGCTCTTCCAGCCAATTACGCAATGGTCTTCTATGATGCTTGCTCCAGAATCTGCGCCGGAAATGGTTCGAAAAGCTTTCTCTATTGCCGGTCGCAACCGTCCGGGAGCCACGTGCCTTGTTATTCCGGAAGATATTAGCGAAATGCCAGCACCTGACAACGCAAAGCCTCTTCCACTTCCGCATCCGCTGCATATTATGCCAGCGCCGGACACTATTGAAGAAGCTGCGAAAATTATTAGTCAAGCAAAGCAACCTATTATTTTGGCTGGAAACGGCGTTGCGCGCTCTCACGCTGAGGCTCAGCTTCTTGCTTTTGCTGAGCAGCTTAATGTGCCAGTTGCAACTACTTTCGAAGGTAAGGGCGTTTTCCCAGATAATCATCCGAATGCACTTGGCGTAGTCGGCTTCATGCATCGCGATTACGAGAACTTCGCGTTTGATACTGCTGATTTGATTATTGCTGTCGGCTTCTCAATTCAGCAGTTCGACCCGAAGAAAATCAACCCAAATATTGATAAAACTATTATTCACATCAATACTTTTGTGGAAGATACCGACGCGCACTACCCTACTGCGCTGAATATTATGGCGAATATTGGCCAAACGCTTAAAACTCTTACAGAAGTATTAAAGACACGCAACATCACTTTCGACGTAAGCCACCCACGTATTCGACAACTGCTTACGGAAGAATTACATTCTTGCGAAAACGACGAAAGCATGCCAATGAAACCGCAGCGCGTAGTTTACGATATTCGCCGCGCTGTTCCTGAAGGCACGAAGGTACTTGTAGATACAGGCGCTTTGAAAATGTGGATGGCACGCTTGTACCCAACTATGCACCCGAATACTTGCATAATCGACAACAGTCTTTCAACTATGGCTTGGACGCTTCCGGGAGCTGTTGGAGCTTCGTTTATTCGCGATAATTCCGGCAAAATTAACACGAAACCGGTTTTGGCTGTGATGGGCGACGGAAGCTTTATGATGAACGTGCAGGAAATTGAAACTGCAGTGCGCGTTGGCAGCCGAATGGTAGTTCTTGTTTGGGAAGATAACGCTTATGGCTTAATTAAGTGGAAGATGGAACTTCATGCAGGCGAGCACGAATACGTTGATTTCCATAATCCGGATGTGCCAAAACTAGCTGAAAGCTTTGGCGCGCGCGGTCATGCTGTTAAAAAGCCGGAGGATTTGTACAACATGCTGCGTGAAGCACTGGATCAGAAAAACGGTGTCGATGTGATTTCCTGCCCAGTTGATTACAGCGAGAATATGAAGCTTATTGAAAAACTCGGCGATATTGACTTTAGTAACTAAAATATATTTATACTGAAAAAATATACGCATTAATTTATACGCATTAAATATAAATACGACCGAGAAAGTTTGTGAACAACCATAAACAAACCCGGTCGTATTTAAATGTTATTTCAATATAGAAAGCATGTTGGTAAAAATAAATTTTGCTAATCTACAACATGCAAAGTACGATAAATGTAATTTTTATATTTTTCGGGATTAAGCCTACTACATATTTCAACATTCGGAGTTTTACCAGAGAAGAAATTAGCATCAACAAGAACTGAGCCATAACTTGGTCCAGGAGTTGCATCAACTTGGCAATAATATTTTGTGCACTCGCTTATACATTCAGGATATAACGCAGCGGCAACAGCAGATGGATCAGCCATATCTAGATAAGCATCCCCAAAACGGCTAACATTCATTTCCATTAATTCCCTATTACAATCAATGACAAACTTACCGAGTTCTCCACTTTTGCGAATATTAGCAATTTCTTGTGGATTCAGCATACATTCTCCCAAGCATGCGTCCCATCCAACAAACATAATATTTTTAAGACCAGAATCAACTAATATCTTTGCAGCTTCTGCATCTTGCCAAATATTAAATTCTGCTACAGGAGAAACATTTCCACGACCTAAACCAGCAGATCCCATAACGACTATGCGACCAACTTTTTTCATCGCTTCATAATCAACCTTAATAGCTAGAGCAATGTTAGTTAATGGTCCTAATGCAATAATATCTATTTCACCATCTTCACTGTTTCTCAAAGTTTCGATCATTTTCAAAACAGCATTACCATTACTTTCTTTCAAACGATGAGGAACTAGACCAATATCACCCATTCCATCTCTACCATGAGTTTCATGAGCATAAGCCAAATCGCGTAACAGCATGCTTCTGCTTCCTTTATATACAGGTGGCTCATATGAACCAGCATGCTCGATAGTAGTAAGCGTATTAATAGTCGCTTGTTCCATGCACACGTTTCCTGATACAGTGCAAAACATTAATATCTCATATCTAGGATCATTTAAAGCCATGGCGATTGCCATAGCATCATCCGAACCACAATCTGTATCTATTATTATTTTCTTTTTAGAATAAATTCCTTTATTTTCCATAAACTCTCAACATCCTATCAATTAATAGAAACTGTAGTTTCAGATGTAACTAACTTTAGCGTGCAGCTGAAGCAACACATACTGCAAGCATTATAAAACCAAATGTTATTTATATACGCAAGCGCGTATATGCCGTATATATGTCATATACTCGCGAAAATTTATCAAAAACACTAAATATTAATTTACAAACTTTATAAAGGTATCTTATAATCCATGAAAAGATTATATTTGTAGTAATAAAATAGGAGGTAGTTGCATGAAACAGATAATTAAATCATTCAAGGAAGAATTTACTACTGCTGCAGTTGTCACAATACCATTATGTGTTGCTATTAATTATATTTCTGGCACTATAGCTGGCGTACTAAAACTACCTATCTTCCTTGATACTATAGGCACTTTATTTGCATGCATGGTTTTTGGACCACTTGTAGGAATAATAACTGGAATGCTATCTTCAATAGTTTCATCAATCACTATGCCAACCATGCTTCCATTTATAGTGGTCAATATTGCTCTGGCCTTATGCGCTGGCATTCTAGCAAAACATAAAATGTTTTCAAATTATATGAAAATTTTTATTTCTTCAATAATCATGGCAATAGTATCCATTATTATTGCGGCACCGATAGTAGTAATAGTATTTAGCGGGTTTACTGGCGGAGGATCATCTATGATAGCGGGTTTAATAACTGCATCTGGAGTGAATATTTGGATTTCTGTATTCTCTGCTGAAGGATTCTTTACTTGGGCTGATAGAATATTAACAATCATTATATGTTTAAGCGTTATAAAATGCTTGCCCAATAAATTACTGCTTCTTTTCCCATTAGGTTCACTTTACTTAAAAAATTCAGATTCTGAATAGTAAAAATTAAATCGAGTCTACTATATACAGACAAAGATAAAAGTAATTATGCACATGCATTATATAGATACTATTAATCAAGTAAAAAATACAAATACGTTTGTAACGCTGTATCCTACAACAAAATTTATATTGACCATATATTTGATAATAGTAGACATTATATTAAATACTTTTTCATTCACATTATACTATTTACGACTTTTATTGTTCCCCTATTTTCTTGCTCTACTTATTCTGATGATTCTATGCGGAATAAAAAAGAATGGATATAAACTTGTAGCAAGTATAGCCATGTTCTCATTATTTGTTGCAATATTTCAAGTTGCTTTCTATAGACAAGGAAATGCAATATTAAATCTTAATTTTTTGCAAATTACAGATACAGCATTGTCTAATTCTATAACGCTTGGAATGAATACCTTAAACATATCAACTATAGTCATATGGTTTTTCCAAATAACTGATATAGAAGATATTACAATATCTTTAAGCAAACTTGGGATGAGCAATAAAATATATTTCATAATACTTTCTACTTTCCAAACTATTGATTATTTACAAATGCAAATTAAAGCAATCATAATCTCGCAAAAAAGTCGTGGAATAAACTTTAATGGAAATTTAATACGTAGAATTGGCACATTTACTTCGATTTTGCTTCCAGCATTTATTACTTCACTAATAAACATAGAGCAGCGCATAATGATGCTTGATTCAAGAAATTTTTTTAGTTCAGAAAAAAAGACATATATTAAACAGGTTAATCATAATGGTCACGAAAAATTAGTACTAGCAATAGGAACAATTACACTAGTTTTTCTTATTCTAGGAAGAGTAATTTATGGTTATCTCATATAATATTTGCGATTTTTCATACACTTATCCACTTACTTCAAAACCAGCTTTAAGTAACATAACAATACAGATAGAATCAGGGAAAATATATGGAGTAATTGGAGCTAACGCTTCAGGTAAATCAAGTCTATGCTTATCTCTTAAGGGTTATATTCCTCATTTCTATAAGGGAGAATATTCTGGAAAAATACTATTAAACAACACGATTGATTTAGTAAAATCTGATGAAAGTGGCAGCATAGGCTTTGTATTTAGCGATCCTTTTTCACAGTTAAGTCATATTAAAAAAACCGTATTTGAAGAAATTGCATTCAGCTTAGAAAATCGCAACACCCCTACTCAACAAATAGAGAGTCGAGTTACACAAGTTATGCAATTACTTAACATAGAACAGCTTGCGCTTCAAAACCCACTAAGCCTATCTGGCGGGCAAATTCAACGCGTTGCAATCGCTTGCGTTATAGTGAATAATCCAGAAATACTAATTCTTGACGAACCTACTCTACAACTTGATCCAAAAGAAACTAAGAATATTTATAATTTTCTACAAAAATACAAAGATGAAGGACATACTGTAATAATTAGTGAACAAGATACAAATTTGTTAGCAGAATATGCAGATAATATTATTGTTCTTCAAAATGGTTTTATAACCCATTATGGGAATAAATATGATGTTTTTTATGATGAAACCTTCCCTTCTGACTGTATTGATATTCCAGAAGTCGTCAAAATTGTAAAAAAGTTACGTAATTTTGATATTCAAATAACGCCTAACATAACAGATATAAGCAAATTAATAGTTTTATTGAAGGAGAAATGCAATGAGCACCGCAATTAAATTGGACGATGTAAGTTTTCAATATCCTTCAAATGAAAAAATAAAAAATAAGAACAATAATAAACAAGAAAAATCATGCAAAATTCTAAAACACGTAAATGTAGAATTCGAAAGTGGTGAAGTATGCGCAATAATAGGTAGCAATGGAGCAGGGAAAAGCACTTTAGCCAGAATAATAGACAATTTATTACAGCCAACTTCTGGTGACATAACTATCGAAGGAAAACAATATAAAACATTAAAGCAACACGATATTACATCACTCGTTGGTTATATTTTTCAGAATCCAAATGATCAAATTTTTAACAGCACTGTGCATAAAGAGATTACATATGGGATAAAGAATATAAACAATGATCTTTACCGTCGCATTGTGAATCTTACTGGTTTAAACGATAAAGAAAATACAAACCCATTTAATTTGTCATTCTCTGAAAGAAAATTTATTAACATTGCATCTGCACTGCTAAGAGAACCACATATTATTATTATGGATGAAGTGACTGGCGGGTTGGATAAGCTACAAAAAATGCGACTTGTAAAAATACTTAATTATTTACATACGATAAATGTAACAGTATTATTTATTACCCATGACATGGAATTTGCATACAAAAATTGTCAAAATGCTCTCATACTTGATAATGGAAATGTGCTATACAAAGGGAGCATCGAATCTGCATTTCAGAATGTAGAAATAGTAAGACGCGCGCATATTGACCAACCAATCATAGTGCAGATAATGAATGCGCTCGAAATTAACTATATAAATACAGATAATCCTATATGTGCTTTAGCTAAATATATTGCAAATCGCAATAATCATTAATGTATGTGCAATCACAAGTATCAAAATATAAACAAAAATATCAATATTAAGATGCAATGTGAATGCGCAATGAGCATAGCTGAAAAGGATGTAATTCTATATTTAACACGTCATTATTCTTGTGCAAAGCTACAGGCATACCGTGCAACACGGGCATTTCCATAAGATCCACTTCTTCAATCGAAGCCGCACGCAAGATTTTATTGAGTTTTATTTGCCCACTTGCGCAGCCACCACATGGCTCGTAAATACGCAAAATTATATCTCCAGAACAATCGTCAGCTAGCTTAACCCAATCTAATGCAATTAGACCTGAGTTTCTATGAATCGTAAACAGCGGATCTACATCTGGAAGCTTATCAATAATTGGCGAATTCAAAAAATCAGCTATACTTAGCACTGAATCCATATTTGCATCAGCAATAAATGACCAAGTAAATTCATGCTTACCTTGATCCGTATTTGGATCTGGGTAAAGAGGCGCAGAAAGCAAAGATAATCTGAGCATAGTTCCACAAGATGAAACATAATCGCCAATAGGAGCAGCATCAGCGCCATAAGTAGACGAATTCGCAACTGCAACAGCATAAGAGGAATCTTCTATACGAACAAACCTATGCGTGCATGATTCAAATTTTGCGTCATCACTACGAGTATTTTTTACTATTGGACGTTCAACTAAACCATATTGACACTCATATTGCGCATTATTTGAACATATAGATGTTGGCATATCTACTTTCAAAAATTGCTCTTTAGCTTTCCAATCAACTTGTGCATGGAAATCAAGTCGTTTAACACATGGCTCTAAAATTATATTTGTTTTAATCTTTATATCTTTTTTACATGCCAAGATTTCAACAGACACACCGCCCGATAAAAGTTCTTTAACATCAGCAATTGAGGAATCATCAATCTTACGATTCCTCATAAATGCATCTCTATCAACATCCCACGCATCCCATTGATACGGCTCATCTTTTAGTATCTCGTATTGCGCCATGCGATAACCAGATGGAATTAGCTCGCGATTAAATTTAATATCTTTAACAGAAGATACTGTGCCATCGCGTTCAATAATCACACTTAAAACACTATTATTAAGAATTATTCCACCATCATTTTTGTGTTTTACAGTTGTTTTATTATTTTTACCGCTTTCATTGCATTGATATAAATTCCAAGCGACCTCATTTTTACCTGTATAAGTCAATAACTTTACATTTTCACGCATACTAATCGCGCTAATAGTGCCAGTCGCACTGTTAGCTTTTACAATCGCATGAGCAATATCTGAGATAATCTTACGTAAACAAGAAATATCTCTAGCATATTCTTCTCTAGCTTGCCTATGAACCCATGCAATAGCAGAGCCTGGAAGAATATCGTGGAACTGGTTCAGTAATAAAGTCTTCCAAATTCTAGTAAGCTCATTGCTATTAAAACGGTATTCTGGCGCATAAACTCGAGCTAAAACAACAAGATATTCAGCTACGCGCAACAATGATTCCTCCATGCGGCAATAGCGCTTCATATCTTGCTGAGAAGTAAGAGTTTTCCTATGCAACTCTAGATAAAGCTCACCTTTAAACACTGGTGTATTACCATTTGAATCGTCAACAATATCTTTTCGTATTTTTTCAAACAACTCATCAGGAGTGCCGAAATCAACTCTAGGAGCACCCTCTAAATTACAATCACGCCTAATACGAGCAGTCATTTCGCGAGTAGGTCCGCCACCGCCATCGCCAAAACCGTATAACAATATTGCGTGATCAGATAAATCTTTATCCAAAAAATTGCGTTGAGAATAAACTAACTCATGCATGCTCACAGCTGAAGCATAAGTATTAGATGGAGGAAAATGAGCTAAAATCCTAGAACCGTCTATTCCTTCCCAAAGGAATGAATGATGCGGGAATTTAGTGGTATCGTTCCAAGAAATCTTTTGAGTTAAAAACCAATCAAATCCAGCGCGGCGAGCAAGTTGAGGCAATGCTCCAGTATAGCCAAAACTGTCTGGGAGCCAAATGCCATGAGGTTCAACACCAAGATGCTCCTTAAAATAGCGCTTACCAAAAGTCATTTGGCGAATTAAAGATTCACCGCATGGCATCATTACATCGGACTCAACCCACATACCACCGACAGGTATAAAACGTCCTTCCTTAATCCTATTTTTCATACGCTCAAACAAATCGGGATGCTCGTTTTCTAGCCACTCGTATTGTTGAGCAGAACTCATAGCATAAGTAAAATCAGGATCCTCATCCATAAGAGCTAAAACGTTAGATATTGTGCGTGCAACCTTTCTATGAGTCTCGCGCACAGGCCATTGCCAAGCAGAATCAATATGAGCATGCCCGACAGCCGTATGCTTTATAGAGCTTGCTGCAGCAGGGCAACTTAATACATTAAACAACTCTTTACGAGCATTTTGAACAGTAGAAAAATCATGCTCATCATATGCGTTTAAGGAGAGCTGTAAAGCTTTAGCTAATTTCCAATAACGCGGATTATCATCATTTAATTCGCGCATCAAAGAACTTACAGTCTCAAGATCTATATAATAATCAAAAATATTACGATTAAAAACGGTAACGTCAACATACTTCAACATATATTGGCATTCGGTTTTTCCAGTAGCACAATCTCCTAAATCAGTAGGAGAAAATGGAGCAGATCCTTCAACAAATGGATTGTCTGCAGCTTCTAAATATAAAGTAAAATTACCATTTTCATCAATACTAACAGAACGATTATTATGTTCATCAATCAATGGAACCCAATGATTACAAGGGTTTACAGCTTTGATAACTCTTCCATCGAGATTATATACTAATCCTTCAGCTTGAAAACCAGGAAAAAGATTGCTAATCCAACCTAAATCAACATTTAGCTCAACTTTGCGCCCTTTTACCTTTGAAAAATCAATCGACCCTGTAACTTCAAACCATGTTGTACCCCAAGTTGTTCCCCAAACACCTGGAACATTAAATGAGCTAAACACAATATCGTTTCTTTTTAGCTTAGAAAAGAATTCGTTAGAAGAAATAGGTTCTCCAGCAATCTCATATGCTCGAATTTTACAGTGCGATAAAACAATATTTATATACGGATATAGGCGTTGTTGCATAACTCTTGTACAGCGATTCAACTGCTGCTCAGGTAATAAAAACATTGTTTCTACACTTCTTTCTTACATAGCTACACATTTATATATAAATCGCGTATCTCGGTATATAAAGACAAAACAAGTAATTGATACATCTTATAGAATTTGCGATTGTAAGTTTTTGCGAGCAGCTTCCATTGAAGTAATTTTTCCTAGAAGCTCAAGCTTTTCCTGACCATCCTTGAGTTTCGCCATACGCGCTCTAGCAGCACCGATCCTACGCATATAGCCAATATCAAGAAGGCGAATAAGCAGCTCGTTTGCATACTTACTTTCTGCACTCGTAGCTTTTCGCAAAAAATCTGAAGGAGATCCGTTTGTAACTTGCTGATTCTGTCGATTGCCGGTATCTTCCAATGTATCCGCAGGAGAAGGAAGCGGCAACGGCATTACAGAAAGTTCTGTAATAACGGATTCAAGCAAAGGACCTGCAGCTTTTGTCATCATGTGCAGCCACAATCCTTGCGAAACATTGCCAACTGGCAATCCACCTGCAGCTACAAATGCCTGAAACAGCGTACGAAATACTGGTGTAATAAAATTATTCAAAGTCAATTGCGCAAATAATTTTTCATCAAAAGCAAGCGGAACTTGCAAAAGTAACGCCATAAATTGTTGTTCGCACATAAATACAGCATCATCCACACGATAATAATGCTGATTTTTAGCAGAACTTTTAATAATTCCCATGCGAGAAGCTTTAAAACCTGCATTACGATCGTCATGAATTTGCTGACCAAAAGGCGGAATAACGTTATGCTTTTGCGCATAAGCATCGTCGTCACGCACTTTCAAACGTCTACGCGCAGACTCAACTTCATTGCGCATAACAGCTAAATCAACGCCAATTGAGCGCACGGCTTTGCGCATATACAAGTCAAGCAGCGAACGGTCTCGAATTTGCGCAATAAGAGGAGCGACAGCCTTTATAGCGCCCATTTGACCAGTAGTGTACGAAGTCTCAAAACGATTAATTACTGTGTCAATAACGAAATCGTATAGCGGACTTGCATGTGCAACAAGCGAACGCACAGCGTCGTCACCGCGCTGAATACGCAAATCGCAAGGATCGAGATTATTGTCTGCTACAGCAACAAAAGTTTGCGTCAAAAACGCAGAATCCAAACCAAAAGCGTGTAGCGCAGCCTTTTGACCTGCAGCATCACCGTCGAAAGTAAAAACGATGCGCGAACTTACAGACTGTCCATCTACCTTCAGCGGACCAACAAGCTGAATTGCACCCAAAGAATCGTCTGCAATAAGGCGGCGCACAATTTTTGCATGCTCAACGCCAAACGCAGTTCCGCAAGTTGCAACTGCAGTATCAATACCAGCTAAATGGCATGCCATAACGTCCGTGTAGCCTTCGACAATTACAACTTGACGCTTTTTTACAATATTTGCTTTAGCTAAGTCAATTCCGTACAAAACTTGCGTTTTTCGATACAGTGCAGTATCGGGAGTGTTAATATATTTTGCGCTAATGGAGTCGTCGTCATAAAGCTTTCTTGCACCAAAGCCAAGAGTTCGACCAGTCGAGTCGCGAATAGGCCAAGTTAAGCGACCGCGGAAATAGTCATATATTCCGCGCTGACCGAGTCTAGCGAGACCAGCATCAAGAAGTTCTTGACGCGTAAAACCTTTATTTGCCAAATATCTAACTAAATTATCCCAGCCTTTAGGCGCGTAACCACAAGAAAAACGCGCACTTTGTTGCGGAGTAAAGTTTCGCCCTGCAAGTAATTCGCGCGCAGGAGCTGCCTCTTTAGTGCCGAGATTTGAAACGAAAAACTTTTGCGCTTCTTCATTTGCTTCTAAAAGCCTGGCTCGTTTAGAACCGCGCGCTTGAGAATCATTATTTTGCTCCTGCTTATAATGCATCTCAATGTGATAACGATCTGCTAAAAACTCGACCGCTTCACGAAAATCAATATTCTCTTTTTGCTCAACGTACTTAAATACATCGCCGCCAGCGCCGCAACCGAAACAGTGCCATACTCCCAAGCTTGGTCGCACACTAAAACTTGGCGTTTTTTCATCGTGGAATGGGCAAAGACCTACAAAAGTGCCAGTTCCGGAAGGCTTAAGCGTCACTGTTGCAGACACAATGTCATACAAATCTGCCGCAGCGCGCACGCGCTCAATGTCTTCTTTCACAATCATTCCAACCATGCTATCTAGCTTATCGCAAATCTGCGGCGAGTGGTAAATTTCTTCGCCAGTGCTGGAAACTCCTAGTGGATTCGTTAGCACAAAGCCGCGTGAAGAGTTGTAGCAGAACCGTCTGTAAGACTTGCTACTTGGTCGATTGCAACACGAAGACGCTCATCATCGTTAGTGCACTCGTTCCAATCTCCCACGAATACTTCCTCCATTGCATCGTGCGAGCGCGGCGACTTGCTCATAAATACTTCTACTAAATCTGTCAAAATTTTCTGTTCGCGCTTATAAACTTCACGCTCTCGAGGGGCGATTATAAAGTGCACAGCTAAGCTTTTCAGCATCACAATTTCGTAGGAAGTATTTTCCGGAATCACAAGGTTTGCTCGGTAGCGAACAAGCGGACCGTTGCCATAACGCTCACGCGTAGCGTGCTCAACAGAGCTTGCAAAACGACCAATAAGAGCACTAGTAATATTTTTCAGCTGCGCTAGCGCTCGACGAGAACCGTCGAAAGAATTAGGAAACATGTGAAGCGAGCGCAAACGTTTCAAAGCATCCAAAAGTTTATCTACATCCCAACGCTCACCATACCATGCGTGGGTTTCTTCAATAACTTCATCTACAACTTTTGAATCTGCAACTAAAGCCGGATTAAAAGCGCCGGTTACAATCGCATCCTCAATATCATGCACACTGTAAGCAATGTCGTCTGAAAGATCCATTATTTGACATTCCATTGGTTTTGCTTCGCATGGAGCACCAATTTTCAGCCATTCAAACACATCTCGATCATCCGGATATACGCAGAATTTCAAATCACGCTCGCCTTTATCGTGTGCTTTTGCTTCTTCTAATCCCCACGGATACTTCACTGCAGCATCTAATGCTGCGCGCGTAAGATTTACTCCTGCACTACTGCCGTTTTCACGAAAAACTTTCGGTTCCAAGCGCGTAAGTAAGCGAAGAGTTTGTGCGTTTCCTTCAAATCCACCAATATTTTTCGCTAATTCTGCGAGCGCGCGTTCCCCGTTATGGCCAAATGGTGGGTGCCCTAAGTCGTGCGATAAACAAGCGCAATCAACAACATCCGGATCGCATCCAAGCATTGCTGCAATTTGCCTACCAATTTGCGCAACTTCCAAAGTATGTGTCAAGCGAGTGCGAGCAAAATCATCCGAGCCTGCAACTAAAACCTGGCTTTTTGCACCCAATCGACGAAGAGCAGACGAGTGTATGATTCGCGCGCGATCTCGTTCAAAAGGCGTTCTCACACGAGTGTGATGAGGCTCACTCGCCCAGCGCTCAGTATCATGCAAATCGTATTCGCCAACGATCTCATTATCCGATGCAATTACTTCGTCGCACATACAGCACCTCTTTTATTTGCAATTAAGGCTATTTTAACCTTCTAAAACAAGCAGCAACAAACTATATAAGACTTTTTGCGTCCAGTTTTGCAATATCGCTAGAAGATAGCACTTCATAAGCGTTGCGGTAAAGCCGCGGCACGCGAGGCCCAATTCCAGTCATGATTTCGTAGCTGATTGTTCCTGCAGCTTCTGCCCAATCGTCTGCAGTAGGCTCAGCAAATTCCACGCCTCTTCCAGGTCCAAAAAGCGTTACAGTATCGCCTTCTCGAACGCCTAACTCTGAAGCATCTCCTTTTAAATCGACTATGAACTGATCCATACAAACTCGCCCAGAAACGTTCAAAATTCGCGCACCTTTATTGGTTTCTACTCTAACTGGTCCGCCCGGCTTATCAATATGACGAGCACCTTGCATATCAAATCCAGAGGCAGAACGCAAAATTCCGTCAGCGTAGCCAAGCGGCACGATAGCAGTACTCGTATTATTTGGAGTTAAATACGTACGCCCGTAGGAAATTCCATGCCCTTCTTCTACAGCTTTTACAGTGCCAAGTTGCGCTTGAAGCGTCATAGCTGGTTGCAATCCATAAGTTTGCGAATCCCCCATTGCAGGATCCGGCTCGTATCCGTACAAACCAATTCCTGGACGAACAAGTTCAAAATGAATTTCAGGACGATTAAGCGTTGCAGCAGTATTCGCTAAATGGCGGATTTTAGGTGCTAAACCAGCTTCACTCATGCGATTTGTAAACTCGTGGAATTGTTGGATTTGCCGGTCGGTTGCATCTACAAATTCTGGAACGTCCGGCGAATCTGCCACAGCTAAGTGACTCCATTGACCAATAACCTCAATTACACCTTCGCTCGCATACTGCTTTAACTTTGCTAAAGCGGCACTAAAACCTTCTGGCGTAAAACCGTTTCGTCCAAAACCAGTATCGACTTTTACGTGCACGCGAGCAGACTTTGCTAAATTACGTGCAGCAAAAGCTACAGCATCAAGAGAGTCAATAGAGCCTACAGAAATATCGATATCTGCTGTAATCAAATCTGCAAATCTCGTAGTTGGAGCACTAGTAAGCCAAGTGAGAATATGACAACGGCTAGAATCAATACCAGCTGCACGCAAACGTAACGCCTCGTACGGTTGAGCTGTGCCAAGCCAAGTAGCACCTCCAGCTAAAGCCGCGAGCGCACTAGGAATAAGCCCGTGACCGTATCCATCTGCTTTTACGACTCCCATAACTTCCGGCGCATTCTGACCAGGCTGCAAATCTTGCAAAACGCGCGCAACCAAAGTGCGCATATTGTCTCGAAGCGCCTTCAAATCAACAATTACCTGCCCGGGGTATACGCTTAACGCGCGAGCATAGTTTGCTTCTAACATTGCCGCATTACTTGCACTATTACTTACCGCATTACTTAAATCTGTACTCATAACTCACCTAACCGATTTAGTATGCTTTTAATGCTACATGCTCTTTTGCATACTCTCTATAAGCTTTTTAAGAACACATGCGCATTCATATGACATGATTAAGCGTTTGCAACCATTGGTATGCAATACGTACTGCACTGTGTGCGCGATCTGGAATAACAACCAACCCACAACGACTAAACCCTGCACGCGTAATTACTTTTTGCATAATTACGTTATCTGGATGCGTGTCAATGCGTACATTATTATAGTTTTGCTGCACCCAATGCAAGCACGCTGTTGCCATTTTTGGTTTTATTCCCGAAGATGCTAAGCGGTGAATTGTTACATAGGGGGAAATATCATCAAGCCACGCACCGTCAATACTGGCATACACTTCATCAACACCTTCGCATAATGCGAATTGCGCTAGAATACGCTCGTTACATGATTCTGGGTCCTCGTCAACAATCAAATAGAAACGTTTTAAACGAATATCCTCAATAACACTTGAAACAAGTGGAAAACTATTCCCCCACTGATGAGGATTGCCTGTAACACGCATAAATTTGCGAGCATTTTCATAAATATGCTCAATATTTCGCAAGTCACCAAGAGTTGCTTTTCTCAATGTTATATCTTCCATGTCAACCTCTAAAAAGAAAGCAAATAAAACTACGCAAAATTAGCTAATTATTACTTACACAAGTTTGCGCTCAAAAGGATCCGAACTAATTCCCTTCGCTAGAATATCTTTACACCATTGACTAGCACCAAATAAACTGTGGTCTCTATAGTTGCCGCAAGATTCAATAGTTGTTGCAGGAACATCATCCCAGGTGGCATTAAACGCAATAAACTCAAGAGATTCCTTTAAAGCGCGCGCCACATCTTCTGTGCTATGTTCACCCCAAGTTAGCAGATGAAAACCAGTTCTGCAACCAAAAGGTGAGCAATCAATATAGCCATCAATACGCTCGCGAAGTAACACTGCAATCATATGCTCAATTGTGTGCAAAGCTGCAGTAGGAATCGCTTCCTCATTAGGCTGCGTTAAACGAATATCATAGTTGGAAATAACATCCCCATTAGGACCTTTTTGCGTATTGATATAGCGCACATAAGGTGCTTTTACTTTAGTATGATCTAGTTCAAAACTTTCTGGTCTAGGTCTAGACGCATCCTGCTTATTCATAAGTATTCCCTTCGCTTAACTACACAATAAACAACGTACTCTTTACGTACTAAGTACTTCTATAGTAGACGGTAGTTGCCTAATTAGTTGAAAGATTTATTAGTTGAAAGATTTATTTACATGATTGCTGCGTTTACAAGAGCACGAGTATAGTCATTTTGTGGATTATTGAGCACATCATTTACACTGCCACATTCCACAACTTTTCCTTCATTAAGAACAATAACTCGCGTTGCTAAATGCCGAATCATACCCAAATCATGACTTACAAATATGCATGACATGCTTTTACGCTCGGAGCGAATGGACGCAAAAGCGTCTAAAATGCGAGTTCTTTCAGCAACGTCAATTGCACTCATAGGCTCATCAGCAAGCAAAACTCGAGGATTATTGATTAATGCGCGAGCAATACAAACACATTGCGCTTGACCACCAGAAAGCTCGTGAGGGTGACGTTCCAAAAAATCTTCAGGCTTTAAGCCTACTAATTTCAACATTTCGCAAACACGCTGCTCAATAGTTGCATCGTCTAATTTAAGCGATTTTCGCCATATTCTAAGAGGCTCAGCAACACTTTTTTGAACTGTCCAGTGTGGATCCAATGCAGCAAACGGATGCTGAAATACAAGCGACGATTCGCGTCTCATAAGCGTACAAGCATTTTTATTTACTTCTAATAAATTTGCATTATTTACGATTTCACCGCAATAAGTAACGTTACCTTCGCAAAGAGTTTCAAGCCCCAACATAGCGCGTATAAGAGTTGTTTTGCCGGAACCAGATCCGCCAATAATCGCCAAAGATTCGCCAATATTAAGATTTAAATCTACACCGCTTAACACTTCAGCACGAGTTTTTGCTCGACCTAAAGTAACGTGAATATTTTTTGCATTTATAAGCGAATTTTCTTCACTGTTGCCAATATGGGAATTAAATTTCTTAAAATCAGCGTTTTCAGAATCAACGTTTGCAGAACCAGTATTTGCAGAACCCACTTTTGCAGAATCTAAATTTTTAGAACCCAAATTTTGCGCTCTAAAAGTCAACTTTTTAGCAGCACTCACTAATTGTTTAGTAGAAGAAATACGCGGATTATCAAGCAAATTCTTAACATTTTCACTATCGACCACACGCCCAGAATCAAGCACATAGCAACGATTAGCAGCATGCGAAAGCACAGAAAAATCGTGCGTTACAAAAAGCATTGAAGCGCCCATATCATCTACAAGTGAAGCAAGCATTCGCACAACTTCACTTTGTGTAACCGAGTCAAGCGCAGTAGTAGGCTCATCAGCCAAAATCAAACGCGGAGAGGTAATCAAAGCTGTAGCAATACCAACTCGCTGCTGTTGACCTCCAGAAAGCTCAAACGTGCGTTGAGATGCGAGATTTTTCGACAACCCTACTTTTTCAAGCATCATGCATACTCGATTGTGAATATCGTCATCATCTAGATTGTAATGTATTCGCAAAGGCAAAGAAATTTGTTTTTCAACGCTTAACATTGGATTAAGCGCTCTATTAGCTTGCTGAAATACTACACCAACGTATTTTCCACGAATAGAAGCTAAATTTTCATCTTTTGCTTTCACTGTTTGAAGATTGCCAAGCATACAAGAGCCTGAAATTTCAGCATTTGACGGCAATAATCCAGTTATAGCTCGAATTAGCATAGATTTGCCAGAGCCAGAAGAACCAACTAAGCCAACACGCTCACCGTCAGAAATCTCAATTGATACGTTGTCAAGAATTAGTTTTCCGCCAAGTTTTAGCGTGAGATTTTGAATATTTAAGCTCATTTTTCCCCTACTTTATTCGCACTTTTTGATGAAGGATCTAAAACTTTGCGCAATACGTCACCAAAAAGATTAAGAGCAACAACAACTACAGTCACAATCAAACCTGGCCAGACAACCGATAAAGGATTTACGTGAATTAACGAAACAGAAGTAGCCAACACGCGCCCCCAGCTAGGAACTCCAGCAGGAACTCCAATACCCAAGTATGTTAAGCCACTTTCAGCCAAAATAACAGTTCCTGCAGAAAGAGAAAGCTCAACAAATGCAACAGGAATAATATTTGGTAAAACATGATGAATAAGAACATATTTACGCGATGAACCTTGCAAAACAGCTGAAGTCACATAATCAGATTGCAACGCAAGCTGCGCACTCGGCCGTACAATACGTGCTAAATTCAAGCCATAGCCAGTTCCACAAGCAATAACAATCACAACAACACTAGCTCCAAACGGAACTGCAAGCATAAGCGCAATTAAAACAGTTGGAATAGAAATCAATGCGTCAACAGACATAATACTTATTGTGCGAACAATTTGTGAACTAGAAATCATAAAGCTCAAAACAATAAACCCAACACAAGCAGCAACTAGAACAGTAGAAAAAACGAGAATCAGCTCAATTCTTGAACCTGCCATAAGCCAACTAAGCATATCCGAACCAGTGCCGTCCGTACCAAGCCAATGCGAAAAAGACGGCTTCTGCCATACTTTAAAACCGTTAGTTTCTAAAAGTGAGTACGGAGTCCATAAAAGCGAAAGCAAAGCAACAAAAAACCATATTGCAAACGTTAAACACACAAATTTACCGAAAGTAGCATTCCATACGCGCTTACATAAAGTAGATTTTACTTTGATACTTTTTTTAAACATATTGCACATAAAAACTCACCTTATTCGCATGTTAGATTCAACAATAGGAAATTAATTCAAACTATCTTTAGATAACCTAGGGTCAAGTAGTCGGTGCGTAATGTCAACTACAAAGCCGATTAGTAAGAACAATGCAGCAAGCATAAAAAGCTCACCTTGCACTGCAATTAGATCGCGCAAACCAACATCTCGAACCATTCCCGTACCAATACCAGGTAAGGAAAACAGGTTTTCAATAACCATCACACCCATAACCATATGAGCGAAAGTTAAACCAATAACAGATACGAGTTGAGGAAGAGCAAGCCGCAAACCAACACGCCACACAACTTGTTTGCGAGTCATTCCGCAAGCCATAGCTTGAGAAGCTACTTCACTTTTAACAATATTTTCAACAGTTGCAGCAGTGTAACGCATAAAACTAGAGCCAACAATAAGTCCGACTGTAAGAGCCGGAATAAGAAGAGACGCAAAAGCTTCAGGAAATTCGCTCCAGCCATCTGTAGGGAAACCTTGAGTTGGCAACAAACTGAACACGCCAATACCGCGTCCTAATAGCAAAATAAGTAGCATGCAACCCCATAATGCTGGAACAGAGCCTGCTGTAATAGCCAAAAAGCGCATAATTGCCTGTGGAAGTTTGCCTTCATGAGTAATTTGCAAACATCCAAGTGAAATACCAACTACTAAAGCAATAAACAGACCCAAAAGAATCAGCGGAAAAGTAATAGAAGCACGCATCGCAATAGTTGAACTTACAGAACGACCAGTCAACATAGACACACCAAAGTCACCGCGGAAAACACCACAGATCCAGTCAACATACTGCGTAAAAAGTGGTTTATTAATACCAAGTTCTGCTCTAAGCTCCTCTACTTTTCCGCGAGGAGCGTTTAAGCCGGCCATAACTTGCGCAACATCGCCTGGAAGTACACGTAACGATATGAAAATAACTACAGAAATGCCAAGTAAAGCAAGAAGAAACAGCAATACTCTGTAGCAAATCATACGAAACATAAAATGCCTACTTTCTATGTTCTTCTAGTCGAAACACACCACAAATACACAAATTCGGACACTAGTGCAGTTTGCGCGCTGCGCGAGTGTCTTATTTTGCCCATTTTGGGACACTCACGCAGATTACATACTGCGCGAGTGTCTCTGATTAGTGGTTTTCGGACACGCGCGCAGTTTCATTTCTACATTAGAAACTAGATGGCGACTAGCAAATAAAAATCAACTAAGTCGCAGGTTGTATAGCGGCAAAATCTCTTGATTCATGTCAAAAGGCATTCCTTCAAGATTCTTCACTTTCGCAGTTACAACGCGATAGTTGAACAGCCAATCAGCAGGAGCATCCTCGCTAATAATTCGCGCAGCTTGAGCAAGCAATTTGTTTGACTCTTTAGGATCCGCACAAAGCATAGCTTTAGCATACAAATCCTGGACTTGCTTATTGTCGTATCCGTAGTAATACGTAGGATCCGCCCACTGCCCAAAATCGTGACTCTCATTGTGATCAACCATCGACAAATCATACTGCTTATTCTTATAAACATCCTGAAGCCAAGTAGTAAACTCAACAATATTAACTTTCAAATTGATTCCAATAGGCTTCAATTGCGAGCGCAGCTGATCGCCAATTTGCGTGCCGTAAATATTCGGATAAGTAAGCGTCAAATCCATAGGATGTGATTCGTCAAATCCGACTTCCTTCATTAACGCCTTAGCGCGATGCAAATCATGTGGATACAGCTTAGTTAAATCCTCATAACCAGGGTCAAGAGAAGGAATTGGACCGCCAAGAGCTAAATCCGTTCCGCCACGAGATGCAATAATTTGCTTGTGATCAATCGCGTAACGAATAGCTTTGCGCACGCGCTTATCTTTAGTACGTTCGCCTTTCATATTCATCGCTAGAACAAATTTATCTGTGCCATTACCTGCACTTACATCGTAACGCTTGGAATCATCTTTAAAAGGCTTAGCAAGTTGACCAGAAATAGGAGCCAACGCTTGCACAGAGCCGGAAGAAAGTGCGTCAACTGCTGCGTTATCGTCAACAAAGTAGCGAACTACTATCTTATTAGTTTGCGCACGATGAATACCTTTATAACGCGGATTTGCTTTTAAAACAACACGATCATTTGGCACAAATTTGTCAATTAGATACGGTCCAGAACCGACTGCTTGAGTTTTTGCATCATACTTTGCGTTTTTATCAAAAACTAAACCTGAACGACTGCAAAGTGCCCACAAAAGCTTAGCATTTGGCTCTTTAAGAGTGATTTCAAACGTGTAATCATCTTTTGCTTTAGCAGACTCAACTTTTCCAACCATGTTAGAGCCGCGATATTTTTTAGCAATAAGCTCGTTAAACGACCATTCCGCATCATGCGCAGTAAGTCTATCGCCATTAGAAAATACAGCGCCCTTACGCATGTGGAATGTGTAACGCAAACCATCTTTACTTATTTCCCAGCTTTGAGCTAACGAAGGAACTACCTGATTAATATCATTGCGAGCAACTAAGCCTTCATACACGTTACCAATAAGCAACTGGTCAAGCGATGAACCTGATTGGTTACGGATATCAAGATTCGTAGGAGCTAACTTTAGACCTATAGATACAGTTTTGTTCGAAATTTCCGATACTGAATTTGATTTATTTGGTTTATTAGATGTAGTAAGAGTTGCAAAAATTGCACTAAACACCACTACCAAAACAATAGCTAAGCTAAATAGCCATATCTTGCCCATTTTGCGTTTCGAGCCTGAATAAGCATATTTTTCAGCTTCATTCAGCGAAGAGTCAGTGCTCGCAGCGAAAGAAGTGCTTTTGTTAGCTTCATCGTTAGTTTTACCGGAGAATTTTTCAGTCGCGCCGTTTTCTTCGTGCACGCTTTCCTCAGGTTTGCTGTTAGACATACCATAAACCTTTCTTAATGGCATATAAACATTATTTATTTGTTATTATTTATTTTTTATTTATTCTTTATTTATTCTTTATTTATTCTTTATTTATTCTTTATTTATTCTTTATTTATTCTTTATTTATTTTTGTCTTATAGCTCGCCGCTTTATTGGAAATGCACATTTGCAAACATAACTATTTGCATACCACATAAACCCAAATACAAGTCGACTGCATTACTAATCGTAGTCGATTGACAAGCCAGTCTCACCTATGGCGCGTCCAAAAAATCAAATCATATTTTGTATATTTTTGTAATATTTTTATACCAATACATATGAGATATATCCTACGAATGTGGTTAAATTCCAACAGAACGTAAACTTGCAAACGTACGCAATAATCGACATAAGATTACAGCGTAGAAGCGCGCAAATTCACGAAATATTAAGATGCATACACGTATCTCATATGTTAAAACTAAAGCGAGGAATGATGGCTGAGAACTTGAATACTACGGTAACTGTGAACGAATCCTCGGATCCGCAAAATAAAAGCGGCGAAGACCGTACAGCATTGAACCGCCAATTGGCGCAAATGCTTAAGGGTGGCGTAATTATGGACGTCACCACCCCAGAGCAGGCGCGAATTGCTGAAGATTCTGGCGCATGCGCAGTTATGGCTTTGGAGCGTATTCCTGCCGATATTCGTGCAGCAGGCGGCGTTTCTCGTATGAGCGACCCGGCTATGATCCACGGCATTCAAGAGGCTGTGTCTATTCCTGTTATGGCAAAATGCCGTATCGGTCACTTTGTTGAAGCACAAGTGCTTGAGGCTATCGAGATCGACTACATCGACGAAAGCGAAGTGCTTTCTCCAGCCGACGACGTGTATCACATCAATAAGCGCGATTTTGCTGTGCCTTTCGTTTGCGGCGCTAAGGATTTGGGTGAAGCTTTGCGCAGAATCAACGAAGGCGCTTCCATGATTCGCACTAAGGGCGAGCCAGGAACTGGAGACGTGATTCAAGCTGTGCGTCACATGCGCATGATGAATTCCGCAATTCGTAAGCTTACAAGCATGCGCGAGGATGAGCTTTTTGAAGAAGCCAAAAATTTGCGCGTGCCTTTCGAACTCGTAAAATACGTTGCACAAAACGGCAAGCTCCCTGTTGTTAACTTCGCAGCCGGCGGCGTTGCTACCCCAGCCGACGCTGCTTTAATGATGCAGCTTGGTGCCGAAGGCGTATTCGTTGGCTCCGGTATCTTTAAGTCTGGAGACCCAGCAAAGCGTGCTGCAGCAATCGTTAAAGCTGTAACTAATTACAAGGACGCCAAGATGATTGCTAAGCTTTCCGAAAACTTGGGCGAAGCTATGGTTGGCATTAACGAGCAGGAAATCAAGCTTTTAATGGCTGAGCGAGGCGAGTAATTTTGTCAAACTCACCTACCAATACTGATAACTCCGCTCATACTGTAGCAGTTTTAGCTGTTCAAGGTGCTTTTCTTGAACATCGCTTAATGCTTGAAAAATTAGGCGCACACGTTATTGAACTACGTCAAGCGCGCGACTTGGAGCAGTCTTTTGACCGCTTAGTACTTCCGGGCGGCGAAAGCACTGTGCAAGCTAAGCTTCTTCGTGAGCAAAATATGCTCGAACCTTTGCGTGAGCGCATTGCAGGAGGAATGCCTGTTCTTGGCACTTGCGCAGGTTTGATTTTGCTTGCGAAAAACGTGGAAGGTGACGAAGTAAACGGTTTTGGCACTTTAGACGTAACAGTTAAGCGCAATGCTTACGGACGTCAGCTCGGAAGCTTCCATTGCAAAGCTGAGTTTGGTGAGCTAGGCAATGTGCCGATGACGTTTATTCGCGCACCTTACATTGCAGAAGTAGGCTCTAATGCCAAAGCTCTTGCAACTGTAGAAGGTCATGTTGTCGCCGCGCGCCAAGGAAAGCAAATCGGCACATCCTTCCACCCGGAGCTTGACAACGATACGCGAATCCACCAGCTTTTCCTGGATTTGTAATCTGATTCGTAAGCGCACCGATACAAAAAGCCTTCGCAGTAGCAATATCTGCGGAGGCTTTTTGATTACAGACACTCGCGCAGTGCTCAATCTGCACCAGTGCCCGAAGACCGGTAAAATCAGACACTAACGCAGAACGCATACTGCGCTAGTAACTAAAAATTGGCATTATACGTTACTCACGCAGAACGCAATCTGCAATAGCAACAAAGTTTTTAACGCGGACGTCAAAAACTTTGAATTTTATGTAATTTGCACAGTAAACGTATACATGCACGACAAACGTAATGCAATCGTAATACAGTGTAAAACGTTTATATAATATTGTATAACAGTGCAACACATTATAGAATGTAATAAAAGTTGATATATGAATATAAAAGAGCTAAAAAAACAAATCAAAATTAAACAAAATTAACGAGTCAAGAAAACTAACGCGCTTATAGAAGCAAAAATTATAAGTATAAAATCAAGGAGCATATTATGGCAATCAGCGCAACTACAACAGCAACAGCAACCCCAGCAGCAGCAAAAACCGCAGCGAAAACCGCAAGCATCAACGTGCGCGTCACCAAGGATGTTAAAGCGCAGGCAGAAGAATTATTCGCAAGCTTCGGCATAACTCTTAGCGAAGCAATAAACATGTTCTTGCACAAGTCACTTATGGTAGAAGGACTCCCCTTCGACTTAAAACAGCCAAAATACAATAAAGAAACAATCGCCGCGTTTAAGGAATACGACTACATGAAAGCACATCCAGAAGAGTACAAGCGCTACGACAATGTCACCGAAGCATTGGAGGACGCACTAAAATGAGTCTAAAAGTCGTATTATTAAATTCATTCAAAAGAGATCTTAAGCGAATCAAAAAACGAGGATACGATATAAGCCTCTTAGATAGCGTCGTGCGAATGATTGCGTCGCAAGAGAAACTTGCTGAAAGATACTGTGACCACGCACTTACAGGCAACTATTTGGGATTCCGCAATGCCATGTAAAACCAAATTGGCTTCTTATATATCGCATAGATAACGATGATGTGGTACTTGTGCTTTCTCGCACGGGAACACACTCAGACGTATTCAACGAGTAGCACTGCGAGCTGCTAAGCGTTGAAATCACAGTGTGCTTTCAACGCAAGCGAGGTCTGCCTTAGTCTCAATTGACGAAGGCAGAACAGATTTGTGTGGTAGTTCATTGGGAATTCGGTTGTGTTTTGCGTGCGCTGCGATTTAGCGCTGTTTAGTGTGCTTGCCGAAGGTGGAATCGTCACTTCGGAACCGAGCAAAGAAGCCGGTTGCTGCACTTACAGCAGGTTTAAGCATAGAACCACTTACAACAGAATGCGCGAAGCAGTGCTTAAAGCCAGACGCAATATCGAGCGCGCCGCCGCCAAAAGCCTTCGCAAACCCAGTCAAAGCAGTTCCAGAGAGCACAGACGCAACCCATCCATGACGACCAAATGCCCCAGCAACTGCGAACATTGAGAACAGTCCAATAGACAAGAACGTGAACATAATAGCCGACTGGCCGCCGGTATGAGGCAAAGGCACTGGCTGAACAAAGGTCTCCAAATAGTACATTGTAGTGAAGAACACTAAAGGCGACTTTTGATTATCAGACGCAGCAACATCTGCACCTTCGCTAAGTTCTGTCCAGTCGCAGTTAGTTCCTGTTCTGGCTGGCTTCTTAAACCAAATCTTATAAGTACTGCCCTGTTCCTCGGTACCTTCAGGTTCTCCGCTTTCTTCATCACTGCCATCACTTACAGATCGCGATTCTCTTGCGGATCGCGATTTCCCTACACGCGATTTCAACTTTGCACTACGCGAGCCAGAATCAGGTTCCTCACCACCTGATTCCTCTCCACCAGGTTCATCTCCACCTGGTTCCTCAGTACTAGTAACTTTGCCCGATTGAGAATCTATAGCGTACCGCAACTTTGAAGCGAAACTATTTTTTACAATTCTGTACGCATAATCCTGCGATTTTTCATCCTGTTTCTTCTCTAAATTACTCGAATTATACAGTGCAGGAACATAGTAAGTATAAGTAGTGCCACCCGAATCTCTATTGCAATCACATGTCATATTGTCATTTTTTATATCTCCAGGCTCCATTAGCTTGGCTTTAACAGGAATGTAGTATGCAATCTTTTTAAGATCATCATCGTTTGAAATTGTATCTAAAATCGTAATATTATTAGTTACGACTATATTATTGCTGTGACCATTCTCATCGAGGGAGAATATTTCGCCATCAGCAAAATGACTTTTGATAGGATCATCCTCAGGATTATTCTCAAAACCACTAGACTGCAAGTTATTCGCAATCAGCGTGCCTTTAAAACCACTGAACATACTATCAACAGAAAAGTAACGCTGCTTCCCTTCGTCATCCGTGTATACAGGTGTATCCGATTTTGTAAAAGCCTTATCGCTGAAATCTAATATAAGACTGTCGCCGCTTTCTGCTCCTGCATTGGAAAACATTGAACTAAGATTCGTAACTTTTGAAATATTCCACTTGCTTAAATCTGCAGCGCCAGTAAGTTTTTTGCAATATGCAAACATGCTAGACATGTCCTCAACATTGCTAACATTCCACTTACTCAATCCACTTATATCAGTCAGCTTATCAAAATCAGAACCGCTAATCTCATGGCTGAACATGCCGCTCATGTTCTTAACACTGCCAACATTCCACTTTTCTAGACTTTTAAGGTTACTCAAGTTAGTACAATCTCTGAACATGCTACTCATGTCCGTGACACTGCGAACATTCCAATCACTTAATGCACTTATATCAGCCAATCCTTTTATACCAATAGGATTAGGATCATCTCCGGAACCGTAGATATCCGTAGCGCAACCACTGAACATGCTGCTCATGTTCTTAACATTACTAACATTCCACTTTTCTAGACCTTTAAGGTCACTCAAGCTATTACAACCGCTGAACATGCTACTCATGTCCGTGACACTGCTCTTATCATTCAACCACTTACTCAAAGACTCAAGACTAGTTAAACCATTACAACCGATGAACATGCTGTTCATGTTCTTAACACTGCCAACATCCCAACCACTCAAAGGTTCAAGACCAGTAAGACTGCCGCAATTGTTAAACATGTCATGCATGTCAGTAACACTGCCAACATTCCAACCGCTCAAAGGTTGAAGATCAGAAAGAAAACTGCAGTTATAGAACATTCTATACGTGCTAGTTAATTTGCTTGTACTGCTCTTACCGCTTGTATTCCAATTAGATAATCCACTGATACTATCGAGGCTAGAGCATCCTGCAAACATGTCATCCATTTTTTTAACATTACTAACATTCCAATTTTCTAGGCCCTCAGTATTTTTAATCTTGTCGCACAGCGCAAACATTGCCATCATATATTCAACGTTCTTTACAGTCCACTTTTTCAAAAATCCAAGCGAACTAATACCCTTGCAGTATTCGAACATACCAATCATTGCCACAACGCTTTTCGTATCCCAACCTTCCAAACCAGTAAAATCTGTTATGCTGGCGCAACCCTCAAACATTCTGTTCATGTTCATAACATTGCTAACATTCCACTTACTTAAAGGTTTAACCGAATCAATCGCCATCTCACCTGCATACCCGTCTACTGGATTCAAAGCATCATGTTGATTTTGGTTCTTAATAATAGACGCGAACATTCCAGACATACTTCTAACCTTGCTCACATCCCAATCTTCCAACCCTTTAAGCGATTTCAAGCTCATGCACCCCTCGAACATGTTGCTCATGTCCGTAACATTGCTAACATTTCTAGCCGCGCTATCCTTGCTAGCCTCCCTAGCCCAACCGCTCAAACCACTAATATCATCTAAAAACGTGCACCCCTCGAACATGCTCTTCATGTTCGCAACACTGCCAACATTCCAATTAGCCAAACCGCTAATATCTTCTAAACCAGTGCACCCCTCAAACATGCTTTGCATATTCGTAACCTTGCTCACATCCCAACCGCTCAAAAAACTAAAATCAGTTAATGAGGAATCCTTAAATAGATAGGACATATCTGTAACATAACTTATATCGAAATTGTTTATGCTATCAATGTTACTAATATTTTTCCCTGAAAAAAGACCCACACCATTCTTTGACAAATGCCCGTACGCATATACTCTGCCTCTGTAAAAACCAAGCGATCCTTCTGTAGGAGAAAGTTTTTTTATTCCATTTATAATTTCACCAAACTCATCACCGTGATGATCAGCACTAACGGCACACTTGTCTGCTCCGGATGGAGGCTCGATTGAAAGAGTCTCGATTGTTTCACCTGAAGTTACCATGGCATTAGCCACGCAAGCAGGAAGCTTTTTAACTTCTTCTAGGCTTAATTTCTCACCATCACCAGCGCTGCGATCTTTGCCCTTAGCTTTGTTAGCGTCTTTGCTATCTTTTTTAGAAGCTTTGTCAGCATTTTTGTCAGATTTACCAGATTTTACAGCATCTTTACTGGCATCTTTGCCAGCACCTTTTCCAGCAATTTTACTGGCATCTTTGCCAGCATTGCTGTTATCTACAACCCCCCCCCATTAGATTCATTACCAGCTGCCCCATTAGCTGCCCCATCATTTCTCTTACCTTCTTTTTTATCTACCTCTTTAGCCTTCTTATCTCCTTTATCCCCTTTATCTCCTTTAGCAGTCTCCCCTTTAGCTCCTTCTTTTTTACCCGCTTCCCCATTAGCTGCACTGTTACCAGATCCTCCTTTAGCTCCACCTTCACCCGACTTATTTTGACCCCTATTATTCTCAACAACAGCAGACAAGACAGCAGAAAACAATGGATTCTTCGTTACGTTGGCATAAGCCATCGCTGGCAATACGGTTACACTTACAATCATAGAGACTACGCATGAAACGGCACCAATTGTCGAAAGAATACGATGTTTCCTACTACTCATCATCAAACTTCCTC
This sequence comes from Gardnerella sp. c10Ua_244, assembly GCF_055818055.1. Lineage (NCBI taxonomy): Bacteria > Bacillati > Actinomycetota > Actinomycetes > Bifidobacteriales > Bifidobacteriaceae > Gardnerella > Gardnerella sp. c10Ua_244. The sequence goes on from NZ_JARFVS010000002.1 coordinate 369,943, forward strand.
TCAAATGTGAACGAATCCACAGCCAGCGCATAAACAGTATGCAAAAAAATACATACCCAAGACGGTTCACCGGCGAACGCAATCTTTACACACAACCATCCACCATTATACGCCTAAACCCGAAAGAATAATATAACAAATTTATATAACAACCTATTGCACCAAAGTCGCACTACCGCAGGTTGCGCTTATAAATTTCAGCCATACCTTTGAAAATAAGATCCGGATCGTAATAGTCAATCGATTGCACGTCATTTTCAAAAAGCCTACCCAAGCCACCAGTAGCAACTACCTTAAATGGCTCGTCTATTTCAGTTTTAAACTGTGCAATTGTACGCTCAATTCCACCCAAGAAGCTGTAATATAATCCAGCTTGCATTGCGAGTTTAGTAGATTTTGCAAGAACAGACTGCGGTCTAGCTATTTCCACTTCTGGAAGCTGAGCCGTGTTATCCCAAAGTGCCGCAGCTGCAGTACGAATACCTGTGCAAATAAGTCCGCAAGTAATAGCACCACTTTTATCTATATAGTTGTAAGTTGTTGCCGTACCAAAATCAATAACTAGTACAGATCCTCCATACTCACTAAACGCACCAACGCAATCAGCTAAACAATCCGCGCCAAGAGTTCTTGGCTCATCAATACGAATATTCATACCGGTTTTAACACCAGGGCCTACAATCATAGGATCAATATGAAGAAATTTGATAATACTAGCGCGGAATGAATGCATAACTTTCGGCACAACAGAAGCAACGATAACATCTTCAACATCATTTATTGTAAATCCGCTTAAATGCAAAAATTGCGCAATCATAATGCCATACTCGTCTGATGTATGATTAGACTTTGTTGTCATACGATAAGTGCCAACAATTCGGTTATTTTCCAAAAAACCCAGCACAATATTCGTATTACCAATGTCTACTGCTAATAACATGTGTGTCTACTTCCTATATTGGCATTTACGGATTAATTAAGTTAATCTGCAATCACGCGAGCACGTATTGTATGTGTATGTATACTATCCTATTGTATTTATACTACTTTTGCTAATAATCTTACATTTATACAAAATTAAGCTGCTTTTATGAAATCACTTAATTGTAATAAGTTACGAAATTATCTAACTACAAATCCTTGATTGTAACCATATTCTTGAAGATCTTTTTCCCACAATAAAAGACCATCTTTTAAAGAAATACGTTTACCAGGATCATCTGGAAGCCACAATTTACTTCCATCATCTTGAGTAACACCAGCATCAATCATGGCTTGCACGTTTAATCTAGCTAAAGATTTAACACTCCAGTCATATGCTTGACCCATAGTTGCTCTAAAATCACTTCGCGAGTACACTTCAAAAGGTAAATACCTGTATCCCGTATCCACGCGATTAGCGGCATCTGCAAATACACGATTAAACTTCTGACCGCCAAAATAAGGTATATCAATGCCTCGTGAATCACGAATAGTAGCTCTATCTAAAAATGACTTATCTCTAAGCGTAACAACATCTGCAGGAAACGCTCCACCATTGACACGAGTACGAATTCCATGCATATCATGGCATACAAAATTCACAAATCGCATTGCTGCTTCAGGCTTACGACTCGATTTAAGCACAGATAACGAAGAACCGCCCATTTCTGCATTACGCTTTTCTCCGCGCATAGTTGGCACATTCGTTACCTTCCACAATCCTGCAGTTCCAGGCACATTTTCCAGAAGCAAAGACGGCATCCAGGCTCCTGAGAAAACAGAAGCAATCTTGCCAGCTCCAACACCGTTCTTCCAGCGTTGACTCCAAGTTCTAGTTCTAATGTCAATCAATCCTTCATCAATCATTGATTGCCAGAACTTTGTAAACTCTTCAGTACCCTTATCTTTGCTCAATCTAACAGTAACTGTTTTCCCATCATGAGAAGTCATAAACGGGTGTCCACCTGCAAGCCAAATCATAGCGTTATAAAAACTTGCGTCACCTGAGTCTGCTGCAATATACACACCGATATCTTTAAGCTTACGAGCAGCGTGACGGTAATCTTCCCAAGTGTGTATTTTTGTGGCATCTACACCAGCCTGCTTAAACACGTCATCATTATAAAACCAAGCCATTGGGCCAGAATCCATTGGCAAACCGTAAACACGTCCACCAAGTTGCACAGAAGACCATGTTCCAGGAGTATAGAAAGTGCGAGTATTTTTCACACGATCAGTAATATCTAAAAGCTGTCCACTTACAGCATATTGCGGAAGAGCAAAATATTCTAATTGAACAATATCTGGCATACCATAGCCATCTTGAATAGCGCTATTAAGATTGCTATATCCGCTAGTATCTTTTACAGTTACATGAACATCCGGATTATGTAGTTCAAATTCTTCAGCAAGTCGCTTCATGCTTGGTTCCCAAGACCAAACACTAATTTGAGTTCTAGAATCTTTAGTTCCGCATCCGCAAGAAAATAGCAAAGAAAAAACACAAAGCATCGACAGAAGCAAGCGCGAAAAATGATTGCGTTGTTGCAAAATTCTTGCAAATGCAGACATAAGATTTGCCATCCGTTACTTTATGTTACTCAACGTTGTTATGCGATTACTCAACAGTTACAGACTTTGCAAGATTACGAGGCTTATCAACATCATAACCTTTTAACTTTGCCATATCCATTGCAAATAATTGCAATGCAACTACATCTACAAGAGGACTTAGCAAAGTCGCACATTTAGGACGCCAGAACACAATATCGGCATAGCGAGAAGCATCCGGATCACCCTCTTCGGCAACAGCTATAGTGAAAGCTCCGCGCGCTTTAACTTCTTCAATTCCAGAAATAACTTTCGCATGAAGCACATCACGACCGCGAGAAGATGGCACAATCACAACTACCGGCTCACCTTCATCTACAAGCGCAATAGGACCGTGCTTAAGCTCACCTGCAGCAAAACCTTCAGTAAAGGTATACGCAATTTCCTTAAGCTTCAACGCACCTTCTAGTGCAACAGGATAGCCAACATGTCGACCTAAGAAAAGGAAAGATTTAGCTTCCAGAGTATGCTCAGCAGCTTTCATAATTGGTTCAGATTGTGTATCAAGTACATGCTGAATTTTATCCGGCATCTCTTTTAATTGCGCAACGATTTGCTGAATTTCGTCGCGATACATAGTGCCTTTTACTTGCGCCAAAAACAGACCAAGCATATAGGCTGCAACTATTTGCGCAACAAAAGCTTTAGTAGATGCAACTGCTATTTCTGGACCTGCATGCGTGTAAAGAACTGCATCAGATTCGCGCGGAATGCTAGAACCTTGCGTATTGCAAATTGCAAGAACTCTACTACCTTGCTCGCGCGCATGGCGCAAAGCCATAAGCGTGTCCATTGTTTCGCCAGATTGCGAAATAGCAACAACCAGTGTGCGATGAGTCAAAATAGGATCGCGATATCTGAACTCATGCGCTAATTCAACTTCTACAGGCACACGAACCCAATGCTCGATAGCATATTTTGCAACCAATCCGGCATAACTTGCAGTTCCGCAAGCAACAACAATAATTTTATCTATTGAACGCAAAACATCTTGGCTAATATGCACTTCATCTAGCACAATATTTCCTTGCGCATCAAAGCGACCTCGCAAAGTGTCAGCGACAGCATGCGGATCCTCATGAATTTCCTTATCCATAAAGGAATCCCAACCGCCTTTTTCTACTGCAGAAGCATCCCAATCAACCGTAAAACAAGTAGGATTTTCAACAATATTATTGTCAAAATCAGTTAGAAGCAAAGATGCTTTGCCGCTGCCATCTACATCTCCAATGCACACAGCTTGATCTTGACCAACTTCCAAGACTCGATCCGTATAAGCAACAAAAGCTGCAACGTCAGAGCCAAGGAAATACTCACCGTCTCCAAGACCTACAACCAACGGCGAATCGTGACGAACGGCAGCCACAATACCTGGCTGACGAACGTCAACAGCAAGTAATGTGAAAGCTCCTTTTAACATTTTTGCAGTACGACGAAGAGCTGTGAATAAATCCGGCTTACCAGTTTCGTTTACAATATCATTCGCAATTTTGCCAAGTAATTTTGCAGCAACTTCAGTATCTGTTTGAGAAGAAAATTCGTATCCTTCTTCGTGAAGTTGCTCTTTTAATACAACAGCATTTTCAATAATGCCATTATGAATAAGCGCGATTTTGCCATCTGCACTAGTATGAGGATGCGCATTAATGTCACAAGGAGCACCATTAGTAGCCCAACGAGTATGACCAATAGCTGCACTCGCTTCAGGCATAGGATTTGCATCAATATCGTTGCGAAGAACAGATAAACGACCAGCTTTCTTTCGCACAGTCGCACATTTCATCCCAGGAGCAACTAAAGCTACGCCCGAAGAGTCATATCCGCGATATTCTAGACGCTCTAACCCACCTAAACAAACTTCTAAAGGTTTTGCACAAACTTTTCCAAAACCTGCGTATCCTACAATGCCACACATAATCTTCTATTGTACGTTATGCGAGCGAGCGCACGCCAGAGAAGCACACAAAAACTATGCAAAACTACATAAATAAGATACGTTTCTTACGTAAATTACAATACGTGATTTAGGAAATCTTTAAAACGATCAGTTTGCGGACTAGTAATAATATCTGCACTACCCTGCTCAACTATGACACCGCCATCCATAAACACAACCTGATCTGCAACCTCACGCGCAAAACCAATTTCGTGAGTTACTACAATCATAGTCATGCCATCTTTAGCAAGATTTCGCATAACGGTTAACACCTCACCTACAAGCTCTGGATCTAACGCGGATGTTGGCTCGTCAAATAGCATAATTTCCGGTTTCATAGCAAGAGCGCGAGCAATTGCAACGCGCTGCTGCTGACCGCCTGAAAGTTCTGCAGGATAATGGTTCATACGCTCATCCATGCCAACTCGCTTTAGTTCTTCAATAGCTAAATCGCGCGCTTCTTGAGCTTTCATATGCATAACATGAACAGGAGCTTCCATAACGTTCTCTAAAGCCGTCATATGAGGGAATAAATTAAAACGCTGGAATACCATGCCAAGCTTCGCACGCTGTTGAGCAATTTCTTTGTCGTTAAGAGCCTGCAGGCACTTCTCACCTTTATGCATTACTTGCTTTACACCGATGCGCTCGCCATAAATACTTATACTTCCTGCAGTCAAAGTTTCTAATTGATTAATTAAACGCAATAACGTCGATTTTCCAGAACCGGACGGACCCAAAATAACTGTTACGCTACCTGGGTTCACCGTCATATTAATACCGTTAAGTACATGCAATTGACCGAAAGATTTTTGCACATCGCTAATAGCAACCGCAGGAAGATTAGATTTTGCTTCTACCATTTATTCACATCCAATTTGTTTGTTTCATGCAAAATTTAAAGTTTGCAAAGAAAAATATTAAAATTTAAGCTATTATGCGCTTATTTAAGCATTAAATCCGAGCATAGCAGCATCATTTCGTCCTTTAACATTTTTCCGTTTAGCATCTAATGATTGATCGCCGCGCTGATCAGAATCAGTATTAAGTTGAGCATGTTTTACAATATCTCTTGCTTCAAAGCCTTTAGCAAAATGCTTCTCGAGCATGTATTGCAAAACCATCAAAATGGAAGTAATAATCAAATACCAAATACTCGCAACAAGAAGAAGCGGAATTGGTTTATAGATACGGTTAGCAATAGCATTTGTAGCAAATTGCAATTCAAGAGTAAACGGAACTGCAAGAACTAACGAAGTCGTTTTTAGCATACCGATTGTTTCGTTACCAAGCGGAGGAACAATAATACGCATTGCTTGAGGAAGAATTACACGCCTCATAGTTAAAGCTCTACCCATTCCAAGAGCCTTAGCAGCTTCAACTTGTCCACTATCAACGGCTTCCAATCCTGCTCGAACAATTTCCGACAAATAAGCGGATTCATTCAAAGACAAACCAACTACAGCAGCAGTAAGAGAAGTCATAATTACATTAGAATCAATAGACCAAAATTCTACAGAAGTAAAAGGAATGCCAATACTAATTCTCGGCACAAGCACTGCAAACATGCCCCAAAATACAAGCTGCGTATAAACAGGCGTACCACGGAAAAACCAAATAAAGAACCAACTTACGCCACGAAGCACAGGATTAACTGACTTGCGCATCATCGCTAAGCCTACAGCAAACACGATTGAAATTACCATAGCAATTAGCGTAAGAAGTAACGTCCAGCCAATACCAGAAAGCACGTTATCGCTTATTAAATATATTCCGACTACTTGCCATTCAAAACGAGGGTTAGTAATAATACTGTAAAGAAGCGAACATGCTATTACAGCTACAATGACTCCGGCAATAATAGGTCCTGGCTTTTTTACTGGCAAAATACGTTCAGAGTTAGTTACTCCGGACTTGCTCTTAGCAGAGTTACCAATTAAAGAATTCAAAATATGCTCCAATAAGTACGTTTATACAAAAACAGCAAAGTAAAGAAACAATCTGAGCCGAGAATTCAATCACGACTCAGATTAACAATATCATTTTAGATAATTATTCAATTATTTGATAGCTAAAGTTTCATAGCTAAAGTTTTATAGTTTTGGATTAACTACAGACTTTTCAATAGCAACATCTTCAACGCCCCACTTCTTCAAGATATCCTTGTAGACGCCGGATTTCATAAGCTTATCAATGCCAGCTTTTACAGCCTTCAGCATCGCTGCATCACCCTTTTTAACAGCCGCTCCCATTGGTTCAGAATCCTTGCTGTTTTCCAAAATTTCAAGCTTTCCAGGATTCTTAATTGAAGCGTAACCTGCAACAGGAGTATCTGCATACATAACATCAGCGCGACCGGAAAGAAGTGCGGTAGTTGCGTCAGTTTGCTCCTTGAAGCTCATGATTTCAAGAGGCTTATTTCCTTTAGCTGCGCACTGTTTCTTTGCTTCTTCCATAATAGGTTCGCCAACAGTTCCAGTTTCCAAAGTTACTTTCTTGCCACAAAGGTTCTTTGGATCTACTTTAGTAGGATTTCCCTTACGCACTTCAAAAGACAAACCTGCGTTTGCATAAGTAATAAAGTCTACAGACTTCATACGTTCAGCATTTACTGTAAAACCAGAAATACCAACATTATATTTGCTTCCTATTGCTGGAATAATTGAGTCAAACTGAGCATGCATAATTTTTGCTTTTAAGCCCATGACCTTTGCAAGGGCCTTCGAAAAATCAATTTCGTAACCTACAGGAGTTTTACCGTCTGCAGCAAAGAATTCTGCAGGGGCATAACTTACGTTTACACCAACAGTTAACTCTCCTGTTTTTGCAACTGGTGCTGGTACCAAGGCTGCAACAGCATCATCCTTTTGCACATGACTTACATCATAGCTACGAGCAACATCAGGGTCTGCTTCTTTAGAATCAGCAGGTCCACATGCAGCAATACTGCCAATCATTACTAAAGATGCAACAATAGCAACAGGCTTCATAGATTTAAACATAGTTCTTCTCCTCATGTATGTACTAAGAATCTATAATTTGCATTAATGTGTATAACTATACACGATAACCCTACAAATTCAACAGCCTTTTATACGATTATTGAATATACAAAGATACTCATGCGGTACATCTGCACAATAATTATGCTTTTCATAAACAAAAACTGCATATTATTCGCAATAATGTATAATATGTGCGTGTCGCATTACCTCACTTTTTATCACGTGCGAAGCAAGCAAGTGTTTCACAAACGCATAAAAAAAGAAGCGTCAACTCTTAATCAATACTACGAGAACGCAGATTACGGTAACGCATTTCACGCAAAGCCTCTCGCTTATCTTGCTCCTCACGCAAAGCCTGACGCTTATCAAATTCCTTTTTACCGCGCGCTAAAGCAATTTCTACTTTTACGTAGCTTCCCTTAAAATACAAACGCAAAGGCACAACAGTGTAGCCTTTCGCCTCAGTTTGCCTAGAAAGCTTAGCAATCTCAGCAGCATGAAGCAGAAGCTTACGCTTGCGCTTAGGAGCATGATTATTCCATGTGCCGTTTAAATATTCAGGAATATTTGCTCCTTCAAGCCACATTTCACCACGACGATCAATATTCACAAATGATTCAGCTAAAGAAGCACGCCCTTCGCGAAGTGACTTAACTTCAGTACCAGTAAGAGCAAGACCTGCTTCATAACAATCTTCAATTACATAATCATGATGCGCTTTACGGTTTTGTGCCACAGTAACAGTGCCATCTTGCGCAGGCTTATTTGCCATAATTCCCCTCCAGTACACATCACGCACAAAAGAAACTTGCCATAAGATACTACTATCTTATGGCAAGAACAATAAGTCGTAAACTTACAAAGTTTTCAATTTCAACAAATTGAAAACTTTGAAGTGCTTATATTTAATAATGCACATACTCGTAATCGCCTGGATTATAAATAGTTTCATAAGCAGGGAATGTCGAAAAACCAGTTCCACCTTCAGAAATAAGAACTGATCCATCAGCATTCACACGTTCCACAACCGCAACATGTCCATATTGCCAATCAGCATTCCAGTTGCCGACGCGTTGACCGCGAGCAAACACCATAACAGCACCAACATGTGGAATTCTATTAACTAAATATCCAAACCTACGACCAGTATTCGCCCACTCAGCACCATTACCCATGTAGGAGCCAACTGGCAGACCAAGTTGCGAACGACGCAAATAAGCCCATAACGTGCATTGACGAGCAGGATAAGCAGAACCACCAACAGTGTTTCCAGTATTATGCCCGTAGCAGAACTTAGAACCTTCTGCGCAATTTCCAGGAACAGTATAATTCATACCATTAGCAGCACCATTAGAAAGTTGCATCGGAGGAAGGTAAACATTCTTTCCAGAGCTTCCATTCAATTGCTGGCGATTACCAGCATTCGGATCAGCTTTAGCGAATGACTTATTAGCAAGAGCACGCGCTTGAGCATCGATGGCCGATTTCATTGCTATAATTTCTGCAGCCTCACGCGCAGACTGAGAAGTCAAACTACTCTTTTGACCTTCCAGCTGCTTACGAATCTCTTCACCATGATCTCGCAAACTTTGCAAGGACTTTTTGCGATCATTGGCGGCTTTCGCAGCGATTTGAGCACTTTGCGCTTGAACATCCGCCTGCTGCTTTAACTTGGTTATTTCTGCTTCAATAGCAGCCAAACGCTGACGACGATTCATAGAAGTATTCAACTTAATAGCAGCATCATTAGCAGCATTTGCTTCACTTCTAGCAACAGCAGCCTCGGATTGTAACTTTCCAACAAACTGTTCTGTAGTAGTTGATTTAGTCACAATATCCATAACATTAGATGCCTGAGAACCATGGAAACTCTTACGAGCAAGCTGTGCTACAGCAGCCTTAGCATCATCAAAATCTTCACCAGTTTTTTTAATTTTCTCTTCCAAATCACGCTTATCTTTTTGTGCAGACTCTAGACGCTGCTGCGTTGATTCTACAAGACTGCGCGCCTGAGAAGCTTGCTCTTCTGCTTGTTGAGCAGCTCGTATTTGATTTGGAATTTTATGCTCATTTAAATCATTCAATTCAATGATCTTATTTGCAAGTTGTTTACTTACACCAGCAAGTTGGTGCTTCAAATTCTCGTTTCGTTGTATTTTGCGCCTATATTCCTTCATGTTGACAGCACTTGCTGTAGACGCATTAAATAATGCACCAGCAACACCAGCAAACATCATTGAAATAGCAACTATTAAACTCACTACAGTGTGAGTGCGTCGAATTGCATACATGCTATGTCGATCTTCGCTCATATCACTTCCCTTTCAACATCACTATTGCGAATTATACCGTAATGCAAGGAATCACGCGAGTTTCTACTTCAAATCTTCTAAAATATTACTTTCACAATGCTCATGCGAAAATAACGCAAATAATTACGCACCTATTATTTTGCATTTTAAGCTTTTAAGTATCGCCTCAAAGCAATAGCAGAAGCAACTATAGATAACACTACTGCACCAGCTACAAGTATTGGAACGCATAGCCACACAGTTGTTTGAGTAACAAATGGCATCCAACGCACATTCTGCGCAAGCCAATCAGTTACAAAAACTTTAACTACTAAACTTAGCGCAGCACCAGCAAGTAAAGAACCCACAAACGACGCGAACGCTCCTTCAAGAAGAAACGGCATACGAATAGTCCAGTTAGAGGCACCAACTAAGCGCATAATTTCGGTTTCTTGACGACGGCTAGCAGCAGACATTCGAATCGTAGTGCCAGTAAGCATAATCGCTACAACAACCATAACTGCTGCAAGCACAATTGTCACAACAGTAGCGCGATTAAGCACACTGAAAACAGGATCAAAAATCTGACGCTGATCAACAACTTCTTCCACACCATCGCGTCCAGAAAGAACTTCTGAGACAACCTGATATTTCATAGGATTAGTAAGCTTCAAGCGCAACGAATCTTGCATGTCTGCCGCAGTTAAAGTACGTCCTTGATACATTCCGTTAGGATATTGCTTTAAGAATGTGTTTTTATAAAATTCATTGCGGCTAACATAAGTGATATTTGAAACATCATCGCCTAATTCTTGGTGAATAATATGCTCCAATTTTACAATTTCGGCATTAGTAGGTGCTTTTCCAGAAGCACAAGAAGGAGATTGGCTAGTTCCATCTGGGCACAGCCAGGCAACCACTTCTACTTTGTCATACCAGTCGCCTTTTGCCTTGGTAATCTGCGCTTGCATAAGCACTGAAACACCAATAAAAAGGAAAGAGATGAACGTTACAAGCATAACCGAAAGAATCATCGAAACATTACGACGCAAACTAATGCAAGTTTCGGAAAAAATAAATCGTAAACGCATTACTCTGCTCCTTCAGTTTTATTAATGTCATTATTGCTATCGTCAACACTAATGTTCTCATTATTAGTATTTTCAGCTGCAACAGGTGGCTTAGGCGGAGCTGGAGGCATAGGAGGAAGCTGAGATTTACGCTCAGATTCAGCATCGGATTGCAACTTACTTTCTGCTTCTGACTGCAACTCATCGCCGGTTTCGGATTGTGATTCTTCGCTCACTTCAGAGTTTTCAGTAGATTCAGTAGATTCATTAGTTTCAGCAGTTTCGTGAGATTCGTGAGATTCATTAGTTTCTGCAGTTTCGTGATTATCAGTAGTCTCAGTAGTCTCAGTAGTATTAGCAGTTTCTGCAGTTTCAGAATTTCCGGCAACTTCAGAGGATTCTTTATTATCTTCCGAAATCTCAACTTCTGAATCATTCTCTTCAACATCTTCATTATCGTTTGAAGAAATCAATCCTCGTCCCCAAGTCATCGTTGTTTCCAAAGACTGGAACACTTCGCCGTAACGACCAGTTCTGCCAGAATGAACAGACTGAGCCAAACGTGCGATTCCTTCATTTTCTGAAGTGTCACTCTTCAACGATTGCGTTACCATGTCAACAACTTCACGCGCCTGAGCAGCACGTTGAGCTTTTTTAGAAAGCCTCTTATGACGTTCAGTATGCTCAGATTGAGCAATTGACTTTTGAGCACCACGATCTGATTGATCTTGAGAATTTTCAACAGTTTGTTGTGCTTTAGAATTATGCTCAACTTCACTATCTGGGAAATACAATGCAGAATCATATGATCCTTCACGCTCATCACGCACAATTTTGCCAGCATGAAGCTCCACAACTCGCTTACGCATTGAGTTCACAATTTCCTCATTATGCGTAGCCATAACAACCGTTGTGCCAGTTCGGTTAATAGCATCCAAAACTTCCATAATTCCAAGAGAAGTAGTTGGATCCAAATTACCAGTAGGCTCATCTGCAAGAATAATTTGAGGGTGATTAACATATGCGCGAGCAATTGCAACTCGCTGCGCCTCACCACCAGAAAGCTCATGTGGGTAATTATTTTCTTTACCAGTCAAACCAACGGTTTCAAGAACACGAGGAACAAGCGAACGAATAGTCGCTCTACTTGTACCAATCACTTCCAAAGCAAAAGCAACATTTTGATAAACTGTTTTATTATTAAGCAGCTTATAATCTTGGAAAATAAAGCCAAGAGATCTACGATACTGCGGCACTTGTCGGTTAGAAAGTCTGCGCAAATCGTTACCGGCTACGTGAATTTCCCCACCATTTGCTTCTTCTTCGCGAAGCAGCAAACTAAGCAATGTGGTTTTGCCAGAACCTGAAGCGCCAACAAGAAACACAAAATCTCCGCGATCTACATGCAAAGACACATCGTCTAATGCGGGACGTGTACCTCGAGGATATATTTTTGACACATGATCTAATGAAATCAGCGACATTGTTTCAATTCCTTCCGAAGATTATGTGTAATTGTTGGTTTTTAGTTCTAGCTTTAGTTTTATTTAAGATTCTGCTTCAGCTTCTTTTTGAGCTGCAACTCGCTGCTCGTGACGCCAACGAATGCCAGCTTCAATAAAACCGTCAATATCGCCGTCAAAAACAGCTTGAGTTTGTGAAGTTTCGTAACCAGTGCGCAAATCCTTCACCATCTGATAAGGGTGAAGCACATAAGAGCGCATTTGATCTCCCCAACTTGCCTTAATATCTCCAGCAAGTTCCTTCTTTTTTGCAGCTTCCTCAGCATGCTTAAGCACAAGCAAACGCGATTGCAAAACTGCCATTGCAGCAGCACGGTTCTGGATCTGGCTTCGCTCATCTTGCATAGAAACAACCAAGCCGGTTGGCAAATGCGTAATGCGAACAGCAGAATACGTAGTGTTTACGCCCTGACCGCCAGGCCCTGAAGCTTGGAAAGTATCCACGCGAATGTCGGAATCTGGAATATCAATATGATCCGTAGCTTCAACCAAAGGAATCACTTCCACTGCACTAAAGCCGGTTTGACGACGTCCTTGATTGTCAAATGGCGAAATACGAACCATTCTGTGCGTGCCACCTTCTACAGAAAGGCGACCATACGCGTACGGTGCATCCACTTGGAAAGTAGCAGATTTAATACCAGCCTCTTCTGCATAAGACGTGTCCATCATCTTAGTTTTATAGCCGTTACGCTCCGCCCAACGCAAGTACATACGAAGAAGCATTTGTGCAAAATCAGCAGCATCCACGCCGCCAGCTCCAGAACGAATCGTAACAACCGCAGAACGAGCATCATACTCGCCGTCAAGAAGAGTCTGAACTTCCATATCGTCCAACTCGTGAGCAATAGAGCCAAGCTCTTCCTGAGCCTCACTCATAGAATCAGCATCGCCTTCTTCTTGGCCAAGCTCAATTAAAGTCTTAGTATCCTCAATGCGCTGATCTACAGCTTGCAAACGCTTCAACTGAGACTGAGCTGCAGAAAGCTTACTCGTAACCTGCTGAGCATGCTCAGAATCATCCCAAAGCCCAGGCTCTGCAGCCTGCTTTTCTAAATCAGCAATCGTAACTTTCAACGAATCAACGTCTAAAGCCTTCACAATCGAAGCATACTTTGATTCAACATCGCGTAGCGCCTGTGCAAAATCAAATTCCGCCATTTACTTAAAGTACCTCTTTACATACCTGTTTTACGCAATTACTACTCGCAAAATACTTACAAAATCAACTATTGATAAGTTTAGCGCACGGTCAAAATCTCAGGACCGTTTTCCGTAATTGCAATCGTGTGCTCGCTGTGAGCACCGCGAGAACCATCAGCAGAGCGAAGAGTCCAACCATCCTTAGGATCCTGGTAAATTTCGTCAGTAGTCTTTAAGAACCATGGCTCAATTGCAATAACTAAACCTGGGCGAAGCTTGTAGCCGCGGTGAGCAGTGCCATCGTTAGGAACGTGCGGATCGCCATGCATAATATGACCGACTCCGTGACCGCCAAACTCAAGATTTACGCTGTAGCCGTACTCGTGAGCAACGCAACCAACAGCTGCAGAAATATCGCCAAGACGGTTGCCAGGCTGAGCCATGTTAATGCCAGCCTCCAGGGCTTCCTCAGTGCACTTAATCAAGCGCAAATCCTCAGGATCTGCATGCTTTCCAACAACGAAACTAATAGCGGAATCTCCAACCCAGCCGTCTACGTTAATTGCCAAATCAAGAGTCAACAAATCGCCGTCTTTAAGGTTATAATCAAAAGGAACTCCGTGAAGAACAGCATCGTTTACAGACGTGCAAATATAATGCGCAAAAGGACCTGTACCAAAATCAGGAGCGTAATCAACATAGCAAGAAGACGCACCTTTGCGGCTCATAATTCTCTGACGAACGAAATCATCAATCTCAAGAAGATTCGTGCCAACTTTGGTCATTGCTTTCAAGTCTTTAAGAATACTACCGACAAAGCGACCTGCAGGCTTCATCGCTTCAATTTCAGATGGAGTTTTAAGTTCAATCATGCTTTAAGACTAACGCGCAGGCACGAAAATAGCACAAAATATGGCGAAAATATTGCGAAAATACTAGCTAATAGTGTCGCTTAATACTTGTAAGCTAAATTCATGCTTAATAACAATGAAAATAATAAAGAATCACAGAAGGAAATTTCTGCTGTAGATTTTGACCCAGCCTCCTTCTCGTCGGTTATTCGTCCACAAGACGACTTGTTCCGTTACATAAACGGTCCTTGGATTGACACTTACACTCTTCCAGACGACCGCCCAATGTACGGTGCTTTCCACAAGCTTGCAGAAGATGCAGAAAAGCAAATTCGAGATATTTTAGAAAGCGAAGATTGCCCAGCTAAAAAGTCGCAAACTTTATACCGTAATTATTTGGATACTGCATCTATTGAAAAAGCTGGAATTACGCCAATTAAAAGCGATTTAGACGCTGTTGATGCGGCAGAAAATAAGGAAGATTTGGTTCGCACTATTGGCGCGCTTAACCCATACGGCGGGCCTGATGCAATGTTCTATTTTGGCGTTTACGGAGATCCTAAAGATCCTAAGACGAATATTATGCATATTGAGCAGTCGGGATTGGGTCTGCCAGACGAAGCATACTATCGCGAAGATAATTATGCTCCAATCCGTACTGAATACGTAAAAATGGTAGCTTCTTTGCTGCGATTGGCAGGTTACGGAGATAGCGCTACTACCCAAGCGCAAGCCGAGCGTTTTTTGAATGTTGAAACGCAGATTGCAAGCAAGCATTGGGATAACGTAGCAACTCGCGATTCTCAAAAAACTTATAATCCTTGCAATTATGCAGATTTGGCAAAAAAGCTTGAAGCACTTAATCTCGATGCCTTCTTAGATGCTGCGCAAAAATCGTACGACACTTGCGAAGAAGCAAAGCATCAGCCAATCAATCTTCGT
This sequence comes from Gardnerella sp. c10Ua_244, assembly GCF_055818055.1. NCBI lineage: Bacteria > Bacillati > Actinomycetota > Actinomycetes > Bifidobacteriales > Bifidobacteriaceae > Gardnerella > Gardnerella sp. c10Ua_244. Next base: position 385,296 of record NZ_JARFVS010000002.1, read on the forward strand.
GAAGCTTTTAACAAAGTTGTAGTTCACGAGCCAAGCTTTATGGAAGGTTTGAATAAGATTTGGCAAGAAGCCGACTTAGAAGATTTAAAGCTTTGGGCGCGCGTGCACGTGATTTTGCGCTGGGCAAGCTTACTTAGTGAAGATTTTGCACAAGCACGATTCGACTTCTACGGCAAAGTGCTTTCTGGTGCCACAAAGCAGCGCGACCGTTGGAAGCGAGCAGTTGGAGTTGTTGACGATGCCTGCGGCGAGGAAGTTGGACGCGAATACGTGCGATTGCATTTCCCTGAGTCTTCTAAGGAATATATGCAAGGCTTAGTTGACAATCTTATTAACGCTTACCGCGAGTCGATTTCTCACAGCAGCTGGCTTGGTGAGGAAACTAAAGCGAAGGCTTTGGAAAAGATTAGTAAATTTGAGCCAAATATTGGTTACACAAACCATTGGGTTGACTACTCTGCGCTAAATATTAAGGAAGACGCTGACTTAGTTGATAATATGCGCGAAGTTTATCGATTTGGCTTTGGTAAAAATACTGCAAAAGCCGGAAATCCTGTGGATCGCGAAGAATGGCAGATGACTCCGCAAACTGTGAACGCTTACTACGATCCTCTGCTGAACGTAATCGTGTTCCCTGCTGCTATTTTGCAACCGCCATTCTTTAACCCAAGCGCTCCAGACGCAGCAAATTACGGCGCTATTGGTGCCGTGATTGGTCATGAAATCGGCCACGGTTTTGACGATCAGGGTTGCGAATACGACGGCGACGGCGTGCTTAACAATTGGTGGACTGAAGAAGACAAAGCTAACTTTGCTGAGCGCACTAAGAAGCTTATTGAACAATACAATGCTTTTACACCAACGCAGCTGATTGTTAAGTACTCTCACTTAAAGAGCAAAGAAGAGCGCAATGCGATGCCTCACGTAAACGGTGCTTTAACAATCGGCGAGAATATTGGCGATTTAAGCGGCGTGACTATTGCGCTTAAAGCATACGCTTTCGCTTTGCAAAAGAGTGAAGGGCATGAAATTGACGGAAGTGAAGATGCGATTCGCGAAACTTTGCTGAACGCTCCTGAAGTAGATGGTTTCACTGCTTTGCAGCGATTCTTCTTAAGCTACGCGTTAGTATGGCGTTCCAAGGCTCGTAATGAAATTGCGGAACAGCTGCTTCAAATCGACCCGCACTCCCCAGCCGAATGCCGCACTAACGGCATTGCTCGTAACGTAGACTTGTTCTACGATGCCTTCGACGTTAAAGAAGGCGACGAGATGTGGCTCGACCCTGCTGAGCGCGTACACATTTGGTAAGTTGCATAATGCAAATGATTGTCGCGCGCAGGTAACGCTTAAATAATTTTCTTACTATAAAGCAACATAATGGGAACGCTACATTAGTAACGTTCCCATTATGGATATATGGGGTTATATGCTAAAAGTGTGTAAAAAATAAGCTCATAACCCTTATTGCAGTAGGGCTCACAGTATATCGAATGTGGGTTATTTCTGATGAACAACGGCGTTCAAAGCATGTATTAACTGAATATAATAATAAATCGTCAAACTCTGTTACTAACGCAGTATACGTACTGCACTAGTAACGTATAACCCCGCTTATTCGTTATTAACGCAGATTACGTACTGCGCAAGTAACGATAAATCTCAATTATTCGTTATTAACGCAGTCTACTTACTGCACCAGTAACGCATGACCGTTGTTTTCTCAGCCTGCTGACTGAGTTAGTAACAGTGTTTGGGTGATTACCGTTACTTTCTCAGTTAGATAACTGAGTTAGTAACGGTGCTGAAGCTATGGTTTATGCACAGAATATTCATCAGCTTAGCTTTACACACTTTTGAGCCTATAATCCTACACATACATTCCTAGAAGACATTTTTTAGAAAACGCACACATACGTAAAGTGAAAATATTTTCAACTACGCTACCCACTAATTATATCAATATATTACTTTTTCAAATCTTTTAACAAAACTTAAAAAAAAATCACTTGTTTTCTATTTCTTAAAAATGATATATTAGAAATGCTAATTTTCAATAAGACTGGACTTGTTATCCAGTTTGATTGCTCAGCAGTTTTGATGCTTATCACTGCAGGGGAAGCTTCCCAGCTTCCCCGTTTTTATTTATTAGTTGAAAATTAGCTTCTACCATTCTTGATATAATTGAATATGATATGCACCAACGCGTCGAGTTGTTGAAAATTAGCTTCTACCATTCTTGATATAATTGCTTGCTATATTCCTAACACAATCTAAACGTTGAAAATTAGCTTCTACCATTCTTGATATAATTGCTTGCTATATTCCTAACACAATCTAAACGTTGAAAATTAGCTTCTACCATTCTTGATATAATTGCATCAGCATTACGCATGGTGTGTCCGATGTTGAAAATTAGCTTCTACCATTCTTGATATAATTGCGAGTGTCATGCGTTGACCGCAAAATGTTGTTGAAAATTAGCTTCTACCATTCTTGATATAATTGTCAGTGAGGCTCGTGAGATTTTCAAAGAGTTGAAAATTAGCTTCTACCATTCTTGATATAATTGCATACTTATCAGGCTTATTAGGCGCATTGTTGAAAATTAGCTTCTACCATTCTTGATATAATTGTATCCGCGTGCAACTTCTTGATAATGGTGTTGAAAATTAGCTTCTACCATTCTTGATATAATTGGTAACAAAAACCAGTACCAGCACAGGCTGTTGAAAATTAGCTTCTACCATTCTTGATATAATTGTTCGAAGATTGCTACTGCGCTGAATACTGTTGAAAATTAGCTTCTACCATTCTTGATATAATTGTACGCCTTGTAGGTAGTCGTGGATGATTGTTGAAAATTAGCTTCTACCATTCTTGATATAATTGATCACATGAGCATTTAATAGAATCAGTGGTTGAAAATTAGCTTCTACCATTCTTGATATAATTGACAAGGACGAAAGGATAACTCGCCCTTTGTTGAAAATTAGCTTCTACCATTCTTGATATAATTGCATATACCTATCGACCCCCCACGCACACGTTGAAAATTAGCTTCTACCATTCTTGATATAATTGGTATATCGTCAAGAATGGTAGAATTTCAACTATTATAAAGCTTTTTACGATTAAAAAAGCATAGCGATATCTGGGGTTTCTTCTTTCTTTTCTTGCCTGGCATTGTAATAACGTTGCGCAGATGACCATTGATGATCACTGACATGTAAAATGCGTATAGATCCACGCGGCGGAAGATTATCCTTAATTATTTTTACTGAAGTTCTATTTCCTGTTTGAGTGGGACTATAACGAACATATACAGAAAATTGCACCATTGCATATCCCATATCAAGCAGCATATTGCGAAATACAGTTGCAGCATGACGCTCCACTTTTGTTTTCACTGGTAAATCAAACATTACTAAACACCACATGCCACCACTGTCCTCATCGACTTTCATAATCCACTCCTTACGAATTGTGGTACTTGAAATTCTTCCACGCCTTTTTCCACATAAATACCATATGATTGAGCTAAATCAGATAAGGCACTAGGAATCGTATGTCCAGAACCATTAAACTGTTGATTAACACTGTCGATTAAATACTTTTTAACTGCTTTATCATTTGGAGTATCTGAGAATGATAATTTTGAAACAGCGTAATCAACAGCTGGTCTAAACGGTTCAATTATGTCATCTGCTAAGCAGAAATAATTAGTACCATTATGATGATTCATACCCATTGTTGGATTAAGCCCGGCAGATAGAACTGCACGAATGGAGAAACCACGCAACACCATGTAAGCATAGTCAAGTAAAGCATTCCTATCTTGACCAGACCCGGGTTTACGATAAAAATCTTCTTCCTCGGGAAAAATACGTTTCCAATATTCACGAGCAGCTTGACCTTCCCTATTCGTTACATCCCCAGAACGAACAGTATTAGATAATCCTCGTAATAATCCACCTCCCTCTTTATTTAATAAATCAAGGCAAGCCGCTTGTCCACGTATTTTCGCGCGAACAATCTGAGCCCACGCTGCTTTTCTTCGAGGAACACTCATTGTTGCCTGAGACAATTGACGAACTGTAATTCTCGTAGGAACATTTGTCCACGAATGCATAGCACTGACAGGAACGCATCGCCAATCACAGGTCATTACACAAGTACCATATTCAGCACACTGATGAAGAAGACCTGCAGAACAATTACAATGCAAACCAATAAGCAATATTGCCGTTTCAGCTAGCGGAATTTCGACTTTCTGCTCTAATGCATGATCACACACTAAAATCCTACCGCGAATATACCGTAATTCACCTTGCAAATTAGTACAATCAATCACACGCCAAGCATTCTGCATAATTCCTCTATTCTCTATTTTCTCCAGTATCCCAACTCCAAGAAATAGGTAAATGAGAACGCGATGCCCAACGAGGCTCACCTAACGCATTACGTCGAATAGTCGCTGCTTTATACTGATCCAATACATTAACCGAAATACGCCAACCTTTATCAACTAGAATCTTATCAATAGATTTTTCATAAGAAGCATAATCGAAGTTATTTCGCTCGCAATTCGAATACAACTTGTCAATTCCTTCAGAAGAAATCATCGATGGTTTAAGTATCAAAGTTGTTTTATCATCCGTACCCGCAACCACCCAATGCTTATATGCTGCACAATTTGCTCCTATCTTGTTTAAGAATTCTACAAATTCACCAATATATCCTGATAATTTAACATGACTAAAATCAACGATAATTTCATCACCAGGCACAAGATATCCGAGATAATTAGCATTACCTGTTTGCACAGCATGAGCGACTTTCGTATCAGCATATCTCATTGAGATAGATTGCTCAGGCAAATCACACGAGAATAAATCTTCATGAATATATCTATGCAAATCATTTTGAAATACACGAATCATTCCATAGGATTTTTTAACTTTCCCACTCTTTAACTTTTCAAAGTATTCATAAATGCGTAGATGATGGATAGAATTACCAATCTCTACAGAACCTTCTCGTACGAAAAGTTGTGCTGCTTTTGATTTGAAAAAAGTAATTGAATCGTCTGCATTTAACTTCTTATCATGCAACAGGATAGTTCTATCTGTATTTTCAGGAAGACCATTATTTACATCATAATCAGGATTCCTTGTCAAAGCACAATAAAGTGCAGGAGTAGAAGCACGTCGGATTGTTTCACTGTCGATTTCATCGCCGACGTGCAACTTTAATAATGCATGTACATCATCTTTGTGAACAGAAGAATTACTGTATCTCAAACGAATAGAATTAACCACAGCAATACGATCAGCTCTCATTTCTTCATTAAGAAGTTCCAATAACGCATTCATACGAACAGACCAATTAGCATATTGCTGATATCCTTGATCATTCGCCGTTGGATATTCTTTCCAATCAATACCACCGGGAACCACTTTATTACCTTGCAATAACTGTGTTTCACGCAGATTGCATTTAATTGCAAGTATTTGAGCTATTCCTGGAGTCATCATTGCAATTACTGATGCATCAACTGCATGATGTCGTCTATCAAAACGAGTTTTTCTTCTACCATCAAAGAACTCTAGTTTTCCGTCAATTCCAGACATTCTTCTTGCTATAGCAGTAAGCGATCCAGCATAAACTCCAACATTTGTTTGAGCTTTATTAGTTATATCGGAAATACCATTGTTTGTTTGATAATTCTGCGAATTATAATACCAATCAATTCTACGATGCAATTCGTTTGCCATCCATGCAACCGATTCAATAGAGCGATTATCGAACGCTTCATCACCAACTTTTTGTTTCAGGCGAGCTATAACTTCTTTTTTGAATTGGCTAGCACCGCGTTTGTCGTATGAGTTAGGAGGGAAAATAAAAGCACGAACCCGATTAATAGCGGAATCTACACTAATATCATGATTCTTGCAATATGTAGACTGTTCGCACCAAGTTGCAAAAGGAGTATTACACTTTTGCGCGTTACATGATGAGCAAGTAGCAACTAAATTCTCACGAGTATTCGTAGAACCTGGTCCCTTACGCGGAACAATATGGTCTAGCTCGCAAGTATGATAAGTAATCTCAGAGCCACAATACAAACATTGCCCATTCTGACGTTGAACAGCCTCATAACGACGTATATCTGCATCTGAAATAGAATCACTCGTGCCTAAATGCAAAGAATTCCGCATCATTGCTTTAAGATTTTCTTTGCCTTTGGTTCGTTTATCTAATAATTTCTTATATGAATTCGCCATTTTTTTAGATTGGAATCCAGAACGAACATGTTCAATATTAATACGTTCAGGATTACCCCAACGATTTTTAGCACTTATAAGGAATCGATGCACAATTTTCAATACTCGATCAACTGAAGGATTACCTGTTGGCTCTGCAATAGGAGATTCAGATGGACGCCAATTATTGGGTAAATTAAATAACTTTTTGCGCGCTTCAAATAAATCATCATCAGTTTCAAGCATTTGCTTATTGAGTTTATCTAATGTTTCCAAACTATAAGCAGCACGACCATTAGGTAATGAAATATTTTCTAATGCCGCAATTTCTGTTTCATCCATTGAATCAATAAACGCTATTACTGAACCGTACTTATCTTGATATTCAGGATTATCATGAATTGCTTCTATGTCTACCGTGTTGCTCAATATCTCAATAAAAGCTTCTTTATCTTCTTGCGTACGATTAGCAGCTAACCACCAAGTAATCAACGATTGCTTTAAAGATTTAGCATTCGCATAAAGAATAGCTAACTCACTATTCAACATTGGAGGACGATTACCAACAGATTCTCCATCTTCTATTTGCGATCCTACTCCACGCAACTTATAGCGTTCAATTCCGAGGCAATCAGCTACATCAATCCAAGTATATAATGGCGCTTCAGCGCTTTTCTCTTTTGAATACTCATCAGTCGAAGTTGTTAATAATTTATAAACACTTTGCTTTTCTTCTATTGTTAAACAACGCTCTTTTGAATTTTCTCTTATGCGCAGATTAGAAATAGTAGATATGATTCGATATTTCTGAAACGCTAACGATGCCTTTAGTGCACGCTTACCCTTTCCTGTTATAGCATCCTTGCCAACACGATTTTCTGCAGATCCACGCGGAGATTTCGCATAAAAAACAGCATTAATAATCTGCTCTCTAACATACTTGTTATCAATATGTTGCACATTGAAAATATTGAGAATCTCAAGCATGTTATCACTTTGCATTAGCTTACGTGGTAAAACAGGATCTAATGAGTTTGGATGATTTTTCCTTCTATCGTCCGTAGTTATACGTAAGCGACGCGAGGCTTTACCTTGTTGTGATAAAAGATAATCACGCACTAATTGCGCAGGCGTAGAACCTTCACAACTTACTCCCGGCGCAAACTTTTCAATATTTTTTAGCAACTCATTGTAAAATTCAGAATACTCAGTCTCTTGTGTCATTGATTTTATTGACTGATAAGGATTGCGCCAACCACGATGTCTAGCAATATGACGAATTGCAACGCTTAACATTTGTTTACGTTGTTTTTCATCCGCAATATATTCATCAGCAAGTTTTGCACGAAAAATCCATGGAGTAAACGAATCAGAAAAATCTAAATCCTTGTTTTCAACAACAGGAAAACCCAATGAATGCAATAGAAAATCAAGTTTCTGCAAACGACGTCTGCGCTGACGATACAGCCTGCGCACGCGCCGCGCGACACCAGAAATTGCTTTACGCGTATCAGATTCTTTTGCCCCATTTGGATCAATACCAGCATCATGAATAACACTCATTGCTTTAAGTATTCTTATAGGTTCACCATTATTATCCAAACGAATCGCAGCAAGACCTACTGAATTTAAACCGACGTCAATGCCGATAGCATAAGAAATATTACCTTCCATATACAGAATCATAAGCAATTATTTGTATAAATAAAATAACTATCTATAAATTTTCATGTAATAAATATCTATAACATAGAATGAGCTTAATCACGAGAATGCCAAACTAACGGCGTTGCTCTAAATGTAGACTTGTTTTGCTACGCGCAATATGCTTCACGTGCAAACTATTTTTAGAAATCATTCTTCGTCTTAAGAAAATCCAAGCTACCACTGCAATTGCGCACAAAACAAGCACGCTTAAAACCGCAGAAATAATCACAATAAATTTATACGTTGAAGCATTTTTCTTCATAGATTTCGCTAACTTTTTATGATGCTTATGCTGCAAATGCTTCTTTTTAGCCAAAGCTTTTTTCTTCTTAGCTTCCTCGTCTTTACGCTTCTGCTCTTCCTTCTTCTTTCGCTCCTCTTCAGCACGCTTTTTTTGCTCTTCGGGAGATTCTGGGCCAATCTTTCCATCCGGATAATCAATATCACCGTTATATTCCGACAGTGTCAACGCTCCAACAACACCATAAGAGCCACCCGAAGCCTCTCCGTAACCAAAAGAAATATTGCTAGGATTCAAAATCTGATACAAATGGCCATTATCTTCGTTAAAACTTCCGCCGGTTGCGCGCAAAGCCGACTCTTCATCTTGAATCCACAATTGCATAGAACCAGCAAGATCCACACCCCAACTTAAATTTTCACCCCACGCCTTTCGGCCAGTGTAATCAGGTTCACTCACACCATCTGGGCCAAAATGGCCAAACTGTCCATGCTGAGCGGTTTCTTGCGCGCGACGGAAAGCATCCTCTTCATTTGCAGAATCGTACTGAATATTATTAACATACGCTTCTTTAGTAAGGCCGTAGCGGCTCACGTAATCTTGCAAAGGAACGCCATTAAAATACGTGCTGCGATCATCGTAAAGCCTAGATCTTGCGTTTCGAATATAAGAAAGAACGTAACGCGCTACATTACTTGACTGAATAAAAGCTGCAGAAGAAGCAAAATTAGTTGTTTGAATTATTGGATTCTGATGATACTTATGATGATATTCGCGATTATACGCCTGATGATACGCCTTAGAATGTTCTAAAGTAAAATCAGCAAAATTTTGCGATATTGCGCACACAGTTAGGCATACAGCCGAAATAACAAGGATACTAACCCAACTTATGCGCATATTAGATTTATGCTTTGCATATTGCCGATTACTTTCCACCATAAATATCTTCTTCACTACATTCAATATTTTCAATACGTTTGCTCAATACTACCCTGCAATGAGAAATTATTACGCATGTACAGTTAATTGTTGAGCTTTTACTAAATATTTTGCTGTAGTCAAGAGATCAATTACATTGTGGATAAAACCTAGGTTTTAACCACAATAGAAAAGTTTGCTGGCAAAGTTGTTGCGCAAAGTTCATAGTTGTTATTACTGCGGCATTTCCTCGTGGCTGCGAAGCTCAGAGGCAATGATGGCTCTGTATTCCGGGGCTGAAATGGCTGCAGTCCATTTGTGAAAGGACTATGAAATATGGCACAACAACAGTCGACCGTGACTATTAGTGGATACGTAGGCGCTGAGCCTGTAAACTTTGGGCGAAGTGAAAATTCTCCGGCTTGTTCGCTACGAATCGCGAGCACGCAATCATATTACCGCAACGACGAACAGCAATGGCATGAGCGTCCAACTACTTGGATGACTGTGAAAGCGTATAGGACTTTGGCTTCAAACGTGCTAAAAAGCGTTCATAAAGGCGATGCAATCGTTGTATACGGCAACTTGAGTACAGAAAACTGGACGAAAGATGGAAACGATTATAATCGCGTAATTTTGGAAGCTTCTGCTATTGGGCACGATTTAAATCGCGGAACTACGCAATTTACAAAAAGAAACGCTGATTCCGCTAAAAATGATCATACGAAAGAAAGTAATCAAGTACAGCAGAAGAACAATGCACAACAAAATAACTCTAACGCAAACATTTCGAATGACGAATTTGGAGGCGAAACTGATATTTAAGGAAAATAAAATCGCAATTCGAGAAATCCACTAAACTCACAGCACAATAAATTAATATGAATACAATAAAATAATGCCGCCAAGAATCAATATTCCTGGCGGCAAATTGTAAAACAGGCCGTTACTTAAGCAAATCGTTTACGCGAGATACGATTCGAGCGGCAGCTTCGTCAACTGGAACTGCCTCAACGTTTGAGCCATCACGATTGCGGATTTCAATAGTGCCATTGTTCACTGTATCGCGACCAGCAACAGCAATCAGCGGCACGCCAACAAGCTCAGCATCCTTGAACTTTACGCCTGGAGAAACCTTTGGACGGTCGTCAAAGATTACTTCGATGCCTTGCTTGCTAAGCTCCTCAACAACCTTTTCAGCAGCATCGAAAGCAACTTGATCTTTGCCTGTTGCAACCACGTGAACTTGAGCTGGAGCAATCGCCATAGGCCATGCGAGACCAGCGTCGTCGTGATGTGTTTCTGCCAAGCATGCAATCACGCGGCTAACGCCAATACCGTAGCAACCCATCCAAACTGGCACAGCTTTACCGTTTTCGTTAAGAACACTTAAGCCCAAAGCCTTAGAATACTTTAAGCCAAGCTGGAACACCTGGCCGATTTCCACACCGCGTTCGAAGCTAAGCGGACCGGAACCATCTGGGCTCATATCACCGTCACGAACCTGGGCTGCTTCAACAACACCGTCCGCTTCAAAATCGCGACCGTAAACAGCGTTATAAACATGCTTTCCGTCTTCGTCAGCTCCTGTAATCCAAGCACTTCCCTTTGCAACGTGAGCATCCATCAAGTAGCGAACAGGATTTGCAATACCCCTACCCTCTTTGCGAGCTTGAGGACCTAATACGCTAAAGCCAATGTAGCCCTTAACAAACTCAGGATGAGACTTCAAATCTTCCTCAGTTGCTTCTTCGATTTCCGCAGGAGCAAACTGAGCCTCGAGACGCTTCATATCTACCTGGCGATCTCCCGGAATACCAATAGCAACGATTTCGCGCCATGGCTCCTCATGCTCGCCGCCTTCAGCGTCTGCCGGATGCTTAACAGCAATAATAAGGTTCTTCAAAGTGTCGGAAGCTTGCCATTCGCGACCATCTTTACACGGATGCAAGTCGTTAGAAACCTTAACCAAAGCTTCAATCGTCTTAGCGTCTGGAGTTTCGAGAGATTGCGCTGCAGGAGTTGCCGAATAATCAACATCTTGAATTTCTGGAGTGGTAAGAGCCTCAACATTCCAAGCTTTTCCTGAAGGTGCGAGCGCAAAAGTATCTTCACCAATTGGCATTGGAGCCAAGAACTCTTCGGAATCAGAGCCACCCATTGGGCCGGAAACAGCGTGAACAATCACGTATTTAATGCCCAAACGGTCGAAAATTCGAGCGTAAGCAGCGCGCTCCTCAACGTAAGCAGATCTCAAACCATCTTCGTCAATCGAGAACGAATAACCATCCTGCATAATAAACTCGCGGCCGCGAATAAGGCCAGCGCGCGGGCGGAATTCGTCGCGATACTTCGTTTGAATCTGGTACAAAGTAACAGGCAAATCCTTGTAAGAAGAATACATATCCTTAACGAGAAGCGTGAAAACTTCTTCGTGCGTTGGAGCAAGAAGATAGTCAGCCTCATGACGATCCTTAAGACGGAAGATATTGTCGCCATATTCTTCCCAACGGTTGGTAGCCTCGTAAGGCTCGCGCGGAAGAAGTGCCGGGAAGTGAACTTCCTGCGCACCGATACCGTTGATTTCGTCGCGAATAATCGCCTGAACCTTGTTCAAAACCTTAAGTCCTAGCGGAAGCCAAGTCCACACACCTGGTGCAGATTTACGAATATAGCCTGCGCGCTGCATAAGTTTTGCGGAAGTCACGTCCGCGTCTGCAGGATCCTCGCGCAGCGTACGAAGGAATAGCTGAGACATACGAAGTACATTGGAATTCATGCGTTCCAATCTATTTGCGCATGAGGACATAAACACTTGTTTACACGCATCAACAAAAGTAATACTCGATTAAATCATAACGTGCAAAAATATAACAAAGCGACCAAAACAACTCAGGTGTGAGTAGTTTATGCCGCTTCTAAGGCAAAATCCAACCAAAACGACTCAGCCGCGAGTAGTTTATGCCGTGCGCAAGGCAAAAGCTTATAGAATATTAAAACTCGTCGTCGAAAGAAAATTCGTCCGTAACGCCATCACCGGCATTTTCAAAAAGACTAAACTCCTGCTGATCCGCAAAATCACCATCTGCTTTTTTAGCAACAAACGCGGAAGCTCCATCGCTAGCAAGCAGCTCACTTGCGCACCTTGACGCCTCACGCAAAGATCCGTCTAGCAGTACAGCATCCGCCGAAACGCTAAACGCGCGCTCGTTAATACCCTCTAAGTAAAGACCTTGCAGATTTTCCACACGCGAAAGCGCAACGTAACCCATTCCGGGAGCGAAAGTTCTACGCAAATCCATTACCGCACTGTCGAGAGTCATACCTTGCGATTTATGAATCGTAATTCCCCACGCGCAACGAAGCGGCACTTGATTTACGCTGGCAAGTACCGTTTCACCATCTGTCATTTCCCACGCTGCAGGCTTAAGAGTCACAATATTGCCATTTTCAAACTCAACAATCGGCCATCCGCCCTTAGATTCAGGCGCGAATCTCAAAACACGCCCAACCGAGCCGTTTACGTACTGCTTTTCCTGATCGTTTCGCAACGCCATTACAGCAGCTCCAGCCTTTAAAACTAAACGTTCCGGAGCAAGCATATTCTTTTTTAAGCGCTCAACGAGATTTTTAGGTCCTGCTTCCGTTGCAACGAATTCGTGAGGCTCAGCATTAATTTCCGCAAGCTGCATATTATTTAAGCCATCTGCTTGCGCGTTCGTTGGGAAAAGATGTACTGCAACTTCGTCATCTTGCGGATACTCACCAAGGCGGCTAGCAAGCACTTGCTTATCGTCGTCACTCACGAGACCGCTACGAATATCCGTCAAAACTTCTAGCAACTTGCCGTCATCCTGACGATGTTGCTCAGTTAAGTAACACACAACAGGTTTCAAAGCGTCCCATGCAAACGATTCCGTAATATAGCCTTCCGGATTTTTTCCAGCTGCAGTATACTTTTCGCGCGACGAAATAAACTCCGAGCTCGGCTCGAACACGTCACGATTTCGCATAGAAGTGCTAACAGGCGGCAATTGGAAGAAGTCGCCCGAAATAACTACTTGAAGCCCGCCGAAAGGAGCGGGATTTTTGCGCACCTTCCGGCAAACTTCATCAACCATGTCAAAAAGCCACGCGTGAATCATGGAAACTTCGTCCAACACGAGCACGTCCGTGGCTTTTATGCGCTTTCCTCGCCTAGCTCTAATTGTTTTAAGAAGCGTATCCGTAAGCGCGTTTGAAACTCCAACTCCACTCCACGAGTGAATGGTTTGACCGTTTAAGTGCGTTGCCGCAATACCGGTAGAGGCAGTTACAGCAACGCTTAAACCGTTCTTTCGCATTGCGCGAATAGCTTCGTTTAATACGTAGGTTTTACCTGCACCCGGAGCGCCGGTAATGAACGCGCTCGCGCCAGCGTTGATTATGGTTAAGGCTTCGGATTGCTTCATTGGCAGTACCTTTTATTGCGTTTAGTAGTCGCGCTTTATTTAATAGTAGCGTTGTGTTTAGTAGTCGCGCTTTTCTGCGGAATTTACGTCTTCTAGCGCCTCTCCGCGACGCTCATAGTCACGAAGCAAGCTCGTGCTTTCAATGTGTTGCGCACCGGCTTTTGCTTGAGACTCGCTTGGGCCTGGAGCTGGAACGAACATCATATCGCGGTAGTAACGAAGCTCATCAATCGACTCAATAATATCCGCGAGCGCGCGGTGACCGCCGTGTTTTGCCGGCTTATTGCGGTAAACGTCCGGGTAAAGCCTGCGCGAAATTTCCTTCAACGTACTTACGTCGATTACACGATAGTGCAGATTTGCCATTAAATCTGGCATGTAACGGTCGAGGAACTTTTTGTCGGAACCAACGGAGTTTCCAGCAAGATGAGCTTTTCCGCGAGCCGGCAGGAAGCGCTTTACGTATTCAACTACCTGCTTTTGCGCTTCTTCCAAAGGCAAACCGTTTTTATTCCACTCGTCAACAAGTCCAGAAGAAGTGTGCATATTGCGCACAAAATCGTTCATATGAGCCACAGCGGCGTCGCTTGGCTTAATCACTAAATCAATTCCGTCGTCCAAAACTTTCAGATTAAAATCAGTTGGAACTACAGATACTTCGCATAATTCGTCATGGAAAATATCGAGTCCAGTCATCTCGCAATCAATCCAAATTAAGCGCGACTCTTCCGGCGTAAACGTAAGATCTTCCTTAGCTTCAGCCATTTTCGTTCCTTTCCTAATATTTTTTCGAACCCATCAGCCTACATCTTCGTACCGACGAGACGCGTATTAAAAACGACGAAAAGCAGGCAAGTTGTAGATAACTTGCTTAACTTTTCGTCGTTTAATGCAAAATTACTTGCGATTTATACGCGACTTATACGCGATTTAATCGCGCAACTTACGCACCACGCGACTTAGTTGTGGAAACCACTGTAGTTTGGTGCTTCTGCAGTCATCACAATATCGTGAGGATGAGATTCGCGAAGGCCAGCATCAGTAATGCGAATAAAGCGGCCGCGCTCTTGCATTTCCTTAATATTGTGCGCACCAACGTAGAACATTGACTGGTGCAAGCCGCCGAGGAGCTGGTAAAGCACAGCGTTAAGCGGACCGCGATATGGAACTTCGCCTTCAACGCCTTCTGGAACCACCTTATCGGAGCTGGTAACGTCTGCCTGGAAGTAACGATCCTTCGAATAAGACTTCTTACCACGAGGAGCCATTGCACCAAGCGAGCCCATGCCACGATAAAGCTTATACTGCTTGCCGTGAAGAAGAACCTTTTCGCCTGGAGCTTCCTCGCAGCCAGCCAAAGTACCGCCGAGCATAACAGTGTCCGCGCCTGCAACCAAAGCCTTAGCAATATCGCCAGAATAGTGAATACCACCGTCTGCAATGCATGGAATACCAGCAGCCTTGCAAGCCTGAGCAGCGTCGTAAACTGCAGTAAGCTGAGGTACACCAACGCCTGCAACAACACGCGTAGTGCAAATAGAGCCCGGACCAACGCCAACCTTTACAGCATCAACACCAGCGTCAATCATAGCCTGTGCGCCTTGGCGAGTTGCAATATTTCCGCCAATAATTTGCACGCCGTCGAAAGCCTTATCTGCCTTAATGCGACGAATCATGTCGAGAGCCAAGCGAGCCTCGCCGTTTGCGGTATCGACCACAAGCACGTCAACTCCAGCTTCCATAAGAGCGCACGCACGCTGCCAAGCATCACCCAAGAAGCCAATACCAGCAGCGACGCGCAAGCGACCCTGATCATCCTTAGTAGCATCCGGATACTGTTCAGTCTTCACAAAGTCCTTAACAGTAATCAAGCCTGTAAGCTTACCTTCAGCATCAACCAAAGGCAACTTTTCAATCTTGTTATCCGCAAGCAAGCGGTGAGCATCTTCCTTAGAAATATTTGAAGGACCGGTGACGAGATTTTCGCGCGTCATCACGTCCTTAACTTTCAAGCGATCGTAGTCTTCGGAAGCAATGAAACGCATATCGCGGTTGGTAATAATACCAACTAAACGATTTTCGCTATCCACTACCGGAAGACCAGAAATATGGAAACGCCCGCACAATTTATCTAAATCGGCGAGCGTAGCATCTGGGTGAACAGTAAGCGGGTCGGTAATCATACCGGATTCACTGCGCTTAACAATATCAACCTGCGCAGCTTGATCATCAATAGAAAGATTACGGTGAAGTACTCCAATGCCACCGTTACGCGCCATGGCAATAGCCATATCGGACTCGGTAACAGTATCCATAGCTGCCGAAATAGTCGGCACTTTCATGGTAATTTCGCGAGTCAGACGAGTGGAAGTATCCACTTCGGACGGAATAACATCAGTTTCGTTTGGAAGCAAAAGGACATCGTCATAAGCGAGACCGAGCTTCTCGAAAATTGGTGGAACAGGAGCATACACGGATTCCGTGTTCATATCAGTTGTAGCCATAGGGTTACTATACGTTTTTGCTATGACGTTTGCCGAAACGCACCCTCCAAACGCGGGCGCGACGACATGCTTGAGCGCAGCACAGCGCGCGCGAAAGCAATTCGGAGCGGGAACTCGCTCAAGTTGGAAGTCCAGTGGACTTCCAACGCGAGTTTCGTAGCGAGCGCTTATAGCGCGAGCGTACTCGCACGTTTTGAGCGCCACGCCACATTAAGAAAAACAAAATTAAGCAGTTGTTACGAATTGCGAAGTTCGGGCAGGCGACAACGCAAGTACGGCATCATTGTGAGCACAGTAAGTAGCGCAGCAGCAAGAATCATTCCAACAAGCACATACACAGCTTTAAAGAACAAAATCATAATAGAGCCAAACGCAATTAGCGCAGCCCATCCCCACAAAATCAGCACAGCACCCTGCACAGAATGCCCAATGCGCAGCATGCGATGATGCAAGTGCATGCGATCCGGATGCATTGGCGACTGCCCTTTAGCAACACGTCTAAAAATAGCCAAGCACATGTCAAGAACCGGCAAAAACAGCACAAGAATCGGCAACAAAATCGGCATAAATACAGGCAAATAAATACTCGTATGAACGGCGGAAGGATCCAAATGGCCGGTCATAATAATCGACGCGCAAGTAATTAAGTAGCCGATTAACATGGAGCCTGAGTCACCCATAAAAAGTTTTGCTGGATGCCAATTGTGCATAATAAATCCAACGCACATACCTACCATTGCAACGTCAATAAGAGTTGCCATTGAAGCGTAGGATGGCGACGTGCGCGCAAGCATGTATGAGTATGTTGCGAAGGCAATGCCGCCGATTGCAACGATTCCAGAAGCCAGTCCGTCCAGCCCATCTACAAAATTTACTGCATTAATTGAAGCAACGATTAGTATTGCAGTTATTGCGATTGACACGCTTGGAGATGCCGTTACGAGCGATCCTAGCGGCAAAGTTACGATTTGCAACCCTCCCCACGCTACAAAAACAGCTATAAGCAGCTGACCGGCAAGCTTTAGCATCCAATCTAGATCCCAAATGTCGTCGCATACCCCAAGCAGGCATATCATAACGGCTCCTGCTAGTACAACCCACGGCTGGTGCGTTCCTGCAAAAAGCCCGGAAATAAATGGCATAGAACTAGCGAAAGCCATCGCAACTGCGAAACCAAAAAGCATACCTACACCACCCATACGTGGCGTTGGAATAGTATGCACATCGCGCGCGCGAACTTTGCCAACAGCACCCATACGGATTGCAAGGTGACGAACAAGCGGCATAATAAGCCACGTAGCACCGCCTGCAATTGCTGCAATAAACAGGTATACCCTCATGAATGCGTCCTTTGCTATGCGATTACTTCGTTGGTTTTAGCAGCGTTTGCTAAATTTTCGCTTGCTTATTTTGATTGTAGCGATTTGTTAGTACCAGAAATTTAGTACCAGAAATAAGTTAATAAACTTACTCACTTAACGCATTACGAATTTCACTCTCCGAAATCACGCCTTCGCGCAAAATCACAATACCGTCTTTATCGCTTGAATCCGCGCCAACTACCGTGCTTGCCACGTGCGAGCGAGTCGGGCCTGCGTTCAAATACAGCGGAATTTCGTTGCCGAAAGCTGCAAATGCTTCTTCTACACTGTCTGCACTTTCGTTACCGCTGCGATTCGCGCTAGAAGCAGCCAGTGGACCGGTGACTCGCAAAATTTGCATTAATTCAGGGCAATCCGGCACGCGCACGCCTTGAGTTGCTTGAGTTTTCGCATCGTTTTGAGCATCAGTTTCATTCGTTTTGCACAGCGTTGCAAGATTTGAAGCAACTGAATCCTTCTTCGCACGCGCAATCGGAGAATATCCGCCCGGAAGGAACTTTTTGCCTAGAATATCCAGCGGAGAAGGCAAATAAAGCCCAAGTTTTTCTAAATCTCCCACTCCACTCATTAAAATTTGCAGCGCCTTTGTGCGCGGTCTGCGCTTAAGCTCGTAAATTTTTGCAACAGCAGCTTCATTGAATGGATCGCAAGCAACGCCGTACACGGTGTCAGTCGGCACTACAATCACGCCGCCTTCGTTAATAATTTGCGCTGCCGTTTGCAGGGATTCTTCGTTGATATTGCAAATTTTGCTCATTTTTGCCTCTTTTATTGCTTATTTTGCTTATTTTGCTTATTTTATTCTGTTTGAGTCAAGTTTTATTTTTGATTAAAATTTTACTTTTCCGCAAAAGTGTACCGCGGTCTGCCAGTTAAGTCGTTTCCAACGCGCGCACGCGAAAAACCTACGCTTTCCGCATACTTTTTAAGCGCATCCCCTTGCGAAATATCGTGCTCCATAACCATCGCTCCCCCAGACTTAAGCAGCGCAAAAGCCGCACGCATAATCTGCTCCGGAATAAGCAAGCCGTCCGCAGAACCGCCATAAAGCGCAAGCGGAGGATCATACTCTCGCACTTCAACCTGTTCTGGCACTTGACTTTCCGGCACGTAAGGCGGATTCGTTATTACTAAATCTACTTTGCCACAAATTGCGTGAAGTTCCGGCGTGCAATCCGAAATATGCGATTTGGTTGCGTCTGCAAGCACGGCATGATAGCGACTGAAAATCTGAATATTTTCCCACTTTTTTGCAGCTTCTTCGAAATTTTTTTGCAAATATTGGAAAGCTTCAGGAGATTTTTCTACAGCCCATACTTGCGCGTCTGCAACTTCCGCCGCAATCGACAATCCAATTGCGCCCGATCCGGCGCATAAATCGACTACCGTCGGCTTGCTAATACCAGACTCTCTAAGCCAATCCAATCCAGCTTCAACAACAATTTCCGTTTCCGGCCGCGGCACAAAAACGCCCTTACCAACTTGCAAATCCAAGTAGCGAAAAGGCGCGCGACCAACAATATGCTGCAACGGCTCACGAGAAGCACGCCTAGATACAAAATCGCTATATTTACTAGCATAATCTTGCGAAAAATCGGTTAAATCGCCAAGTATTAGCGCCTTGTTCAGCTCAGCTAAGCTTACGCCGCAAGCATGAGCCAGCAGCAAGCGTGCATCATATTCTGCTGACTCCACGCCTGCAGAATCAAGCTTTTTAACAGCATCGCGCAAAACTCGCAAAAGTTCTTGCATTTTAAGAATTGCTTGGTTATTTCAGTAATTTTACTTGACTTACTTGGCTTGCGCTAAGCGGTCAGCTTCATCCGCCTGAATATCACTGTCGATAACAGGCTGCAAATCGCCGTCAAGAACCTGATCAAGATTGTAAGCCTTGTAATTCGTGCGATGATCCACAATACGATTTTCTGGGAAATTGTACGTGCGGATTCGCTCAGAGCGGTCGAGCGAACGCACCTGTGAGTGGCGCATATCCGCCGCTTCTGCTGCCTCCTGCTCGTGCTTCATAGCGAGCAAACGAGACTTTAACACGCGAAGGGCTGCCGCACGGTTTTGAATCTGCGACTTTTCGTCTTGCATGCTAACAACAATTCCGGTTGGAATATGTGTCATGCGAACCGCAGAATAAGTAGTGTTCACGGACTGCCCACCAGGGCCGGAGCTCATGAAAATGTCGATCTTCAAATCTTTTGGATCGATTTCGATTTCGTCGTCATCTTCGTCTGCTTCTGGGAACACGATTACGCCAGCTGCGGAAGTTTGAATACGTCCCTGCGATTCCGTAACTGGGATTCGCTGCACGCGATGCACTCCGCCCTCATACTTCATGCTTGCCCACACGCCATCTTCTGGAGCAGGCGTACCTTTTGCTCGAATCGCAAGCTGCACGTCTTTTACGCCGCCAAGTTCCGTTGAATTTTCGCTTTGGATTACGGTAGTCCATCCGCGCTTTTCCGCGTAACGCATGTACATACGCAATAAATCGCCAGCAAACAAAGCCGCTTCTTCGCCGCCTGTGCCAGCTTTAATTTCCATAATCATATCGCGCGCATCATCCGGATCCCTAGGAATTAATGCAGTGCGAAGCTTTTCTTTTGCTGCTGGAATCTGCTCTTCTAAGCGCTTAGCTTCTTCAGCAAAATCTGGGTCGTCGCTTGCCATTTCGTTTGCGGCTTCAAAGTCGTCGCAAAGCTGTTTGTAATTTAGGTAAGCGTTTACGATTGATCCAAGTTCTGCGTGCCTACGACCGAGCTTACGAATAGCATCCGGATTTGACGCAACTTCCGGGCTTCCCATACGACTTTCAATATCGCGATACTCTTCTAACGCGGTAACTGCTGCCGGGAATTGTTCCTCTACTGACTCAGCCATCATATTCCTTTGTAGTCACGCTTAACGCGGATTGTAAATCAAAAATTTAAATGTCAAATGTAGAACACTAAACACACATGTTTAGCACATAAAACGCCAGCCCCGATTCCGCGAGTTACACGAAAGCAGGGCTGGCGTCACAAAAGCTACTTAGTCTTCTTACCGTAGCGCTTCTCGAAGCGAGCCACGCGACCGCCGGTGTCGAGAATCTTCTGCTTGCCGGTATAGAATGGGTGGCACTTTGAGCACACGTCAACCGTCATGTGATCGCCATCAGCGGTAGAACGAGTTACGAAAGTGCTTCCGCAAGAGCAGGTAACCTGCACTGCGTGATAGTCGGGATGAATACCCTGCTTCATAATGTCTCCTATGGAATTCGGGCGACCCGGGTCGCAAAGCCCCAATAGCTAAGCGTGAACCGGAACCTTCGTAATTCTAGTCACCACCCTCGACGCGCTTATAATCCGCATAAAAATGGAGCGCATGAAAAATTCAAACGCTCCAAATTTAAATAAATTATTTATTATTGCGACGCTTGCGATGGTGTTTGCCAGTCTTTACAACCGCGAGACCAATTGCTGCGATTGCTGCCGACAAAATACCAGCGGATGCAGAAGAAACCGTATTGCTACCAGTTTTAGCTAATTCCGGCCTTGCTTCAGCAGTTTCTTTTACATCCTTTTCTTGCTTCTTTTCATTCTCAATAGTTACGTCATATGAAGTATAAGAATCAAGAGAAGGAATAGCTTGTTCAGGCGTTGGAGCAGGTTTGCTCTCAGAAATCACATCAATTTCAACAGTAATTTCCGCTTCGCGACCATACTTGTCGGTAGTAGTAAACGTTAGCTCAACTTTCGGCTTGCCGTCAACAATCTTAGGCGTGCCAGAAATCTTGCATTCAGTACCAGCGCAATTTGCGTTAATGCCGTTTACAGAAGTTAAGCCTTGAGCAACTAACTCGTTAATAGTTACTTTCTTGCCGTCTACTGTAACCGTTGTGTTATTAACATCTCCTTCAGTCATGTTTTGCAATCTGAAGTTCGTTAAAACACCCTCGCGAGCAGAACCACTAAACTTAAACTTCATAGGAGCCATCTTCTCGAAGTTTGCAGTAATAATGGTTTCGCTTTCTGGGAATACCATTGCAATATCGGCGTCAGTAATACCAGAGTGCACAAGTAAATTCTTCAAAGCTTCAATAGTTGAGTGTTGTGAATTACGAATTATTTTTGCCGTATATGACTTTCCTAATGTTTCAGCAACAATAGCCAATCTATTACGACTTGCTTCATAACTCATATTCTCGTTATTTATAGCTTCAGCAAGAATATTCTTTATAGCCGCAAATGTAGAATTCTTAGATTTGCGGATTACATTAGCTGTAAACGACATGCCATAGCGTTCAGCAATCTTAGCTAATGTTTCACGCTCAATATCAGTTGATTTGTGGTTATCAGCACTGTTATAGATGGTATCAATATGTTTAGAGTAAGATACTTCATCCCAATTCTTGAATATGTAACCTTTGTTAGCAAGAACGTCTGGAATATAATTCTTTATTTCAGACATTCTATCTTTACGCACCCAGTATGTATGCATTGGTGACTGCATAGTTCCGCCATTGCCAGCTACATACGTTACCTTTGTGTAGTTTTCTAAAATGAACTTTCCTGCTTGACTGCCAGCTGAAGGCAAATCTCGCTCTGCAATCACATTCGGAAGCACTTGAATAGGTACATTTTCATAACGTACTATCTTTGCACCCTTCTTATTTGGATCAGATGTTTCAACCTTCACTCTAACGGTAGTAATTCCAGGCTTCGCAATTCGAACAGAATTTGCACCGGAAGAATAAACTACACCAGCACCGTGCATGCCCGCAATCTCTAGGTTATTAGGATCAACACCAGACACAAGCTCATCAGGAGCAGGAACTTCATCTCCAACACTCTTAACAAACTGAGATACATTCACAGGCATATCAGCAATCTGATTTGCAACATATACGCGAATTTGTCTATTCTTATTTGTGTCAGTTGACGGAACAGGCTTGTTGCCTGCATCATAAACTTCCCACTTGCTAAAGCCCTTAAGCTGTTGCTTTAACTCATTAGTTTTATTATTAACGTCATTTTCATATGTAGTACTATCGGACTTAAAGTAGATAACTTTCGGTTTGTATGAGCCATCATCCCACTTCCTTCCGAAAGCTGGTAAGAACACATACGGCACGTAGTTATCTGGAATTTTCTCATTACTCTTCGCGTCGATGATGTTCATCACCTTTTCATACACTGCTTGGTATGTAGTATTTTCAGAGTACTTTAATTTACGAATCTCATCATTCGATAACAACTTTTCATCATTCGCGTTTTGCACATCAACGCTAGTTGCAGATGCTGGTTCACTTACCATCAAAGTAGTGACAGGAATTTCAGGTTGATTTGCTAATCCTCTTCTTGCACTCGAACGAGCATTAGAATTATCATTATCAACAAAATTCTCAAGCTTCCTCCAGCCTTTGAACACGTAATGGTATCCACCAGCGTCATAATTCTTGCCAACAGCTTGCGGAGCTTTTACGCCCGTAACATCGTCTTTAAGAACGTAGTACAGCTTAGTAGTATCTTTATCAAGGCTGCCCTGATCTTTATGATCAACTTGATTGGCATTTATAAAGTTGACCTTAACATACTTATCCTTATTGAGAACAAGATCACGCTCTGCAGCAACACCAGTAAGAGGATTAGTATCGCCAGGCTGATGTGAAGGCTGAGTACTATCTGGTTTCGGTAGGCTCTTATCGTACATCAACTGATAAAGCACCTTTAAGCGTCCTACAAGTCTATAAGTCTTGTAATCTGCTGCATCCTTATACTTAACTGTAACTTTCAAAGGAACAGTGTACAAAGCAGGCTTCTTAAGCATCTTCTGCTTTAACTTATTTTGTTCAGCTTCAGTTGGCAAATCATATTCGACTTTTATGTCTTCTATGCCATTATTCACAGCAGCATCTGCTTTGAGCTGAGACATATTAGTTATAAAATCGGTTAACTTTGGAAGCGTGTCAGGCTTATCTTGCACAGCGACCAAGTAATCAGTCTGCACTGTTGGCTCTGTCCAAGGGGTTTGATCTGCCACGAACTCTTGGAATGGTTTATCAACTTTCCAATTCGAAACATCATCTATAGGCGTTACTTCTTCTTTGCCATTAATCATGCTGCTTCGATTCCAAGTTCCCTTAGCATTGGTTAGGTTCTCTTGAAGCCTTGTCAACGCACTAGTCTGGTCGCTAGCACTGTAAGGAATTTGCGAAAGATCAGTACCCTTCTTTACGTAGAACACCTTAGGGCCGTCTGTGCCGTCCTTCCACTTTCGTCCTGGAGCAGGCTTGAAGATTGCAACTACAGAATCTTCTGGAACTGTTCCATTGTCGGACGAGCTGGAGAAGTAGTCGATTCGCTTGTAAATAGCGTGGTAAGTTACGCCGTCTTGCAAATTTACTTTCTTGTAGCGGTCGCTTGAATTTATGTCAAACGTCTGCTCTTGTTTTGGATTTTCAGCAGTCGGCTTTACAACATTAGTCGCCCAACCCTTAAACACGTAGTGGTAATGCTGGTTGCTGTAATCATTGCCGAAAGCTTGCGGCACGCGGATTCTAACTTCCTTACCCTTATAAACGTACGCAGTAAGCGTAGTTTTTTCACCAGCAGGATGATTGGCATTATCTCCATCGTGACCAATAATAGTGCCTTCATCATTCTTGCCGGTGAAAGTAATCGGCGCATACTCGTCAATATGCGCTTTGCCGTAGTCAGTAGCTTTAAACTTATCCCACTCGCTTGCGTACACCAAATCCGGCAGCACGCGGTACAGCACTTCAGCTTCAGCAATGTTATTGCCAAGATGCACTTGCACTTTAATCTTGTGTAATCCTGGAGTGTTGTCAAACTTTTCGCCAGGCGCAAAGCTGAACGTAGCACCATCTGGATAATCACTAGCATTCGTTATAAGCTTCTTAGCATCATCACTACTTCCAGTACTAATATTCTTAAGTGGCGTAAGCACTTGCGGAGCTGCGGCAATAGGAGCCTTTAGCTTGAAGTGAGCAGTGTAAATTACCTCAGGATTGTTCTGCTCTTCGGAACGAATCGGCAAGCGATTCACACCATCGGAATACTGAAGCGTATGCGAGCCAACTTCAGACGAACCGACTTTTGAAGTCCAACCAACAAACTCAAATCCAGGCTTTGCTTTCACTGTTGGAAGTGGCATTTGATAAGCTTTTGTGCCCTTAATTGCGTCGTACACAAGAACAGAGCCGTCAGCTACATTGTTGTTCTGCCAGTCAACAACGCTGCCCATAGAGTCTTGACCATCAGCCACTTTGAACACGTAGCGCGTGTAGTGATCTGGGCGAGCTTGCTTATCGTCATTGCGTTTAAGCACGCGAACGTCTTTATATTTGAAGATGAATGTATCTTCTCTAGTCTGCTTACCTTCGCTATCAGTAGTATAAGTAATATTCTGCTGTGTACTTTCCGGCATAAAGCCTTCAATCGGCTTGTAGAATACTACGTCGTACTTTCTGTTTACAGAGCTGACTTCGCTTTCTGGAAGAAGCTCCTTACCGTTTTGATCAATATACTTTACCTTATACTTGCGCGTATTGTACGTTTGGTAAATAAACTCGCCAGTATTCTGCTTCTCATCACTCGAGGCTTCAAAGCTCGTGAACTGCTTATCTGGGAAGTGCGTTTCGTCGCTGTAGACTGCTTCCGCATTGTAGCGCAAATGCTCGCGCAAGCCGGAAACCGTTTGAGTAGAAACGTGATCCACCATCGCGGCTTTTTCTGCGTCTGAAAGACCCTCTTTCTTATAGTCAGCAAACGTTACGCCTGGCTTTAAGAATATGTGCTTAAAAGTACCGTTGTAGCGAGTATCCTTAACCCACACTGCATCAAGCTTTATATCTTCTACTACTTTATTGCCAAAAGCGTACGGCAAAGTCGTGCCGTTCTTTTTAATCTCCCAGCCGTAGAAGTCGTAGCCTTTGCGCGTTGGGGTGCTTATCTTCTTTTCGTCAATAACATGGTAGCGAGGGAACTTCTTTTCCGTAACTACGTCGGAGCCACTTATTTCATTGCCGTTGTCGTCGGTTTTCGGCATATGGTAGTCAAACGTTACAGTGTGCTGAATATCAGTTGGAAGACCCCACGCAGCGTAAAGCTTAATGCCGTTGACTGGCATTGTAATATCTTTGTTTTCGCCATTTATAAACTGAGTACCAGCCTGATCAACAGCCCAGCCTTTAAACACATAGTCTTCTGGCAAATCAGCAGGGCGAACGATGGAGTAAGTCTTGTTATTAAGCGTGAAAGTGTACTTGCCGTCGAACTGCTTAGACGTATTACCGGCATCGTCTTTAGTTACAGAAGCATCATAAGATGTATCGTTTCCGTATAGCTCTTTGTCTTCGCCCGTCAAATCTTTTTTGCCGCGCTTAGTCAAACTATACTCGAACGGCAGGCTCTCTTTAGCAGAGCCATTGCCGTCCTTTATAGCCTTGCCATCCGCATTATAAAACTGCACATCGTACGACTTGCGGTTGTACCTAAATTCAAGTAGTTTGTTAGTTTCAAATTCAGTTGCATCACCAGAATAATCTTCTTGTTCATCTACTGGAACGCCCCTATACTTTCGAAATGCTAAATGATACTTTTTAGCAAAAGCATTCTTCTCATCATCACTTAAATCATCCCAATTCCCATGACCATGAGATTCGTTATACCACTCTTCCCGATTATCTTCAAAGTCGAATGGATCTAACGAATCACCAACATTTTTCTTATCATAACCATCAGCAGGATTAAAACCTGCAATAGATGGAGCTGTATATAAATAACCCGAATTGTCAGTATCATCTTTGCTATATGAATCAGTTGAAAGCTCATAATCATTGTCGCCTATATCATCGCCACCGTTTTTAGCAGACGCAATACTTTGCTTCCTAATAATCACCTGTATAGGCGCACTTTTACTACTGATATCAGCAGTAAGCAGACGCTGATTATCTTTTAGCTCGTATTGCTGTGCACTAGGATTCGAAGGGTCATCACTAATTTTAGGCGCTTGATTATTACCTTGTACACGGAATTTAGGATCAGCAAATTCTTTTATAGTAAAACGATACGGAGGAGTGTCACGATAATTCACTTCACCTGCATATCCAAGCTGCCATCCTAAAGAGCCTATATTTTCTTCATTAAAATCTAATTCATTTATATCAGGCCAAATATCAGTAAGCTTTTGACCGTAACGAACTTTTACGCGGTAGCCCTTATGGTCAATTTTGTTGCCATCGTTATCTTCATTTTCGCTATCATACTTCGTTGAGCAATTGCCACCATCAGCATAGCAATAAATAGTTGTTTTGCCGCTTTCGTCTTTTCTTTTTATAGCAGCATTGTTACCCCTATCTACGCCAGTAGGCTTAGCAAAAATAAGCTCGTAAGTCTTGCGGTCGTAAACTAAGTTAAGAGTGTTGTTTAAGTCGTTCGCGCAAAGCTGCGATTTACTACGTTTGCCTAAATCTGGGTGACCCGGCACAAAATCATGTTGCTCAGTGTTAAGCTTTTTAGTAAGCTCCTTATTCACATGGAAGTAGCGTGTGAATATATCCTTGCCTTTGTTTGAAGCGTCACCAGGATTCGCGGTATCATACCCGTCTAAGCTTGTTACAGGCGTATCGTTCATCCAGTTGAACTTTGAAATTAAGCCGTCTTTGTAACTCTTATCCTTCGTGCCCTGCAACTCTTCTTTCGTTAAGCCAAGCTCTGGGTTTTCTACATAATTATCTTCGTTTTTACCATTAAGCTTACTAGTATCATTAGCAACGCCGGCATCATTCATCTTATTAAGCGCAACGTCACTCTCTGTCTTCACGTTCTTGCGCTCAACAAGACCAACAAAGTCGTAGTTTGCAAGCGAATCCGGATGCTCTTTGTCAACCAAATCCGCTTTTTGCACCCACACGTTCACGCGGTAGCTAGTAGTATTGTTCGCTTCCCAATTAGCGCGGAATTGCACATTGTGATCCGGCATCTTGTAGTCATCAAGAGAAACAATAGTATTCTCAGCATAAAGCGGATCACTCTCTTTGCTAGGATCTACTAAAGACCATCCTTTAAAAGTGTAACCTCGCCTAGTTGGTTTCGTAACTTGTGGCACATCTTGCTGGTAATACACTTTTTGAGCAGTAACATCCGTGCCGCCAGCAGAATCGTAAGTAACTTCATACGCCTTACGGTAGTAGCGAAGGTTCAAAACTAGCTTATCTTTTTCATCTTCAGAATCCGAAAGCGGCGAGCTAATAAGATTATGCTCCGGCTCGTAGCCTGGAATGTACAGAGCTACAGCACTCACATCTGAACCAACAGTGCCAGTAACTTCAGTGACGTGGATACGTTCTTTTTTGCCATCTTTGTAAGTTACTTCAATAGTCTTGCCAACGCCAAGATTTGGAGCATCGTGAAACTCATCCTTATGATCGAGATCCTGCACCAAGTGACGCACATAGTACTTAGCTGTTTTAGGAGCGTAGTTGATATTCAACTCGCCGTAGTACTGAATACCGTCGTCCGAACCTGACTGCGTAGACGATGGATTCTGCGAAGATTGAGCACTGTTGTTGCTTTCAACAGCCTGCCTTTTCTTTACAGCGTAATCAGTAATCAGCTTCTTGCTTAAACGCAAGTAACGCTTAGCATCCGCATCCGTACCGTCGTCAATAACAAACTTGTCTTCGCTGTTTTTAATGTAGTACTGGTAATCACCGGAGTGGTATACGGACGGACGGTATCCAGCAGCCTTTGGAAGCTCAATGTATTCCCACTTGCCATCTTTGCCTAGATTATCGAAGTCTTCTTGATCAATTGTAAGCTCATACGGCTGCACAAGCTGCTTATTCGCAGCACCACCAATCGTATAGCGAATTTTCAAATTGTAAGTGGCTTTTGGCTTTTTGTCGGTTTGTACCTGTTCGTTGGCTTGCTCTGTGTTTTCAGCAGTTGGATGCTGCTCATTCGGCTTAATTACCTGGCTGTTTGGATCAGTTGCTGCGTTATTAGTTGTTGTGCCAGCGTTCGATGTAGAAGCAGGTGAAGGATGCTCATTGTTCGAAGCAGGCGTAGTGCTTTTCTCTTCGCCTGAGACGTTTGCATTTGCACCTTGTGCAGTTGTATTTTCTGTACTTGGGTTCGCTGTAGTTCCAGCACCAGCGTTAGACGCTGTACCTGTTGAAGGTGCAGGAGCAGACGGTGCAGTCGTATTATCTACAGTGTTCGCAGTCGGAGCTGCAGACGCATTATTTGCAGACGGTGCAGTCGAGGTTGCAGGCGCACTTGTTGTAGTAGTTACACTATTCCCGTCGGAAGCACCATCGCCGCTCTCAACAGACCTACGAACACGCCCCTTTGGCGCATTTGCATTACTTAATGCAGGAGCATTTTCTGCGTGAGTGCTTGAAGATTGTGCGCTTGTATTCTGCTCGTTTGCAGGCTTTGCGCTTTCAGTATTTACAGGCTGCGTATTTGCTGGTTGTGCAGGCTGCTTATTTTCACCTGGCTTAACCTCAGCAGGCTTAACGTCACCAGCATTTTCTTCCGGTTGCTTTGCTTCCGGTTGCTTTGTTTCTGCAGGTTGCTTTGCATCTTGTTTTGCAGTTGACGTTGATTCTGGCTTTGCAGTCGGCTTCAAAGTTGGAGTCGACTCTGGCTTTACTGCTGGATGAACTGGCTGCACTGGCGCAGGCGCACTTACTGCATAAGAATGTCCGAAATTAACCTGTTCTGAAGAACTACCTAACTGCGAGTCAATTCCATCACGCTGTTGCACTTCGTGTTGTTGCGATTCGCGCTGCTTTGCTTCACTCTTATTTATTTCACGCTGCTCAATCTCACGCTGTTGTGCTTCACGCAACTTTTGCATTTGTGCATCATGGCGCGCAAGCTCTACAAACTTTTGAATTTGTGCACCCTTATTGAGTACGCCAGCACCCCACCGCTGCATATTCAATTCATCTACATCAGGCTTACCTTTGCCCATTTTTTGCGTCGTATTAGACGCATCGATAATATCTTTTTGAGTAGGCTGAAGCGCGGAAGCCACAACAGATGGAAGCATCATTGCCAAAGTTGAAGCAACAGCAACTCCAGCAACTCCCTTACGCAAAGCACGAGAACGCTTCACTGCATGAGCCTTACGAAGTGTTCTTCTTGGTGCCATATCACCATATAAATCTTTACGCTCTGCCATTATTTCTCCTCACTCCAACCATTTTCAAGTAAATCGCGCATACTTATAAATCTTCATATATATTATATATGAATACAGTATACGGGCATAAAATAAACATTTGTTATAATCTTTTATTCGTTACAAATCAACTACAACTCATATTTACACTTGGCAAATAAAATCACCTAACTAATAATATACTAATCAATACCCCCCCCCCCAAAAAAAATCATCCGAACGACTATGCCGTTAGGAATAAGCTCAGTGAGGGCGCCCATATCATCATGCGTTAGGCGAACTGCTATTCCGTGAGAAATAAGCACTCAAGCAATTCGTCGCATTAAAATATGATACAATATAAAAACGTGTGCTCTAGTGCAACGATTGTTTGAAAAATCAAAAGGGGTCGATCGGTTTCGACGGCGATCTGTTCGCCGCGGGGAAGCGTGCCGAGAATGCGGAAGTCCACTCGTAAACGTCCTTTCGCAAAAGAATAAGTGCTAAATCTAATCGCACTGAGTTCGCTCTCGCTGCCTGAGCTTCGCGCCAGGATTAACCAGTGAGCAGCTGCTCCGTTCACCCACTCACGTCTTCGGAGTGGTGCTGAACGTCATGAGAAGACTTGCTTGAATTGCCGAGCTGCAGGGCAATTCAGGGACTTTGACTGTAGATATGCTCGCCATGAATTGTCTGCTATAACATGGGGGCAGAAAAACTGCCGTGCGGCCAGCAGACTACGCACGTAGAAGACCGAGGGTACGGTCACCGGACCGGGGTTCAATTCC
The DNA here is from genome assembly GCF_055818055.1 of Gardnerella sp. c10Ua_244. Classification (NCBI taxonomy): domain Bacteria; kingdom Bacillati; phylum Actinomycetota; class Actinomycetes; order Bifidobacteriales; family Bifidobacteriaceae; genus Gardnerella; species Gardnerella sp. c10Ua_244. The sequence continues at coordinate 415,739 of NZ_JARFVS010000002.1, forward strand.
CCGCGACTCCACAAACGCAATAACGCCACTGCTTAAACAGTGGCGTTATTTGTAGTAAACCCCAATGTTTCCAAGATTTAAGTTAAGCTTCGAAAGCATCTCCGAGATGGTGCTGAGTAGCGTGCTCAGTAGCATCAGAACTATTGCAATCAAACTCCCCCGCATCCGCAGCAGCAACAATCGCGAGCGCAGCTTCCGCAAGATCCGGTCGCAACGCGTCCAACCAGTGGATGCGAGCATCCCTACCAAACCAACCCATTTGTTTGCGTGCAAGTCGTCGAGTTTTTTGTGCAATATCCGCAAAAGCCTCATCCTCGCTCCACACGCCATCCAAATAATCCATAATCTGCTGGTAGCCAAGAGCACGAGCTGCAGTCACACCCAATCGCTCTCGAATCGCGCGCACCTCATCCACAAAACCCTGCTCACGCATAATTTGCGTACGTAAATCCACGCGCTTATCTAAATCTTCACGACGCAAATCTAAGCCAATTTGCACGCAATCAATCACATACTTATACTTCGGAAGCGTTGCGGAATAAGGCTTTCCCGTAAGCTCAATCACTTCAAGCGCGCGAATTGTACGTCGCGGATTGCGCGCATCCATATGAGCCGCAGCAACCGGATCCTTTTGTTGCAACTCATCAAACAGCGCACTCGCTCCCTCTTTGCGCTCGCGCTCCTCCAAAGCTGCACGAATAGACTCATCCGTGCCTGGAAATGTAATATCATCCACAGCAGCACGAGCATACAATCCCGATCCTCCAACTAAAATCGGCCTCACACCACGCGATTGCAACTCACTAATACACTGCCTGGCTAAAACTTGAAATCGCGCAACCGTCATCGTTTCTTCAGGATCAATTATGTCAAGCAAATGGTGTGGTACTTCCGCCTGCTCCTGCGCACTCGCCTTAGCCGTGCCAATATCCATGTAACGATACATTTGATACGCGTCTGCGTTGATGATTTCCGCACGAATCCCACGCTCAGCTAATTTTTTCGCAAGCGCAATACCAAGACTAGTTTTGCCTGAAGCCGTAGGACCAACTATTGAAATTACTTTAGGAATATTATCCTGCTTATTTTCAGACAAAATACACTCCTCGTCAAAATACTTTGCTAGATTTTGCTTGCGCTCAATTACCTAAGATATTTATATCACGCTTTGCAAAGAATATTACATTTACATACGCACTCCCAGACGTTTAGCAGTTTTTATAGTATTATTAAAAGACGTGATACTTGATCGTCATAACCGCGTAAACGCAGCAGAACTCTATGCGCGTCTTCATAGCAACGAAGCAGCTAATGAAAGCAGCAACGTTAGCAGCAATGTTGACAATACAAAAAACCAACAAAATTGCTCCCAATGCGGCAAAACTAATTCGCTTATGCTTCCTGAAGACCAAATCGACGAATTTGTAAACATGATGCAAATTTACGAAGGAGCAATGTACGAAATAAGTACGAAGCTCGAGATTCTAGATAGCGAATTTCAGGTGCGGTTCTCTCACGACCCAATTCATCACATGGAGCGTCGTCTTAAATCAGTGCACTCAATTTTTGAGAAACTGCAAAGGCGTCATCTAGATATTTCCACACGCTCTATACGCGATAATCTTTTCGACGTAGCTGGAATTCGCGTAATTTGCAACTACTGCGACGATGTGTATTCTGTAGCGCAATATCTTTCTAAACAAACAGACATTCAAGTATTGCAAGTTAAGGATTATATTAAGAATCCAAAACCTAATGGATACCGCAGTTTGCACGTAATTTATGCAGTTCCTGTGTTCTTGTCTTCTGGAGCACACTACACGCCAGTTGAAGTGCAATTCCGAACTATTGCTATGGATTATTGGGCTAGCTTGGAGCACGCTTTAAGATACAAAGCCGGTTTGCCGGATGCAAAGTTGGCTGAGCACTCTCAAACTTTGCTCGATTGCGCGCATAGCTTGCAAAATATTGAAACACAAATGCAAGGTATTCACCGCGATATTAATGGTGCTCCTCAAGTTGAAGAAGCACCTAATAGTAAGGCATAATATCAATACGAAGCGCAAGCTTATGCCATATTAGGCGTAATCTTATGCAAGACTAAAACCAGCTTATTGTACGAACGTATAAATTATGCTGTATTTTTTTAGCATTTTCCCAGATGCTTTAATTATAATTATGTGAGAACGTTGTCTTGACAGCGTTTTATTTCATAGCTGTTAAGGAGAAATAATGACAAACTTTACTCAAGATTATTACAGAAGCGGTGCTCCTGAAGTTATTGACACTCAGGCAACATATGCTTTTGAAGAAGCAAAAAGAGTTTCAGTAGGACGCACTTATGGCGAAATGACGCTTGGATTGATTGTTACAACTCTTGTGGCACTGTTCACTCAGAGCGGTAATTTCTGGCTTAGATTTATGTTTGCAACCCGCGGATGGGGTTGGATAATGTTGGCAATTGCTCAGGTTGTGATAGCAGTTGTTCTTGGAACACGCTTAATGAAAATGAGTGAGACAACAGTACGAGTTTTGTTCTATGCTTATGCTGCTTTAACAGGATTTACTTTAAGCTCAGTCTTTCAAGTATTTAGCCTTGGATCTGTGGCATTAGTATTTGCTTTAACTGCAGGATTCTTCCTGTGCTTGACAATGCTTGCACTTACTACAAAAAAGGATTTGCTTAAAGCTGGTCCAATTTTAATGGTTGCATTACTTGTATTCGTTGTTGCGCAAATTATTATTTCGTTTATTGGGCAAGATACTGGAACAATGCGTCTTATGGCTGGAATTGGCATCGTTATTTTTGCAGGTTTAACAGCTTACGATGCTCAGCAAACTCGCGCATTACTTGCACAATATGAAAATCAGCCTGAAATGGTTAAGAAAGTATCTATTTTCTGCGCATTCCAACTGTTCTTGGACTTCATTAACATGTTCATCTACTTGCTAGAGTTGCTTGGAGATAATAGAGATTAGCAATACTAAAACTAACATACGTGTGTTAGTTGCTTAGCTATTTAACCCTGCCAGATTAGTATTTGGCAGGGTTTTATTATGCTCTCTGTACTCCAAACGCGAACGCGTTAACAGTGCCGAGCGTTACTAACACCCATCTCTCACACACTTCTCAAATCACCTACCAGAGACAGACACTAACACAGTACGCAATCTGCACCAGTGTCCCAAAACAAGCAAAATGAGACACTAACACAGAACACAAACTGCACCAGTAACGAAAAAACAGTGGCGCTCACGTGGGTAACGCGCTCGCTTACGAAACTCGCGTTGGAAGTCCCCCGGACTTCCAACCTAAGCGAGTTTCCGCTCCGAGTTGCTTTCTCGCGCTAAATCGCAGCGCTCAAGCAGGTCGTCAGCGCATACCAGTCACAGCAAATTCCTAATGAACTACCACACAAACCTGCCCTACCTTCGTCTTTATTGACGAAGGCAGACCTCGCTTGCGTTGAAAGCACACTGTGCTTTCAACCCTGAGCAAGCTCGGCGCTCCGAGTTGCTTTCGCGCGCTAAATCGTAGCGCTCAAGCAGGTCGTCGCGCTGATAAAACAAGCACATACAACAAAAGACCCCACGAGAGTTTCCTCGCGGGGTCTTTATTAAGCCTTAGCTAATATTTTTCAGTTAGAAAAATACTAGGCAAGAATCTTGGTCACACGACCGGAACCAACGGTACGGCCACCTTCACGAACTGCGAAGGTCAAGCCCTCTTCCATTGCGATTGCCTGGATCAACTCAACAGTGAAGGTTGCGTGATCGCCTGGCTGAACCATCTCAACGCCGTCTGGCAAGGTGATAACGCCGGTGACGTCGGTGGTGCGGAAGTAGAACTGTGGACGGTAGTTGGAGAAGAACGGCGAGTGACGGCCACCTTCGTCCTTGGTCAAGACGTAAACTTCGCCTTCGAACTTGGTGTGTGGGGTCACAGAACCTGGAGCAGCCACAACCTGACCACGCTCAACATCAGTACGGTTGATACCACGGAGAAGAAGACCAGTGTTATCGCCAGCCTCGGCCTCATCCATCTGCTTGTGGAAGGTTTCGATGGAGGTAACGGTGGTGGTCTGAGTTGGACGCAAACCAACGATCTCAACTGGGGTGTTGATTGGGAGCTTACCACGCTCAACACGACCGGTGACAACGGTACCACGACCGGAGATGGTGAACACATCTTCGATTGGCATCAAGAATGGCTTGTCAAGATCGTGAGTTGGGGTTGGGATGTACTCGTCAACAGCCTTCATGAGCTCCTTGACGGTCTCTACCCACTTCTCATGATCTGGAGCGTCATCGTGCAAAGCACCGTAAGCAGAGGTGCGGATGACTGGGCAGTCGCGATCGAAGCCGTTTTCTTCGAGGAGGTCACGAACCTCTTCTTCGACGAGGTCGATAAGTTCTGGATCATCAACCATATCGCACTTGTTCAAAGCAACGAGGATCTTCGGGACACCGACCTGCTTAGCGAGCAAAACGTGCTCACGGGTCTGAGCCATAGGACCATCGGTAGCAGCAACCACGAGGATTGCGCCATCCATCTGAGCAGCACCGGTGATCATGTTCTTCACGTAATCAGCGTGGCCTGGAGCGTCCACGTGAGCGTAGTGACGCTCAGCGGTCTGATACTCGATGTGTGCGATGTTAATGGTAATGCCGCGTTCCTTCTCTTCTGGAGCGGCATCAATCTGATCGAAGTCATACTGAGGGTTCAGATCTGGATACTCGCCATGCAGCACCTTAGAAATAGCCGCGGTCAAGGTAGTCTTACCGTGATCAACGTGACCAATGGTACCAATGTTAACATGCGGCTTAGTACGCTCGTACTTTTCCTTTGCCATGTGTTTGTCCTCCTGGACGTCTCGTAGTTTGCCTCACACATTTGTGAGAGGTCTTTCGCTACATATTACTGGGTTTCTGGGTTAGGTGCCACTTCGGTGCCAGAACCCAGTCAACGTAGGAAATTCTAGCGTTGACCGGGGACAGAAAACACCGAAGTAGCGTGCGCTTTATTCGCCGCGCTGAGCCTTAATAATCTCGTCCGAAACGGCCTTCGGAACCTCCGCGTAAGAGTCCATCTGCATGGTGAACATTGCGCGGCCCTGAGTCTTGGAACGAAGATCGCCAATGTAGCCGAACATTTCGCTCAGCGGCACCTTGGCGTCGATAACTTTCACGCCAGTGGCATCAGTCATAGACTGGATGTTACCGCGACGAGAGTTCAAATCGCCCATGACGTCGCCCATGTACTCTTCTGGAGTACGGACTTCGACAGCCATAATTGGTTCGAGAATTACCGGATTAGCCTTAGGAGCAGCTTCCTTGAAGCACATGGAACCTGCGATCTTGAAGGCCATTTCCGAAGAATCGACATCGTGAGTCTGACCGTCGGTGACGGTTGCCTTTACACCCACAACTGGGAAGCCAGCCAAAACGCCGGATTCCATAGCTTCCTGCACGCCTGCATCGATTGAAGGAATGAATTCCTTGGTGATGTGACCGCCGGTAACTTCGTTGACAAACTGGTAGGTTTCGCCAGATTCTGTGTCGAGAGGTTCGAAGTTCATCAAAACCTTTGCAAACTGACCAGAACCACCGGTCTGCTTCTTGTGAGTGTATTCCTGGTTCATAACAGCCTTACGAATCGTCTCACGGTAAGCAACCTGTGGCTTACCAACATTCGCTTCGACCTTGAACTCACGACGCATACGATCAACGATAATGTCAAGCTGAAGCTCGCCCATACCGGAAATCAAAGTCTGACCAGATTCCTCATCGGTCTTAACCTGGAATGTAGGATCCTCGTCAGAAAGCTTAGCCAAAGCCAAGCTCATCTTTTCCTGATCAGCCTTCGTCTTTGGCTCCACAGCAACCTCAATAACAGGATCTGGGAATGTCATGGATTCCAAAGAAATTGGGTTCTTTTCGTCGCACAAAGTATCACCAGTGCTGACGTTCTTCAAACCAACGAAGGTGTAGATGTTACCAGCTTCAGCTGAATCTACAGGATTTTCCTTATCAGCATGCATCTGGAAAATCTTACCAACGCGTTCCTTCTTGGACTTCGTGGAATCGTACACGGAATCGCCTGGCTTTACTTCGCCAGAGTAAACGCGCACGAACACGAGCTTGCCATAGAATGGATGGGTTGAAATCTTGAATACCAATGCTGCGAATGGATCTGTATTAACTGGCTTACGGTCAATTTCAACAGATTCGTCGCCTGGCTTGAAGCCCTTAATAGATGGAACATCTTCTGGGCTTGGGAGGAAGTCGACAACAGCATCCAGCATTGGCTGAACACCCTTATCCTTGAATGCAGAACCGCAAGTTACTGGGAATGCCTTACGCTCAATGGTAAGCTTACGGATACCAGCGCGCATTTCTTCTTCAGTAAGTTCGCCAGTTTCGAGGTACTTCTCAACCAGCTCATCGTCAGCTTCAGCAACCTGATCCATAAGTTCAGCACGATACTGCTCTGCACGTTCCTGCAAATCTTCAGGAATGTCAACGGTGTCATAGTGAGCACCCATATCGTCCTTAACGTCATTCCAGACGTAAGCCTTCATACGAATCAAGTCAACAACGCCAACGAAGTCGTTTTCAGCACCGATTGGAAGCTGAATAACGAGTGGAGTTGCACCGAGCTTCTCCTTGATGGTCTTGACGGAATAGTAGAAATCAGCGCCAAGCTTATCCATCTTATTGATGAAGCAGATACGTGGGACGCTATACTTATCAGCCTGACGCCACACGGTTTCAGACTGAGGTTCCACACCTTCCTTACCATCGAAGACTGCTACAGCACCATCGAGCACGCGAAGGGAACGTTCCACCTCAGCGGTGAAGTCCACGTGACCTGGGGTATCGATGATGTTGATCTGATAGCGGTCATCAACGTCATGAGTTTGACGCTTCCAGAAGCAGGTAGTTGCAGCAGACTGAATAGTAATACCGCGCTCCTGCTCCTGAGCCATGAAGTCCATGGTAGAAGCACCATCATGAGTTTCACCGATTTTGTAGTTCTTACCAGTGTAGTAAAGAATACGTTCGGTGGTAGTAGTCTTACCAGCATCAATGTGCGCCATGATGCCGATATTACGAACCATATTCAGGTCGTTAAGCACATCTTGTGCCATATTCTTATCCTTAGCTCTTTAAGATACCGATTATCTTGTGGATTACCAGCGATAGTGAGCAAAAGCCTTGTTTGCTTCTGCCATCTTGTGGGTATCCTCGCGGCGCTTCACGGAAGCACCCAAGCCATTGGAGGCATCGAGAATTTCGTTGGCCAAGCGCTCAGCCATAGTCTTTTCACGACGAGCGCGTGAGAAGTCAGTAAGCCAGCGGAGGGAAAGAGTGTTTGCGCGAGCAGGCTTAACTTCGACTGGAACCTGATAAGTTGCACCACCAACGCGGCGAGAACGAACCTCAAGATTTGGACGAATGTTATCAAGAGCGCGCTTCAATACAGAAACTGGCTCCTGCTCGGTCTTTGCCTTCACCTGCTCAAGAGCGGTGTAGACGATGTTTTCTGCGATGGACTTCTTACCATCGAGAAGGATTTTGTTAATCAACTGAGCCACGACGGTCGAGCCGTAGATTGGATCAGGAAGCAGTTGATGCTTTTTTGCAGGTCCTTTACGTGACATGTTTTACTTCGCCTTCTTTGCTCCATACAGGGAACGACCCTGCTTGCGGTCCTTGACACCCTGGGTATCTAATGCGCCACGCACGATGTGGTAACGCACACCTGGGAGATCCTTCACACGGCCACCACGCACGAGCACGATGGAGTGCTCCTGCAAGTTGTGACCTTCGCCTGGAATATAGGCGGTTACTTCAATACCAGAGCTGAGGCGCACACGAGCAACCTTACGAAGCGCGGAATTTGGCTTCTTAGGAGTGGTGGTGTATACACGGGTGCATACGCCACGACGCAGCGGGCTACCCTTCAAGGCCAAAGTCTTTGACTTTTTCGGCTTGGCCTGACGTCCTTTACGGACAAGTTGTTCAATCGTAGGCAACTTAAGTTCTCCGATTCATTGTTATCTTCTATTTGGTGAAAACCGCCACACTGCAGCACACCATAACCAAAGAATCGGTTAAAGAGTAAAAGCCACAGTCCACCGGCCCGATGGCCCTCGCACCTCCAGCCACACATTACTGCGCGCTATCTTTGGCACTTGGGATATCCCAACCAACACGCCTATAACATAAGGCATGCTGTTGGCACACACGAGTTACTATTATACACCTAATCTTGACAATGCAATTAATAAAGTTTTAAAACTCTATTTAAGAATTGGACGCACAGGAGCAGACACATCTAAGCTGCGTTTATTGCCAATTTTACTAGGATCATCAATAATCTTGGCAACAATAGCTTTCTTTAACTCAATCTGAGACGAATTGCCCCATATGATAGTTTTTTTAACATCCCCTAATTCTGTTTCGACAGAATCTTGAGTTTTTGCACTAACTTTCGTAACTCTAGCTCGCAAAGATTCCGAAAGTGAACTAACAATTTTTACAGCTTCAAGTACCGCTCTATTATTCAAACTTCTTTGCACATTTGAAACTTCGATAACAGGTATTCCTTGCGTTGGAACTTGAGCTACGGCATTTAACACGCGACCTTTAGCGTCAACAGCAGTTAATTTATTGCTATCTCGAGTTTTGAGCATTGCTGCAGGACGTTGCGCATGTACAGAAACATGCAAACCATTAGGGAAATTCTTAGAAACTTTTGCTTCAGTTACACCAGGAATATCGTTAAGTTGGTTAATTACTTCTTGAGAAGAAACTAAAAATAGCGATTTACCAACCTGAGTTGACGCAATTGAAGCAATTTTTTGCTCACTCACCCACTCGTTAGAACCAGAAATACTTATATCGTTAGACTTAAGAAGAAAAACTGGCGAGAAGAATAAAAACCAAACAATCGCTGAAACAGAAGCAATCACTGCAAGAATTGCAAGAATTCGTTTAACAGTAAATTGCAAATAAGCAGATTTACGTTCTTTCAAACGCTCTCGAAAATTAATTATTCTAGGACGAGTAATCATTCCAAGAGAACCAGAAGTTTGACTTAAAGTTTTTCTTACAAAATCAAGCTTCGGCAAAAGTCTAGCGTCAACAAACTTACCTTGATGATTTTTTTCATTGATATCAGCTACTCGTATTTGCGATGTGTTTTGGCTGATTATATGCCTTTGAAAACGCTGGTCTTTGCGCAACGACGAAGCAGATCTAGGTTTAGAAATATGAATTTTTTCATCACGCGTTTTTTTGATACTAGATTTTTTTATATTAGATTTTCCGATATTAGATTTCGCACCACGAGCTACACCACTACGCAATTCATTATTAAGCAATTCAGCACTACGAGACGCACTGCTACGAGACGTAATGCTGCTGGATTTATTACTACGAGACTCTTCAGTACGCGCAATATTAAGACTTGAAACGGTACGACGATGCGAATTATTTGCATCAGCATCGTACGATTTGCTTGACCTCACGCGACCCATAATTACCTCTCGTAATAATCTATTTATATTTTAATCGCTTAATTTCAAAGCACTACAATGCTTCTAGCATAACAGACGTCATAGCAGTAATACTTCCTGCACCAACTGTAAGCAGCACATCACCAGATTTTGCACGCGAAGCCAGTTTCAACGCAGCTTCGCGCATATCGTCAACCGCTTCAATTTTTACATCAAGATTCTGCGATTTTGCAGCTTTAACAATAGTTTCAGCATTAATATTTGGAAAATCTTCCTGCTTTTCGCGAGCTGGGAAAATTCCTGTAACAATTACATCGTCTGCAAGAGCCAAAGATTTTGCAAACTCACTAGCAAAAGCCCGCGTTCTGGAGAACAAATGAGGCTGAAACAGCACGCGAAGAGTAGAAGAAGTGTACTTTCTTCGAGCAGCGCGCAATAATGCAGCTATTTCAGTTGGATGGTGAGCATAATCGTCCACAACTGTCACACCATCAACACATCCACGAATATCAAAACGACGAGACGCACCTCGGAAGCTTTCTGCACCACGAGCCGCATCTTCTGGATTCATACCGAGCAATACTGCAGCAACAATCGCTGCAGAAGCATTAAGCGCATTATGCAAACCTGGTATTAACAAGCTAACTTGCACCTTGTTCGAACATTTAGCATGTTCATCCAAAATTTTTTCTGGCAATACAAGCGTAAACATTTCGCGACCACTTACAGCTTGCTCATTTTCATGCTCAATACTTGCGAACAGAGCTAATTTTTGTACGCGCGAGCTGACTTTTAGGCTCCAAGTATCCAAATTACCGTAAGCAATTGTTTTGTTTAAAATATTATCCGGCATAGCTTCAAGTACTTTTCTAGCACCTTCGTCTTCTGCACAAATTATTACGTTATTAACAGCGTGACTTACGTGCTCAACAAATGCTTCTCTGTATCGTCCACTAGAGCCGTAATGATCCAAGTGATCTGCTTCAGCATTTGTTACGATTGCAATACTTGGGCTGTATTTTTCAAAACTTCCGTCAGATTCGTCAGCTTCAGCAACCATAACAATTCCATTGCCAGCATGACCGCCGTCTAAAACTGTTCCGTCTGCGGCTTGAATAGATCCGCCGATTGCGTAGCTTGGATCAGCCAAATCGCCTACTGCAGCCACAGTTAATATATGAGAAAGAAGTGAGCTAGTAGTTGTTTTTCCATGCGCTCCAGCAACAGTCACGCCAGTTTTTGCAGATAATAATAACGCAAGAATATCGCTGCGATGAACAAGCTTTATGCCGCGCTCATGTGCTGCCATAATCTCCGGATTGCTCGGTTTAATAGCACTTGAATACACGAGTACATCTGCATGCTCAACGTGTGAAGCACTTTGTCCAATTTCTACTTCAATACCTAATTCTTCCAAGCGTTGAGTGTGATCATTTGCTTCGCGATCACATCCACTTACGCTTACCCCCTCTTCATGCAACATTTCTGCCAGAACACTCATTCCAGCTCCACCAATACCAATAAAATGCACTCGACCTAATTTTGAAATTGTTTGCGAATCATCAAATGCTGATTTTACTGGGTTTAAATCAATATTATTATGAAATGAAGTTGTATTGCTATTAAGATTAGTCATTACTTTCTGCCTTCTTTTGCGATTTCAAGAATATGCTTCGCCATAACGTCTGCAGCATCACGAATACCATAATTCCAAGATTTAGTACGCATAGCTTGTAATTGCTTTTTGTTTTGCAATAAAGCTAATCCTTCATCTATAAACCACTTTGCATTGAAATCAGCATCATTTACCATTACTGCTCCCCCTGCATTTACTACAGGCTCAGCATTGAAACGCTGCTCGCCGTTGCCAATAGGCAATGGCACGTATACAGCAGGTAAGCCAAGTGCAGAAATTTCTGCAACCGTTCCAGCTCCTGCACGACATATAACTAAATCTGCACAAGCAAAAGCCCAATCAATACGCTCTAGATATTCTGCAATATGATAATCGCCACAGCCAGCATGCTCTGGTTTAATATCGTTTATTTGCGATTCGCCTACTTGCTTTGCAACTATATTTCGCACTTCTTCCGCTTTTGCGCGACCAGTTAAGTGAATTACTTGCGCATGTTTTAAAATATCTCCTGCTGCTGCAGCAACAGCTTGATTTATGCTTTTTGCACCCAAAGATCCGCCGGTAACAAGAATAATTGGACGTTTAGGGTCAACGCCAAGTTTTTGCGCACCTTCAACGCGAGCGGAATCATAATCTTTTTCTAATCTTTCACACAATTGAGAAATAGCAGGTCTAAGAGGTAAACCAACTCTTTCAACTTTGACACCTTTTCGTGTGCGCAAATCAGTATTCCCATAAACTGTTCCAACAGCATCAGCCCAACTTGCACCCAAGCGATTTGCCATTCCAGATTTAGCATTCTGCTCGTGAATCACAATAGGAATATGCTGCGCATGAGCTTGAGAATATACTGGAGCAGAAGCATAGCCACCGAAGCCCACTACTATATCTGCTTTTCTAGCGGCTAGTATATTTCGCACTTTGCGTTTTTCGCGCATCCATCGAATTGGAAACTTAATTGCATCTAGATTTGGCTTACGCGGGAACGGCACTTTTTCTATAGCGTCAAGTTCGTACCCTGCATTCGGAACAAGACTTTTTTCCAAACCAACTTCTGTGCCAATTACACTAATTAACGCTTCAGGATTGAGCTTTTTAATAGCGTTTGCAACAGAAAGCAAAGGATTGACATGACCTGCAGTGCCCCCGCCTGCAAGAACAATATGCACTTCATGCTCAATAGCATTATCAAATTTCATTTCACTACCCTTGTTATAACTTTCATATTATAAAAAGTTGTAAATACTTACTACTTCGATATAGTAAGTTGCGGATTGGAACGCATAAGACCATCAGCTACGCCAATTGCGACCAAACACATAACAAGCGAAGAACCACCTGCGGACACAAACGGCATAGGCACTCCCATAACCGGAAGTATTTGCACAACAACAAGAATATTAACTAATCCTTGGCCTACAATCCACGTTGCAATACACATTAATGTGATTGAAATAAATTGCGATTTCGCTTTTAATGCTGAAGATAGTATGCACCAACCAATAATTACGTATAGCAAAATCACTGCTGCTGCAACCAAAAAGCCCATCTCTTCGCCAATAATAGCGAAAATAAAGTCATTGTGAGCGTAAGGCAAATAATTCCATTTTTCACGAGAGTTTCCGATGCCAACGCCTAATAGTCCACCAGAAGCCATTGCATATTGAGCGTGAATTGCTTGGAAACAAACGCCTTTAGCTGATTTTGCATCACATCCGTGCAAAGTAGCAAGAATACGTCGCATACGATTTTGGCTTGTTAAAACCAAAAGAGCAACCATTATGCAAGCAATAAATATGCTTCCAACAAGCCATTTTGTTGGGAATCCACCTAAGTAGAAAGCTATAAGTGCAATAAGAATAATAATTAAAGCAGTACCAAGATCCTTACCTGCAATAACAAGCAACAACGATACGCCGAGTCCTGCTGCTACAGGAATATACGCGCGCATTTGCACACGCTCATATGCTTGTTTTGCAGCAATCAAAGCTACTGGAAGCCAAATACATAATGCAAGTTTTGTAATTTCTGCAGGCTGCAAAGTCATAGGGCCGAAAGCAATCCAACCAGCATTACCATTAACTTCACGTCGTAAACCTGGAACAAATGTTAAGAACTGTGCAATAACAGAAATAATGTAAATAACAGCAACGTATCGTCTATAAACTGTAACTGGAAGTCGAGAAGCGAAAATATAGCCAATTAAGCCTAAAACGCAATACATTGTTTGGTTTACGCCTTGACCCCAAGGTGCAATTCCGTAGGTGATCATAGTTACTGAAGAACTAGAAAACACCATAAATAAGCCGAAAATCGACAGTATAACCACTGATACTCTCATGCCGTATAAGCACCACAGTGGGTTAGTTAAACTGCGCAAGCCAACGTATTTCTTTAATTCTGAATCTTGAGTTTTGCGCTCTAACGAGTTTTTTGAGTAGTCTTTTTTCGAGGAAAATATTCCAGATACAGTATGCGCTAATTTTGCGTATTTGATTGACTTTGCCGGCTTTGCTGTATTTGCTGGCTTTGCTGTATTTGCTGGCTTTGCTGTATTTGCTGGCTTTACTGTATTTGCTGGTTTCGCTAGCTTTGCTGGTTTCGCTGGTTTCGCAGCTTTCGACTTCTTTACATCTTTTACAAATTTTACAGATTCATTTAAAGAAGAACCTACAGATTTGCCAACTTTAGTAACAGAACTACTTACGGACTTACTTACAGACTTTCCTACAGATTTGCCTAATTCCTTACCCGCTTTGCTTGCATACGCTCCTGCTTTGCTTACGGACTCGCCTACTTTACTTGCTGAAGTTCTAATAGATTTTTTAAAAGATTCAAATTTTTGCTTTTGGGAAGAATGAGAAGAATCTGAATCTGTTTCAATATGATCTTCCATAATAACTTCTGAGACTTTGCACGCTAATGAACGCAAAAACTTTTTAGGCTTATTACTGTTGAATACCATGATTATGCACCCATCGTTGAGATTCTTTAGCAAAACGATTGCCGCGATCGGCGTACGAAACAAATTGATCCATAGAGGCACAAGCAGGAGCAAGCAGAACAACATCACCAGGCTTAGCATAACGCCCAGCAGCTTCTACAGTTTGACGCATAACAGTCTCACCGAATGAAGAATCAGGATTTACAAGCGAAGTATTCTCAACATACTCACAAACTAAGTCATCAACGCAATCATATGATTTAGCGCAAGAACCATCCTGTGAAACAATAGTTACTGGAATGTGAGGAGCTGAACTGTGAAGAGCTTCAACAATTGGACGTTGATCTATTCCAATAACAACAACTGCTTTAATCACATGAAGTTGGTTTGCAATTAAATCTTCAAAATGACCACCTTTAGCTAAACCGCCAGCAATCCAAACAACCGAATTATTAGCAAAACTAGCTAAAGATGCACAAGCAGCATGAGCATTAGTTGCTTTAGAATCATCTACAAATCTAATACAATGCGAAGGATTTTCATCTTCAGACATCAAAGTCGCAACTGTTTGAATGCGATGACCTCCAGGAGCAAACTCGCGTAAAGCACGAACTGAAGAATCTACGTCACCAGTTAAACCTAAAGCTAACGCTAACGCAGTAAGAGCATCAGCTAATAAATGCGGATACACACTGCCATCAGGCTCGCACAGATGTTTTAGCTCACGCAATTCGACAATAGGTTTTAGAGTGCCTTTAGTTCCTCCAGCAACACCGCTGTTATCGACAATCCAACCATCTTTTACGCCAATTTCACCATCTTTAGGCTCTTCTAACGTAAAACCAATCTTTTTACAGCCATCAGCAACTTGTGCACAATCTGCCAATTTGCTTACACGCTCATCTTGAGCATTGTAAACCAAAGCTTTTTGCACATTATTAAATACTTTTGACTTGTCACGAGCGTACGCTTCCATGCCACCATGCCAATCTAAATGATCAGCAGCAATATTAGTAATAGCAGCACAATCAAGAGCTAAAGAATCAGTGAAATGCAATTGGAAAGAGCTTAATTCAACGCATAAGGCATCATGCTCACATTCCAAAGCAGCATGTGACACAGACTTTCCAATATTTCCCACGGCTGGAGCATTTAATCCGCAAGCGGTTAGCATTGCAGAAGTCATTTCTGTAGTAGAAGTCTTACCATTTGTGCCAGTAATGCCAATCCAATAAGCAGGTTTATTCGTACGCTTAGAAGGTACGCGCAAGCGCCACGCTAATTCAACTTCGCTCATTACTGGAATATTGCGCGATGCAGCTTCTTGCAAAAATGGCGTGCGAGGGTTAAATACTGGAGATGTAACAACAGCATCGATTTTAGACCAGTCTATTGCTGAAAAATCATGTATATCGGCATCAGGCTTATTTTCGTCTGCAGTCACAAGCTCAGACCCAACAGCGCGCAAAACCTCAGCTGCACCACGACCAGAAACTCCAAGACCTGCAACTAATACACGCTTAAAAGCAAATGCTTTATCGCTTGTGCACGACTTACAAGTAGATTCAGACGAAACAGATACTTCATTGCCATCGACAATATTCATATTGAAGCCTTCCAATTTTTGAAATTAAATAAGCAAGCCAGAATGCCCTGCCCAATCGGCGTAGAACATCATAAGTGCAGAAAGCACAAACATAAGCTCAATCATCCAGAATCGCACAACAACCTTAGTTTCCGTCCAGCCGAGCAATTCAAAATGATGATGAATAGGAGCCATTTTGAACACACGCTTATGCGTAGCTTTAAAGAATCCAACTTGAATAACGTCACTTGCAGCTTCCATTACAAATAATCCACCCAAAATCACAGCCAAAAACTCTGTGTGAGTTGCAATAGAAAGAGCTGCAAATAATCCGCCTAAAGCCAACGAACCAGTATCTCCCATAAATACTTGAGCAGGATTCGAATTAAACCACAAGAATCCAAAGCAAGCAACAGCAGCACAAACAGCAATAATAGTTAAATCGAGAGGATCAGAAACAGCGTAAGAGAATCCGAAATGACCGCCTCCGCGCACATGGTAGCTTTCCCAGAAAGCAATCAAAGCGTAACCAGCAAAAGCAATCATAGAAGATCCAGAAGCTAAACCATCAAGTCCATCAGTCAAGTTTACAGCGTTAGACCAAGCAGCAATAAGGAAATTAACCCAAACAATAAATACTACAATTCCTACACCGTTGCCGAGTATAGAAAAATCAAAAAATGGTTTTTCAATAAAACTCATTCCAGGTTGAGCGCTAGCAATACCAGATTGAGTTGGCAATAGCAATGACAAAAGCGCGTAAATACTGGCAAAAATAATTTGACCAGTAAACTTCGCATGTACAGAAAGACCAAGATTCTGCTTTTTACGAACCTTAGCAAAATCATCAATAAAGCCAAGCAAACCCATTGAAAGCATTGCAAACAGCACCAAAACAGCAGACCATGAAGGCGAGCGACCAACAGAAACATATCTATAAAGAGCAGAAGCAGCCCAACCTGCTACTACAGCAAAGTTAATAACAACACCGCCCATAGTTGGCGTGCCGCGCTTTACTAAATGAGATTGTGGTCCATCTTGGCGAATGTACTGACCGTAGTGCAAACGATGCACTAAACGAATAAGCAAAGGCGTGCCAACAATCGTAACTACGAGCGACACCACAATTCCTACAATAAGCGCAATCACCGCTTAACCTCCGTTTACTGTTCCGTTTGCTATAATACTTAATTTATTAATTTCACACTTATATTGAGCATCGAGCAGTTAAATATTTGCCCAATGTTCAGCAAGCACACTCAAGCCTGAAGCATGAGAGCCTTTCAATAACACAACACTACTCGGATGCTCGGCCACAATTTTCCAAACAATATCATCAGCCTCATCCGCACTGTGCACAAAGTAGACTGCATCGTGAGAAGAAAGTAGTTTATTATTCCAAGAAGAACGTGCACCTTGAGCAATACAGTGAGCTAATTTATCTAAGTCAGAGTCCGTTTTTGAACCAACAGCAACAACTGCATCGACACTCGAATTTGCCACATATTCTCCAATATTTGTGTGCAATTCATCTTCGTTGCTGCCAAGCTCCAACATAGAACCAAGAACCGCTATACGGAAAGGTTTCGAAGATGCACTACAAGAATCATTTTCATAGGCGCACAAACCATCGATTCCTGCTTTCATAGAATCAGGATTTGCATTAAAGGAATCATCAATAAGTGTAAATTTCTCGTCATTCTTAGAAACTGTACTCAATTGCATGCGATGCGGGCTAATATGCGAAACTTTAGACAGCACAGAAGCAATATCATCTAAAGTCATTCCCAAATATCTAGCAACATTTGCTGCTGCAAGCGCATTCATAACATTATGCTCGCCTTGTATAGCAAGATGCACTTCAATATGATTCATTAGATCAGAAGAATTACTACGTTCAGTGGTAGTAAAAACTGCTTTACCAAAAGAATCTAACTTTATATTGCTAGCTGAAAGTTGGTAGTCATCTTTACTAGCTGATTCCAGCAATCCGTTTTTAACATTTCTACCGAACCAGCGCACATGCTTATTTTCTACAAGACAAGACATTGCAGAAACTCGCTTATCGTCGGAATTTAATACTGCTATGCCATGTGGCAAAAGCCCACGCACAATCTCACTTTTTGCTTGCGCAATGCGCTCAACTGAGCCAAATTCACCTAAATGAGCCACACCAACTTTAAGCACTATTGCGAGATCCGGAGGAGCAATATGAGTTAAATTGGCAATTTCGCCAACATGATTAGCTCCCATTTCTGCTATTAAAAATCGAGTATTACTGCCAACTTGCAAAGCAGTAAGAGGCAAACCAATATTATTATTAAAAGATCCAACAGGAGCAACTGTTTCGCCTAGCGTGCTCAACAAAGCCTTCAACATATCTTTCGTTGTTGTTTTGCCAACGGAACCAGTAATACCAATAATAGTGAAAGGTTTGTTAAGATTGCGGCGAAGTTCCAAATTATGTTTAGCTAGCAAGCCCAGCGCTTCTATAGAATTATTCACAACTATTTGATTGAGATTAGTGCCTTCGACAACATATTCAACAATAGCTACAACAGCTCCAGATTTTTCAGCATTCTTTACATAATCATGACCGTCAACATGTTCACCAACTATAGCTACGAACACAGAACCGTTACGGATTTGACGAGAATCACTAAAAACGGAATTTGCAACTAAATCTGTGTCATAACTATTAAACTCGTGTATTTCCCCATGAACAGCTTTAGCAATTTCGCTTATGCTCATAGGCATCATATCGGCATGATCTAAACTCTCAGCATTGCTGGCACACGAAGTTTCAACACAACTCATAACATCCTCCAAATTAGCCACATAATTAAAAGCTCTTAAACAAAACTCACGCAATTAATTTATTTGAAAACTCGAATGAAATCAGCATAATTCAGTGCAGTTCATGCGAAACTCGCAGCGCACTTTTAATAGTCCCACGACGAACACCAGCAGCTAACACCATTGCAATAGATAATGAAAGATGCCGCTGCACATCATTGCCACCAATTTGATCCGCTAATTCAGCTAATTCGTCAGACTCAGCCGATCTAGTAACACAATAAGCGTGCTCTCTTCCAGAAAAACCATAACGTTGACGCAACGCATAAAAACTCATGCCGGTTGCATATGCCGGGTAAAGCGGTGAAGAAGATGCCTTTGCACTAACTTTCACATTTGAGGCTGCATCTTTAGATTCAGAATTAGTATCAGAACTATCTTTAGACTTAGCATCAGATTGAGAATCAGACCCTGCGCCAGAATTGCTTTCATTCTGAGTTTGCTCAACGCCAAGAACATCAATACTGACGGATTGTAACGCGTTCTTAGCTAAAGTTGCAGAATTAAGTGCAATAACAACAGCTGCAGCACCATCTTCTGCACACACAGATAAAGCATGCTGTACATCTGCAATATTTAAAGGATATTGCAAAGACAATTCGCGCTGCAATGAAGTAGATCCAGCATCACTAATAACACCAACAGGATTACCTAACATATGCAAAAAATCAGCTAATCGCAAAACATTAGCATGGATCTCATCATCATCGTCACCAGCAATCGCAAATATTGCAACGCATGAAGAAGGATCTGCATTAATATCACAAGCAAGCTTGCCCAAAGCAACTGGATTAGCAGAAGAAACAAGCAAAGGCAGACCTAAATCTGCAGCCTCACCACGAAATTCTGGTGAAACTAATGCAGCATATGCCCCAGCATCACGTGCAGCTTCAAGCTGACGACGATCGATATGACCAATTGGCACAAATAATCCACCAGGACGCACATGACGCACATCATGAGCAATAGAAGTAATAGTTACCTCTGAAGCAAACGCAGGAACAACTTCAAAACCATAATTTTTTGCAGCAAAACCTAGCGTCACTCTAATTCTAGAGTATTCATCAACCGCACTCATTGCACACCCTACTTTATAGATAACAACATTGTAATGCGTACACTACCAATTCACAGGAACAGGATTTGTGCGTGGAGAAGAAGCTGGAATATCATACTTTTGCATTAAGAATTCTCCAATAGTTTTGAACAGTGGACCTGCAGTCATACCACCATAAATACCTTGTGGATCACGCAAAACAACTGTTATGACGAAGCGAGGATTATCCGCTGGTATAGCACCCGACCAGTCGCTGATTGTAGAGCTAAGTTTACCATCAGCGCCAGCAACTTCAGCTGTACCACTCTTTGCAGCAACACGATAACCATCGACACCAGCAAATCTGTGATAATGCTCACCAGAATTTTCCAAAGCATTCATCATTTGTGCAGCAACATTTTCATCCAAAACGCGCGTTCCTGCAGGACGAGGAGACTTCGTAACTCTACCATTAGAATCTATAACGGATTTAACTATTGACTGACGCAACCTAACGCCTTTATTTGCAATAGTTGCAATCGCATTAGTAAGCTGCAAAGCATTCACAGCATAACCCTGACCAAACAGAACGGTATCTTTCTTACGACCATCCCAAGCTTGAACGCTAGGAAGCAAGCCACAAGATTCTCCTTGCAAATTCAATCCCGAGTACTGACCAAGACCAAATTTATAAAGATACTCATAGCGTTTATCTATCGGATATTTTTCACCAGCCATAACCATACCGACGTTAGAAGATTCCGAAAGAATACCAGCTAATGTCCAACGCTCAACACCATGGCTAACAGCATCATGGAATGCTTGACCGTTCTTATTAAGAGTATTAGGAACAGCAAATTTATCAGTAAGCTTATGCGCACCAGTTTGTAACATTCCAGACATTGAGAAAGCTTTACCAATAGAACCAGGCTCAAAGGTTTGGCTTACAGCTCTAGAAACATTCACCTTAGCTTGCGTTGTTCCAGCTTTAATCTCATCAGTATCTTCCAAAGCAAGTATTTCGCCAGTACGAACATCTTGCACTATTGCAATACCCCAAGTTGCATGATATTTTTTCTTGCCATCAAGCAAAACTTTTTTAACATACCAATCGACATCGCTATCGATTGTGAGCTTAACATCACTTCCGTTGATTGCAGGCTTAGATTCAGTTACAGTACCAGGAATTTTCTCATTTCCTGCATTATTACCTTGATAACGCTGATATCCGTCCACGCCATTCAAAGTTGCATCTTTAGTAAATTCAAGACCAGTAACACCAACCTCACCTTTACGATCTTTAATATCTTTACGATTAACTTCATCGGCATTAGCAACAGCACCAATCACAGATCCAAGAATAGGACCGCTTGAATATACTCGTTCACTACTGTTCTCTGCGTAAATACACCCAGAAAGATTCAAATCGTCAATGGCACGTTTCATTGCAGGAGTCACGTTACGTTTCAATAAAACGTAACGACCAACGCCAGCCAGTTTTCCACCAAGTTCTACAGAACTCATGTGCAAAATCGGAGCAAGCAAACGGGCGACCGCCACAGCGCCCGTGCCTTCTACAGGCTTGCCATTAAGCATATGACAGTTATGCTCGGTTTGTTTTGTGCAAGGAGTCGGAACAAAAGCCTGAGCATTAAGTGGATCTCCAATAATATTAAATCGCTCAACACTTTGAGCCAACACAGCACCATTAGCATCAAGTATGCGCCCACGACGTGCAAGAATTGGTCGCACACGACTACGCTCAGCCTGAGCTGCTTGTGCAGTTGAGCGAGCATTAATAATCTGTATAAAACTTAGCTTTACTATTGCACCAACACCAATTAACGCAAAAACAATTGCAATTACGGTGCACTTACGCGCAAATATCTGCTGAGGAGCGAAACGTTGTTTGATTAAGTGGCGCATCAATGTTTCTCCTGTTTTGCTTTCTGTTGATATTGACGATTTTGTTGGTCTTGTTTTTGAGTTTTATTTGAGTTATTTGTTTGTTTTGAGTTATTTGTTTGTTTTGAGTTATTAGTTTGTTTTGAGTTATCGGCTTGTTTTTCGTGCTTAGTTTTCTCAGAATGACTATGTTTTCGTTTTGCTGCATAATCACTCAAGTCAATAGAAATAGAACCTTGTTGCGGAACCATTCCCATTCGTTGCGCTCTTGCAGGAAGTTCAGATTCCAAAGTATCTAATTTCGCTTGACGAGCTTCCACATCCTGATGCAAACGAGAAATACGCATCTGTACTGCAGTTTGGTCGAAGGAAATCTCTGCCATTTGCGTACGCAAAAGAAGCGAAGTCAACAACGTAACAACCATAAAAATCACAATAATCATGCAATTCACAAGAGGTACTTTGCGCGTATTGCTCCATGTCATAACCTTGCTGAATCGTTCAAGCACAGCAGAAGATTTACGTTGAGATGGGTTAAACACCGAAGGAGCAGAATTATGTACGTATTCTTTACGAGTCGAATTATCTTTAGTACGACCAGCTGGAGCTGAAGCAGAAGACGCAGAAGAGCGCAAAACACGATTTTGCATGTTCAATACCATGTCAGCGACCTCCTTTTATAGCTTTACGACCAGCCGCCTCATCTTCAAGCCTTGGAATCCAACGCTCCGGGATAGGGCGGCATAATTCGACAGCGCGCAAACGAACTGAAGAAGATCTAGTGTTATGAACAATTTCTTCTTTAGAAGCTTTCATAGCTCCGCGAGTAAGAGCTTTAAAGAACGGCTGAGCATCATCAGGAATAACAGGCATGTTTGCAGGAACATCAACTGTTAATCCTTGATTCATAAAACGTTTTACAGCTGTATCTTCCAACGAATGATAAGATTCAACAACTAAGCGACCATGCTCACGAAGATGTAAAGCAATTTTAGGAAGAGTACGGCTCAATTTATCTAATTCACCGTTCACTTCAATACGCAAAGCTTGGAACACTCGTTTTGCTGGATTTCCAGTAGCGCGATGAGCTTTCGGAATTACAGAGTCAACTAAGCTAACCAACTGACCCGAAGTAGCAATAGGCTCCGTAGCACGAACTTCAACAATACGACGAGCAATAGGAGAAGCAAAACGTTCTTCACCATACTCTCGGAAAATTCTAGTTAATTCTCGAGAATCATAAGTAGCTAAAATCGTTGCGGCAGTAGTTGCTTGCGTCGTATCCATACGCATGTCAAGTGCTGTATCGTGAGAATAAGAAAAACCGCGATCAGTTTCGTCAATTTGCAAACTTGAAAGACCCAAATCCATAAAAGCAGCATCAATACGGTCAATGCTGTTTTCTTGTAGCACTTCATCAATCTCATCGAATGCTGCATGTGCAGGAATAAAACGATTCTCGAGACCTTCGCTGCGCATTCTTTGCGTTGCTAACGAAAGTGCTTCAGAATCACGATCAATACCAATAAGTGTTGCAAAAGGCGCAGCTTTAAGAAAAGCAGTCGCATGACCAGCAAGGCCTAAAGTGCAATCTACTACTATTGCGCCTTTGTGTTGCAAAGAAGGAGTAACTAAATCAACACAATCCTGCAATAATACCGGTGCGTGAATAGCTGTAATATCTTTCATAGCATCAGTCATCACATCACCGCCGGAAGTACATCGTCAGCAATATCTGCATAACCTTGCTCACGATCGGCAAGATATTCTTCCCAAGCAGACTTATTCCAAATCTCTGCACGCGTACCAACACCAATAACAACAATTTGATCGCCCAAATTGGCGTAATCTCTTAACATTGGCGGCACAACAATGCGTCCCTGCTTATCTGGCTCTTCATCAACAGCACCAGAAAGGAACACACGAAGATAATCGCGAGCTGACTTATTGCTCATAGATGTGCGCTGAATTTGCGTTGCCATACGCTGGAACTCAACCATAGGTAGCACGTAAACACAATGCTCCTGACCGCGAGCCATAACAAAACCAGTTCCGAGCTGAGAACGGAATTTTGCAGGAAGTGCAACACGACCTTTATCGTCAATTTTTGGAGTATAAGTGCCTAACAAAATAGGTGTTGCTGGATGAGTTGACACAGCTTCTTGATATTGAGAAGCATAAAAAGGTGCAACTGGCATAGCTGCAGCTTGTGCAGACGAATCAGCAGCGCCGGACGGAGTGGAGGTGAAAACCGGTGCTGGCATATATTGCTGCATTGCTGGCATAACAGTTGAAGGCATACCATAATAACCCTGAATTGACTGCTTAGACTGTACAGGTTGAACAGGCTGAACGTATTGCTGCTGAGACACTTGTGAATCTTGCATTTGCAGTGGCATCTGCGATTGCTGAGAAACATTTGAATCAGCAGCTTGTTGAGCCTGATTTATGGAATGCGAAGAGGAAGAATTGGCGTTATTGCGCGGTTGCTTATCAGCAGCACGACGTGCCATACTCCACCTCCTTAACTCAACATGTACTATGCCATTTACACGTTGTTCACCATTTTACCCCATTCCTCCCCAAAAATCCCCACTTTTTTACAAAATTTTTGATTTTTTTGAAGCAAACCACCAATAGAAAACAAAAGACCCTAAAGCAGTATGCAATCTGCAGCAATGTCCCAAAACAACAAACAAAAGACCCTCACGCAGCGCGACGACCTGCTTGAGCGCTGCGATTTAGCGCGCGAAGGCAACTCGGAGCGCCGAGCTTGCTCAGAGTTGAAAGCACAGTGTGCTTTCACCGCAAGCGAGGTCTGCCTTCGTCTCGATTGACGAAGGCAGGGCAGAGTTGCGTGGTTGCGCTTTAAAAACTAGGTTGTGGTTAGTGTGCGCTGACGACCTGCCTGAGCGCTGACATTTAGCGCGAAGGCAACTCGGAGCGGAAACTCGCTAAAGTTGGAAGTCCAGTGGACTTCCAACGCGAGTTTCGTAAGCGAGCGCGTAATCCGCGCGAGCGCAATCTGCAGCAGTGTCCCAAAACATCAAACAAAAGACCCTAACGCAGTACAGTTTCTGCGTTAGGGCCTCTAAAGTACAAAGTCGCTCGCGCTACAAACGCGGCAAATACTTCTCAAGCTCAAAAGGCGTAACCTGACGACGGTACTCTTCCCACTCTTGATGCTTATTGCGCAAGAAGTACTCAAAAGCGTGTTCACCTAATACGCTTGCAACGAAGTCCGAGCGCTCCATAATCTTTAGTGCTTCATCCAAGGATTCCGGCAATGGCTGAATACCCATTGCTTGACGCTCAGCATCAGTAAGCTCCCAAACATCGTCGCTAGTTGGATCGCACAAAGTCATTTGCTTTTCAATACCATCCAAACCAGCAGCAAGAAGCACAGAGTAAGCAAGATACGGATTCGCCACAGGATCTAGCGCACGGAATTCCATTCGGCAAGAATTGCCTTTACCAGGCTTGTATTGTGGCACACGCAGAAGTGCAGAACGGTTGCTATGACCCCAGCAAACGTAGCTAGGAGCTTCCGCACCACCCCACAAACGCTTGTAAGAGTTCACGTATTGATCAGTTACAGCACAAATTTCTGAAGCATGATGCAAAATACCAGCCGCAAATTGACGCGCAATAAGAGACATATTAAATTCTTGACCTGCCTCATAAAAAGCGTTCGTGTCACCTTCGAACAAACTCAAATGCGTATGCATACCCGATCCAGGCTGATCAGTTAGCGGCTTTGGCATAAAGCTTGCATACATTCCGCGCTCAAGAGAAATTTCCTTAACTACAGTGCGGAAAGTCATAATATTGTCCGCGGTAGTAAGAGCATCTGCATAACGCAAGTCAATTTCGTTTTGACCAGGACCGCCCTCGTGATGCGAGTATTCTACAGAAATACCCATTTGCTCAAGCATACTAACTGCACTACGACGGAAATCCATAGCCGAACTTCTAGGAACGTGGTCAAAATAGCCACCCTCATCAATCGGCACAGGAGCTTTGGACCAATCATCTTGAGCTTCAAACAAATAAAACTCAATTTCCGGATGAACGTAGAAAGTAAATCCTTTTTCTTTCGCTTTTGCGAGCGCAGTCTTCAAAACGTGACGAGGGTCTCCCAGTGAAGGCTCTCCGTCTGGAGTTAGCACATCGCAGAACATGCGCGCTGTGCCTTCCGGACCTCCATGCCATGGAAGAATTTGGAACGTCGACGGATCCGGCTTCACAATCATATCGTCTTCTAGGACGCGAGTCATGCCTTCTATTGCTGAGCCGTCGAACCCTATTCCCTCTTCAAAAGCTGCTTCTAATTCAGCAGGGGCAATAGCAACGGATTTAAGCGTGCCTAAGACGTCCGTAAACCAGAGTCGAATAAAACGCACGTCTCGCTCTTCAACAGTACGTAGAGCAAACTCTTGTTGTCGATCCATAATAAACCCCTTGGGTATCATCCGGTTGTATGCATAGCCACGCACATATGCATATTCACGTGCAATTGTAGTGTATTATTTCGTATTGCGCTTCATATGTTGAGCTTATCTGCAATGAATTTACGTAATTGTAATGAAATTTCTACTTTCTAACGCAACTTCTTCAATTTAATATGCCAATTAATTGCTTAATTATTTTTACTTTCTTTTGCCATATTTTTGGAATAGCTCGTACGCGTTCGCATCGCTCAAATCGTCACTATTGAACATTTCTATATTTTGTTTTGAAAGAGTTTCAACTGTTTCCATGCCAATAGCTAAATCTTCTACTGTACGCGACCACACAGCTAATGCCATAGGCGCAACTATTTCTTGCGGTTCGCAATTATATTCGTAAACTTTTGCAGTTAATTTATCAGCTCTATTTGTAATGAGCATAACATCCATTCCACGGAAGAAATCAACAAATTTTTGCACTGCTTCTTCCGGCTCATTGCCGTCCAAATTTTTTAATACTGCAACAGCACCTTGCTCTTCATCGAAGCATCGTGCTGAAACACTAGCCATTTTGCAAAAAGCAGCTAGTAACTGAGCAGGCTGCACATACGTAATCATTAACGCAACTTTTGCTTTATTTCCAAGCAAACCTTGCAAATCTTCTTCAAAATTAGCTTCTTCAATATTGCGCATAGCTTGATCAAGAAAATCATTTTCTTGATTATCGTCGCTTTTTTGGTTATTTTCTAAATTTTCGCTATTTAAATTTTCTTGCGACTCTTCTTTAAATTCACGTTCAAATCCAGCGAGCGCATTATCTAATTCCGCATCAGTAAAAGAAGTGCGCACAGAATCGTCATTGTTACGCTCACCACCATTTTTACGCTTATCGTCACTGTTACGCTCGTCACCGTTGTTTAACATATTCGTTATTTCCTCCTCTTTCAATGTAATTCTTAAAGCATACCTAGTTTTATATTTTATCAAACCAGTAGTGCATATTTTCTACGCGCTAGGCAAACAACTAGATCCAAAAACAATTTTCATTTCAGCAAACAAAGAAGTATCTCGTTTTACGCGGAAACGATCTCCAAAAGTAAGAACTTGCGCCTTGCCTGTATCGTCGACAAGAGCCAAGCGCACTTCACAGCAGCCTGGATGTCGGCTCAAAATATTACTTAATTGCGCAACACGACCTTTATCTAGAACTTTACGAGGAATAACAACTGTTAAAGGTCTCTCATCCACTGATTCAAGAGTTGGTATTTCAAACTCTGTAGCACGCATGGAAACAGTTTCATCACGCACTTCAACTTGTCCACGAATACGCACAACTTGATCAATTGCAAGTTCTTGCGCTGAAGCTTCGTACACTTTGCCAAAGAACATGCATTGTATTGAACTTTCCATGTCTTCAACTGTGACAATCGCCCAAGCATTACCTTTTCGAGACACTCGCCTATCTACGCTCGTAACTAGGCCTGCAATAGTTACTTGCTGACCATCGCTCATAGTTCTTGCTCTGTCGATCAGTTGAGCGATTGACATCTCACGTAAATCTGCCAAAACTGCAGACAATCCGCTTAGTGGATGATCAGAAACGTACAATCCAAGCATTTCTCGCTCAAAATTAAGCTTTGTCTTTTTATCCCACTCTTCAACATCAGGTACAGTAATTTGCATATCTCCCATACCGTTGTCGTCATCCGAGTCAGAAGACGAATCAAGATCAGCAAATAAATCAAACTGACCCTCTGCCTGCTTGCGCTTAAGCGCAATCACAGAATCAATTGCAGGATCACAAATTTGAAACAGCGCACGACGATTTGAATCAATAGAATCAAAAGCTCCAGCTTTAATAAGCGACTCTACTAAACGTCGATTAAGTGCACTAATAGGAACACGTTGTACGAAATCCATAAAGTTTACGAAACGTCCGCGCTCACCTTCACGCTCAGTAATAATATCGTTTACTGCTTTGTCTCCAACGTTACGAATAGCACCCAAACCAAAGCGCACAACATCTCCAACTGCAGAATACTCAAGAACAGACTCGTTTACATCAGGTTGCAAAACTTGAATACCCATGCGCCTTGCCTCGCCCAAGTACAGTGCAGTTTTGTCTTTATTCGTACGTTCGTTTTGAAGCAAAGCTGCCATAAATTCCACAGGATAATGCGTTTTTAGGTATGCAGTCCAGTAAGAAATCAAGCCATAAGCTGCAGAGTGAGCTTTATTAAACGCGTAACCAGAGAACGGAACCAAAACATCCCACACAGCTTGTGCAGCTTCTTCAGAATATCCGTGAGCTTTCATACCTTCAAAGAATGGCACCTGTTCTTTTGCCAGCACTTCCGGCTTTTTCTTGCCCATTGCTCGACGTAACACATCTGCTTTACCAAGACTGTATCCTGCTAAAATACGCGCTGCAGACTGCACCTGCTCCTGGTAAACAATTAAACCGTAAGTTTCGTCCAAAACTTCCTTTAACGGCTCAGCAACTTCTGGATGAATAGGGATAATATCTTGCAAACCATTCTTGCGCTTAGCATAATTCGTATGCGAATCCATATCCATAGGACCAGGCCTGTAAAGTGCAATCAAAGCCGAAATATCGTTGAAATTATCCGGTTTCAAAGTACGTAGAAGCGCACGCATACCGTCGGAATCAAGCTGGAAAACGCCTAAAGTATCACCCCTAGAAAGCAGTTGATAAGTAGCTTTATCGTCTAACGGAATCTTAGTATAATCAATCGGATCCTTCCCATTATTTTCGATATTTCGCAAAGTATCGCGAATAACTGTCAAGTTGGAAAGACCCAAAAAGTCCATTTTTACAAGACCGAGCGTTTCACAAGTGTGATACTCAAAAGTTGTAGTAATAGTACCGTCAGTGCGCTCTAAAAGTGGCGAAGTGTTTGTGATTGGCTCCGAGCCCATGATTGTTGCACAAGCATGCACACCTGTTTGACGAATCAAACCTTCAATGCCCTTAGCTTCTTCCGTAATGCGATGAGTATCTGGATCCGTGTCGTACATTTCGCGAAACTCGCGCGCTTCAGCGTAACGCTTTGATTTTTCGTCGAAAATATCGTGCAAGCTCATATCTTTGCCGTTTTTAGCAGGAGGAAGAACTTTCGTAATTTTTTCGCCTACTGAAAACTCGTAGCCCATAATACGCGCAGAATCTTTAAGAGCTTGCTTCGTTTTAATAGTTCCGTAAATAACGCACTGAGCAACTTTATCTCTACCGTATTTTTCGCCCACGTATTCAAGAACTTTGGCCCTGCCATCCGGGTCAAAATCAACATCAATATCAGGCAAGGATACGCGCTCCGGGTTTAAGAAGCGTTCAAAAATCAGACCATGCTTCATAGGATCAAGCTCTGTGATGCCCATTGCGTACGCAACCATAGCGCCTGCAGCAGAACCACGACCAGGACCTACCATTACACCATGCGCTTTAGCCCAATTAATATAATCTGCAACAACTAAAAAGTATCCGCAGAATTGCATTTGGCAAATCACACCGCACTCGTAATCAGCCTGCTTTAAAACTTCCATTGGAATGTTGTTATTGTAACGACGCTCCAAACCTTCCTCGACTTTTTTAAGGAATAGCGAAGTCTCATCCCAACCTTCCGGGCAGTCAAATTGCGGCATAAAAGCGCCATCTTCGCCGTCGTCGAACATAACATTGCATCGACGAGCAATCTCAAGCGTGTTATCGCAAGCTTCTGGAAATTCTTTAAAAAGCTCACGCATTTGCTCAGCGGACTTCAAATAGTATCCTGAACCGTCAAACTTAAAACGGTCAGGATCGTCCAAGCGCGAGCCGGAATTAATGCAAAGCATAGCATCTTGCGCTTCACGATCTTCTTCATGAACGTAATGCAAATCGTTTGTTGCAAGAAGAGGTGCGTTAAGTTTTTTTGCAATTTCAAGCAAGTCTTTAGTTACGCGCGTTTCAATAGAAAGCCCGTGATTCATAAGCTCGATAAAGAAATTGTCACGCCCGAAAATATCTTGAAACTCACCAGCTGCTCGTAAAGCCTCTTTGAACTGACCTAAGCGAAGACGCGTCTGGATAATTCCAGAAGGGCATCCTGAAGACGCAATTACACCTTTTGAGTAGGTTGAAAGCACGTCTTTATCCATACGTGGGTAGCGCATAACTCTACCCTCAAGATTCGCCACAGACGAAGCTTTAAGAAGATTTGTTAAGCCAGTATCGTTTTCCGCCCACAAAGTCATATGCGTAATTAAACCGCCGCCAGAAACGTCATCTGCACGCTGATCTTCCGTGCCCCAATGCACGCGACTTTTGTCTTGTCTTGCTGTTTCAGGAGTAACATACGCTTCTATGCCAATAATTGGCTTAATCCCAGCTTTTACAGCCGTACTCCACATTTCGTACGCGCCGTGCATGTTGCCATGATCCGTAATAGCTACAGCCGGCATACCTAATTCTTTAGCGCGCGCTACTAAATCAGGTATTTTTGACGCACCATCTAGAAGTGAATAATGCGTGTGATTGTGCAAATGTACGAAGTTGGTTTCCGGCTGAGTCATAAAAGATATTCTATAAGCGAAAGTTGACTGAAAAAATGCAAAAACGTTACTTTAATAATGCTCGCATAGCTTCTAACGCGTGTTGCAAATCAAGAGGATAATGCGACTTAACCGTCACTGATTTACCCGTGCGAGGATGTGTAAAAGTAAGTTCCATAGAATGCAACCATTGACGTTGCAACCCAAGTTTTTGAGCCAAAACTGGGTTCGCTCCATACATTGAATCCCCAACCAAAGGGTGACCTATAGACGAAAAATGGACGCGTATTTGATGTGTACGACCAGTTTCCAAATTAACGCTTACTAACGTTGCTCGACTAAAACGCTCAAGCACATCCCAGTGCGTAACAGCAGGCTTGCCGTCAGAAGTAATAGTAAAACGAAAATCAGATACTTTTGCGCGACCTATAGGAGCATCAATAGTAGCTTTATCTTGCGCTAAATCTCCTTGAACAAGCGCATGATACGTTTTTTTAACGATATGCTTTGCAAACTGATTTTTCATTACTTCATAAGCAAAATCTGTTTTACAAACTAGCATTAATCCGCTTGTTCCAACGTCTAATCTGCTTACGATTCCTTTGCGCGATTCGTCGCACAGCGTTGTTTTTATATCTATTCCAACAGCTTCTAGGCATTCTGGAACTGTCGGCCCACTCCATCCCTTTGCTGCGTGAGAGGCAACTCCAACAGGCTTATCTATTACAACAACATCGTCGTCGTTGTAAATAATTGGAATATTACATACAGAAGATTCATTATTTTGCTCTTCTTTTTGTTCTGCACTTTCTTTTTGATCGACAACAATCGTATCGCCATCTTGCAAAATGGAGGATTTTTGCGATTTTCTACCTAAGATTTTCGCTTGGTTACGCTCAATAAGAGATATCGCACTTGCACGCGAAACTCCCATTAGTTTTGATAAGCAAACATCAAATCTGCAGCCGGAAAATTGGCTTGTAACTTTAAAGCAAATATCACTCATCGGCATGCCCGAAAAGAGGAATCCCAATCAAAATAAGGCATACAACTGCGATTCCTGCAAACATAAGCTCAATATCTGCAACGTTCCCAACAGACCAACCGTAGTTTATAAAATCTACGACTTTGCCATTCAAAAAACCTTGAGCATATTGCGTTCTATCAATGAGGTTTCCGAAAGCTCCAGCAAACGCTAGAGCAAACGCAATAGTCCAATACAAAGATTTTGTGTGCTTAATAGCCGCTATCATGGCACCACAAGCAGCACAAGCTAATACGCTAATAACCCATGTAAAAGAAGAACCTAAGCCAAATGATGCTCCAGGATTTCGTACAAGAGTTAAAGAAAGCAAGTGCGGCACAAGCTCAATGTTTTTCCCGTCACTAAGCGTCGCCAAAGCCCAAAGTTTTGTTATGCGATCTAGCACAACACCAATAAAAACAATTAGTGCAAAAACGGCTACGCGAGTACGTAGCCGTTTCACACGCACATCTCTATGCGTCAATATTTATCCGATCTTTAGTAATTCAAATAGTATCGGTGCAGTGCGCAACATTTTAAAATATCAGTCACGCACTGCTAAAAACTACTCTTGCTTACCAGATTCTTCACCCTGCTTGTTGCCTAATGCAGCATAGGTATTTTCATCAGAAACTTGAGCAACCAACTGACCAAGGAAATCAGTCAAGCGAGTACGATATTCAGTCTCAAATTGCTTGAGGCTCTGAATATTTCCTTCAATAACTTGAGTTTGCTTCTCAAGATTCTCACGTACCTGACGAGCATATGCATCAGCAGCTGTACGAGTTGTAGAATCATAGTCTGCAGCACGATGCTGTACTTCAGCTTCATACTGGTCAGCTTGATCATGCGTCTGCTTAGAGTAATCATCAGCAGCTTGACGAACCTTACCAGAGTAAGCATCAGCCTCATTGTGAGCACGAGCAGCATAAGAATCAGCATCGCCGCGAGTACGAGTAGAGTAATCGTCAGCATCAGCATGAGTCTGCTTGCTGTATTCTTCAGCTTCAGAACGAGTGCGTGCAGAATATTCATCTGCCTTAGCAACAGTTTCGTTATAACGAGCTTGGCTTTCTTCAACAATTTGTTGAGCCTTAGCCTTGCCCTTATCTACATATTGATCATGCAATTGCATAGCAAGAGTCAACATTGCAGTTGCACGCTCTGGCTCAGAACCTTGTGCTTCTGCACCAGCACCAGCAATCTTTTGCAAGCTACCAGTTTCAGTATTTGGTTCCATCTTAGCAACCTGCTTTCGAAGCTGCTCTTCACGCTGACGGGACTCTTCCAACTGCTTGGAAAGTTCCTCAATCTTAGTGTTTTCTTGCTGAGTGACAACAAGCTGCTGGCGAACAGTTTCAAGCTCGCGACCCAAGTTTTCGCTGCTTGCACGGAAGTCGTCACGCTCGCGAGTAACAGCTTCAAGCTCTTTTTGAACCTGCTTAGCATTGTCTGCTTGAGCAGTTTGAGCAGTTAACTGATCTACCTGCGCACCCAAACCATCTAACTGTTCCTTCAACTGCTGGTTTTGAGCAGTCAAAGCACGATTACTTTCTTCAGCTTCGCGCAACTTAGTTGCAGTAGCTTCAAGTTGAGAAGCAGCTTCATTTGATTCGCCCTGCTTCTTAGAAGCATCACGCAATGCCTCATTTTCTTTAGTTAAGGATTCTACCTTAGAAGTTAACTCAGCAATCTTCGTATTCAAACCCGCAACATCACGACCAAGAGATTGCGTGGAAGCCCCTAGGCCCTGCACTGCCTGCTGACCGAGTGCTTCTATTGTTTCTGTAACCTGATCGAGAAACTCGTCGACCTCGTCAACGTCATAACCTCCCTTAAAACGTACAATTTGGAAGGTATGCTCTCGAATGTCCTTAGGCGTCAACAGAGTCATATGCTTTACACCTCGCTTTTTGGGCATAGCCCTTTGATATATATCTATTCGATGCTATCACGTCCGCAGAAAATTAGTGCGGTTAATACAAAAATTTATGCAACAAAACGCCGCTTTTATAAAAATTACGCGTTAAAAAACCGTAAACTCATCTATAACCAAATTTGAAGAACGTATAGAGCAAAATATAAAAGCATATAACTTACGTCAATACTAATATTTCCACAACGAGTTGGCGGAATAAACTTGCGCAATACGCGCAATGGCGGTTCTGTTATGAAATAAATAATCCGTATTAGAAAATTAAAAGCACCTCTAGGACGCATACGAGGAACAAGCACAAATAACCAATCTGCAACCATTCGAATAATCATTATTATCAAATAAGCGCGTATAATCACACGCAATATAGATAACGCAACAAAT
This sequence comes from Gardnerella sp. c10Ua_244, assembly GCF_055818055.1. NCBI lineage: Bacteria > Bacillati > Actinomycetota > Actinomycetes > Bifidobacteriales > Bifidobacteriaceae > Gardnerella > Gardnerella sp. c10Ua_244. The sequence continues at coordinate 449,568 of NZ_JARFVS010000002.1, forward strand.
ATCATTCGAACATCACCTTACAAAATAATACAACTAACACATTCAAGTTAAGCATACGCTGCAGAATCAAAATGCGAGAATAACAGATGCTATGCAACAGATGCATATCATTAAACTTCAGTTTTACGAGATATAATCTCACTGATTGTATTGATATTATTCAAAAGGAAGGTCGACAATGACTGTTCTTGTTACAGGTGGATGCGGATACATTGGAGCACATGTAGTTCACGCCTTACATGAAACAAAGCAAAATGTCGTCGTCGTTGACGATTTAAGCTACGGAAAGCCTACAAGAATTGAAGGCGCACGTCTTTATGGTATGGATATCTCTTCTCCTGATGCAGGAAAGCGACTTGCGCAAATCATGAAGGACGAGAATGTTGATGCTGTAATTCACTTTGCTGCTAGAAAGCAAGTTGGAGAGTCCGTAGAAAAGCCACTTTGGTATTATCAACAGAATATTAACGGCATGCTTAATGTGCTTGAAGGCATGAAAGATAGCGGAGTTAAGAAGCTCGTATTTTCTTCTTCTGCAGCAACTTATGGAGTGCCTCCTGTTGAAGTTGTACCAGAAGATGTTGTGCCAATGTTGCCAATTAACCCTTATGGTCAAACCAAGCTTTTTGGCGAGTGGATGGCACGTGCTTGCGAGCACACATACGGAATTCGCTTCTGCGCACTGCGTTACTTCAACGTAGCTGGATGCGGTCCGGTGGAATTGGAAGATCCTGCGATTTTGAACTTAATTCCTATGCTTCTTGACAGACTACAGCGAGGAAAAGCACCTGCTATTTTTGGCGACGACTATCCTACTGCTGATGGCACTTGCATTCGCGACTATATTCACGTTTCTGATTTAGCAGACGCGCATATTGCGGCACTCACGTATTTGGATCGCGACGAGCGCAAGTACGATGCTTTTAACGTAGGAACTGGTAAGGGTACGTCTGTGCGCGAAATTGTTGACGAAGTGCGCAAAGTTACCGGTTTACCATTTAAAGAAACTGTTCTTGATCGCAGAGCTGGAGATCCTCCACAGCTTATTGGCAGCACGAAGCGAATTAACGAAGAAATGGGATGGCATGCTCGCTACGACGTTAAGGATATCGTAGAATCTGCTTGGGCAGCTTGGCAGGCAAATCCTGAGCATCATATTGATGTTGATTCGTGGAAGCAGCTTGACTAGCGAATAAAACAAAACGCGCGGCACAAATCGTGTCGCGCGTTTTTGTTGTGGCTCCGAGCGGGATCGATCCGCTGACCTAACGATTTTCAGTCGTTCGCTCTACCAACTGAGCTACAGAGCCATGACGAATAAAAAACCCGGCGAACCGGGTATTCTATTAATCGCGACCCCGGCCGGACTTGAACCGGTGACCTCCGCCGTGACAGGGCGGCGCTCTAACCAACTGAGCTACGGGGCCGTGGCTTTGTTCTCTCGAACAGCCGAGTCACTATCTTACAGAATCCTTAGCAAAATGCAAGTGCCGCGCGTGTTCGGCGTGTTGCCGCACAAAATCAAGCTATTATTCAAGCTCAACAGCTCCAGTGCAAAGCTGATAATACTCCCCACGTTTTGCCAATAATTCCTCATGTGAACCGCGCTCAATAATGCGACCGTGATCCAGCACCATAATCACATCAGCATTGCGCACTGTAGACAGTCTGTGAGCGATTACAAACACAGTACGCCCTACCATCAAAGAATCCATTCCATGCTGAACTAACTCTTCAGTATGCGTGTCAATCGATGAAGTTGCTTCATCGAGAATCAACACAGGAGGATTTTCTACTGCAGCACGAGCAATAGAAATAAGCTGCTTCTGACCTTGAGAAAGCCCTTCACCGCCATTGTTAAGCTGCGTATTGTATCCGTCAGGAAGATGAGAAATAAACGCGTCAGCATGAGCTAATTTTGCAGCTTGAATACAATCTTCGTCGCTAGCATCAAGATTTCCATAACGAATATTGTCCATTATTGTGCCTGTAAATAAATTCACATCTTGCAAAACAGTGCCAATAGCGTGGCGCAAATCCGTTTTGCAAATATCGCGCACGTCAATGCCATCATACAAAATTTGCCCATCATCGATGTCGTAAAAACGCGTAAGAAGGTTAGCAATAGTAGTTTTTCCAGCACCTGTAGCTCCAACAAGAGCAACTTTTTGACCAGGTTTTGCAAACCATGTAATATCGTGCAAAACTGGATGATCCTCTTTGTAACCAAACACAACATCCGTAAAGCGAACGTCGCCTCGAAGCAAAGTATAGCGGCCATCCTTAGAAGTGCGAGCATCTCGCTTTGCATGGCACACAATCTCTTGAGCCATTTCACTTAAGTTTTGAGCGCGCTTTTTAGCTTTAGTACCATTATCTTGCTTTGATCTTTTCCAAGCCCAATAAATATTGCTTCCTTCAGATTGTTCATCTACTTCTTCAAGCACATCAAATGCTGATTTTTCTTCAAAATCTTCATCAGACTGAAGTACACGCACTTTAACTAATTGCACACTGCCAGAATCAAGTTCTGGCTTTTCATCAAGTAACTCAAAAATACGAGAAGCTCCTGCAAGAGCCATCATAAGTGCGTTAGCTTGCATTGTAATTTCGCCAATAGGGTTAATAAATGCGCGCGAAAGTGCCAGCAAAGATATAAGTGTACCCAATGTAAGAGTACTAGATCCAGCTAATCCCAGCGTTGGCAGACCCGCTGAAGCAGCCCACGCACCAAGTAAAGCAATTAATACATAAAGCAAATAGCTTGCATTACTAATAACCGGCATTACATTATTTGCATAAGAATTTGCACTTGCAGAAATTTTTTGCACTTTTTCTATGCAATTATCTAATTTTTCAATAGAATCTGCCTCATGATTAAAAATTTTAATCACTTTGCTGCCTGTTGCAGATTCTTCAACAAACTCATTTAGCTCACCTAATGCATGCTGGAATTGCTCAAATAGACTGCCAGATTTCTTTAGCATAAAACGCACTAAATAAAGCAATATTGCAGTAAATATAGCTACAAAAACTGCAACCGGAAGAGATAGGCACATAATAGATATAAACGCTGCCAAAATTGACATTAGTGCAGAAAAAGAGTCCGGAAATGCCCACGAAATTGCCTCACGAAGAACCTCAGTATCGTTTGTGTAACGACTCATAATATCGCCGTAACCTTGAGAATCTAAGTAACGCAATGAAAGCTTCTGCTGATGCTTAAACATAGAATCTCGCAAATCACGCATAACACTTTCAGATATATTCGCAACAAGTCTGCTCCAAAGCCAAGAACAAAACACACCAACAGCGTAAACACTTGCCATCAGAATAATCATGCGAACAAGAGGCGTCCAATCCTGATTATGCTTACCAACAAGCGGAAGAATATACGAGTCCACAAGAGATTGCAAAAACACTGCACTTGCAGCTTGCACAATTGCGCTAACTATTATTGATGCAATAATTACGTAAATTTTAACTCGATACACCAGCACATAAGAGGCAAGTCTGCTAAGAGTTTCCCAACTAATAGCTGAATCATTTTTAGAAGAGTGAGCCGTTTTATTCTTAGCCATTGTTATTTAGCTCCTTCTTCTTTAGTTGCGCCAGTTATGCTACTTTTTTCTTGAGAAATCGCCATATTTCTGTAAAATTCACAAGACTTAAATAATTCATCATGCGAACCGTTAGCAACAACACGACCATCTTTAAGAACAACAATAATATCTGCATGTTCGATTGAAGATATGCGCTGAGCAACGATAATTTGCGTAGAATCAGGCATAAACTTTTTCAAGCCATCGCGAATTTTACTATCAGTTTTCATATCAACTGCGCTCATCGAGTCGTCAAGGATTAAAATTTTCGGCTTCCTCAAAAGTGCGCGCGCGATACACAAACGCTGTCGTTGACCACCGGAAACATTCTTACCGCCCTGATCAATATGCGTATTGTAGCCATCTGGTAAATCTTTAATAAACTCATCAGCACAAGCAATTTCGCAAGCTTGACGCAAATCATCATCGCTTGCTTCCGCTCTACCCCAGCGAAGATTTTCTGCAATTGTGCCACTAAACAAAATATTTTTTTGTAGAACAACGCCAACTTCTCCACGCAAACTAGAAGAATCATAATCGCGAATATCTTTTCCACCTACAAAAAGAGTGCCAGAAGTTACGTCATAAAGTCTTGCAATTAATTGCACTAAACTTGATTTTCCAGATCCCGTTGCACCAACAACACCAACAGTTGCTCCAGAAGGAATAGATATATTTATATCATGTAAAATTTCCTGTTCTGCTGGGGCAGATTCATCTGTATTACCTGATTGAGGATAGCGTAACGAAACATTTTCAAAACGCACAGAAGCGTCAGAAAGCTTTGTCAGCGGATGCTTGGAAACAACTTCAGTATTTCGAGATTGCAAAACATGTGAAATACGATGCATCGAAGCTCGAGCTGTTAACGACATTACAAAAACTGCAACTAAATTCGCTAAAGCAAACAAAATTTGCAAAGCATACACTACTAATGCAGCAAGATTTCCTGTTGTTAAACCAAAAGCAGGATTATTCCCCGAAGCCACAATTTCACGTGAAGCCAACCACGCAATAAGTAGCATGCCAGAATAAAAACATAAGTTAAACAAAGGAATACTACAATTTAACACATACTCAGCTTTAATAAAATAATCATAGATTTTATGTGAAATACGCGTAAAACGACTTATTTCATAATCAGAACGCACATAAGACTTTACGATGCGAATATTATGCAAATTCTCGCCAACTCTATTATTCATCTCGTCAATCATTCGATAAATTCGAGAAAATGCTGGAGCAACTATACTAGCTCCAACAGCGCCAATTGCACCAATAATAGGCACGAATGAAAGAAAAACCCACGAGATAGCAGGGCTAATTGAAAAAGTAAACCACCAAGCAGTGATGATAATCATAACGCTGCGAACACCAGAGCGAATAATCATTTGGTAAGCAAATTGCACATTTGACACATCGCTAGTCATACGCGTAACAACAGTGCCGCTAGAAAACTTATCTAAATCAGAAAAACTTAAACTTTGTAAGCGTGAAAACATGTTGTGACGTAAATTTTTACCGAAACCAGCACTAGAATGCGCGCAACAAATACCAGAAATAACGCCTGCAATCATTGCAATTGCAGCAAAAATAAGCAATTGCAAACCATAATATTGCACAGCTTCTTGAGAACGTGACATAATGCCAAAATCAATAAGATTTGACATTACTGTAGGGATCTCAATTTGCATAGCAGCTTCAACGAGAATAGTAACAGCTGTTAAGACGCCAAGAAAACGATACCTTTTTAAAGATGACAGAATCGTACGCAATGCGCGAGGAGGATTATTTTTAATTTTTCGCGAATTGTCCTTCAAATTCCCCGCCATTGTGCTCCTCCCCATATATAATGTAATGTGTAGGTTTAATAATATCACTTCTCAAATTTTAACTATTGCGCATGGAAATATTCCCGCATTGAGTTATTTAATTACCAAATGCATAAATAGATTAATCTTTGACATATTAGCATACAGACAAATCACATACGAAAAAGTGCTTCTACAGATTCAACTTACAAAAACCATTAATTTCATCTTATAAAAGTTATATACTGAAAAAATGTATATTCGCATGTATAAAGAGGTACTGTTATGAATATAAAAAAGCTATTAATAAAATGCTTGCTTGCTCAGTAGCATTATCCATGTCTTTTTTACTATCATTGCAAGCTCAAGCCAACACCCAAGAAGAAACTTATTGAGCAACACGAAGATAGTTGGCACTGTACACAGCAGAAAGGCATTTGTGTCGACTTGCAGTGAGAATTTCCATTATTAATATCAACAATTATGTGAGGAACAATATGAACAGCAAACACGTAGTTCTACTGCCAATAACGTTGCTTTGTTATATTTCGTCAGCTATTTATTTCTTTAAACAATTGAAGGAATTAAAAGACGATAACACTTGTATTAATATTGCTAGTCTCACCATTCAAGCATTCGTCCTATTAATATTAATAATCTATCTTTTATATTTATGCAAAGAAAAGACATACCAAACTATCTATCGTTTAATTACAGTATTTATGAGCATAGTTAGCATAATTCTTTTAGCAGTTTGCGATACAGATGTTACGAGATTAATTATATTTACCTTAACATGTGTATATGTATGCATTCTTATAATCGTCCGCAAACATTGTTAAATATATCGTATGAGTAGCAAATTCAATAGGATTATGAAGCATCGCCTTCGCCTTGCGCACGGTCTTTGCCGTAAATTGACGGAATAAAACGCTCCTGATCGTGAAGCTTTTCCCAAATTACAGGAGGATTTTGCGGATTTTCCAGAGACTTTGGAACATTGATAATTCGCTGATTACTAGAACCGCGGAATTGCAAAAGCGAATCATGCAAATCCTTCATATAACGGCCGTCAACAAGAATATCAATGTATTGCAGCAACTCAAGCTTATCCAAAGTCTCCCCTGGGCGCATAAGCTCTTCCCAAGTGTATCCAGTCCAACTCCAAATATCTTTTGTATTGCCAAACTCTTTTCTAATACGCTTGCAAAGAGGCAGCAAAATGCCCGTATTAAGCAAAGGCTCGCCGCCAAGCAAAGTCAATCCTTGCACATAAGGCTGCGCCAAATCTTCCATAATTTGATCTTCAAGCTTTTGAGTATAAGGATGCCCAGCGCGAAAATCCCAAATCGACTCGTTATAGCACTCAACGCAATGGAACGGGCAACCGGAGACGTAAAGCGAGCAGCGAATTCCCTCGCCGTCTGTCATCAAAAAACGCTTGTAATCGGCAACCATGCCCTGACTCATGCGCTCACTAGACCACTGTCCTGCGCGAGGGTTATTTGAAAGAGAGGTAGGAATCCACGGTCCACGATTCACATCTGCAGGCGCAAAATCGTGCAAACTCATGCGAGCCATATCCAACCCCCTTTCAAACCAAATAAACAACTAAAAATAAACAACCAAATTTGCGAAAATAAAATAAATCCAGCCGTTAGAAAGTGCAATCACAAAACGCAATACATTTCTAACGGCCAGATTATCACCAAACAACAAACACAAGAAAAGCTATTTATTTAGCTAAATTATCTAGTCATACTTATTTTACTAAGTTTCAACATAGCTAATTAGCTAAGTTTATTTTGTTTCCTCATACCATTCGCGAGACTCACCGTTGTTAAGAGTCACATGACCAGTTTCGCCAGACATGTGCTTTACGCGGTGAGCGATTTCCTCGTGACGACCGTGAACCATTGGACGCTGAACAGGATTGCCCAAGTAGCCGCAAGTACGCTTCGTAACATTGCACTTATCTGGGTCGCTGTTTCCGCACTCAGGGCAGCGGAAGCCTTCTTTAGTCGGCTCAAAATCGCCCTGGAAACCACAAACGAAGCAGTGATCGATTGGCGTATTCGTACCCAAGTAGCCGATGCCAATCTTGTAAGCGTAATCCCAAACAGCTTCCAAAGCCTTAGGATTTGCCTGCAAGCATGGGAACTCGCAGTAGTTAATAAAGCCGCCGGAAGCAAGATACGGGAAGTCAACCTCGTAGCGAAGCTTCTCCATAGGAGTTGGCTGCAACCAAACCGGGTAATGGAAGGAATTAGTGTAGAAGTCGTGATCAGTAACGCCTTCAATGCGACCGAACTTCTGGCGATCCATGCGGTTAAAGCGATCAGTCAAAGACTCAGCAGGAGTTGAGTAAACGGAGTAATGATAGCCTTCAGCCTTTGACCACTGCTGGCAAAGCTTATTCATGCGGCGAACCAAAGAAAGCGCAAATTCCTTGCCTTCCTCATTCCAGCTGTGATCTTGCATCCAATCCTTGCCGAAGAACACGGCCGTAGTTTCGTACAAACCAATGTAGCCAAGAGAAACAGTTGCGCGCTCATTACGGAACAACTGATCCACGCTTTCGTTAGCTTCCAAACGACCAAAAGCACCGTAACGGAACAGCGTTGGAGCATTTACAGGAGTTGCCTGCTTGCAACGCATAATACGGAATCGCAAAGCTTGGTGAGCTACTTCCATACGCTCGTCGAAAAGCTTCCAGAAGCGAGTCACATCGCCGTGAGATTCAAGAGCAATACGTGGCATGTTAACAGTTACAACGCCAAGATTCATACGGCCATCTTCAACGTCCTTGCCGGTCTTTGGATCAATCCAACCCTGAAGGAACGAACGGCAACCCATAGGAGCCTTGAAGGAGCCAGTAATCTTAACAATATTCTCGTAGAACACAACGTCTGGGTACATGCGCTTTGTAGAGCACTCAAGCGCAAGCTGCTTCAAATCGTAGTTCGGGTCGCCAGCGTCCGCGTTAACACCGTGCTTAATAGTAAACACAAGCTTAGGGAAGATTGCAGTATGACGATCTTTGCCGAGACCACGAATACGGTTAAGCAAAATAGCGCGCTGAATTTCACGAGCAAACCAAGAAGTACCCAAGCCAAAGCCAACAGTTACGAACGGAGTCTGACCGTTAGAAACGCGGTTAGAATTGATTTGATATTCCATTGTTTGCATAGCGTCGTAGATCGCCTTACGCGTCATAATCTTTGCGTAAACTTCACGGAGCTGATCCAACTCGCCCAAATTCTTATCAAAAGGAGTATCAGCAGGCAGTGGATCCCTGTCCAAGCAGTGGAGATTCTTAGGCTCCTGAGCCTTCAAGCCGTCAATCATATCTTTTGCGACTTGAATTGGCGTGGAATCAGGAATCATTGCGTGTGCCATAGCAAGATTCTTGTCGTAATCGCACTTAGCGTAAGGCTCAAGCATTTCGTCAGCGCGATTAACAGTCTGACCACCGTATTGCGCGCCAGCAATATCCTTAATAATTTGCGTAACCTGAGTTGCAGCAGTACCAATAGACTTTGGACTATCCATCATTGCATTACCAAGAGCAAATCCCTTAGCAAGCATATCGCCAAAATCAGGAAGCGAGCAGTTGCTCATGCAAGTAAATGGCGAATAATCAGCGTCATGGAAGTGAATATCACCCTTCATATGAGCGTTAGAAACTGCGTGAGGAAGCATAGAGAACGCAGAAGCTTTAGAAACAGCACCTGCAAGAAGATCACGCTGAGTTGCATAAACATTAGAATCCTTATTTGCGTTTTCACGAACAAGAGACTCATCACGATTTACAAGACGGTTAACAGCCTCGTTGATATCAGTAGCTCTAGCGCGGTCTATATCTCGGTTCAGTCGGTAGCTCGTGTAGCAACGAGCAACCTCATAAAGGTGATTTTCAATAAGACTATGCTCAACCAAGGTCTGAATATCTTCAATCTTCGCCGGGCCATTGTAACGATCTTGAATTTCAGCCTCAATATGATCAGAAATATTACGAATCAACTGCTCTTCTTGCGGACCGACTTCCTTGCCCAAATCCTTAAAAGCAGCCTTGATTGCCATAATGATATTCAGCGGATCAAAATCAACTACGCGACCATCGCGCTTTTCGACCTGCACGCGAGAAACTGGAATTTCAACTACATCATCCGTACAATTTTCTGCGCTTGTGACAGCAGTTTCTTCCAAAACCTGCATCGGTACAGACCTTTCTCAAACACTGTTCCTTCTAGCAAAATCTCTCGTTGCAAACATGGGAACTATTTCTAACAACTCGCTCTACTATAACCCAACTCATGCACAATATCTAGGGCAAGACGCAAAGATAACCACCTATATATAGTGATTTATGTCACAATCGCGATTTTTGCGGCGTGTCCTGGTGTGTCGTAATTGATAAACGATAAATTACTGAATACACGCCGTTAAATGTGCGCACTTCGTGACGCTTTGATATATTAAATCACGTGGAACAGATAGCTTTTCAGCATGCACAGGAATTCGGATTCCAACCAGGAGACATTGTCCAACAATGGCTCTGGGATGACGATGTTGACGAAACAATTTGCGAAAGCATCGAGAAACTTACCGGCGAAGAGTTGGTAGATGAGGATTACGACGCTGCTGTTGATGGTGTGATTATTTGGTGGCGCGACGGCGACGACGAAGATGAGCTCGCAGACACTATTATGGATGCCACAAATATGCTTGACAATGACGCTCCTATGTGGGTTCTTACTCCAAAACCAGGTCGCGAAGGTTCCCCAAGTTCTAGTACCGTTCAATCTGCAGCAAAAACAGCTGGCATGAACGCAGCCACTCCGTTAACCGTAAGCACTGACTGGAACGGCGTTCAACTGCGCGCATTTGGTAAAGGTCAATCTAAATAAGTATTTGCTAATTGGCTTAACTAGTTCAACCGACTGTTGACTTGCTTAACAGGCTGATTAACTGATTACTAAGTTGCTTATTGCTTGCCAACTTGCTACTTACTTTTGTAGTATTGCTGCTGTTTTGTCGAAAACACCAAACCAGTTGATGTTATGTATAAAACATAGGGCAATTCTGTCGAAAACACATAATCATTCGGCGAAATAGACAAAAATACAAGAATAACGCAAATAAAAAGCGCGAGGAGAAAAATATCACAGCCTCGCACCACAACAGACAAGAAAACTAAAGCGAAAACAAAAGCCGGAAAATCACTGGCGAATGTTATCAAAAGTAGTGAAAACGAAAACAAATGCTGTAAAACACACAGCATTTGTTTCTAAAACTCACGACCGAAGCGATGAACACGACTACCACGTTCGCCACGTTTACCGTGCCAACGACGTTCGCTGCGTTCACCACGTTCACCACGTTCACTGCGTTCACCACGTTCACCACGTTCACTGCGCTCACCACGTTGCCCACGTACGCGCCCGCGCCCACCGCGTCCACGACCGCGACCTTTACGCTTCTGCTGTTCCGGCTCCGGCATACTCCAGCCTTCTTGAAGCTCGGCAGCTTCACCAACAATCTCATCTAGAACTGATGAAGAAGGACTCACATCCTCAGCTTTCGCATGAATTCCAGCCTTACGAAGCATCATATGAGCAGCGCGCTTCTGATTAGGAAGCACAAGCGTTACGACATCGCCTTCTTCACCAGCTCGAGCAGTGCGACCCGAACGGTGCAAGAAAGACTTAGGATCCTCAGGAGGCTCAGTTTGCACAACCAACGCAACGTCACTAATGTCAATACCTCGCGCAGCAACGTCCGTAGCAACTAGCACACGCACCAAGCCTTCAGCAAACACAGCTAAATGGCGATCTCGCTGATTCTGCGACAAATTACCTTGCAAATCGACTGCAGGAATACCTTGCTGCACAAATTTTTTCGCCATATTTTTCGCTTGATATTTCGTGCGCGTAAAGAATATAGAACGTTTCTTTCCAGAAGCAAGCTTTCGCAAAACTTCGTACTTATCCCCTGCTGACACAGCAAAAATATGATGCGTCATAGTGTCAACTTGGCAATCAGCATCATCCACAGCATGAACGACAGCGTTTGGAAGGAAACGCTCAACTAATGTAGAAACTTGCTTATCAAGCGTTGCAGAAAACAGCATGCGTTGACCATCTGGCGCAACTTGCTCAAGAAGTCTAGTAACAGCAGGAAGGAACCCCATATCCGCCATTTCGTCTGCTTCGTCAAGCACGCTAACCATCACTTTTTCAAGCGTAAGTGCTCCCTGACGCAGCAAATCTTCCAAACGACCAGGGCAAGCAAGCACAATTTGCGCACCCTGCTTAAGTTGCGATACCTGGCGCTGGTATCTCACGCCTCCATACACTGTCACAGTACGCATGCCATAAGCTGCAGCAAGCGGTGCTATTACGTCATCAATTTGATGTACAAGTTCACGAGTTGGAGCAAGAATTATTGCTCTAGGAGCAGGAATATCGCTAGACTCGCGTGACTTACGGTTTTTATCAGAATGAATTAAATCAACAAAATTCTCAGCTAAACGCGCAACAAGTGGAATAGAAAATGCTAATGTTTTACCGCTTCCTGTGCGACCACGACCCAAAATATTTGCACCACGCAAGGAATCGGGAAGCGTTGCTTGTTGAATTGGGAATGCAGTGGTTTTCCCATCCGCACGCAACACTTCTACTAAAGGCTCTGGAACGCCAAGTTGCGCAAAAGTGACATCGTCACGGTAATTTTCACAAGATTCAATAGCAGAGTCTGGAATAATTGTTGCGTTATGAGAATCTTGATTTTGCTTTTTTGAAGTAGGACGCAAAGATATTGCAGAATTTTGTTTTGTATTATGAGATTTTGCAATATCATTTTTAACAACATTATTTTTATCAATATTATGCTTAGCAAAATTATTTTTAGCAAAATCTTGTTCAGCATCCGCAATAGCTACTTCTTCATAGCGCAAAGCTTTTTCGCGCGCTTTTTGACGAGCTTTTTCTGCTTTGCGATTGCGCTCCCTGCGCGAATTGAACTCATGATTAGAACCGTGATTTTTATGACTACCCTGATATTCAAAAGGATTGCGTTTTTCAGCTGATTTCCTAGTATTTTTGACGTTCTTGGTATTCTTCGCGCCTCGCTTTTGGGCGAACGCAGCATGATGAGTATGCGGCACAATAGCCTTTCGTAAAATATGTGTATTCAAAACTTAAATTTCAAAACGTGAACTAATCGAGCCTAGCACACGCCTGGCACAATCACGGCAAATGTTGTCAAAAAGCGCCGAGACGCTCGCACTATAAGCGCTCGCTTCTGAGCTTGCATGGAAAAAGTCCACTGAACTTTCCATGCAAGCTCACGCTCCGAGTTACTTTCGTACACTACGCTCCAAGCGCGAAAGCAGGTCGTCGCGCAAACGCCGGAAAATCACCAGCAAATGTTTCCACCAAGAAATGAAAACAAAACTCAACTAGCGAGTGAGCTTACGGTGCAAGCGATGCGGACGAGCAGCTTCCTCACCCAAGCGCGCAATCTTATTTTCTTCGTAAGCTTGGAAGTTACCTTCGAACCAGTACCACTTTGCAGGATTCTCGTCGTCGCCTTCCCAAGCAAGAATATGCGTTGCAACTCGGTCGAGGAACCAGCGATCGTGCGAAACCACAACAGCGCAGCCTGGGAAATCAAGTAAAGCGTTTTCCAAGCTTTCCAAAGTCTCAACATCCAAATCGTTAGTAGGCTCATCGAGAAGAAGCAAGTTTCCACCCTGCTTAAGAGTCAAAGCCAAGTTCAAGCGGTTACGCTCACCGCCGGAAAGCACACCAGTAAGCTTCTGCTGATCCGAACCTTTAAATCCAAAGCTTGCAACATATGCGCGAGTAGGAATCTCAACGCCTGCAACCTCAATAAAATCAAGTCCGCCGGAAACAGCTTCCCACAAGTTCTTATTAGGATCCAATCCTGCACGATTCTGATCCACGTAAGAAATCTTCACAGTATCGCCAACAATAAGCTCTCCGCCAGAAAGAGACTCCAAGCCCACAATCGTCTTGAACAGCGTAGACTTACCAACACCGTTTGGACCAATCACACCAACAATACCGTTACGAGGCAGCGTAAACGACAAGTCGTCGATAAGTACACGGTCGCCAAAAGCCTTGTGAATATGCTTCGCTTCCAAAACTTGCGAACCCAAGCGTGGACCTGCTGGAATCTGGATTTCGGAAAAATCAAGCTTCTTAGAATTGCGTGCTTCCTGCTCCATTTGATCGTAGCGTTCCAAACGAGCCTTATTCTTTGCTTGGCGAGCCTTCGGCGAACTACGCACCCAGTTAAGTTCGTTCTTCAAACGCTTAGCAAGCTTGGCATCCTTAGCGCCCTGAATTTCCATACGCTTTGCTTTAGTTTCCAAATACGTTGAGTAATTTCCCTTATATGGATAAAGCTGACCACGGTCAACTTCGCAAATCCACTCTGCTACGTTATCCATAAAGTAGCGGTCGTGCGTAACAGCAATAACAGCACCCTCGTACTTGTGCAAGAACTGTTCAAGCCACAAAATAGATTCCGCATCCAAATGGTTCGTAGGCTCATCCAAAAGCAGCAAATCTGGAGCTTCAAGAAGAAGCTTACACAATGCAACTCGACGCCTTTCACCACCAGAGCACACAGAAACAGGCGAATCCGGATCTGGGCATTGCAAAGCATCCATAGCCTGCTCAAGCTGCGAATCCAAATCCCAACCGTTTGCAGCGTCAATTTCAGTCTGAAGCTTACCCATTTCTTCCATTAACGCATCAAAATCAGCGTCTGGATTAGCCATTTCTTCGCCGATTTGGTTAAAACGCGCCACTTTTTGCGCAATCTCACCAAAAGCCATCTTAATGTTTTCGCCAACCGTCTTAGTGTCATCAAGAGGTGGTTCCTGCTGCAAAATACCTACCGTATAGCCAGGAGTCAAAGAAGCTTCACCATTGGTCACATTTTCCAAACCGGCCATAATTTTCAGCAGCGTCGACTTACCCATGCCGTTCGGACCCACAACACCAATTTTTGCGCCCGGAAGGAAGCTTAAAGTAACATCGTCGAGAATTACACGATCTCCGTACGATTTACGCGCCTTAATCATCTGATAGATAAATTCAGCCAAAGTAATATACCATCCTTACAAACGTTGAAATTCCAGCGTTTGTTGCAACTTGCGTAAAAAGCGTTTAATACTTTTACCTACTTAATTCAAGCAAGATGCAACTTACATAAAACTACGCAAACTAATAGCTAGCAAATACTAGCACGTTGCTGGCGTACGATTTGACTTATTGACAGACTCAGAATCATCTTCAGGCGGAATCTGGCAGAGCCACTCGCCCAAAATCCCAACGACCATATCAATAAAGCACACCAAGCCAGCAATAGAGCATTCACGCACAACAGAGTTATACAGAATTATTTCACTGTGCGGCAGACTCATTAACAACTGCCCAACGTACCAGCCAGACAAAATAGCACCTGCCATTCCCAATGCCTTAGACAGCATAAGAGCTGCAACAGCAAATTGAGAACTTACACGCTTCTTATTTTTATCTTTGTTAGCAACACTTTGATGAGTTTGCAACGCCATAACAAAAGTTATTAAGCCAGCAATCACCATAATTGCAACAACAACCCACGGAGCTCCTGCTAACGACATAGCACTAGACTCTGTTGACGACACTAGAAATGCGCCCAGCACAAAGCCAAACAGTAACCCTAGTACCAGATACCACCAAGGTGTGCGATACGCTTTCATTAACAACCATCCCCTATAAGCCATTGCTCTGAGTATACCCCAACAGTTTGAGCATCAAAAGCAAACGCTAATGAGTACGAAACTGAGTTGTCATCCAAAGCAGCATCCGACTCTATCTGCAGCCACGGCATAAGTTCAGGCGACTTAGGGTCAACCATCACCATTTCCGCTAGTTGTTGCGGCAATTTTTCTGCATCAACAGTTCTTGTATCAGCAGCAGAAGCACCATATGAACGCGTACCCAACACTCGCACAGTCACCTTATCTTTATACAAAGTAGCAACAGCGCGAAGCAAGCGAAGCAGTTCATACTCGTCACCGCCCGAAGACAGAATAAATACAGCCGCGTAATAATCACCTTCAAGCATATTGGCAACATATAGTGCCGATACGCCATCTACGCGAGATTCTCTATCCTGCTCAAGCATTGCAACTATTCTCAGCATAGCAGAACGCGTGTCTTGTTTCGCGACACCCTTCATAGAAATTACTGCAGTTGTCTGTAACGGAGTCGGACATATACGGAACAAAGGAGACTTAGTTTCTCTTTTAACAAGCTCACTGCCATAATTGACACTTTTAGATTCATCGACACAAGAGCACTCTGAATCTCCATTATTTTCATAATCATCCGCGAAAGAATTTGCGATATCAACGGCAGCTTTAGCAGCTGCAGCAGCGTCCTCGTCTTCTTTGCGCTGCTTTTCTTTTCTATCTTCCTCAATAAGAGAACGATAGTAATCTGCTATTTCGCCTTCCTCAAGATCGTCAACTGATACGCTTCCACTACGAACAGCAACATGCGCAAGAGAATCAGGAATTACACGCCGTTCCGAATAATTTAACTCTTCTCTAGAAACACTATTCAAAGTAACACAAATATCGTCAACAGTGCTTTTCATGCCGTAATATTCGCTTCTTAAAGCAGCATGAACAGTAATATCAGCCTCACTAATTTGCCAAGTGTGCATAGCAGAATTTAAAACAGATTTAGCAATAAGTTCTAAAGCTATAGCAGGATGCTCCTCAATCTCGCTATCTTTTTCGCAACGTTTAAGCATAAAAGCAAGACGCTCAGCAATTTGAGGAATATCTATTGCGTTAGTCTCATCTCCGTCTAATGCATTACTCAAATTAACTTTTAAAACAGCATCTATGTAAATAGAAGAATATAATCCAATGACTATTGAGTCACCGCTTGGGCGAATACCCTTCAAACTTATGGTCGTATTCATAATTTCATCTTCTACTCTCTAATAAAAACAATTTAAAATTCCAATTATTCGTTTATTTATCTTTTACTCTTACCTATAATACGCAAAACTAATATTTCGATACATTGTACTCGATATAAATCAACATGCGTAATTTTTTGCATATAACACTAATTTTTATTATTAAATTCTTAGAAAAATAAAAATAAACGCTGACAGCAATAAATTATATTGTTATCAGCGTTTATTAATGATTGTATTTTATCTGCTTTTTAGCACTGTATTTACACTATTAAGCACCAAATTGAGTGCCGTCATTTTGATTAGTAGACGGATTAACTGGTGGTTTAACAGTTCCAATAACAGTTCGAGGAGCAGGTGCAGTAGTCTGAATAGACGTATCAACAGGCATCTGATCAGACTGCTGGTTTTGTGAAGTTGCGTTATTGGAAGATTCAGAAAGTTCAGAAGCTTCACTCTGCTCATTCTTACCTTCAACGTTGCGCTTTAAACTTTCTGGAATTTCAACAGGAGGAAGATCAGAATCTGGTCTTCTATCGTCCGAAAGCCAAAGAGTACGCTCAGGAGCCTTACGAATCTTACTGAAGATTTCCTTAAGTTCCTTCTCGTTAAGAGTTTCCTTAGCGAGCAACTGACGAACCAGCTCATCTAATACGTCACGATTATTGTTAATAATCTCCCACGCTTCAGTATGAGCAGTTTCGATAAGCTTATGAACTTCTTCATCGATTACTTCAGCAGTACGATTCGAGAACTTACGAGGTTGCAAAGAATCGAGTGAACCGGAAGAATCTTCGTCAGTATCCATCCACTTAACAGCTCCAAGCTTCGCTGAGAAACCATATTCAACAACCATCTTACGAGCAATAGCAGTAGCTTTCTCAATGTCGTTAGAAGCACCAGTTGTTGGATCATGGAACACAACTTCCTCTGCTGTGCGTCCGCCCATAGCATATGCCATTTGATCCAGCAATTCGTTGCGAGACTGCGAGTAACGGTCGCTTGTTGGCATCACAGCAGTGTAGCCAAGTGCGTGACCTCGCGGCAAAATCGTTACTTTAGTAACAGGATCCGTGTGGTGCAACGCAGCAGCAACAAGCGCATGACCACCCTCATGGTAAGCAGTGTTACGCAATTCATCCAAAGCCATACCCTTAGACTTACGTCGAGGTCCTGCTTGAACACGATCAATTGCCTCATCAATAGCGCGATTATCGATATATTGAGCACCAGATCGAGCGCAAAGCAACGCAGCTTCGTTAAGCACGTTAGCTAAGTCTGCACCAGTAAAACCAGGAGTGCGCACAGCAACCATATGAAGATCAACATCCGGCACAAAAGGCTTACCCTTAGCGTGAACCTTCAAAATTGCCTCGCGACCTTCCAAATCAGGAGCCTCAACAGCCACCTGACGGTCAAAACGACCAGGACGAAGAAGTGCGGAATCAAGCACATCTGGACGGTTTGTTGCGGCAATAATAATCAAATTAGTGTCGTTGTCGAAGCCGTCCATCTCAACAAGCAGCTGATTAAGTGTCTGCTCGCGCTCATCATGACCGCCAGTCATGCCACTTCCGCGGCGACGACCAACAGCATCAATCTCATCGATAAAGATGATTGCAGGAGCATTCTTCTTAGCTTCGTCAAAAAGTTCACGAACGCGAGACGCGCCCAAGCCTACGAACATTTCCACGAAGTCAGAGCCAGCCATTGCATAGAACGGCACACCAGCTTCACCTGCAATAGCACGAGCCAACAAAGTCTTACCAGTTCCTGGAGGACCATAAAGCAGCACACCGCGCGGAATGCGAGCACCCAAAGCCTTGTAGCGCGAAGGATCCTTCAAGAAGTCTTTAATCTCTTCAACTTCTTCAACAGCAGCTTGTTCGCCAGCAACGTCAGCAAACTTAGTTTTAGGAGTCTGACCTTCAAGCAGCTTGCCACGGCCACGTCCGCCACCCATGCCAAGCATACTTCCACCGGCACCGCCTATTCTGCTAAACATGAACCAAATCATGCCAAGGAAGAACAATATTGGAGCAAGCGAAGTAATCAAATACGAAATAATGCTAGATGACTGTAAGCTAGCAGTCCAGCCGTTAGAAGGCTTCGCCTTTTCGACTTCTTGTACAATTGACCTACCTTGTGCATACGCGTAGTAGAATTGCACATCCTTGCCAAAGTCACGCTTTTGCTTACTTCGTTTATCGAACTTCTTAAACGGACTATCAAGCGTAAGCTTAACTAACTGTTTATTGTCAATAATTTCCACATAACTTGCTTTATGAGATCGCACTAACTCAATACCATCCTGAGTATCGATAGTTTGCGATCCGTTATGAACAAACATTTGGAATCCGACAACTGAAAGCAACACAAGAAGCACAATCCACGTCCATGGCGACTGCCAGAAGGAACGACGATTGTTATGGTTGTTCTCGTTATTTTTATTATTCTTGCCCTGTTGACCGTTGTTTCGCTGATTCCTAGGGTTACGTGGATTTAAAAACGGATTATTCCCGTTATTTCCACGCCCAGGACCGCCCATTGGGCCTTGCGGTGTCATAGGAGAAGCGCCCATGTAATAAGGCTCCTTTCAAACTCCTCAATTTATATAAAAATTCTGAATAGAATCTATAAAATCAAGCACCATACACTGATGGCTTTAATACCGCAATACTATTGAGATTGCGGTAGCGTTCGTCGTAGTCCATTCCGAAACCAACGACAAATGCATCAGGAATTTCAAAGCCCGAGTAGTCGATTTGTACGTCTACTTCGCGACGTGCAGGCTTACTGAGCAATGCAAAAACTTTTACACTTGCAGCACCACGACCTTTTAGCTCATCTACAAGCCAAGCTAGCGTGCGACCGGAATCAACAATGTCTTCTACAATAAGCACATCTCGACCACGCACATCAGTACTTAAATCTTCGCGAACAGTGATTTGTCCGCTAGTTTGAGTGCCACTGCCGTAACTAGACAAGCTCATAAAGTCCATTGATGCGTTAATGCTTAATTCTTGCGAAAATACAGCAAGAGTATTTACAGCACCTTTGAGAACTGCAACAAGCAAAACATTACGGTTTTTGTAATCTTCACTTACTTGTTTAGCAACTTCACGAATACGCTTCATAAGGTCTTCGTGGCTAATTAATTCATAGTCGATGTCATCTCGTATATCTGCAATTTGCATGTTCACTATCTTTGCATAAGCGAATGACGATATTGCGCGAGAGCCGAGTCGCTTCGTAATAATTTGGCAGCGAAAAAGGCTTCTGACCATGCCATTTTGTACATAGTTCGTCCACTGCCGATATGTGACTTGACGAGAAACGCAGACCAAGCTCACTTAACGCACGCACTATAATTCGTCTACGAATTGATGGATGATATTGCGCTAACTTCTCAGCTTTTAACCTAACAGTTTTCGCATTTTTATCAAATTCCATCACTTGTGAACTAGCTTCGTCAACTTGAGAATTAATATAGTCAAGATCGTCTCTAGCTATTTCAGCTCCACGAGAAAGCAAAGTAACCATATTTGCATTAAAAAATCGCGAAATATAAGGCATTAACGTGTGTCTAACTCGAGATCTCAATGGATAATTTTCTGAAAGTTCCTCATTTTGCGAAATATCGTCACCATTTGTAGGATCATCCCACCATGAAATGCCTAAATCCTCGCAAATACCAGTAGTATCTTCTCTACTAAGCTTAATAAGAGGCCTCGCAAAAAGCACGTTTTGACGCAATGTCACTGCTTTCATGCCAGCAACTGCTTCTAAACCTGCAGAATCTTTTAGCCCCATCATTACAGTTTCTGCTTGATCATTTGCAGTATGAGCTAGAAGCACGGCTGCAGCTTGCTGCTTTTTAGCGACCTCAATAATTGCTTGATACCTAGCATTTCTAGCAGCAGATTCTTCGCCTTCTCCCGAATCTTCAACGTTCACAGATTGAATATACACGTACTTTTCATCTATTCCAGATTGCAAACAATGTTTAGCAGCAGTATTGGCAATTTCAGTTGAGTGTGGCTGCAAATGGTGATCTACTATTACGACACCGCAACGAATACCCCTACTTGCGCACACAATCACGCTCAATGCTGTAAGTGCAAGAGAATCTCTACCTCCAGAGCACGCAATAAGAACCAGAGGAGCATCAACATCTGTCGCGTGATTGCCATGTTCGGAAAAACGCGCGTCTTGTGCACATAATGAAAGTTCGTCAAAACAATGCTTGATTGCGCCAATTCCTGCGCGTATGCGAGAAGAATACACCATAGCTTCTAGTGTAGCGCGCCAATAATGCTAAATTGCAACTCATAAATCATAGTTTTGGCAATTCTGCCATAAACTTATTAATCGCTACGAACGCTCCCCAAATATCAGCTGGCTGGTTCGCAACAACAGCGAAAGTTAGCACTCCACCACTTTTCCTAGATACATTACCAACCATAGAAGTAACTTCACTTAAAGAACCAGTCTTTATGCGAAGCAGGCCGGCAGAAGATTCATCCGCTAAACGCTTTCTTGCTGTTCCAACTAAACCAGGAAGAGACAATCCTTCAGCAGCTGCAGCACCTCCAGAATCGGCTTTAATATTAAACACTTGTACTTGAGCTAGCGTTGTTGCGCGCAACCTTGATTTTGGAGATAAGCCTGAGCAATCAGACATGTGCAAACCACGTATATCGATATTGAGCTTGCGCAATCCCTCTTTTACTGCCTGAACTGCACCCTCCGGAGAGTTGGATTTGTGAGTTGCAAGCGCAGTCAAACGACCAAACTCTTCCGCCAATGTGTTGTCTGAAATACGAAGCGTATATGCCATTATTTCGTTTAAAGGTGCAGAAGAAACTTGTGCAATTAAACGCGAATTAGATGATATTAACGATTTAGTTTCGCTTACTGGTATTACAAGATTTTCAGATTGTGCAGACTTATTTTCATTTTCAGAATCTTTATTGTTTTCAGAAGAATCATCTGCAGACGAGCCTGAACCGGAATTTTTTTCATCAGAAGCGGTTTTATTAGAATAATTACTTATAACTATTCCTTGTTTGCTTAATAATTTAGCAAAAACATGACCGACACTTAAAGCAGGATGAGGATCAGAAAGCGGAAAATCTGTTATAGCGTCAGCGTCAACACCTTGCACTGAAAGGTCACGCTGACGAGCATCATCTATAGCCAAAGATGACGTTTGAGCATAAAAGCGGCGTTCAACATCTGTTTCATAAATCAAATCAGGAGCACGTTTTGCGCCAAACAATGAGTCATCAACAGCTAAAGAAACTGTGTGAATATTTTCAAGCTTCAACGCGTTGGCTGTTCTTCTCGCTAATGTCGTTAAACCTGCTCTGCCATTGACATGGTGCCAATCGTTTTCTCCAACGCCAAGAAGCATGTCACCATTGCCGCGAAGCACAAGCTTTCTAGCATTCGTACTAGAAGCTCGTTCTGGTTCACCGCCTGTTTTAGGCAACAAAAATACTTGAGTATCAAGAGTTGAACCCATGTCAAGAGTGCGAGAAGCTACGCTAGCAGTTAAAGTTTTAAGCGTTGACGCTGGCTCTCTTAAAGCATTTGGCTCATGTGAAGCAACTACTCGCCCATTAGCATCCATAATTACTGCTGAAGTGCTGCTACTCATAGAAGCATCGGAAACCAACTCGTTAATAAGTTTTTGAGCTTGCGAATGATTTATTTCTTTACCATAAGTCACGCCTTTAGCTAGTGATTTAACTCGCAAAAGTGATTTAGGAGAAGAAACAGTTACAGCATAATGTTGTTTTCGCAACGTCAAAGGACCAGGAAGAATATCGTATACGTCAAGCAAAAAATAAGTAAAAATAATTGCTGCACTAACTATAACTGCTATAAATGCAATAAGCAATCGCCAACGAGAAGGATATTGGCTTCTTAAAACCATAGCAGCGTATTTACTTTTCTTCTGTGCGCTACTTGGTTTAATCTCACTGCTTGATTTAGATTCACTACTTAGTTTTTGTTCACTACTTGGTTTAGGCTCGATACTTTTGTTGGGTTCGCCGCTTTGCGCTGGCGTGCTCGCATTAGGAATATTTAAGGCATCGTTTAAGCCTTTATTACTTTCCATGCGAGCACACCTTTAAATCGATTGCAAATACCGCGCTTAACTATACATTGCGCTTGCAACAAAGCGTGCGTAAGTTACGCAGTAATAGACGCGAATCTGCGCAAGTTTTCTACAATGCGAATCATGCGCTTATCCATTACTTTGCCACCAAGAATCACGCCAACAACCAGCACAATCAAGCCGTTTACTACAAACAAAATGCTTGCAATCCACAGCAGTTGCGGCGCAAGAATCATAAACGCAATCGCAGCCGCAACCGAAGGAATCATGCAAACTACAGAAAGAAGCATAAAGCCTATAGCTGCAAAACTTCGCCCGCCAGCACTTCCTTGCGGCCTAGAAAATGGCTTTTCGATTGATGCCACAGGGTACATTGCAATGCACGAAGAAATTAAGCCAATGCCTATGGAAGCAAAAGCTATTCCAATTGGACAAAGAGTTTGGAACATAACTGCATTCACATTTTGCTTAACATTTGCTACAAAGAAAAGGAAAACGTAAACCCCTACTCCAATAATCGCAAAATAAACAGCGCAAATCACTGACCAAACTATTGCGTTCGCTAAGCGATCGTGCAAACCTTTTACTCCAATAATCGCATGCATAGTAAAAGCTGTGCCATCGTAAGCAATATTGTTTCCAACAACCATGCCCATAAGCAAAGCAGCATACATCATCCATCCAGAAACACCTAAGTTATCTGTTAGAGAATCAAATCCTTTAGCCTTAAAACTACTTCCTCCTGCAACTACCAGCATAAAAAGCGGCGCAATAAGCAAAAATAGCTGACGCATATCTCTTCTCATAACGCTAATAATTCGCGCAATAATCGCACCAACTGTGTTGTCTGGAACTGCTGCAAACAAGCCGATTCCCTTAGTTTTAACAACTGTTTTTTGCTCACCGCGAAGTAGCTTAGGCTCTAATTTTGCGCAAAATACAGAGATTGCAAAGCAAACAGCAATGGTTACAACGCAAATAAAGAAGCGAATAGCAAGAGCAAGCCAATTGCCATTAATAGCATCGAGCGGCAAAGCCATAGCTGCACTTAATGGCGTAAAAGCGGACGCAGCACAGAAACTTGTGCCTAGCGCAATTTCATTTGGTGAGCTATCATGCCTGTTCATTGACGCAACAAAAATCATGTACGCTATAAAAATGGCAAAGTAAAAAATATTTCTTGAATGCTTGTTTATTAAAATAGTATCCAAAAGTTCAATAAGCATTTTGCTTAAAGACACAATTGTTGCAATGTAAAGCGGAGCCGCTATTACGCTGACTAAAACCGGCACAATTCCAAAGTTTCTGTACGCTAAAGACCACAAAGCAAGTGCGATTGTGGAGCTTATTGAAAGCGCTCCAAAAAGAGAGCCAAGAAGCATACCTGCTTGCTGTTTTACGTAAGGAATGCCGTAAAGCGCAAAGCTACGCGATTTTAGTGTTGTGTCGCTGCCAAACATAAACACGTTTATAAACAGCGTAAAAATTGACACAATCGTCGCAACCATTATTGGAGCAAGTTGGAATTCCTGCCAATTTTTAGTATCTGCAAGCATTCCTGGATTAATGTACTTGCCAGTTTCCCAGCCAGCAAAACCAAG
The DNA here is from genome assembly GCF_055818055.1 of Gardnerella sp. c10Ua_244. Taxonomy (NCBI): domain Bacteria; kingdom Bacillati; phylum Actinomycetota; class Actinomycetes; order Bifidobacteriales; family Bifidobacteriaceae; genus Gardnerella; species Gardnerella sp. c10Ua_244. Next base: position 473,722 of record NZ_JARFVS010000002.1, read on the forward strand.
AGCGCATATAAGCGCAAGTCCAAAAACAATTGCTATAGCAAAGCCAATTTTTTGCCAAATTGACTTTCGCATAACAGAAAAAGTAAGCGCCCAGCGAAGGCGAACCATTGTAAAAATCATAGACATTACGGTTCTCCTTTTTAAGCGTTGAGATTGGTGGAAGGTGCAGGAGCGTTATCAGACTTGCCGCCATTAAGCCAGTCAATGCGTGCAGCAGCGTGACGTCCGCCAACAAGCTCCATAAAGCGATCTTCAAGATCTTTGCCCTGAGCCACCTCTTCAAGAGTGCCAGCAGCCGCAACATGACCTTCGTTAATAATCGCCACATGCGAGCACATTTTTTCAACCAATTCCATAACGTGCGAAGAAATAATCACCGTTCCGCCAGTAGAAACGTACTCGGCAAGAATATCCTTCAAATTCGCGCTAGAAACAGGATCCACTGCCTCAAAAGGCTCGTCCAACACAAGTACGCGAGGGCTGTGAATCATAGCTGTTGCAAGGCAAATTTTCTTCGTCATACCAGTTGAATAGTCCGAAACCATAGTGTTTGCGGCTTCTGTTAAGTCAAATGCAGAAAGCAAGTCGGTCGCGCGACGAACAGCCTCAGCGCGGCTCATCTCGCGAAGCATGCCAGCGTAAGTTAAAAGCTGAAGGCCAGTAATCGTCTTAAAAATCTCGTCGGCCTGAGGCATTAAACCGATTGCGCGCTTAGCACTATTTACGTCACTCCAAACGTCGTTGCCAAAAATCGAAGCTGAGCCAGCATCTGGCATAAGCAAGCCCGTAAGCATTTTAATCGTAGTGGTTTTGCCAGCACCGTTCGGGCCGACTAATCCATAGAAAGAGCCTGCTGGAATGCTCAACGAAAGATTATCTACAGCAACTTTCTTGCCAAAAGTCTTAACAAATCCGCTAATAGAAACCGCTGGAACATCTTCGTTAGTAGCGTCGTAAGTGTTTGCGCCAAAAACTGGAACGCTGCTAGCAAAAGTATTTCCGGACGGATACTCGGACGGATATTCAGACGGAATAGAATCTACCATAGAAACCTCGCAGTATACAGATAAACGCACGCATTGCACTACATTAATTGCGCAATCACACGCTTATATCAAGGCTTCTATTATCTCATACCCGCAATTTTTGCGCAATCGCAATGCCAGCAGCAGCCGCACACACCACCCCAAACGCGAGACAACCATCCCACATTCGGAGCAAAAACCCACCAAAACCCTCCAAACACGAGAAACCTACCCCACATTTGGAGCAAAATGACACAGACAACACTCCAAACGCGAAACAAGTTACCCATACTTGGAGCAATGCACCATATTAAACGAGAGCTTAACGACCGGTATGCTGAATCGGCTTCCACTCGCTCTTTGAGAAAATAGCTTGGAACGCAATAGGCACGTACGAAAGCATAAAAATCGGGAAGCTAAGAGCGTACGCAAATAGTTCCTTATTCGTTGCACCAAGCTTATCGTGTTCAACTAAAATAGTGAGCGACACAAATATCATCATACCTAAAACACTTGTAACAGTAGTTGTAATGAAGTTAATCATTGAATAGATTTGACTCATCCATGTTACAAATCCAAATGCAGCAAAAATAAACCCAAGTATTATTCTTGCAACAGCCAAAACCATAAATGGGAAAAGCATAAGCGTAAAATCAACCGACGAAAAATCTCTTTCGCGAATACCATGTCGAATAAGAGCTGCTCCATAGTAACGAAATACCTGCAAGAATCCCTTGCTCCAACGAAGACGCTGCCTCCAGCTCTGCCTAAACGACACAGGTTGTTCATCATACAACACTGCAGAACCGCAATATCCAACTTTGTCTCCGTGAAGAATAGCATCCATAGTAAATTCAAGATCCTCAGTAAGAAGATGGAATTTCCATCCGCTATTTCTGTGCATAATCTCACGCGAGAACATGAATCCAGTTCCACCAGCATGGCAACTCGAACCGAATAGCATTCGAGAGTTGTTAGTAAATCGCGATTCTCGAATAAACCAAAGTGCAGAGCCAGAAGAAACCCAATTATCTGAAAGATTCACGGAATTACGATAGCTGGTTAAAATTTGATATCCTGCGTGGAAACCTTTATTCATTTCCTCAAAATAATGCGGATCAAGTTTATTGTCTGCATCGAAAACAAAGTACGCGTCATAAACTTTATCCGCACCAATTTTCATAATATGATCGAGAAGATAGCTGAGCGCATAACCTTTACCAATATGCTCTTTATCAAAACGTTCAATTACGTTGCATCCGCAATTGCGGCCAACCTGCGCAGTAGAATCAGTGCAATTATCTGCAACAAGCCAAATATCAATAAAATCTTGTCTATATGTTTGAGTTTGAATGCAATGAATAAGATTACCTATAACAGCTTCCTCATTGCGCGCAGAAATAAGCACAGCATAATGCTTATCCATTGGTGCTTCAGGAAAAACAATAGGCTTAGCGAATAACGATGCAACAGCACAAACACCTTGATACACAACACCGCTTATGCCAATAAGTATTACTAGTACATCAAATATTGATAGAAGAATCATCGCTTCCATCCGCTCCGTGGATTATTTTTTACGTTACTTTTATTATTTTTTGTATTTTTTACTATTTTAGACTCGCCTACTTGCAATTTTGCTTTAGGAGAATCCTTATTTTCAGAATTTACTTTACGATTTGCAATATCTTTATTTACGGCATCTAATATTTCGCGTGAAATTGGCATTGTTGCCAATACGTCAGTTTGATCAGAATCGTTAGAAGAAACTTTGCTACCATTCGCATCGTCAGAGTCTGACACATAAGCTTGCTTATACCAATATAGAATATCCTCGTTCAGAGAAATGCGAGAGCTTGTGCCTTTCATTACACGATGAACACTTTCACTCATTGGATTCATGAACTTACGACCAATCGCCTCAACGCAACGAACAATAATAGAAGTATGATCAGGGTGAGGATCGTTCATAAGCGGAGAAGAAACTAAACTATATTGCTTCGTACATACTCTAAAAATTGCTTGCAAACTTGCAGTCACAGGCAAAGCCAAAAATGCTCCAAGAGCACCAAATACAGCGCCCATTACAAGAACTGAAATAAAAGCTACTGCAGGATTCAGGTCCATAGTCTTCTCGGAAATCTTCGGCGAAATAACCATGTTCTCAATTTGCTGATAAATCGTAATAAAAATTAATGTTGCAACAGCCGCACCAAAACCATTGGAACCCCACGCAACCAAGATAGGCAAAGCTCCACCCAAATAGCCACCAATTGTAGGCACAAACTGCGAAACAATTCCGCAGAATAAGGATAGCGGAAGCCAATACGGTATATTCATCACAATAAGGAAAATTGCGGTACCCACTGCGTTAATCGCTGCCAAAATAATTCGCGAAAATAAGAAGCTCGAAATCTGCTCTTGAACAACTGACCAAATAAATAGGAAACGACGCTGAGATTGCGGATTCATCCAACGGCACATGCTACGACGCATAGCCGGACCTGCTGCAGAAATGTAATACGTAACCATAATAATGGTAAGTAAATCAAGCAGAACAGTCATCAATCCCCATGTTGTGTTAAGTGCTTGGCCAGCAAAATCAACAACCCAAGATGTTTGCACATGCTTCAAAATTTCCATGCCAAGCTGCTCAATATTAGGCATTTTAAAACCGGTATAGTGAAGCACAAAATTTGCAAATTGATTGTATAAATCAGGCAAGCCCATAACCATTGAAACAACCTGCTGAGCAAATAAATTACCAAACAAAGCAAGTAGCAAGCTAATTACAACAAGCAAGCCCGTTAGCGTAAAGCCAGAAGCAACTCCTCGCCTCCAACCATGCTTAATTAACCGAACAACAAGCGGTTCCATTGCGAGCGCAATAAAAATAGAAATCACAACATCAAAAACAATGAATGAAATGCTATTCCAAGCGAACCATAAGAAGATAGACACAAAAGTAATAATTGCAACGTAAATAAGTGCACGACCTAGCCAATCTGGCGGCCTTCTGTCATCGCCTTTGGCTGGGAAAAGTGAAGCTAAATCTAGCTTATTTTCACTTTCCTCAATATGCTCATGCATCTTATATTCATGCATTTCTTGCTCTTGGTAATTCATAGGTACTATTGTAACTGCGCGAACTGATGAATGCGAATTAGCGGCATGTAATGGTAACTATTTTTGTAATACTTAATAGTTACGCTATTTATTACTATTTATTACAATTTTCTACTATTTCCTACTAAACGATTGCAATTATGCGCATCTACGCAACTACACGTAACATTATGTAACACAAACGTAACGAGATATTCGAGTCGCTGAAATCCAAAATGGCATTCATAGTCATAAACTCATTACTGGGTTTTTTAAGAAAGGAATGGTAACCATGACCACTTTGCAAACTAAAGAAGATGCCGCAGCCCTTATTGAAAAGGAAGGCATTGAGTACGTATCCGTACGATTTACTGATTTAATTGGCGTTCAGCAGCACTTTACTGTTCCTGCTGACGAGTTCTTACACAGCGCTTTCACTGATGGAATGGCGTTCGATGGTTCTTCAATGCAAGGCTTCCAGGCTATTAACGAATCAGATATGAAGCTTATTCCAGATGTTGACACTGCTTATATTGACCCATTCCGTAAGCATAAGACTCTGAATGTTGCTTTCTCTATTGTTGACCCTGTAACAGATGAGCCATATTCTAGGGATCCTCGTCAGGTCGCTATTAAAGCAGAATCCTATTTGAAATCAACTGGCATTGCTGACACTGCAAGCTTTGCCCCTGAAGCTGAGTTCTTCATCTTTGACAAGGTGCGTTTTGCTAACGACATGCAGCGCTCCTTCTATGAGGTTGATTCTAACGAAGCTCCTTGGAATTCTGGCATCGACACTGAAGATGACGGTAGCAACAATATTGGTTTTAAGAATCGCGTAAAGCACGGCTACTTCCCTGTGCCACCAGTAGATCACAATCAGGATTTGCGCGATGACATGGTTTACAACTTGCAAAAAGTTGGTTTGATTCTTGAGCGTTCTCACCACGAAGTCGGCGGCGCAGGTCAGCAGGAAATCAACTATCGTTACAATACGCTTGTTCATGCTGGCGACGATTTGATGAAGTACAAGTATGTGGTTCATGAGACTGCTGCTTTGGCTGGTAAGGCTGCAACCTTTATGCCTAAGCCAATTGCTGGAGATAACGGCACTGGCATGCACTGCCATCAGTCGCTTTGGAAGGACGGCAAGCCACTGTTCTATGCGGAAACCGGTTATGCTCAGCTTTCCGACATTGCGCGTTGGTATATTGGCGGCTTGATTAAGCACGCTTCTTCTGTGCTTGCATTTACGAATCCTTCGCTTAACTCTTACCATCGTTTGGTTCCAGGATACGAAGCTCCAGTCAACTTGGTTTACTCTGCTCGTAACCGTTCTGCAGCTATTCGTATCCCTCTTGCTGGTACAGAACCTGCTGCTAAGCGTATTGAGTTCCGTGCACCGGATCCTTCATGTAACCCATTCTTAGCATTCTCCGCTCAGCTTATGGCAGGTTTGGATGGTGTTATTAACCATATTGAGCCTCCTGCCCCTGTTGATAAAGATTTGTACGAGCTTCCTCCAGAGGAGCATGACGGCATTAAGCAAGTTCCTTCTTCGCTTGGTGAAGCTTTGCAATCTTTGGAAGAGGATCACGACTTCCTTATGCAAGGCGACGTATTTACTAGCGACTTGATCGAAACTTGGCTGAATTTGAAGCATGAGGAAATGGATATGGCTCGCTTGGCTCCAACGCCACTTGAGTATGAGCTTTACTTCCACATCTGATTTGTAAGCTAAGCTAAATAAGTTAAGCTAAGCTAACGAAAAAGCCGGCCCTACGATTTCGCGGGGTCGGCTTTTTTATTACTCGCGCACCTCACCTCGGATTTGTGGACTTGGGCTGGGTGCAAGTACACAAAAGCGCGCATGTTGTCCCGTGTTTGTGGACTTAAGAGGTAGGTAAGTACACAAAAGCGCGCATGTTCCCTCATGTTTGTGGACTTGGGTAGTGCATAAGTACACAAAAGCGCGCAAACCACACCACATTTGTGGACTTAAGCGATCACGCAGATTTTTGCGTTAGCTGTTTATTTTTCAGCACGTATTTTACATCAGCTTGAGAGGCGACCTTCGAATCATGAGTAACAACAATCACACATTTGCCATGCTCTTTAGCAGCATTTTTTAATATTGCAATAACTTCTTTAGTAGTAGCAGGGTCAAGACTTCCAGTAGGCTCATCAGCTAAAATTACCGGAGCAGAAGATACTAAAGCTCGTCCAATTGCAACACGCTGCTGTTGACCACCAGAAAGTTTAGTGACGTTACGATTTGCTTCTTCTTCAGTTAATCCAAGATCTATTAGCACTTGAACATCAGCATGTGAATTTACTAATCGCAAATTTTCTAATGGCGTCAAATAGTCAATAAGATTAAAATTCTGGAAAACAAGTGAAATATGTTTTTTGCGATGCTCAACATATCCTGTTTTTGCAATATTTTCACCGTTAAAAAGCACTTCGCCACTATACGGAGTATCTAATCCAGCTAAAAGTGAGAGCATAGTAGACTTTCCGGCTCCAGAAGCTCCCATGATACTGTACATGGTGCCAGCTTCAAACTCAGCATTCACGTCATTTAGTACCGCAATATTTGCAGGTCCGTAAGTGTACTTCACATTTTTTAATTGCAATAAAGCCGACATAATAAGCTCCTTATTTTTACATAATTTAAATATGATTTATACGATTTGTTTCATTTATGCGATTGCGCTTTTAGTAGAAAATTCGCGTACGCAACTATATTTCTGCTAACTCATAGCACTTAGTATTTGCCGAGGCTTCTTTATTAATATTGGCAGCACTGCAACAATCAACGCAACTATTGAAATAAGCAAACCAATAACAAAAGCAGCAAGAGTTTGCAACAATGGCAATACTGGCATACCATCCGCAATAAATGACGAATCAGCACTATGCAAAATCACAGAACCAATAACTCCAGAAAAAGCAGCACCCAAGCCCAGCGAAATGACGAATGACACAATGTTGAGTATCGCTATTTCAACAAGCAATTGACTAACTATTATTGCTCTAGATAATCCAATAGACATAAGTACGCCAATCTCGTGCATACGTCCTCTAACCCAGAACACTAATACAAGTCCAAGCACTAAAATACCAACAAAACTTAGTGCCACAAAAATCATTCGCACAAGTTGTTGCACAGAATTAACCGAGCTTATTACATCAGACAATTGCGAAGCATTCTGCTCTACATCCGCCCACTTTCCGACAATAGTTTTAGCCTGCCGTATTGCATTAGCTAATAAATCAGAACGCTCGACAACACAGCGCAAAACACCTCGCTTAGAAGAGCCAGCCAAAGACAACGCCGAACTTAAGTCAGTAAATATGCGATTTTCTGAAGTATCCGAAGGAAGTGCTCCTTTAGTTTGCAATTTGCCGGCAAAAATGCCAACAACACGAACTTTTACATTAAACCCCTGCTTAAGAATTATAGTAGAACCAATATTAAGATTATTCTTCTTAGCAAAATCACGATGCACTATTGCTCTACCAGAAGAACGATTAGTAATATGCTCACCCTGCTCTAAACGGTATAATCCCTCTTGAAAACCCTGAGACAATCGAGAATCTGTTGTGCCAGTAATTCCAGCAGCATGAGCCAAAACATCATCGTCTAGTCTTGGACCCTGCGCAGGAAGCACAAGTTGCTTTCCAACAGGCACAGCTAAAACATCGCGCTCTTCCACTACAGTTTTTACGCCCGAAATCGCAGCAAATTTACGAATTTGACTAGAGTCAATTCCTTCATTCGCGGCCAAATCTTGTGGAATTGGAGAATTATACGTAGCAACAGAATTAGAATTTGTATTACTTTGCTCTGGAAGAGTTTCACCTCGAGTTTTTGCTCGTACAGTAAAACCTAAACCAATACTGGATTGAATACGATCCCTAGCATTCTCAACAGAAGCACTGATACCAGCTTGTGAAACTAGCGCACTTAAAACAAGAGTCATAATCAGCACAATTATTGCGTTACGTCGAGGTTTGCGCAATATTGCAAGTTTCGCTCGAGCACATAAAGAAATTACTTCACCATTCATAATGTTACTCACTAACTTTTCAAATAACTTTCATACGACGAATTATGAAAACTATGCCTCCAAACAGCATAGTTTTACTTTTGCAATCCGAGGAGCTCACGAGGAGATTTGCATATAATTGGCAAATAAGACAACACAACTGCAATAACGATTACTGCACCAACAATTGTAGAAACTCCGACAAAACACTGAGCGTCTACTTGTACGCTAAGTGTTTCCAAAGTTTTTGTTGCCAAAGTTGATTCAAGATTTCCACCAGCTTGACCCATATTACTCAATTCACGGGCCGCTGATGATTGCACAGAGCCAAGAGCAACATTAGCCATCAACGGAGCTATAACTTTTGCAAAAAGGTAACCCACAATCAACGAAGGTATTGAAATAAGCACAATCTCAGCAAGATATTGACCAACTATAGATAATTTGCCAGTGCCAATTGCAACAAAAACACCAATTTCATTACGTCGCTCATTCATCCACAGCAAAAGCACTAATGCCAAAGCAATAATAGCGAATGATACAACAGCAATTGTTGTAACAGTCATTATTGAGCGCACTCCCTTTGCTGCTTTCAACAAACCAGAAACGAACTGATCGTCACGAGTTAGTTGATAATTTTGCAAATCAATAGGCAATTTCGCAGCTTGAGCCATAATATTATCCGCATCCTCACCGCGCTTTATTCTAAAACTTGCATCCTGATATATTTCTTTTCCAGGCTCATATTTGTATAATTCGCGAGTAGTTTGCAAATCCGTATACACGGTATTAGCTGTCAATTCCGCCCTAGTTGCGACTTGACGCTTATTTGCTCCGGCATAAATTCCAACAATACGAGTTTTTACTGTTGCTGTTGATTGTTGAATATTGTCAGCATCGTAAGGATTAGCGCGAAGCGTAAGAGTATCTCCTACATGTAATCCGTTAGCTTTAGCGAGATCTTCATGAATCAGTGATGCATGAACGTTATTAGCAATAAGATGCTTGCCTTTAGACATAGTTATTGCTTTTGTTTTAAAAGTATTTAAACCAGTAGAGTCATTCGTCCCTTCAATATTAACGGCATTTCCAAACTGCTGCTCGCGCTTTTGATCATAATCCTGAACGCCTGGAATTCTTGCCGCTTTAGCATTAACTAAATCCGCTGTTACATTTTGTCGAACAACGTAGGAAGCAATTCCATTTAATTTTGCAATTGCCTGTACATCTTTAGGTTTTACAGTTCCAGCTCCTCTAGGAGTTCCAGGGTTTATTTGAGGGTTATTTGCGAGCACAAAACTAGACTCTGCTTGCGCTTCAACTTTTTCTCCTTCTCTACCTGCAGCACTTGAAACTGCAGAAGTAGAAAATAACAATGTCGAAATAAGAAATACAATAATGAAAACTATCGCTGTTTTTATTCGTTTCCTCAGAATGTAGCGTATTGCACGAGAGATAAACGTCATCGACTACCTTTCTTCATTGAAAAATAACTTTATATAGTATGCGAACATACGATATGCCAGTATAGCATATACGCACTTATAATCGACATACGAAAAGCCGACCCTACGATTTTGCGGGGTCGGCTTTTTGTTACTAACACAGCATTCAGGCAGGTCGGAGTGCTGCACGAGTGTCCAAAGCGGCAACGAGTTTTATTTAATACTTATCCTTAGTAATATTGTTCTTGATATGTATTGTTCTCAAACTTAATATTTACGTCGTTGCCTTTGATTTTAAATGATCTGTTGATGTAGAATCTGCTTACAGAATTACCATCATGCCATTCGTCTTCGTTACTAGCCTGACGACGGAACTCTACAGTTTCTTCAAATCCTTCTGTAGAGAAACTTCCACTTTCTGGATCAATGGATGTAAGTTTAGGATATCCGTTAACACTTCTCTTAACATCTGAATATGAATAGTCGTAGGATGTAAAGAATCCTAAGTTCTTCTTACGCAAGGAGGTGCCAAAAACACAAATCTTTGCAGGGACTGCTGATCCATTTGATGCACTAATGCACTGCTTAATTTGCTTTTAACAGCACTGGTAATTTTCTTCTCTAGCTTCTTGCTAGCACGTTAACTTTGATTTTTTAATCCTGTTTGGAATATCTAAATACATAATGTTTACACGAGGATACAGCTTATATGACTTAAATATAAGCCACTCAGTTTTAGGATAAGAGACTTGAAGCGACATTTTATTCTCTTTCCCATTAATTCTGTAGGAGACTACACTGGAATCAAAGCTAATGTTGGTAATTACTGGATTTTCAATACGATTTTTAGTTTTGCTGCTAACTTCATTAGTCAAAAGGATGCGAGAACCTTCTTGAATATCGCTAGGAGACCAGTCAACAAGTTTGCTTGCTTCTGTAAAGTTTCCGCTTTCCAAAGCGTTCACGTATTGTTTAATTGTAGCTTCTGGAGAATAAACATAGTTTTGAATTGCATAATATGCAGCACCAAGAGCTACCATTAAAAACTCCAATTATGATAAGGATGATTTTATTCTTTTTTGCTCATCTTTACTGAAGCTATATTAGAGTTATTTGAAAAATTCGCGTTATTTACGTTATTTACGTTATTTGGCAAAACGGTGTTATTAGTTTGCGTCTGATACGTATTTACAGCAAACTGCTGCGCTTGAGATTCATACTGATTAAACTGCGCCATTGGCTGCTGTGCATTATCCTCTACTTTTGCGCCACAATTTGAGCACCACGTTGAGCCACTATCTATAGGGCTTCCACATTGAGTGCAATTCATATTAACTCCTAATATTTCACAAAAGTGCTTAGCATATTATTCATACGCTAAGCACTTTTGAAATAAAATTTTTCCAAGTTATTTTTATTTTTAAGTTATTTTGCTAAACTGACGCAAATTTTACGAAAAACACTCTATTAAAAAGCTTTTATAGAATTATTTAATTAGATTAGCAAAATTCTTTTAGTGCAATAAAGCTCCGTATATTGCGGAAGAAATAGCACTTGTTACGATTCCCATAGTGACGCAGAATACGATAATAAGAATTATCGCAGCCACCAACACGTAAATAACCCACAACCATTCGCGATCTATCTTACGCGTGCATTCAGCGTGAGATACAAAGGAGAATGGAAGAAGCATTGTCAAGAATCCTGCAAAGATTTGCAAGAACACAGACGGAGTCGAAAGAGTAAGAATGCCAAGCAATGCTGCGCAAATCTGAATTGTTACAATCGGAACCATCTTCTGAGCGAACTGAACATGCAACTGGCTGGCAGACATTGGGTCACCAAACATCTTTGCACCAATCAAAGCCACAACGAATGTCATGTAAACGCTAATCATTGCTGCGAAGAAAGCGGCAATGAATACAGAAATAGGCACGGAAACTCGTGGAGCAGAAATAGAACGCTCCGACATTGACGAAAGTAAGTTAGTGCCAACTTTAGTAAAAGAGTTGAAAATGTTGGCACCAGATTGAACCGTGAAATAAGTTTGGATTGCAGATACAAGAGCGCTAATTACAAACACAAGCACAGCGTACAAGCTAGATACATGGTACTGCTGAGAAGGCTTCTTAATTGCGCTAATAAGCCAATGGAAGAAGTCCACCATCTGTTCAGAATTAATCTGATTCATTGGCTGAGTATAGTGAGGAGCACCTTGCATTGCTGGAGCCTGCTGCATCATCGGTTGAGCCGGTTGAGTTGGGTGAGTCATTTGCGGATTCTGCTGAACAAACATTGGCTGAGCTGGCTGCTGGGACACAGGTTGCATTGGCTGCATTGGTTGAGCCATTGGCTGAGCCTGAGACACAGGTTGTACAGGCTGAGCTACTGGTTGAGCTACTGGTTGAGCGGCTTCAACATTATTACCGCAACCCTTACAGAACTTTGCGGAATCGTTGTTTGCTGTACCACATTGAGAACAAACCTTCATTTTTCTCTCCTTTATTCAATGTAGTAAATACACGCGTTTAAGCAGTAAATTACAAAAACACACATGAGTATTCTATAACTACTATTGAAATGCACAAAACGACACTGCAATAATTTTTAAAACTTTAAAATCATATTGCAAAACCGAGCGTGCGAGCAGCAGCTACAGGAACTGCTTCATCTGCCCAGTAATCCTCAAGGTTCTCATCAGTGGAAAGCGAACGCATTTCTGCACGATCAATATAAAGTTCACCACGAAGATGATCCGTTTCGTGCTGGAAAATACGCGCAGGCCAACCATGCAAACGCTCGGAATGTTGTTTGCCGTCCTCATCCTGCCAAGTAGCCTGAATATCAAGCCAACGCTGACGTACAGCCTGATAGCCGGAAACACTTAAGCAACCTTCATAAAAACTACGAGTTTGCGTACCAATAGGCTCATAATGAGGATTAATAATAGCTCTAAACGGAAGCTCTGCAATGTCACGAGGATCATCCTCATCGTCACGAACATGATCTTCAATAACAGCAATCGCAAGACCTAAACCAATCTGTGGAGCAGCCAAACCTACGCCTGGAGCCTCCAGCATTGTGCTGTGCATAAGAGAAATAAGTTTTGTGAGAGTAGCACGTGTAAGCTGGCCGTCATATGCCACAGTGCGCTGGCGAAGAACAGGCTCACCTGCTTGCACAATCGGCAAAATGCCGTCTTCTGTAGCGGAATCAAGCAAGCGCTCAACAGCGCGACTGAGCTTAGTATCAACACTTGCGTGATGCGTAAACATAGGACTCCTTTTCACCGTTTTAAGTAACGCGCACAGTAACGCGAAAACATACAAAATCTACATGCTGCGAGCAGAATTTGAAAGCCGCACTAAAGATATAAGTGTATCAAAATTATTTGCGCACTGCTAGAGCCGACTGAAATGTAAGCAAATAGCAGGCGCAAAAAATAAGTAAGCTTATAGCTTCAGATTATCGACCACAACTTGAGCAAGACGAGCACAAACCTCATCTGCCTGAGTTTGAGTTGCAGCCTCGCACATAACGCGCACAAGCGGCTCTGTGCCACTAGGACGCAAAAGCACGCGACCTGTATCTCTAAGAAGCTTCGATTCTTTCTCAACAGCTGCAAGCACAGCTGCGTTAGTTTTCGAAGCCATTTTATCTACATTTGGCACATTTACAAGAGCTTGCGGAAGCTGCGGGAAGTCTGCAGCCATTTGCGAAAGTTTCTTGCCTGAACGAACAACTTCACGGCACAAAGTCAAAGCAGTAAGCGTACCGTCACCGGTTGTTGCAAATTCGCGATTAATAACGTGACCAGACTGCTCGCCGCCGAGTGAATAATCATGCTTAAGCATTTCTTCAAGAACGTAGCGATCGCCGACGTTTGTTTGCACTGTTGAAATGCCCATATCTTTGAGCGCAAGCTTTAAGCCAAGATTGCTCATTACAGTTACAACGAGCGTATCGTGATTCAGCTTACCTTCAGCCTGCTTTGCGCGAGCAAGAATACCCATAATTTGATCGCCATTAACCATATTGCCGTTCTCGTCAACAGCTAAGCAGCGGTCGGCGTCACCGTCAAAAGCCACGCCTAAATCAGCCTTAGAAGCTTTAACCATGGCTTGCAGCTGCTCAGGATGAGTCGAGCCTGCGTGATCGTTAATATTGTAGCCGTCAGGAGAAGCGTTAATTACGATTACTTCCGCACCAGCGCGACGAAGAGCTTCAGGAGCAACAACAGAAGTAGCACCATTCGCGCAATCTGCTACAACACGCAAGCCTGCAAGAGGCTTTGGACGCGTAGTAGAACCATTGCTTAAAGGCGCAACAGCAGAAACTAAATGATCAATATACAAGTTAGTAGCTGTAGTAGTATCATGGCTGACTCGACCTACACCAGCACCAGTTGGACGCTCCCAATCTTGACCAAGCACAGTCTCAATCTCATCTTCCTTGCTATCTGGAAGCTTAAAACCTCCGCGCGCAAAGAATTTAATACCGTTATCTGGCATAGGATTATGCGACGCAGAAATAACAGCACCCATTTCAACGTTAAGCACGGAAGTGAGGAAAGCAACGCCAGGAGTTGGGATAATTCCAGCATCAATAACATCAAAACCGCCAGCACTCATGCCAGCAGCGAGAGCAGAAGCTAGAAAATCACCAGAAACACGCGTATCTCTGCCAATAAGCGCGCGACGGCGAGCGTGAGAGGAAGTCTCGCTTTCATTAGAGCTAGATGCAACCGGCGCGTGCTTATCCCCTAAAACGCGCACTGCAGCATCACCCAAATCTAACGCAAGTTGCGCTGTTAAATCTCGGTTCGCCAATCCACGCACACCGTCAGTACCAAACATTCTTGGCATAATAAAGCCTCTTTCGCAAAAATCACTTCATCCTGCGCGCAAGCAAACAACATCGCATACTAGCGCGTCACACACTGTTTGCCATCTTACTCGTAACATTACATAACGCGCTATAAAAAATTTCTCCGCACATGGTTGTGGTACAAAAGCCGGAAAAACTCCGGAAAATGTTCCACAAATTGGCCAACGCTCGCGCGGTTAACGCTCTCGCTGCTGAGCTTGCGTGGAAAGTCCACTGGACTTTCCACCTGAGCAAGCTCACGCTCCGAGTTGCTTTCGCGCGCACAATGCTGCGCGAAAGCAGGTCGTCGCGCAAAACTCGCGCCACATTAATTAAGGCACTAGCACAAGGAAGCGTTGTAATGCTGTACCTTAAGCGTGCGGCGAGAAGAATCAAGGCTGCCGAGCACCATGCGACGCAAAGCCTGATCTGCATCAGCATGAGCCTCAAGCCACTTTTCACCGTGCTTAACCAGCTCCTCAACCGGCGCATACACAGGATACAAGCCTTCGATCAAAGCTTCAGCCATGTGGAAGGTGCGGTTCTTCCAAATCCACTCAACTTCAGCAAAGTAGCGATCAACGTAAGGCTTAACCAAATCGCCTTTAGCAGTGCTTGCAAAGCCAGCAACCACAGCGCCCATTTGCATATTCGTCAAATCGAGATTACGCAAAGCCTGTTCAAAAGCCCAATCCTTAGCTTCTGCAGTTGAGCGAGCTGCACGAGCCTGGTAAGCGTATTCGCGATTCTCAGTCGTGTCGCGCTTTTGAAGTTCCGCGTCAATTCCAGCTTCGTCCAAAGCGTTCACACCTGCGAGCGCAATAAGAATGCTCCAGCGTAAGTCGTTGTCGATTCCCAAGCCTTCCAGATTCACAGAACCGTCGAGCAAACCGTTAGCTACACGCACAAACTCAGCATCTCCAACTTCGCCGTATCCAAGATAAGCCTTAACGAGCTGGAATTGTTCATCGGAACCTGCAGAAGCTGCCAAAGCCAACTGCCACAATTCGTGAGCAACATGCTTTGCGACTTCTGCTTGACGCTCTGGAACCACGTAGTGGCTTGCAGTTACTTTCACTTGACCAAGAGCATAGCGGAAAGTAGTTGATTCACGCTCGGTTGCCAAAGCTTTAAGGCTGAGTTCCACGAAGCGTTCTGCTGGGAATTCTGCGTCGCGAGTCATATCCCACAATGCGAGCCAAATAAGCGAGCGAGTCAAAGAATCCTTGAAACGATACAAGTTTTCTGCAGCAAATTCAAGCGACTTTGCGTCAAAACGTAGCTTCGTATAAGTTAAATCGTCGTCGTTTACAAGAATAAGCGCAGGCATTTTCTCGCCGCGCGCCTCAACAACTTCCGTCACTTCGCCGTCAACGTCAAGTTCGATTCGCTTTGTGCGCTTAATTTCACCAGTTGCTTCGTCTACATTGTAGAATCCAACAGCCAAACGGTGTGCGCGAAGAACAGGATGCTCAGCTGGCGCGCTCTGATGCAAACGCAAGGAAGCAATAGTGCCGTCACCTGCTTCTTCGACTTCAGTAGAAATCGTATTAATTCCAGCCTTTTCAAGCCATTGAGCACTCCAAGCCTTCAAATCGCGGCCGCTTGTAAGCTCTAACTCGTGCAACAAATCAGCCAAAGTTGCATTGCTGTATGCATGCTTACTCAAATAGTTGTGGATTCCTTCAAAGAACTTTTCGCGACCAACATACGCTACGAGTTGCTTCAATACAGAAGCACCCTTTGCATAAGTGATGCCGTCGAAGTTGACGGAAGTGTCATTCAAATCGTTGATTGGAGCCACGATTGGGTGCGTTGTTGGAAGCTGATCTTGATTAAGTGCCCAGCTTTTTTCGCCGGAATTGAAAGTGCTCCAAGCGTCATGCCATTCGGTTGCTTCAGCAGTTGCAAGAGTAGAAGTGAATTCTGCGAAGGATTCGTTAAGCCACAAATCATTCCACCACTTCATGGTCACGTAGTCGCCGAACCACATGTGTGCAAGCTCATGCAAAACTGTTACAACGCGGCGCTCAGCATAAGCGTCCGTGACTTTGGATTCAAACACGTACTGGTCGCGAATCGTGACCATACCAATGTTTTCCATAGCTCCAGCGTTATATTCTGGAACGTAAATCTGATCGTACTTTGCGTACGGATACGGCACTCCCCAAGTCTTAGCGTAGAAAGCAAAACCTTTCTTCGTAATATCGAACAAGTAGTCAACGTCTTTTGCAAAAGCGTCTTTAAGTGCCTGACGGCAGTACATTGCCATTGGAACTACGCGACCGTCTTCATTGTTGTAAGTTGTGTGCCACTGCGCGTAAGGGCCTGCGCAGATAGCAGTTAAGTAGGAGCTCATCTTTGGAGTTGACTCGAATACCCAACGCTTCATGCCTTCTACAGCGCCATTTTCCAAAGTGCCTGCTTCAGTTTCGCGGCCTTCAATCGCAGTTTCGCTTTTAACTGGCATATTGGAAGTCACAATCCAACTTTCTGGAGCGTCCACCGTAAAGTCAAAAACAGCCTTTAAATCCGGCTGATCAAACACAGCATAAACGCGGCGAGCATCCGGCACTTCGAACTGAGTATACAAATAAACGTTTCCGTCGGAAGGATCCACGCTTCTGTGCAAACCTTCGCCCGTGTTGGAATACTGGCAGTTTGCTACAACTTCTACGGTATTATGCTCAAGCAAATTTGCAAGCTCAATTCGACTGTCTGCAAAAACTTTAGAAACGTCAAGAGCGGTACCGTTTAACACCACAGATTCTACGCTGTTTGCAATTAAATCGAGGAAGCTTGCGCTACCAGCTTTAGCATCGAACTCAATCTTCGTGCGCGAAGTAAAATCACGTCCGCCTTTTCCTAAATCGAGCGCAACATCGTAGTGAATTGGCATTTGGATAGCGTCGAAACGCTCTTGAGCTTCTACGCGAGTCAGATTTGCTCCTGGCATATTTTGTACCTTCCTTATATTTTTCTTATTTTTGATTATATTTACGATTATTTTTAGCTATTTACAAATAATTGCGAATATTTTCTTTATTTTTGATTATTCTTGATTATTTTCCGAAATATCCGCAACTACCGGCACAAGCATTGGCTTCCTGCGCAAAGCGCGAGCAACCCAACTACCCAAAGTTCGTCGCATAATCTGCTGCAACTTATGAGTATCGTACTCACCGCGCATCATCGCATCCTGCAACTGTTCAACAATTTGATGACGAACCTTCTCAAAATCAGCCTCGTCTTCAGCAACAGCATTCAAGAAAATCTTTGGACCAGAAACAACGTCAGCGTGCTCTGTATCAACTACAACAAAGCTCGATACGAAACCTTCCGTGCCCAAAATTCTGCGCTTTTCAAGCTCTTCATCTGTAAGCTCACCAACAGAATCACCATCAACATACACGTAACCGCATGGTACAGAACCAACAACTGCAGCATTGCCATGATACAAATCCACAACATCGCCGTCTTCAGCAAGCACAACGTTATTTGGTTCAACGCCAGTTTTTACTGCAATCAATCCGTTTGCAACCAAGTGACGATGCTCACCATGAATTGGCATGGCGCACTTTGGCTTCACAATGTTGTACAAGTACAAAAGCTCGCCTTCATTGCAATGACCAGACACGTGAATTGCAGCGTTATCTTTGTTGATTACGCGCGCACCCAACTGCACAAGCTTGTTAATAACCTTATAAACTTCGTGCTCATTTCCTGGAATAAGCGAACTTGCAAGAATAACAGTGTCGAACTCATTAACAGTAATATCTCGGTGATTGCCATCTGCAATACGCCCGAGTGCAGCCATAGGCTCGCCTTGTGAACCAGTGCACATGTATACGAGCTTGTCGTCTTGAACATCCTTGGCCTGCTTTAAGTCCACAACCGTGTTTTCAGGAATATGCAAGTAGCCTAAATCCGCAGCAATTGACATATTGCGAACCATCGAACGGCCAACGAACACAACTTTTCTGCCAAACTTGTGAGCTGCGTCAACCACTTGCTGCACGCGATGCACGTGGCTTGAGAAACTAGCAACAATAATCTTGCGCGTAGCTTCAGCAAAAGCGCGATCCAAAGCCGGACCAATCGAAGTTTCAGGCTTTACAAATCCTGGAACTTCAGCATTAGTGGAATCAGCCATAAGCAAATCTATGCCCTGCTCACCTAAGCGACCAAACTCAACTAAATCAGTAATACGATGGTCAAGAGGAAGCTGATCGAGCTTAATATCGCCAGTATCAATCAAAGTTCCAGCAGGCGTTTTAACACAAACAGCAAGCGCGTCCGGAATCGAGTGCGTCACCGTAATAAACTCAAGATTAAACGGACCTACTTTCATCTTATCGCGGCCTTCAACGCGAGTAAGTTTCGGCTCAATATGATGCTCCTGGCACTTTGCTTCAACAAAAGCCAAAGTAAGCTTAGAACCAATCAGCGGAATATCCGGACGCATCTTAAGAAGATACGGCACACCACCAATATGATCTTCGTGACCGTGCGTCAAAACTAAAGCTTCAACCTTATCAAGTCGATCCTGAATATAGTGGAAATCAGGCAAAATCAAATCAACGCCAGGCTGCTCTTCTTCCGGAAACAGCACACCGCAATCGATAAGCAAAATATGACCGTTATATTCAATTACGTTCATATTGCGGCCGATTTCACCCAAACCGCCAAGCGGTACGATTCGCATTGATCCTTTACGATACTTTGGCGGCGCAATAAGAGCACCTTCTCTTTGATCGTTAACTACAGGAGGAAGAACATTTCCTGTTCTACGAGTTGATGACTTTGCATTTTCTGTTTTAGTTTCTTTGTTGAATTTAGCTTTTTTAGTTGATTTAGTTTTAGCAGTTTTTACATCTTTAGTAGATACTGATTTAGTTGAAGTATCAGCAGACATTTTTTTATTCACTTTTTTCACCGACTGTCGAATTTGCTTAGACGACGCAGAAGATTCTTGGTTATTAAGAGAACGCATATTATCAGCGTCAGATTGCAACGCATCGCGTACTACTTCAGCAAGAATTTCCTCAGTACGTTCATCATATTCTATTTTCATATTCATCTCACTACATCTTGCGATATTGCGCACTTCTTTCTAGTGTACCGTTAGGACTCAACTCAGCTTTTGTCACTGAAGCGGCAGAAACTTTACGCAGCTGTAAAATTTCGATCGGATTAAAGCGAGAAAACGGCAGAAACTTTACACACGTGCGCAGTTAATGTCGCTTTTTAAGCACCATTACAATAAACCAGCCAAGCGTGGCGATAGGTATAGCTGCCATTGTTGAGATCCATGGAACCATCATTCCGGCATGCGAATTCCACGAGTCGATTGCAGCTCCAGCAGCCATCGAGCCTAAAGAACAGCCAACAGCAGACGCAGTTGGTAGCCATGAAAGACCTTCCGTAAGCGATTCTTCAGGAACAGTTGCTTTCACAATAAGATTTCCAGTAGCAAAAATTGGCGAAACGCATAAGCCAGAAAGCACTTCAAAAACGCTCATAAACATAAGTCTGTCAATATTAAGACTCATAAGCATAAATCCGACAGTTAGAACAGTCAAAAATACAATCAGATGCGACCAATTAGAACCGCGGAATTTATGCGATCCAAAAATAATCGCTCCCACAAGCGAACCGCATGCAAACAATGCCAACTGCATACCAATGAAATGATCAAGCCCCTGAGCTTTCATTGCAGCTGTTACAGACACGTCAAATGCACTAAAACTCATATTAAATACAACAAACATGAGCACAAGCGGGATAATGCCGCGGTAAAGCAGCACGTTTTTACCGCGCTTTTTTGAGCGATGATTATGCAATTGCTTAAGACTAAATTTGTCTACAAATGAGCGTTTCGCTTCTTGCTTTTGAGATGCCACATAATCTTTGGAAATTTCATCTTCTTTTTGAGAAGCGATTAATACATCAACATCTTCAGCTGCAGCAGTTGGAACTTCCACTACTTTGAGCACAGCAGGTTGAGTATTTTTTAGAGAAAAGAACCAAGCTCCGCCCAATCCACTTGCAAATACTGGCACGAATAATTGCGAAACAGGGTGCACAGAAGTTGCTAACCACGCAGCCAAAATAGGTCCTAATATAAACACAATTTCATCGATACCAGATTCCAACGCATAAGCAACGTTTAATAAAGAATCGTCATCTTCTGCACGCAATGTATAAGCCCAACGAGTACGCACCAACGCGCCAAAAGCAAACTGAGTTACGCCCATCACAATTGCTAACACAAAAAGCAAAACAAGAGGAACCTTAAATAAAGCTGCAAATGCAAAAGAAATCATAGCGATTACTTGTGCACTTAGCGCAATAACTCCAACTTTACGCTGACCAAAACGGTCAAAAAGCTTAGCATACACAGGAGTTACCGCAGCTTGTGCAAGCACATACGACGCAGACATTGCTCCAGCAATAGTCCAGTTGTTATACAAATGGTTTAATGCAAGAACAATTCCCAACGCAATCATAGACATTGGCAAACGCGCAATCGCGCCTGCTACACAAAACGCTTTAGCTCCATTAAATGAAAATAATCTAGAATATTGAGAAAATACCGATGCTTTCTTAGTTGCCGTTTGGGACGACATATATTTCTTTGCTCCTTTTTGTCAAGCAAGTCACGCAACGTTATACATTTGCATATTTTTATTAACGCGTTTTAGAACGAGCATTTGCTTGCTTTGAACGAACTCTCGGCTCACCTGAGTAAATATACAAGTCATCCACCAAAGATTTCACGTTCTTAGCTTCATAAGGATGATCCGAGCGCATAAAAGAAGCATCTCTTCTAAGCCCGTGATAATCATAAAAGCTTACGTCACACGCTGAATCAGTATGCAAATAGTAACGATTTACTCCGTTATTTCTTAGCATATGCATTGTTCGCTTCCACAAGCCTCCACCGACACCATGCCCACGAGCATCTGGAGAAACAAGGAAAAGCTCCAATTCCGCTTGAGTTAAATTATTGATATGAGATTTCGCTTCAAGTTTAGTTTCCAACGCGCGCATGCCGTACGCTTCTTCTAAAGCGAGAGCATAGTTTTTGTCACAATTTTCTTTCATTGCGACTTCTTGCTCGCGAAGCATTCTCCCTACTTCTGGAAATAAAACAGGTGCGTCAAAAACTCGCGCCAAAAGCAGACCCATAAACTTACCGTCTATTTCAGCAATAGTACCATGCGTTGAAGGTTCTAAGTAATGCAACACACATCTTCGAGAAAGACTTAACGAAGCATCTTTCCCAACTTTTTGCGCAATACCCCAAGTACGTTCATATTCTTTAACCATTGCATCAATATCACTGAGTTTTACAGAACGAAATTCAACAGTCATGATTCTTCCTTACTTCATACTCAAATCGATGTTGTGCGTATGCCCGCCCACACACACTGCACGAGGAATCTGCACGTTTTCGAAGTGATTCACGATGCGTTTCAATCGCGGCGCAAAATACGTTACAGCAAACAAAAATTGCAGCAAATAAATTGCGACAAAATGATTGCAATAGCAACATTTATGCGTCATCATCATCGAGGGAGATTAACGTGTCAGAGTGTAACTCGGCAAGGATCTCATCTTTCGTTTTTTGCTCGGCATGAATTTCCCGTTCACATTCATCCGATATGTTCACATAATAAAGGGTGGCATCGATAGCATCAAGCGGAACCTTAGTCATAAGAGACAAAAGCAGACGATACCAGTCAAGCTGGCCAAGTTTAAGCGCAATATCTTGTGATTTGGTTGGTTTTCTTCCGGTTTTCCAATCGACTATCGTGTACAATTTGCTTGGATCTTCTGGATTTAAACCACCTGCAAATATTGCGTCGATTTTGCCATTAATAATTTGATCGCCTAATTCTGGAACATGAGCTACAATCGGCTGCTCTACTGCTATAGGACGGCGATGCGCCCATTTTGATGTTATTAAACGCTGCTTCCATATCAACAATTTGCGCTCCGAAGATTTTGCATTTTGCGAAATATTCTCGCAAGTTTCAGCAACGTTCTCAACAGCATTCTCATCAACGTTTTCATCAACGTCATACTGAATAGAATTTTTATTCACGCAACCAGCTTTTACAAACTGTTCAGCCCAAGCATGAAAACGCGTTCCCAAATCAGAAGCAGGCGAAGAAACGCTAGGAATAGGGCGAATAATTGCCATCCATTCCTTCCGCAAACGCTTAGCATCCGCATCATCAAAATCTTCATTCGCGCGCGAATAATCATTACGAAACATAGCGCGTCTTTGCACAGCAGTCACATTGACATTTTCAACATTAGAAAGCTGCTCTGCTCTGTTTTTCAACTCTTGAATGTTGTGATACCAATCAATTTTCGGCATTAAATCTGCATCTTGTAGCAAAGCTTGAGCTTTGTAAAGCAAAGAATTATCTTTTGAAATACCAGAAATTTGATTACTCATTTTTGAATTTACAACGTCTTGCGCAGATTTTTGCAATACACTACGTATAGCTTCACTAGATGCACTCGGCCAAGATAATTGTTTCTCATTATCTTCAGTTGGAATAGTGCTTTCCTCGCTAAATAATTGCGCAAGTTGCGAAGCTGACTCCCCTACAACATAACCTACTTGATTTGAAGAATCTGAAACCTTAGCTGTGACCTGAACCGGAGATTCTTCAGATCCGCGCATTGAATCATACATTTCCTGCCAAAAAACAGAAGGTTTTTTAACTCTAGAAGTTGAAATATTTGAAGATTCATCTACAGAAGAAGCTGCACTATTGGCAAAATTTTCTTTATTCTCAACAACGCTCATAGCATTAGACTGGCTGCAAGTGAGCAATGCTGCGAATTTAGCACGCGTCAAAGCAACATACATAAGGTGACGCTCGTCAATATGCAAAGCGCGCCCACGCTCTTCGACTTGTGAAAGAGGCAATGTGCCAGTTTTCATCACAGCGTCATACACTTTGCTAGCTTCTGAAGGAATCGCTTCTACTGGAGCCTGCTCATGCTCATGGAATTTTTCTGCCAAATCAAACATTTCTCTAGCTCTTGATCCATAAACTTCTGCGTCGATATCGTCTACAGTTAACATATTTTTCAAAGATTTTTGAGGTTCCATGCTAGTTTCAAGATCAACATCGTGAGGGAATCTTGGCAATATGTTTGCATCCACTCTCATAGAAACAGGCACTTTTGAAGCAACTTCGAGCGTTGCGTATGCCCTTTCCCTGTACACGCCACTTTGTTGCGTTGCTATTACGCGCAAATTATCGCCTTGATTACTTGGGAACGCGCCTTCATTAAGCCCAACTATCGCTACAGCAGGCCATTCCAAACCTTTCGATTGGTGAATAGTCATCAATACGACATCCGCAGCCTCATCCACTGAAGAAGGTTGATCGTTAATTTTGTCTATATTGAAAATCCAAGACATAAACCCATGCAAAGTAGGAGTTGTAAAATCGCTCATTTCTTGCAAATACGCGTCTGCTAGTAAACAAATAGAATCGACAGTAGAGTGCATATCGTCAAGAAGCGTTGCATTAGAGGAAGTATCATTCATAAGCGCACGAGATAGCGCAACGTCAATATCAACGTTAAGCGTTTCTACAGCAACGCGCATAATATCTTGCAAAGAGCCAGATTGAGCACGTTGTATTGCATGAATCATTTGCCCTATTCTTAACACTGCTACATAAGCTTTAGAGCTTAAATTATTTTTTAGCTCAGAAAGCAAATTATTGTCGTTTTTGTCGTTTTTGTCGTTATTTTTTGCTTCTTCGCTTAGTTGAGTTTCGTATGCTTCAAGCAAAACATCCGCCACAAAAACTCCACCATGAATACTATTGGTTTGCGAAGCTTGAGATTGCTGTTCTCGAACAACTTGCGACCACTTAGAGCGAGGAGTTTCAGCGTCTACTAAACCTGCTTGCACTAAAGCACGAAAAACATATTCGATATTCTTTGATGTTGCAATATTAGCTATAGCAGCCAAATCATCAGTATTAAGCGCAAAACGAGGAGTTGCAAGCAATCTCATCAAAGCTTGAGTATTTGTGTGATCTGCAACAACAGAAAGAAGAGCTAAAACATCTCGAATTTCTGGTTTTTCAAGCAATGCAGAATACCCAACAGTAAGAGTGCGTAAACCTGCTTTTTGTAATGCTTCTTCATATAACGGAATATTATTTTTACTACGGAAAAGAACTGCAACTCGAGCAGATGCAGAATTAGTATCGTCGTTTTCAGATAGCGCATTATGTTTTACATATTTTACAAAACGCACAACGGCTTCTACTTCTTGATATTGCGTAGGCATATTTAACACACTAAAAGTACCTTTTGGCGCATTATCTAAGTATTGCAAGTTTTTCACTTCTACTTCTGTAGCAAGTGAACTACTATGGCGAAGCGCAGGCACTCGCAAAGGTTTCGTAATAGAATTTGCAGCTTTTAAAATAAGCTGCGAATTGCGTCGCGTTCTAGTAAGAGAAAACTCACTTGACTGGTCGATATTTAGTGCTTGCTCAAGCTTTCTGAAAGCTCCGGAACTAGCTCCTCTAAACGAGTAAATAGCTTGGAACGGATCACCTACTGCAGCAATATGCGTTTGTTGAGTAGTTAAAAAGTCTTGATTTTCGCTAGTTTTCGCAGCAACGCTAGCTTCTTCCACACCGTTAGTTTTTTTATGAAACAGCGTTGCAATCAGCATTGCTTGAGTTGTAGAAGTATCTTGATATTCATCAAGCAAAACTTGGCTGTATTGGCGGCGATACTGCTCTGCAATAGAAGGAAAATGCGTCACCAAACGGTATGCAGCAATAGTAAAATCGCTAAATTGCGCCATATTTGCGCGCTGCTTTGCTGCGTCAAAAGCCAAAACTAATTCAAGTAATACATTGCGCTTCTCAGCAGCTTCAAGCAAGTTATTACAAGATTCATAACACTTATTTTTTAATGTAATATTCAGGTATTCTACGTATTCTTTTCCGTAATTTTCGCACTTTTCGAAATATTTTTCATCTGAATCGTTTTTTCCGCGACGCAATTTAATAGAGCTAGGCTTTTTTGCAATTATTTCAGTAGTTTCAGCACAATTAATTGCTTTTTGCAAATGCTCAATCCAAGCGTTATTCCACTTTTGAATTTCTAGAACAGCTTTAGACGTGCTATCTATAGAATCTCCCCTGCTATTTATGCCAATCATCGAGCATGAAATATCTGCTGCGAGCGCAAGCACGTCGTCAATAAGCGCATCAAAACTATACCAAGACAGCACTTCCGCATGATTAGTAACATAATCGTTTACTAGCGGTTTTATTAATTCGCGCGCACCTGCATCGCTTAAAGGTTGCGTATTTTGATCAAATCCAACAAGCAAACCATATTGGCGCACAATTGACTGGAAAAAAGCATCGTATGTCATTACTTCTGGCTTCAAAAAGCCACTTGAAGATGCGGAATTTCCGTTATTGATAAGCTTATTTATTTCGCTACTATGCTGACTTACAGCTTGAGCAACTCTTGCAAGCAGCTCAGAAGCTGCTTTATTAGTAAAAGTCAAACCCAAAATACTTTCAGGAGCAACTCCGCGCTCAATAAGGTCGATAACTCGACGAGTCATCGTATACGTTTTGCCACTTCCAGCTCCTGCAACAATAATCATGTTCTTATTTGTTGGCGCTTGAATTGCTGCAGCTTGCTCCGCACTATCGGTGTTCTTGCGAGTAAATTGCTTATTTGTTTTATCAATCATAACTACAACACCTCATATACAGTGTCTATACAACCTGCGCATGCTGGGCATACTTGTTTTCCGTTGCAATACTTCAAGTGTTCAGAAGTTGGGTGCGCAATAATCTTATGCGAACGAACTGCCGCAGCAGCATAGCAAACGCGCGAAATCATAGTAAGAGACCATTTTGCGCTTTGATTTAATGATGTAAACGACTGCCAAGCGTTTTCGCTTACATTTTCTGGACAATTCTTCGCAATATCGTCAAGCTGCGGACAATCTAACAATCTTGCCATATTTTTGAATCCAACTCGTAACTCAAGCGGATTATTATTGAAAGCATTTTTTACGCAAAGCGGCGGCTGATACACGTTTTCAGCAACGTTATGATCTTGAGCAGGATAATCGTTCTTAGCAACGTGAAATAGAACACTTCGTGAAATAATCGGCGCATTCGACGCATCAATAAGCGGATTCTCATCAGAAAAAAGTAAAGCAAGCTGATAGCAAACTAGCTGCAAATCGTTAAAAACTCCGCTTGCTGTTAAAGGTTTTCCTGTTTTGTAGTCCAGTAAACGAATATGCTCAGAACCATCTGAATTGATGCGCTTTTCCATGCGATCAATTCGACCGTGAATATGCACTTGCATATCTTCACTTGCGCCATCCGGCCATCCCCCAACTAAAGCACCCATCAATTCGTAGCAGTCATGCGTAGTAACGGTTTGCAAACTTGCATTCTTAAAAGTATTGTTCAATACGCGAGTAATATCATTAAATCCAAAATGCGCGCTTGTTTGCAATTCGCAATATGCTTGTTGCAATCTGCCTATGCTGCTTTCTAAAGATTTTTCGCTTTTTGTAAGAGATTCTAATATGCCGTTTTCTGACTTTTTTGAGTTAAGCGCATATGTTGATTGATCGTAAGAAGTGACAAAATATTGCGCAATTGCATGTAACGCACGTTTAATATTCTTCTCACGCGCAAGAGCCGAATAATGCTCCTTACTATCTCGAATATCTGCAAGTTCAGGCGCAATACTTAAGTAATACTTTTCCATAAGATTTGCGATTGCGTTACTGCGGCGCACAAGCGGAGAGTAGGGAGAATAGTCGGCTAAATTATTCGCAACTTCGGCTGAATTATTCGCTGTTTCAGTTTCATCAACTTCAGTTTCAGGCATATCGTAATGTTGATTTTCGCTTGCCCATCTTGCAGTTTCGTGAATGAGCGTGCCAAAATACGTTGCTGCACTGCCGGGTTGAGGACCTAAAAGCTGACGATTTAGCAATCCGCACACAGGGCATGCCCACAAACTATCTACAGCTGAAGGAGACAAGCTTACAACAGAACTAGCTTTTTTAGCAGAGCCAGCTTTTTCATTATATTTTTCATTATTTTTTTCATTGTCTTTTTCAACAGAAGATTTCTCATCAACATAGTCATCGACATCGCTCATAAAATCCCACTCAAAAGGATCAGCGCAAAATACTCCATTTTCTTTAAGTAATTGCAACGTTTGAGCAGCGTCAATAATCGCATTTCTAAACTTACTATTCTCACTATTGGAACTATTTACAATATCGGGACTACTTGCATTACCTGCATTATCTGCATTACCTACACTATTTCCAAACTCTTCTTTCATAGAAGAAGCACGCAAAATTTGCGAACGAGCAGCACACACTAGTCCACGAGCATCCATATCTAAACCAGCAAAAGGCGTAGTAAATTCCGTAAAAGACGTGCGCGAATTTTCATTATTGTAGTATCTTTCAGGCAAATAATAATAAAGAAAGTCGCTTGGCACAGCACTATCGCTATATTGCGCGCTTATATACAAACGCTCTGTTGCGCGCGTAATAGCTAACAAAAAACTGCGCTGTTCCGAAGCAAAAACTGCAGATTTATCATTATTCGAAAGCAGTGACGCATTCACAGTCAATTTAGAAGCAGAAATCTTAGAATGTAAAATAATATTCGCTAAACTTTCTGCGCCAAACATAGTGCTACGAGAAGCAAGATTTGGCCACACACGTTGTTGCAAAGTAGGCATCCACACAAGATTCCAATGTTTTCCAACAGAACCAGCAGGAGTAGTAAGCGTTACAGCATCTGGAACAGGTGCTACTTTAGCAAGAGAATCAGCTTCAATTTCCATGCCACGAACTTGAGCTATAAAATCTGCAATACTTACAACATTTTCTTGTCTAAAAGTATCGTCAAACGTATTCATTGAAGAAATATCAGAAGAAACATATGAAGAAACATAATCAAAAAGACGCATTGCAGCATCCAAGCGATCGTTAGCTCGATAACCTTCCGAATTATGCTGTAAAGACATACGCTGCCAACGCTCAGCAACATGACAAATATTCCAAGCCTCACCAAGAGCGTATTGAGCATTACTCAAATCAGGATTATTGTGCATACGAGAAGCGAGAATTTGCACGTTTTTCCACAGTTTTACAAAAGCTGCAACGTGCGGATTTCGAGGAGCCATATTCTGCAATATTTGCAATACAGTAGAATCATCATCTATAGAACGTGCAACATCTGCTACACAAAGCAAATAGCACGCATCGAGAGATAATGGCATAAGATCATTTGAACTGCCATCAATACGACTATTATCAACCAAAATTTGAGATTCAACGTACGCTTTGCTTTGCGCATCATGAAGCGAATTTTGCAACAAATCCCAGTTATGAACAAGATTTTGCAAAGGAGCATTAGATTCAAAGCTCTTGTTCTTTTCACCATTTTGCTCAATTAAAACAGCCGAAAGAGAAGAAAGAGAACGCATAAGCGAATCTACAGAATATAACTTCGCAGGTATTTCAACGTCTAAATCACCGTAAAATCCAGAATCGCTCTTAGTAATCGAAGCAAGTGGACTATCCATAATATTCTGAACTCGCAAACGCACCCACGAAGCCAAATTTTGCAAACTTCTACCATGTTTTACTTGCTCAACAATTCCAGAAAAACCGTGCTGCGCAAATTGAGCAAGTTCAATAAGCGCAAATAAACCTTGCACAAAC
This sequence comes from Gardnerella sp. c10Ua_244, assembly GCF_055818055.1. Classification (NCBI taxonomy): domain Bacteria; kingdom Bacillati; phylum Actinomycetota; class Actinomycetes; order Bifidobacteriales; family Bifidobacteriaceae; genus Gardnerella; species Gardnerella sp. c10Ua_244. Next base: position 503,012 of record NZ_JARFVS010000002.1, read on the forward strand.
GGCTCATCTTTTAATGGGCGAGTCACTGACGAGTATCGCACAGGAACCCCAGAAGCGCGAAGCTGCTCGCCAAAAAGACGAACAGTAGAATTGTCGTGCGCAATTAACGCCATATCGCTCCACTTGCGCTTATTATTTACGTGAGATTGCTTCATTTGCCAAATAACAGCATCTAATTCCTCGCGCCGTGAACGATATAACGCTGTAAAAACAGTGTCGTCTGAATTGAGATTAGAATTTTGGAGGGTTTCTATAGGCTCAATCGGTAAGGACCCTACAAATTTTGGCATTTTCCAAGGGCGATTTGGTAGCGCAACATCTGTTTTATATTGCGAAGTAAGCGAAAGAGAAACGCGTGAAGCGAGCAATTCACGCATCGAAGGTGCTTGAGTATGATTTGCAAAAGTTGGATCTGCAGAATAATTTTTAGAAGAATCGGCAGAATCGTCGGAAGAATTTTCGCAAGAATCAGCAAGACCCGTATATTCTAAAGTTTGCTCAGCAGCATTCAACTCATCCAAAGCTGCAGAAATTGCATAATCCGGGTACGCTCCTCTAAACGATTGCACAGATTCATCCGGATTCGCAAGCAAAACTAAACGCGTGCCAATCTTCGACAAAGTCTCAATAAAACTCAAACCAGCCAAAGTAATATCTTGATAATCATCGACTACAAGAAGAGCTGGAATTTCAGAAGAATTTACTAAACCATGCTCTCCTAATTCGCGCGCAGATTTTGCACCCTCAACCAACAGTTGCGAAGCATCAAGTCGGAAAGAAGACTTATAAGTGTCGGCAATTATTTTTCGATATTCAGCACGCAAAGCAAACGCCAAACGCCATTGAGTTAATCTACGTTTAATAAGCACAGACGTTTGTAAAATATCACTATTATTGGCGTAAGATTGCTCGTCACTAAGAGCGCGAAGAACTGAATTTTCGCTTTCAAAATCGCTAATACCAAGCTCATCTAAACGAGCGAGCATATCGCGCAATTGATGCATAAAAGCGTTGTTAATATCGAATCTATCTGCCAAAAATTCTGGAGACGAAGAAGTTGATTGAGCAACCGGAGTTGCGGAAGGCGCAGAAGGCACTGAAGCGGCGGAAACTGCGCAAGTTAATGGAACAACCCATTGAGACGTTTCAAAATAATCCTTAAAAAGCGCGCATATATTGCAATCACCATTATCTCCACGCATAACATGCTCAATGTGTGCGCGCAAAACTTTACGAAGCAAAGAATCCTGCTCAGCACCATTTAGCAGCTTAGGTGAAGGATTATTCTTTGACTTACAGCAAGCAGAAATGATAGTAAAAGCCAAAGAAGCCAAAGTGCCAACTGGACGAGACTGCTTACTTACACCAATTTGGCGAATAATAATATTGTCAATTTTTGAAGCAAGAACACGATTTTGCACAGCCATCGCAGTAACATTATGCGACCAACGCTTATAGCCGGAAATTGCTGCGCGCACAGCAAACTGCGTTTTACCAGTATTCGGCGCACCATACACAAGCAACGTATTAGTCACATTGCCAGAAGAATTGCGTAACGTACCGTCAAATAATGCTTGTAATGCAGTATCCTCACTCATACGTTTAATTCTAGCAATTAGGCAATAGTGGCGCGCAACAATACTATTCTTTTAATATTGCACGAGCGCGAGCATCCTTAAGCGCAAGAAATACACTGCCGACACCAATAAAAATAAGAGTAAACACAATTAACAAATACGCAACTCCAACGCCCAAAGTAGTGGCATTAAAAGTTTGCGGTGCGAAGCCGAACCAGCCAGCAGGAGCGCCATAATTGAGGAAATTATAAGGCGCGCGCATTGCATGAACACCCCAACGAACACCAGCAAACTCGCTAAGCATAGCAGCATAAGCAACATAAGCAAGAGGCGGAACAGTAGAAACATACAAATGTGCGCGAGTAGAGCGGAAACGATAATCAAAAAGCACAAAATCAGCGATTGCAAGAAGCGGCGCAACTGCGTGAACGCAAAGGCTGCTGCATCCGTTATTCATGTAAGCGCCAACGAAACCAAGCTTATTGGTAGGTGCTAAGAAACACAGGTACAAAGTGAATGTGACAGCAATTGAGATAGTCATCATGAATTTGAAAATGTACCAAGCGTTGGATTTTGAGTCGAACCATGCGCAAGATGCTGCGGAATCTTGCTGCGCTGCTGAATCTACAGAATTACGAGCACGCATAAACGCAGCTGTATCAAGCAAAAGCGATCCAGCAAGAGTTACGCAAATCATCAGGTTAGAAAGATTCGTAAAATAAGTGAAGGTCATTAAGCCTTCCCACGAAGCAGCCATACCATAAACAGATGCGATGATTGCAATCGCACGTATTGCTGTGCGCGTCGCGTATTCGCGCGCTGTGAGCGGAGTCTTTTGTTCTAGCATGGAATCGTTTGCCATGTTATCTCGCTTTCGTAACTTCTATAATCTACTATTGTTTACTTATATTTATGTTTACACAGTTGCAAGCGAAAATATGTAGAAGAAGTTGCAAAAATGCGGCGCGATTTTTGTAGATTCCTGCAAGCGCTGCGAAACGTCGGGAATTTTCCAGCAAATGCTCCACGAAACTACCAACCAGAGACACGAACGCAGAACACAAACTGCACCAGCGTCCCAAAACAAACAAAATCAGACACTAGCGCAGAAACCCATCTGCATCAGTGTCCCAAAACAAGCAAAATCAGACACTCACGCAGAAGAAAGTAAGTCACGAACAAAAGATATAGTCGAAGGATGGTTCGGAGTGCGCATTTGCCGCAAAATCGCGGGCGGCGCTGAGATTACATCCGTAAAACCTGATCTAGATAGTGCTAGCGAAGGGAAACATTATGACAACATGCAACACTGAAAAAACAACTAACTGCAACGAAGCAAACGAATACTGCACAAGCTCAACAACGCAAGTCGACACATGCTTCTCTGTACGCGCACGCCGCCGCATGTTTCTTAACGACGTGCGTCAATGTATCGAACGCGTGCGCACACAGCAGCCACTCACCCATTGCATCACGAACGTAATCGTGCAAGACATTACAGCCAACGCACTACTCGCTGCAGGAGCGTCGCCGATTATGGTAACCGACCCAGAAGAAGCGCATGCACTTGCGCAAATTGCCACAGGCGTGCTCATAAACGTTGGCACATTCCATCAGCCAGAAACTTCCGAATACATGCGCGCAGCTGTTGAAGGATGCGAAAAAGCCGATACTCCGTGGGTGCTTGACCCGGTTGGAATCGGCGTTCCAGCACTTGCTCCACGCGCGCGCTTTATACACGAAATTATTAAGCACCACCCTACCGTAATTCGCGCAAACGCTTCCGAAATCATGGCGCTTGCAGGCAAAGAGAGCAACGGCAAAGGTGTGGATTCTCACGATAACGTGAACGATGCTCTTCAAGCCGCGCGCGAATTAGCAAAAAAGTACGGCTCAGTAGTGGCAATTTCTGGCGAAAAAGACGCGATTTACGCTCACGGTTGCTTAGCTCGCGTAACCGGCGGACATAAAACTATGACTAAAGTAGTTGGAACCGGTTGCGCTTTGGGAGCGTTGGTTGCAGCATACGTTGGCGCAAACCCGGAACGTCCGCTCGCAGCAACTGTTGCAGCACACGTGCACGCAGCAGCGGCTGGAACTTGGGCAGCTCGCCAAACCACAGCTCCCGGCACTTTCCGCACATTGTGGATGGATGCGCTTTCAACTCTTAGCGTAAACGACATGTTTAGTTTGACAAATATTGAGTTTACGGTGGAGCCTGTTGATTGGACACTGTATTTGGTAACGGATCCGCGCATGGGAAGTCGCCCGGAAGAAGAAGTTGCAGTAGAGTCAGTTGAAGGCGGAGTTACAGTTGTGCAATTGCGCGATAAGTATTCCGACGACGCTGAAATTTCAGCAAAGGCGAAGAAGTTGCGTCATGCGCTTATTGATTCTGAGCACGGCGATGTGCCTGTATTCATAGACGATCATGTTGATTGCGCAGCTCAGCTTGGTTTCAACTTGCACGTTGGGCAAAAGGATACGCCGTTTGTTGAGGCTCGAAAAGCGATGCCGGCAGAGTGGATGGTTGGGCTTTCTTGCGCTCGACCGGATTTGATGGAGAAAGCTTACCGCGAGTGCAAAGAAAATGACGTTCCGCTGCCGGATGTGATTGGCATTGGTGCAGCTTTTGAAACACATACGAAAGCGCACGACGTGCCGCCGCTGGGAGTTGACGGAGTGAACGAAGTGGCGAAAGTTGCGCACTCTATGGGCGTAAAAACGTTAGCAATTGGCGGAATTCACGAGAACACAGTGTTCCCTATTCGAGGTCTTGAACTTGACGGAGTTTGCACAGTGTCGGCGCTTATGTGCGCTGAGGATGCTGGGAAAGTTGCGCGTGAGCTTAAAAGCGTGATTACTGAGTAAAGCGAACACGCAAGCATGTCGTCAGCGCACACAAAATGCAATCTGCGCCAGTAACAAAAAAACGCAAATATACGTTACTAACGCAGCGCGCCAATATCACGCAGTTTGCTGCAAGATTCGCACGGAGTGGTTTACAGGTCCATGACCGCGCTCGCCGCCGCGCCCAACATGTAATTCACTTCCAGAAGCAATCGCTTCTCGAAGCCACGCCGTTGACCATTCAAGTGCGCAAAGTACAGTATCGTGATCGCTCAAATTCTTTTCCTCGCGCAAAGCAAGCCCAATTTTCGTAGCAAGTGCGGAAGAAAGCGAGCAGCCAGTTCCGTGAGTTGTGCTTGTTTCAACTCGTTCGCTTGGTACGTGCCGCGCGTCACCATCCGGGAAAACCGCAGTATTTCCAACGTCTTCGCCAGTTAAGTGCCCACCTTTTACGATTACAACAACGCTATTTTTTGCAGCCAACTTGCGCGCCTGGTTGCAAGCTTCCTCAAAGTTTTCCGCAACTCGCGATTCGCTCAAAGCAGCCAATTCCGGCACGTTTGGCGTCACTACATCAACGCAACTTATAAAGTTTCGCATCGCATTTTCAGCACTCGCCTCAAGCAAGCGCTTCCCGGAAGTTGATATCATCACCGGGTCTAGAACACTTACAGGAACCGGGTTATCGCACATCCAGTCTCGCATTGCTTCAATATATTCTGTGCATCCAAGCATGCCGATTTTTAGTGCGTCAACTGTAACGTCGTCGTACACGCATGAAAGTTGAGTGCGGAAAAAGCTTACTGGCGGCGTGAATACTTCGCGCACTTCGCACGTGTTTTGCGCAACCAAATTAGTTGGTATGCACATGCCATAACCGCCTGCCGCCATAATTGACTTGAGATCTGCCTGTATTCCGGCTCCACCTGTTGGGTCTGTGCCAGCTATGCTTAGCACGCGCGGAATGATTGGGTCTGATTGCTGCATAGGCGATTGCGCATGCTGCAAGTCATGCTGTTTGCTTGATACTAGCGTCATAACTTTTATTATATTGCGTCGCAGGCGAATATAGTTTCATGAGAAAGTATAGTTTATATTACATTTTGTTTAACGTGGCGCGAGTTTCGGGGGATTTCTCTCCTCGCACGTCCCGTCCTTCGTGCGCTCTGGCTGCTAAAAGAGTTTAGTGTGTTCGCCTATCTTTAAAGAATGTAGCTTCTCAGTCCTCTTTTAGTGCTCGTAGAGAAATCCCCCAAACTCTGCGTGCTTAATGTTTAATAACCGTGCCTTATCGCAGAGATTTTTCGATTTTTCTTCTTCACTCGGTGAATCAGCAGCCTGCGGCTCTGACGTTCACCTCGTTCAGTGCGAAAAATCTCAAATCTCTACCACACTAATATCCACGCGACTGAATAACGCGCAATTAAGATGTATATAACCTATTGCGTCGCAGGCAAATATGTTTCGCGGGTGAGTTTGGACTTACGCAAACGCTATAAGTCCAAACTCATACGCATTTTACGCGTCAGCGTCGAAGCCACTTGAACTTGAACTTTGACTTGAGTTTGAAGAACGGCTTGCCGCTTCGAAGCACTTCTGCAGAAGCGTCGCAATGCTTGCTGTCAGTGAGTGCGCCGAATCCGTGACCACTAAGAACCGACCCAAGCCATCCGCGCCTACCGAACGCACCGGATGCCAAGAACAACGCCAACAGCACGCCAAATATGAAGCTGAACCATATTGCAGCTTGACCGCCGCTGTAAGGCAGAGCAACCGGACGAACCAAGTAACCAAAGCTGAAGTATCCGACTAAGTGGCCTCTGTTACCATTATCACCAAAGCCGTCGCTTTCATTGCTGGACTTATCTTTTGCGTGTCCATACAAAGCGTACTCAACTCCGTCACCGTCAGTCTTTAACTTCTTGAACGCCGCAGTATCCACGGAGCCATCTTTGCCCATTATTGACTTGCAGCTGTCAAAATCAGTTGCGCCGCCAGCCTTCTTGACTTTGCATGCAACCAGGCTAAAGTTGCTGAGATCACCGAAACTGTCGTAATCGTCGTGGACATCCGCAAACAGAGTCTTTCCACTCTCCTTGCTTTGAGACTTCGAAACTTTTCCGTCCTTGTATTCTACAGGATTACCCTTAACCGTGAGCTTAGCGTAGTCCTTCTCCTCCATCGTTACAACGTAAGGATTATTAGCATCCGCGTGACCACTGAGAAGCGATCCTGCAGTTGCAGCAAAAGTTGGCTTAACGTTATCAACAGGCACCAGGTACACAGGCATTACGAATTCGTAGTTGGCATCGTTATTCCAGCCGCCTTCTTTGCCTCGCGTTTTATGAGTATCACCAACCCAGCTATCGCCATATGTCATAATAACCGACAAACCATTATCTGGATTCTTAAGAACCTTATGACCAATTAAGTCAGATCCAATATTGCCAGACCTACCCCATGCGCCAACACCAGCGAAGTCGGTAAGCGAAAGACCAGTATTACTACTTTCAGACGTTACGCCAGAGCTATTAGGAATAGAATATCCACCGCCGGTACCGCCCTTTGAAATCATATCTATGACGTTTACATACCAAGTTTCTTCTTCAGCAGCAGCACCATTGTCGTTATCAGCGCCGTTAGCAGCACCGTTAGCACCAGACCTATGGTCTTCAGACGGATTATACGTATAGAAGTGCGTATTCCAATCAAAGCTGAAGCCGTTTCGACCTTTCTCACCATCAACTTTATCGCTACCTCTTACTTCTGGCAGCAAGGATGGCTGACAATCAGCAAACGCCCATTGACTTCCATCAACATAGTTTCCACACTCGTTTGCTGGGTGCAGAGTACTGTTACGCTTAAGCTTCAACACATATTGCAAATCATTAAGCGTAAAGTTGCGCTTAGTTGAAGCATTATACAGATACAGAAGAGACTTCTTATCTTTCGAAAGAACGAATCCTGGATCATACGAACGCCCAGCTACGCGCAGAGCCTTACTATTATCTTTAGTTTCTTCGAAGCTGGTAGGCGCATCAGCTAAGTAGTCTGCAGCACCCTTACTATCGCCACCATGCTCACTATCTACGTTTTCAGGCGCGCGCAATCGCACAAATCGCGTAATCTTATTTTCTCGCGGATTTGGCACAAGCACGCGACTTCTCCAGCCTCGAGTCATAACAGCTACGTCTTGTATATTCCCTACTTGGCGGCCACTATAGGTAGGCGGATTCAAAGGCTTATGCTCATCGTCCATAGCACTATAGTCATACTTCCTAAAAGTCACCATAGTTTTACCAGGCTCAAGCCTTGGATCCTCATTCGTAACGATTTCGCTATCGTTTTGAAGCCAAATTCCCTTCTTTGGTTCGCCCGCAAAGTTGTTTTCACTGTGCAAATCCATTCGTATTGCGCGCTCCTCGTGACCGCTTAGCAGCATTGGGTGTATTTGCACTATTTGACGCTTCATAGTAACACCGAAGTACACACAGTCGGACGGCTTCTTCAAACCAGACCAGTTGTCTGCGCTCCAGTAATCCGGACGGCATACTTCGCTAGGCTTTTCTTTTGCGTAAGCCATTGGCAGCACGTCAAGAGTATCTTCTGAACTAGCGTCGTCTTTGTAAGAGTTTTTACCTTTTGCAGTGCGACCTTTTGCAGCACGCGTATTTCCGCTGTTTCTGCTATTTCCGCCGCTTCGATTACTTCCACCGCTTCTTGCAGTCTTATTTCCGTCTCTATTAAGCGAATCATCGGAAAGATCTTCAGGGCTTCTAACACCAGGCATATACGTCCATGGACCAACTTCAAGACGACTGCGTGCTCGAACCACGCTTCCTGGAGCTAAGAAACCACTAGGGAATGTTATAACAGCATTACCATCATTATCGTGATTAAGCGTTACTTCATTCGGCTTGAAAGTACCAGCGCATACACTCCACGATCCATTCCAGCATACGGAAATTGTTTTACCAATGCTGGTTTCCAAGTTAGTCTCATTTGAGTTTGCAGCAGAGCCAAAAAGACCATTACTAGTAACAGGTTTCTCAAGCTCTGAAGCAGGGTGATAGTAAACTACCATTCTTTTAGCTCCATAGCCTGATTTAACGACAACTTTATAATCGCGGTTTTGTGAAGAACCATCTTTGCTGAGCCAGTCATCATACTTTGCAAATTCATTGCTTTTACCATCGTACGCAACAACAGATGGTTTCACCATGTCTGTCCACGTAGCCTTAAAGCATCCAACAACAGTTTTTGCACTTTGCTTTCCAGCACTATCCGTAGTTTCAGCATACATTGTAAATACAGTTTGCTTATTTACACTTGGATTTTCTAAATCTGTGCTTCTGTATTTTTCAACAAACCTTCTAAGCAAATGTTTATTTGTAACGCCGTTACTAACAAACTTCACCATCGGACTAGAAGTTTTACCACTAGAATCCTGAATATTATTCGCTTGAATATACACATTCAGATTATTAACCAGCACTTTACTGTTTATACTATTCGGGCACAAAGTGACGTATTGCTTATTAAATATACCGCCATGTTTCCACTCTCTTGTGCATTTGCCAGATTCGTAAGCATTGAAATCATCGTCTAGTTTTAGTGCTGCAGGTAAATTAATCGTTGCATTATCAGCCTCATACCAAGCTTTATTACCTGCATAAATTTTCTTATCAAGAGTAATAACATCATCATCAACTGTATTGCAGTTATTCACATCGCCGTTAAGCATGCATCTTCCGTGAATATCCCACGGCTTACCGTCCCACTCCTGATAACTCTTCGCACTAATCGTCGGCTTCTCATTATCAACCGGCATAAACCACACGTTTATCACGTTCGTTGTGTTATCTGGCGTCTTACCAGGCTCACGAAGCAGAAGATCGTTCGTAACCTGACCATTATTCACATAAAGTTGCGCATGCATAAACGGCCTGTTATTTGCGTATCCCTCAGGCTTCGAAGTACCCTCACCGTACGCGTCATAGTCGTTCATAGTGTCAACATCAATATTCTTAGTTATAATGTCGCCAATATTTTCGCCGTCTGCTTGACCGTTCAAATCTTCACCGCCAGGCATCAGGAAGTCCTTGTGAATAGCATATTCACTAACATACTTATCTTCGCCAGCATGCTGACTACCCTTATTTTCAATAAGCTTATCTGTAATATGTACTTCACTTCCGTTTTTCATATTTACAGAAGCATTGTAAGAGAATGAAGAAGAATCCATAATAAATTCTTTAGGCGTGTACTTCACTAAATTAAGCTTATTTCGCCACTGACACTTACCTTCTTGCGCAACACCGTTATGAGCAGCAATAGACGCAGCGCATGTATTGTCACGCACAGCGTAACCTAATCCACCAGCAACAGCCATAGGGTACGAACCATTCCATGCATCAAATTGCTTATTATCCGCCGCACTCATAGGAGTTAGCGAAGGCTGCGGCTTACTTTCTTCTTCTTGCTTATTGATATTCGGCGTACCTTTTACAAGCTTTAGCACATCCTGAAGGTTTAACGCCTTACCATTGCCGCCCTTACGGTATGAGTTTATGTTCCACTTGTACACAAAGTATTGCGTGCCAAACTTCTGATTTCCATGCAAGCCGTTTTGCAGCCCGTCAAATCCAGGATCGTTTCGCCCGTCAACACTCTTCTTGCTGTTATCTACTAATCCCCACGTATAGTCCTTACGCATATCAACGAAGCGCGTCACCTTATGCTCAATCGGGTTAAGCGTAGTCTCGTCATCAGCTTCCAACTTTTGGAAAGAAAGAGTCTTTATAGCGTACAGCATTTCGCTAAGTTTATGTTTCTCATCTAGCTTGCCAATACCAGTAACGCCATCTAAGCACAGCTTCCACTGCCAATCCGTCTTCGACTCGCATGAATATTGAGGCTTATCGTCACCATAAGCATACTTTGCTTGAGTAGTTTTCGGCTTAAAGCCACTGTCGTACTGGTCGTAAGTATCGTACTTCTTTTGCCCTTTAACGCCAATTTCTTCCTTGCGGTAACCGAAAATTCGCTCGTTACGCTTATCGTGTCTCATCCAAGAAAGCATTGCCACGATTTCGTTATTATTAAGCTCAAACGGGTTCACTTGCACTAAGCCGTTTGGCCACGCAATATCGAGCGGAAGCGGGTCAGATTCTTCGTAATCCTGAAGATTGCCTGGCTCCATAAGCTTCCAAAGTTTATCTTGACGCCAATCTGGATTATTTTCCGGCACAGAGTAAGTGTCTACGTAAATTCTCGAACCAATTTCTGCAAAGTATTCCGGAATCGTAATATTTCCAGTTACAGGATCAAAAGTAATTTCGCACCTGTCGCCGCCGTTAGCAGTGCAACCCTTGATATGATCTCCAAGCTTTGCTGTAAGAATGCGCTTACTAAATTCTTTACGCCAATCATCGTTACTTTTCGCAGTTTTTTTAGCAGAACGATCTTCTCCTTCAGCATCTCGATCCTGACCCTTAGATTCTTCTGACTTAGCATCTTCAGAATCCTTGACGTTCTTAGAGTCCTTGCTATCGTTACTGACTTTATTATCTTTGCTTGCGCTACCGTTTTCTGCAGTATTAGCAGAATCACTCTGCTTGTTACCATCACTTACTTCAGGTTTTTGTACTTCAGATTTCTGAGTATTCGCATTCTTAGAAGAATCACCTTCGTTTAGCACAGCAAATCTTACTTTACTGCGCTTTCCAGGAGCATTGCGCTTTTTAGAATTCTTCTTAGAACTATTCTTAGCTGTCTTATTCTTAGAATTCTTCTTAGTATCCTTCTTGGTTGCTTTTGAAATCTTCAAGGAAGCAGGCTTGTTGCTAGTTTGAGGCTTATTAGCTTGCTCATCCTGCTGATTTTGGGTAGAGTTCTCCCTTGGTTTGGCATTATCAGTTTTTTCGCTATCAGCTTTAGCTTTATTGTCAACTTTCGCCTTACCGTCAGCCGCCTTACCGTCAGCCGACTTGCCGTCAGCTGCCTTGTCATCAACTGCATCTCTGTCCTCTAAAGCAGCTCTATCCTCAGCAGCTCTAGACCCATCCGGGCTTGCAGCATCATTATTGTGATTAAAAGTATTAACCTGATGCCAAAGATCAGTCTTCTTATTACCGTCTCGCTGAATAACAATGCCGTAGCAACTGCCATCATTTGGACACAGCTTATCGTAGTTATGATCCTTCCTAGGCTTTTCCTTACCGCGCGCCCAAATCCTAACCATAATCGAGCGCACGCGCTTATCTTCATCCCAAGGATTCACTCGCCCAACATAATGTCCATTCGGCTTCTTATCCCACCAAACGTTTGGCAAACCATAGCCAGGAGATACAATAATCAGCTTAATTTTCTTTATTACGGAATTACCTGCAGCATCCCAACCGTGGAATATCAAATCATGCACACCGTGATTTCTATTCTGATCGCCCACTAATACTGTAGGAGAACCATCATCTTTAGAATTTTTGCTGTTAGTAACCCAGCCAACTTGATCCGTCTTACTATCAGATTCACCATTTTTATGAATGAATTGATCGTAGCTTATTGTAGTAAAATCGCCGCAACCGCGAGTATCGCAATCGTTCTTTTTGTCACGCGGAGTGGTAATCATATCGAAATCATTGCGCACAACAACTTTTTTACTATCAAAGAATCTCTTATTTTTATCGTTAGTAAAGTAGTCGGTAGCTTCCTGCGGCTTTACGCCAAGCAAAATCCTCTTATCGTCATGACCTTTAACCCAGAACTTAATTTTGCTATTGACAGGAATCTTCAAACCATCAGCTGGAGCATCAACAGGATTTCCATTATTCACGCTCACTTTTACATCCAACGTTGGCTTCTCGTAATCAACATACGGGAATACAACAGGTATAACAGTAGTCGAGTTATCCCAGAACGTAATCTTTACGTACTTTACAAACACGTAATTTGGCAAAACTTTAGGATTCTTGCCATCTTGCAGCTGAGCACTATACTTGTTGCGCATCCAAGTTCTGTAAATACGCTTGATTTTAGCCAAGACTTTGTCTTGCAAGTCTTTCTTTACAGGATCTCCAGGCTTCAACTCCTTACCGTCATCGCCCGTCTTAGGAGCATCTTTTACAAACCAAACATTACGCTTAGTAGCATTTTGCGCTTTAGGCCAGCATTCAGGCATGCTGTCTTCACGATCCTCACCCATAGCTGCACGATCGTTGTTTGCAGCGGAATTATCGTCACTATCTATGGATCTAAATGAAATAGAAGACCTAGATTGACCGGTAATTTTATCCTTGTACTCATCAAGAATCTTAGAGTGTCCGCAAGGATTTACAACGCTAACAATAGGCACTTTAGCAGCAACGCTTAAATCAGCATCCTGAAGAGTGTTCGAGCGAGACTCATCACCCCACTTATTCGTCCACTCAGCTTTATAAACAGCAAGATTCTTAAGCGGAGTATTAGAATCTCCATCCGGATTATTAGTCAAATAGTTAGCGTCAAGCGGATAATCGTTTGTCTTAGAGCCCTTCTTCTGCTTTATGGAACCATACCTATGCCTTGAACCATACTCATCTTTATTAACAGGCGGGAACAAGTTAGGATCGAAAGCCATTACCTGCCTATACAAATCAGAACGCTTGCCAACAAAATTCACAAACCCAGCATTATTATCACGATTATCAATAATAAGAGGATTAGGAAGCGGCTGATCGTAAGAATAATACTTAGGAGTCTTGTTATTTTCGTCATATTCCTCAGTTTGCAAAGGCTTAAACACGTCTGCTTGCGTAATAACCCTATACCACAAATCCTGAGTTTCACTCATATGATACGTTCTATCGTTATATCTAAGCTCAAGCTTATGCCTACCAGGCTCTGAATCCTTCGTATTATGGTCGTTCATACCAGGATTACGGAACCACTGATTACCTCGAGCATAGCCGTTATTCGGGGAATAATAATCAGGCAATAAGCGTATATCTTGGTTCTCGTTCATAAGATATGAAGTTCCCAAAGGCTGATTTACTATTCCAAGCAACACACTAGAGAATGAAATATGCCTGTGCTCAAGATAATTACCACTGTCACTGTTGTACGGACCCAAACCAGTACCCTTAAGGAAGTGGTATCTAGGAGCCTGAATATCCATAATTCGCGGCGCACCATACCACTGCTGATGCATTACAGTGTACATGTAGAAGTTAGCGTCACGACCAAAATTAGTCATGGAATATTTACTGGCTTTAGTAACACCAAACGGGTCAGTAGCACCATAAAAACCTTGGCTCTTTCTCTTACCATAGTAAGATCCTGCAGCGTAGAAGAATGAAAAGTTTTCGCAACCCGTGCCATCACCCACGTTATTAGAAGAGCAATATGAGTTGTTTTTAGTCGTAGAAGTTGTAGTAGTGAAGTGAATCTTATACGTATAAGCAATCTCGCCAGACTTAATATTGTTCACAAAACTAAATACGCGCTGCGTGTCATCTTTTATAGATCTATAAAGATTTTGCACGAGAGCAACATAAGCAGGACTATAGCCTCTGTTATAGCTTCCTTCAACTTTAGGAACAACTTTAAGATCGCCTTCATCCAAAGCACCATAGCTACTGGATCTAATGCAGTCCAAACCTTGACCATCACGGCACCAACCAATAGCGTCAGAACTACCCAAATCCTCAGTTGTTACAGCATCCGGAAGGATCCTAGAATAATTGCCATTCTTACTGTCGTCAGTGCCGCGCATCTTATTCCAAGCTGCGACTAAGTCATCTCCAGAATCAAAATCGTTACCGTCAGTTTTAATGCTGCATAAACCGTTAGGATTATCCCACGAGAATGAGCAGGTTTCGCGAGGAGGATTATTATTGCCTTGATTCTTCTTATACAAAGCAGTAGCTTCCCTGCCACTGTAAAGAACACGCTGAATATACTGCCTTCCGCCTTCGCTACCCTTGTCTAGAATCTGACCTTTTGGAATCGTAAAGTAATCAAGAGCAGCACCAGCGCCTTGAGTACGGCCGCCAGCGTTAAAAATAATATCCCACACGAAGCCACCACCGGAAAGCTTAGGGGTGCGCTTTACAAACACGAAATCTGCAGTATCATCTATAGGCAAGTTAATTCTGTCGACGCCGGAACCCTTATGGTTAAAGGCCATGTTGCGTAAACGGCCCATAATAAAAGTGCCCTTAGGATACGGAGTAAAGTAAGTTGCGCCGTAATGATCCGTGCCAGAAGGATCTTCAGGTACAGAACCGTTTTCGTAGTGGCCGCGAGGTCTCGTTGCTGCACTAGCAAATTGGTCGCTAGATTCCAAGTTGTATCCAAGGCTATTAACATCCAAATCGTGACCGTTCGTAGCGCGCAAACCAGCACCATCGCCGTCAGTAGTAATGCATGCGCCTAAAGCGTAATCCTTGTTACATCCAGGGCGATACACTTCGTAAGATTCACGAGCTGAGTAATTCTTAGCGTCGCGGTTTTGCGCTTTTGCTCTTTCTTCTTCTGCAGCGCGCTCAAAAAGTGACTTTGGTTGAGATCCGAACGGAGAACCAAATGGAGAATCAAATTGAGAACCAAATGGAGAAGCAAACGGAGAAGCAAACGGCACGCCTGCGCCAGAGCCTGCAGAAGGATTAAAAGATTGAGAGTAATTCCCTGAATCTACAGATCCTTGTGAATTGTCGAAACTCTGTAACGCAGAAGACTGAGATGATGCAGATAAGTCTGGATTAGAGTCTGGATTATTAGAATTAGAGTTAGAATCAGACTTTGGATCAGACTTTGTGGAATTATTTGCGGAATTATTAGCACTATCCAAAGCAACTGCGGTTTCAGCAGTAATGCAAATAGGTAGCAACATTGCTACCGAAAGAGAGCAAACAAGAACAGTTTTAAGAGCAGTGGCAAAAGAGCTACTGAACGCACGATATGCAAAAACAGACTCGCGTTTAGATGAGCGTTTATTCACGCAATTAGCTATACGATCATCCAAACGATTAGACACACGACTAGCTAAACGCTCAACCGCGCTCTTAGCCACACGGTACATATTCTGAGTCGTACGTTTAGCTACACGAGTTGCGCATTGAGTCAATTGACCTATACGAACAAGAACGTTTAGCATAATCGTCCAAATACTCTTCATTGTTTCCACCTGTTTTGCATTGTTTTAAACTGCTTTGCGTCGCCCCCACGGCACCACAAGTTTGTTATTAAGTTTTTCTATTAAGTTTTGTTATTGCCTATAAGCAATCGCTCATAAACCAAGGATGCTTATAAGCCAGTCGAAAGTCTTTTCGCCGTGACCACTCCGCTTGCGTTTCTTGCGCAAACTAGACTTTTTGACTTTCGGCCGTTTTTTCGGACGATTTTTAATCGCCTTAGCTTCCTCACGCGCAAGATCTTCTCTGCGTACAGCGCTATCTTTCGCGCTACTTAACTCTCTATCTTCTTCGCTACTTGCAGCACTACTTGCAGCACTACTTGCAGCACTACTTGACTCGCTATCTTTCGCACTATCTTTCGCACTATCTTTCGCACTATCTTTCGCACTATCTTCTTCGTCTTCCTTCTTTTTCTTCTTAACCGGCAGACCAGCCCACCAAACGTAGCCGCCCACAACGCACAAGCTACCAAAGCAGCCCAAAACCCACCACGGGAATCGCGGAACATCCGGCTTCTTGCCACGAAGCGCCTTATCCGCCGCAGGCGTTGGCACAACTCGCTCACCAGTCACCAAAATGCGCTGCGTGTTAATGCCGAGCGGCGTGCAAGTAATAAGTGTCACCAAATCCTTGCCAGGAACAGCTGCAATCTTCTTCGTCTCATCAGGGTTCACAACGATTTTGTCAACTACCTTGTAGGTGAGAATCTCGTCGAAAACCTCAATTGTAAAAGTGTCACCTTTTCCAACTTCGTCCAGCCTTGTGAACATTTCCGCACTTGCCAAACCTCGATGCCCCGTAATCACAGAGCGCGTGCCCTTGCCGCCAACAGGAAGCGAAGTTCCACGCAAATGACCAAGACCTTTCAGAAGAGTGGCATCTTCTGTGCCGTGATACACAGGCAAATCAAGATCAATTTTTTTGATTCGCAAACGAGCCATCAACCCGTCGTCGTTCACTTTCAACTGATCCCAATAATCCTGACTCGCATCGGAAGTAACTCCGCGAGAAGTCGGTATGTTAGTATTTGCTTCGTAAATAGCACCCGACGAAAGCTGACTGTTATACTCACGAGCGCGGCGGAGCTGCTCATGCGGAGCAGGAACAGCATGAGTTATAAGCTTCGCGTACTCAGCAGCAACTTCCGACATGTGGTATTGGCTTAGCCACATGGCGGCGTGCGGATAAATAAGCGACGCAAACGACGCAAGCAACAGCAAAGCAGGGACTATGCAAGACTTAGAGAAGTGCCAGTTTTGGGCTTTGTTGCGCGAGTTTGAGTGGTTTTCTTTTCTCACGACTTTGTTTTCGACATTCTTGAGTTTTGGCTATGAATTTTGGCTGGCGTTTGGCTGGCGGATTTCTTTGTAGGGTTGCGAGTGGTGGGGTTGCTTGTCTCGCAGCACTCCGCTCTTATACCTTATTTGGACTTAGCGGTTGCGTAGTTAAGTTTAGTTTTTTACTTACTTTTTCTGCAGAAATAGTATTCGTCAACGAGATTATTACTATCGTTCCGCTTTTATATTGCTCGACCAAGCAACACTCACCCCTCACTACTAGTAAAACCGCTAGTGTTCTTTGGTGTGGTAGGAGTGCCTGGTGTGACGCACGCAGCAGCGCTAATGCTAGTGTTCGCTGATCAACAGGAATCAGCATCTGCAGAGCATTAATGCTAAAGTTCACTAAGCAACAAATAGTCACCGTTAGCAAAGCATTGGCGCAAAGCTACAAAACCACTTTTCGCAGAAGCATTGGTTCAAAGCTTCAGACGCAACGTTTGCAAAGCACTGATGCAAAGCTTCGGAAACATTTGCTGAGGAATTTCCGGCGTTTGTTGTCGTTTTTGCGTTGTTTGGGAACATTTGCCGGAGAATTTCTTACGTTTGCGCTACACCTGACCGCGCAGCTAATCAGCTCAAACCGGTTGCACAGCTTGTTTCGAAACCAAACTGTGCAACCGGCAGAGCAAATCAACTGGAACAATCGTCCAAGCAACTCAACCAGCCGAGCGAGTTTTACTCTTGCTCCTGCTCCTTGCGACGCTTCATCACAACGTAGAAGAGCGTGCCAGCGATGCCAACAATGCCGCAAACTGTCAAAATCACCAAGCCGCGAGCACCAGTCATAGGCAAGTTGGCAAGAATCTTGTCGAGTTCGGTTGCCTGGGAGTTGACAATCTCGTGAGCGTTGTCATTATTAAGACCTGCTGCTGCCTGTTCTTTGGTTTCTACTTTAACCTCGTAGCAAGTTGGGGTTTCATTCAGTTTGAAGCCAGCAGGAGCCTTGGTCTCAACAACGCAGTAAATCTTGGAAGCAACATCGTTAGTACCAATGAACAAGTTTGCAGTGGTTACACCATTATCATCAGTTGCTTTAAGCTTGATAGCGTTGGCATCGTTTGTACCTTTATCAAGCTTTCCATCGATAGTTTCCTTAGTTACATTTTTACCTGAAACATCGGTAAACTTTGTACCTTCTTTAACTGGGTAAACAGTGAACTCTGCACCCTTTAATGGCTTCTTGCCCTTATCTTTATCAGCAGCATCATTAACCTTGGTGATCTTCAAAGTAGCAAAATGCGAAGTACCGTGAGGGTTCTTATCGCACTTCTTCGGATCTTCCTTAGTTGGAACACATGGATGCTCCGGATCACCGTTATCACCAATCTTGCTGTCATCAATCCAGCCGTTAATCGAGTTGGTAACGTTCTTGGTATCCTTAGCGACCTTCGTCTTTAAAGTAACTTTCAGAACATAAGTACTTCTACTGAAATCTTCAGAGAGCGTCTTCAGCCTAGAGTCAGAAAGACTAAACGTTACTTTTTTCTTATCGGTACCAGTCTCAACCTTGTAGTCAGTATTTTCGGTAAGAGATACATCACTTGCTGTAGAACCAGTCGCTTTCCCTTTCTTAACAAGCTTAACTTCAGCTAAGCTATCATACGTCAAACCTTCAGGAAGAGAATCGACGAATCCAATCTTCTTATAAGCTTTATTGTCAGAAGGAGGAGTCAAAGGCATAGAAATATCCCATGGGATAATAGCGTCTCCATCATCAGTATAAAGCTTGGTTGGAGTCTTTGGCGTCTTACGAGCAACGTCGTCACTGGTGTCGTTCTTTGGATACACATTGACGTCGTACAACCATTCCCATGTATTTGCAGTCTTGTGAGGCAAAGGCGTTGTAATGAAGAATGGATCAACCTTACCGGTAACAGTTACAGGCTTCCACACTCCCTGAGCATCCTTAATTTGAGCACCCTTTGTGTCAGATTCTTCAACGTAGTAAAGCGATTCGGCAAGCTTATCAAACTTTGTGGAACCATCTTCACCAGTTATTTGTTTTTTGCAATCAGTACCGACCGTTACGAATTTAGCATTATCACCTTTGAGGAATGAAGCTGCATTCTTCGTAGCAGAAGAAGGGTCAAGCTCCTGGATGTCTTTGATTTTCTTCCAGCCTTCAGCTGTAGACAAATCAATCTTCTTGGCACCAGTATCTTTGCCTTCCTTAAGAGTGACCTTGCAAACTTTGAACTCAACACCCTTAACTGGCTTCTTATCCTTAACAAGATTACTCTGATTAGATCCATCAGATCTAGTATCAGTTGCAGGACTTTGGTACTTGTGAATGGTTATAGAAGTACCATTGTCTTTTTTAGTATCATCGATGTTTCCAACATTTGCACCATCTTTACCCTGTTCACTATTCGCCCACGCGATGGATCCAGCGATGCAGCAGGTACCGAGCGTGCAGGAGACAGCTACGAGTGCCACGGCGCGTTTTAACTTTGAAGTCTGTAGACGCATATTTCCTCTCTTCAATAAGTAAACTAATCGTCTTACATCTTTATTTAGGCTCAACAGCAGGTTACAAGCTAAACAAAAGGTTATGACATACTGACAATTGTGTCGTTATGACATACTGACAATTGCATTGACGACAGCATCAGTGCAAACACACAGATGCGAACGCAGAAATACAACTGCAAACTTTCATCATTTAGCTATTTTTCGCAAATTGCGCGATAACGCTCAACCGTGAGTACATATAATATTAATCGATATTTAAACGAAAAATGAGATGTAGTATAACACAGTCAAATGTTTATGTTTCTGAGCATCTACCCCCCCCCCGGTACAAAAATCGTTGAAAAACAACGCATTTGAGGGGTGTCAAATAACCAGCTCTTTTTGTTTTTTGCGTTTTTTATTTTTTCTCAAAACTCAAACCATCGGCGTGTCGCATTGACTCGCTTTTCGCTTAAGCGTAGCGCGAAAAGCGACCCAATGCGGTAGCGCTTGCTTATTGCGTAAAGCCCAGTGGGCTTTCAACGCAAGCGAGGTCTGCCTTCGTCAACAAAGACGAAGGCAGGGCAGGCTAGTGTGGCTGTGCTTTAGAAATTATGCTGGGCTTTTCACGCAAGCGCGCACACGATTGTGCTTTCTTTATATTCCTAACGAAAAGTCAACCTGTCGGAATTTCCAACAAGTTCGTTTGGAAAGTACAAGGCAAGTTGAGCGCTAAATCGCAGCGCTAAAACACGTCAACGCGCATTCGGCACAAACTCAATCCTGCAAGTCGCATTCAAAGCATTTGCAATACGATTCAAAAGCGCAATAGTCGGATTCCTCGAACCATTTTCCAACCTGCTAATATCAGACTGACTTATACCCGTCTTCTCCGACAGCTCAGCCTGAGTCAAACCAGCCTTTTTTCTCGCCATCACAAGCGACATAGTCAAGTCTCTTTCCGGCTGAAGCGCATCATACTCTTTCTTGAACTCGGGATCCTTCATAAGCTCGTCCGTGAGTTCATGCAAATCATTTATTCGCGTTTCCTGCACTGCGTGCGCTCCCTGCACTGCGCGCATTCGCCGCAACTCTTGCTTTTCCTACAACTCTTGCTTTTTCACTGTAAAAAATCACATCAAACAATTCCCCAACCCCCTGTTTATGTTATATATAGCATAATAGTATATGCGCGTCTTGTCAAAACAAGCAACCAGAGACCCGCGCGCAGAAACAGTACAGTCAAGTCCACAAACACGAGGAAGAATGCGCACAATTGTGGACTTACACACGCTCCAAGTCCACAAACACGGGATAAAGTGCGCGCTTTTGGGGACATACACCCCACCTAAGTCCACAAACTCGCGCAACTTCACACGCACCTAAACGCATCATGCTTCTTTATCAACAAGATATAATTTTGTCAAATCAAATAGAAAAATGTGCGTATAAAAAATAACTTTTATCCACATTTCTAAAGATATATTGCAACTTGAATCATATAAAAATAGCATCATCAGCATGAAAGATTGTAAAACGTTATCAGGCATTTTGGAATCAGAAAATCAAGGCTCATGCTTTATGGCATCGTGTACTCAATCGCGCAAAATTCTGCGCAAACAATTAAAATCCGGCTATCTCGTTGAACCGTACTACGGATTGTACGCAAGGCGCGCACATTGGGAAAACTTATGGTACATAGATAAAGTGCGACACATAGCTATTACTCTCGCTAAAAAAATAAAAATAAAATCTTGGAAATATACCGGAGAATCTGGCGCAGCACTACTAGGACTAGACATAGTTGAAGAATACAAAAATCAATCAAAACAAATAAACATATACGTGTCATGTCCATATCCAAACAAAACTGCTGAATCAACAAATGAGAAAGCTGTAAGAAAGATAGAAAAACGGCAGCTTAAACGCGTCCACCTTCCAGACATTATTGAAGACGAGAATGGAATTAGGCTCGAAGAAAATCATAAGAAGCACGATGACACTCAATCGTCAGCTTCTAACGAAGCTAATAAAGATACGAATGACACTATAAAAATCCTAAAAACTTCAACATTCGGGCACATTAAAACGCCAGAAGAAAGCGCAATTGATCATGCCGCTAGTATCTACAACATTCTATTTGTTGAAGCATGGACCAAACCATTTAGAATTGCTCTGCCAACCTTTGACTCGGCATGCCGAAAAGGCTTTGATCTTGAGAAAATTCACAAAACTTGTTGCGAATTTTACGAATTTGCGCGCTATCAACAAGATGCTCAACCATTCTATAATCATCAGTATTTTGAAAAATCTCAAAACCCTTATTTTGCAAACATTGACGACACTGATATTTTTGCACGACTGCGGCTTCTTTGTAATTTTGCGTCACCAAAAAGCGAAAACGCTGGGGAATCTCTGGCAAGAGCCGCAATGCTTGAATTGGGCTTTATTAAACCTTATTTACAATATGAATTCCAAAATAACAATAATCCAGACTGGCCACTGCGCGCCGATTTTGCATGGAAGGTTAATGAGAGTCTTATAGTTGGAGAATTAGATGGAACAGATAAGTATTTAATTGGATGCGGAAAAAATTTAAATTGCGATATTAATCACAACTCTTCTGATAATTTTATTGATGGTGATTTTGGCAGCGCAAACAGAGCACTTAAATACGATCGTAATGCTGTGAAACGAGAACGCAACAGAGAACGAATTATTTACGAATGTGGAGCAAGTAAGATTGTGCGCTTCGATTTTGCAGATGTTGTAGATTCTAGAAAGCTTGAGAAAAAACTGTTATCTGCAGGTGTTCCAAAAGTGCATGTGTGAAAAAGGTGGACAATGCGAGCATTTGGGGACTTACACCCCACCCAAGTCCACAAACGCGAGGAAGTATGCTCGCTTTTGGGGACATACACCCCACCCAAGTCCACAAACCCGAGGAGGGATGCTCGCTTTTGGGGACTTACACCCCACCTAAGTCCACAAACCCGCGGAAAAACCGCCAACGCGCAACAAAAAAGGAGCTTCAAGCCCGAAAGCTTGAAGCCCCATTTTTATATCAGACTAGCGTCACTCAGCTTCGTCGCCGTAATCACCCTGACCACCCTGATCATCAAGGTAATCATCTGGATTAAAGTCGTCGCCGAGCTTCATGTCGCCAAAATCAATGTTGGAGAAGTCAACATCGCCCATATCGCTCTCACCGAAGTTCGAAGGCGTGCTATCTGCACCACCCAAACCAAAGTTCGGATAAATAGAGTCACGCACCTGAGGATCCGGCTCCACGTTAGCGTTGCGGTAACGCGCCAAACCGGTACCAGCTGGGATGAGCTTACCGATAATCACGTTCTCCTTCAAGCCCTTGAGGTCATCTTCCTTCTGGCTTAAGGCGGCCTCAGTAAGCACGCGCGTAGTCTCCTGGAACGATGCTGCAGAAAGCCAAGAATCCGTAGCCAAAGAAGCCTTGGTAATACCCATAAGCTCTGGTCGACCAGCAGCAGGCTTGCCACCGTTCTTAACGGCAGCCAAGTTTGCCTCACGGAACTTTGCCTGATCCACAAGCTCACCTGGAAGAAGATCCGTATCGCCAGAATCGATCACCGTAATACGGCGAAGCATCTGGTGCACAATAACTTCAATGTGCTTGTCGTGAATATCAACGCCCTGAGAACGGTAAACGTTGTGAACTTCTTCCACAATATTCACCTGAGCTGCGCGCGGACCAAGGATTCGCAAAATCTTCTTAGGATCCACAGAACCCTCAATCAGCTGCGTACCAACGTCAACATGCTCGCCATCCTTTACCAGCATTGGCGCACGACGCGTCACAGGGTAAACGATTGGCTCAACCGTAGTGTCGTCTGGAGTCAAAGTCACCTGACGACCATGGTCAGTATCCTCAACCTTCACAACGCCTGGGAACTCAGCGATTGGAGCCTCACCCTTAGGAGTACGAGCCTCGAAAAGCTCCGTAACACGAGGAAGACCCTGAGTAATATCAGAAGCCGAAGCGACGCCACCAGAGTGGAAGGAACGAAGCGTAAGCTGCGTACCAGGCTCACCAATGGACTGTGCTGCAACAATACCAACAGCCTCGCCAACATCCACGAGTCGGCTCGTAGCCAAGGACCATCCGTAGCACTTTGCGCAAACGCCGCGCTTAGATTCGCAAGTAAGCACAGAACGCGCCTTAACTTCCTCAACGCCGTGCGCAACCAAATCGCGCAAAACGTCCATAGAAAGCGCATCTCCGCACTTTGCCAAAACTGTAGTGCCGTCAGCAGGATCGAGCACGTCTGCAGCAAGCAAGCGCGAGTATGGACCGCCATCAGCAGCCTTAACAAGCGTCAAATTGCCGTTTTCGTCGCGATCAGCAATCTTCATCATAAGACCGCGCTTAGTGCCGCAATCTTCTTCGCGCACGATTACTTCCTGCGAAACGTCCACAAGACGACGAGTCAAGTAGCCAGATTCTGCCGTACGAAGTGCGGTATCTGCCAGGCCCTTACGAGCGCCGTGCTGGGAGATGAAGTACTCCAACACGGACAAGCCGTCGCGGTAGTTTGACTTAACAGGTCGAGGAATAATCTCGCCCTTAGGGTTTGCCACGAGACCTCGCATACCAGCAATCTGGCGAATCTGCATCCAGTTACCACGTGCACCTGACTGAACCATGATGTTCACGTTGTTGTCGTCGTGGAAGTTTTCGCGCATTGCGTCTGCAACCTTGTCGGTGCATTCAGTCCACAAGTTGATCAACTCTTGACGACGTTCTTCGTCGGTAAGAAGACCCATATCGTATTGAGAGTTGATTTTTGCAGCCTGATCCTCGTAATCTTGCGCGATTTGTTCGCGATTTGGAGGAAGCACAATGTCGGAGAATGCCATTGTTACGCCAGACCAAGGAGCACGAGTAAAGCCGAGATCCTTCAAAGCATCGAGTGTTGCTGCAACTTGAGCTGTAGAATAGCGGGTTGCGATTTCGTCGACGATCTTAGAAAGTACGCCCTTTGGCACCTGCTCGTTTACGAACGGATAGTCGACTGGCAAAGTTCCGTTGAACAAAATGCGTCCGCAAGAAGTTGCAAACAGTACAGTTCCGTCCTTAAAACGCTCTTCGCACACAACGTCCGGGCTGCCTGGCTCAGGGTCAACAACCTTAAGCTCAGCAGGCTCCCAATTCTTTGGCAATACGAAGTCTGCAGGAACTCGAATCAGCACCTTAGCTTGCATGTCAATCTCATGCTTGTCGAGAGCCATTTCAGCTTCAGCAAGCGAGGAGAAAATACGACCCTGACCCTTTGCTCCGTCAATTACGGTAGACAAGTAGTAAAGACCCAGAATCATATCCTGAGAAGGCATTGTAACGGTGTGACCGTCTGCTGGCTTCAAGATATTGTCGGAAGCCATCATCAAAGTGCGTGCTTCGGCTTGAGCTTCGGCAGAAAGCGGAAGATGCACTGCCATCTGGTCACCATCGAAGTCTGCGTTGAATGCTGCGCAGGCAAGTGGTGGCAGGTGGATTGCTTTACCTTCAACCAAAATTGGCTCAAATGCTTGAATACCCAAGCGGTGAAGTGTAGGTGCGCGGTTAAGAAGCACAGGATGCTCGGAAATAACTTCCTCCAAGACGCCCCAAACTTCGGAGTCGCCGCGATCTACCAAACGCTTTGCGCTCTTCATATTCTGAGCGAAGCCCTGATCTACCAAACGCTTAATAACGAACGGCTTGAAAAGCTCCAATGCCATTGGCTTTGGCAAACCGCACTGATGCATGCGAAGGCTTGGACCAACGACGATTACGGAACGGCCGGAGTAATCAACACGCTTACCGAGCAAGTTCTGTCGGAATCGACCTTGCTTACCCTTAAGCATGTCGGAAAGCGACTTTAATGGTCGGTTGGATGCGCCGGTTACTGGGCGTCCACGGCGACCGTTGTCGAAGAGCGAATCGACTGCTTCCTGAAGCATGCGCTTTTCGTTATTAAGCATAATCTCAGGAGCACCAAGCTCAATAAGTCGCTTCAAACGGTTGTTACGGTTGATTACGCGACGGTACAAATCGTTTAAATCGGAAGTTGCAAAACGACCACCATCGAGCTGAACCATTGGTCGCAAGTCTGGTGGGATTACTGGAATTACGTCCAAAACCATAGCTTCTGGCTTGTTTCCAGTAGTCAAGAACGCGTTTACAACCTTCAGTCGCTTCAAAGCGCGAGCCTTGCGCTGACCGGTTCCGTTGTCAATTTCTGCGCGAAGTTCTTCGGCAGCAGACTTCAAATCGAAATCTTGCAAACGCTTCTTAATAGCTTCAGCACCCATGCAGCCTTCGAAGTAATCGCCATAGCGATCTTCCATCTCGCGCCACAAGTCAACGTCGCCTTCCATATCGCCGGCACGCAAGCCCTTGAAACGATCGAATACGGCGTTCAAACGCTGAATTTGCTCGTCATAGCGAGTACGAATAGCAGACATTTCGCGTTCTGCACTAGCGCGCAACTTAGATCTTGCAGCACCTTTGCCTTCACCAGATTCTTCCAGCTCATGCAAGTCTTCTTCAACTTTCTTAGCGCGCGCTTCAATTTCGTTATCACGACGCTTGCGAAGGTTGCCGATTTCTGTATCGAATTCGTCTTGCAAATCTGGAAGATCTTGGTGACGCTGCTCTTCGTCGACTTTCGTAACCATGTAGGCTGCGAAGTAGATTACTTTTTCAAGATCCTTAGGTGCAATGTCGAGCAAGTAGCCCAAACGGCTTGGCACACCCTTGAAGAACCAAATGTGCGTTACCGGAGCTGCAAGCTCAATATGACCCATGCGTTCGCGGCGAACGCGACTGCGGGTAACTTCTACGCCGCATCGTTCGCACACGATTCCCTTAAAGCGCACGCGCTTATACTTGCCGCATGCGCACTCCCAATCGCGAGTTGGACCGAAGATCTGCTCACCGAACAGACCGTCCTTCTCTGGCTTTAGGGTACGGTAATTAATGGTTTCTGGCTTCTTTACTTCGCCGTGGCTCCAGCTACGGATATCTTCGGCGGTTGCCAGTCCAATCCTCAGTTTGTCAAATGCGTTGACGTCCAGCACTCTTATCGTCCTGTCTCATGAAATTGTTTTTAACGTTTCTTAATTTCTTAAAGTGTGTTCGTTACCGAATCACTGGTATTCAGGTTCAACAGCAATCTGATCTTCCTTGGCGGACGAATCTGGTCGAGCGCCAATATTGAAGCCAAGATCGTCGGAAGATGAAACTGGGTCGTCCTCTTCATCCTTCATGTCGATTGCAACGCCTTCAGCGTTCAACACTTCAACATTAAGGGAAAGCGACTGCATTTCCTTAAGCAACACCTTGAAGGATTCAGGAATGCCAGCTGGTGGCAGGTTATCGCCCTTGACGATAGCACCATACACGCGCACGCGACCGTCGACGTCATCAGACTTCGTAGTCATCATTTCGTGCAATGTGTAAGCAGCACCATAAGCCTCGAGCGCCCACACTTCCATTTCGCCGAAGCGCTGACCGCCGAACTGAGCCTTACCACCCAACGGCTGCTGGGTAATCATGGAGTAAGGACCAGTGGAACGTGCGTGAATCTTATCATCAACCAAGTGATGCAGCTTCAAAATGTACATGTAGCCCACAGAAATTGGCTTCGGGAATGGCTCACCAGTACGACCGTCGAATAAGGTTGCCTTACCGTCGGAGCCAACAAGCTTGTCACCATCGCGATTTGCGAGTGTTGTAGAAAGCAAGCCCTTCAAAGTTTCTGGGCGCACGCCGTCGAATACTGGTGTTGCAACTGGAGTGCATGGATCGCCATGCTCAGCACCTTGCGGCACGTACTTCTTCCAAGCTGCTTCCAAGTCTGGATCCAAGTTAATATCCCAGCCAGCGTGAGCAATCCAACCCAAGTGAAGCTCGAGCACCTGACCCAAGTTCATTCGAGAAGGCACACCCAACGGGTTAAGCATGATGTCAACTGGAGTACCATCAGCCAAGAATGGCATATCTTCTTCTGGCAAAATGCGGGAAATAACACCCTTGTTGCCGTGACGACCGGAAAGCTTATCGCCTTGCGTAATCTTACGATGCTGAGCAATGTAAACGCGAATCATTTGGTTCACGCCGTTTGGAAGCTCGTCACCGTCGTCTTCAGCGTCTTCACGAGTGATTTCCTTAACTGCAATCACAGTACCAGTCTCACCGTGTGGCACGCGCAAAGAAGTATCGCGCACTTCGCGGCTCTTTTCACCGAAGATTGCACGAAGCAAACGCTCTTCTGGAGTAAGCTCGGTTTCGCCCTTAGGAGTTACCTTACCAACCAAAATATCGCCGGCTTCGACTTCAGCGCCGATGCGAATAATGCCGCGCTCGTCAAGATTTGCAATCGCATCTTCACCAACGTTTGGCAAGTCACGAGTAATCTCTTCGGAACCAAGCTTGGTTTCACGAGCGTCGATTTCGTATTCTTCAATGTGAATAGAAGAAAGCGTATCATCTTGCACAAGACGCTGGGAAATAATCACAGCATCCTCGTAGTTGTAACCGTTCCAAGGCATGAATGCAACGAGCAAGTTCTTACCCAATGCAAGTTCGCCCTTTTCGGTTGCAGGACCGTCTGCCAAAACAGTACCAGCTTCAACACGCTCACCATCTTTAATAAGCGGCACTTGGTTGTAGCAAGTAGTCTGGTTAGAACGCTGGAACTTTGAAAGCTTGTAGCTGGACTGAGTTCCATCGTCGTTCATAACGCGAATAATATCTGCAGAAACGTAAGTTACTACGCCCGGCTTTTCAGCCAAGATTACGTCGCCAGAATCAACTGCTGCACGCCATTCAGAACCGGTACCAACAAGTGGTCGCTCCGACTTAATAAGCGGCACAGCCTGACGCTGCATGTTCGTACCCATCAATGCACGGTGACCTTCATCGTGCTCCAAGAATGGAATCAAGGAAGCACCAAGGGAAACCATCTGACGTGGGGAAACATCCATGTAATCTACAGTGCTTACAGGCACATCGACTGCTTCTTCTTCGTCCACGCGAGCAAGTGCTTGAGTGCCAACGAAGTTGCCGTTTTCGTCGAGTTCCTGGTTTGCTTGAGCAATAACGTGCTCGGCTTCGCGGTCTGCAGTCATGTATTCAACTTCGTTAGTTACGTGACCATTCACAACCTTGCGGTATGGGGTTTCGATGAAGCCGAATGGGTTGATGCGTCCGAAGGTTGCCAAAGAACCGATAAGACCGATGTTTGGACCTTCTGGGGATTCGATTGGGCACATACGTCCGAAGTGGGATGGGTGCACGTCTCGAACTTCCATAGAAGCGCGATCGCGAGAAAGACCACCAGGACCAAGTGCGGAAAGACGACGCTTGTTCGTAACTCCTGCCAAAGGATTGTTTTGATCCATAAACTGGCTGAGCTGGGAAGTTCCGAAGAATTCCTTAATAGTTGCGTTTACTGGACGAATGTTAATCAAGGACTGAGGAGTAATTGCCTCTGCATCCTGAGTTGTCATACGTTCGCGCACAACGCGCTCCATGCGGCTTAAGCCGGTACGAAGCTGATTCTGCACAAGCTCGCCAACCTGACGAATACGACGGTTGCCGAAATGATCGATATCGTCAACGTCAACGCGCAACTGCACGTCTTGACCGTCGCGCTTACCTGGGAAGGTTTTTTCGCCGGAATGCAACGTTACCAAGTACTTAATAGTTGCGATAATATCTTCGCGGTTCAAGCTACGATCGCTGTAATCTGCTTCAATGCCGAGCTTGCGGTTGATCTTATAGCGACCAACGCGAGCCAAATCGTAACGCTTTGTGTTGAAGTAGAAGGAATCGAGAAGGTTGCGACCAGCTTCTGGAGTTGCAGTATCTGCAGGGCGAATCTTACGGTACAAATCGGTAAGTGCATCGTCTTGCGTTTCGATAGGCTCTTTTGCGAGCGCATCCAAAACAAGTGGGTATCCTTGGAAAGCATCGGCAATTTCGTCTTTCGTCATGCCAATAGCCATAAGGAATACGATTGCAGACTGCTTACGCTTGCGGTCAACGCGAACGCCTAAAACGTCACGCTTGTCGATCTCAAATTCCAGCCATGCACCGCGGCTTGGAATAATCTTCGCACCGAAAACATCCTTGTCGGAAGTGCGATCCTGCGTGCGATCAAAATACACGCCTGGAGAGCGCACAAGCTGCGAAACAATTACTCGCTCGGTGCCGCCAATAATAAAAGTACCGTGTGGAGTTTGAAGTGGGAAATCACCCATGAAAACAGTTTGGCTCTTAATTTCACCAGTTTCGCCGTTTTCAAACTCAGCATTCACATAAAGTGGAGCAGAATAGGTGTAATCCTTTTCCTTGCACTCGAGCACAGTGTGGCGTGGCTCTTCAAAGTATGGATCAGAGAATGTGAGACTCATTGTCTCAGCAAAGTTCTCAATTGGGGAAATCTCCTGGAATACTTCATCGAGACCAGAAACATGAGGCACGGTGTGAGTTCCGTTTGCTTCATCTTCTGCAACGCGCTTCTTCCAGCGTTCAGAGCCGATCAACCAATCAAAGCTGTCGGTTTGCACGCCGAGGAGGTATGGCACATCAATAGGCTCACAAATGGAGCCAAAATTCACACGATCTGACGCTTTATGCAACTTAATATCATGTTCGTCAGCACGTGCGATGACTTTCGTGGTGCTCGTCATAGCTTGTTCAGCAGCCAATGGACGTTCCTTTATCACTCGCTAGTTAACTATTTAATCTTTGAAAAACTAAAGAAAATCGCGGCAAACGAAACTGCCAAATAAGCAAGTTGCGATGCGCGGGCGCCTTCTTCGGTTCCATGAGCATGCCCGCTATATGACACACCTTACACAGAACCTCTACTTTACCAAAAACTAAAGACTTCCTTATTAATAAAAAAAGTCCGCTCTAGCGCTTGCAATTTCTGGGATGCTTAATATTCTCTACTTCAGTGGAACGAATATTCGTGTGGTGAGATTTGAGATTTTTCGCACTGAGCGAGGCGAACGTCAGAGCCGTAGGCTGCTGATTCGCCGAGTGAAGAAGAAAAATCGAAAAATCTCTGCGATAAGGCACGGTTATTAACGAATTAGCATGCAGAGTTTGGGGGATTTCTTTACGAGCACTAAAAGAGGACTGCGCATTGACTTGCCGGAGCGCTTAAAGCGTAGTGCGCGGAGGCACTTCAATGCGGAAACTCGCTAAAGTTGGAAGTCCAGTGGACTTCCAACGCGAGTTTCATAAGCGAGCGTAATAAAACGCGAGCTTATCGTTAAAAAAGTTTAAGAATAGAGCGACGAAGGAACGCTCACGCGCAAAGCGCGCTCGCTACTGAGCTTGCGTTGAAAGCACACCGTGCTTTCAACTTGAGCAAGCTCACGCTCCGAGTTGCTTTCGCGCGCACAATGCTGTGTGAAAGCAGGTCGTAGCACATGCGAGGAAAGAAATCCCCCAAAACTCGCGCCACGGCAAACGATACAAGTTGCGAGTAAACTAAATACGTTACGATTACGAAGTTACGTAAAGATACTTAAAAAGCTAAGGAATAGCATGAATAACAGCGAGAATACGCAAGAAGCCGCAGCCAAAACCGAAAAGCAAACAGAAGCACACAAAGCAGCAGCAAGCCGCGTAGAGCAAATGTACGAGTACGGCTACCGCAAATCAAATTATGGCCCAGACGAGCTTGTAACCGACGCTCACGGAAATCCAATTAGCGTTATGGACGCAATGCTCAGCGCCGACGACGCAGCGCGCGCAGAAA
The DNA here is from genome assembly GCF_055818055.1 of Gardnerella sp. c10Ua_244. Classification (NCBI taxonomy): domain Bacteria; kingdom Bacillati; phylum Actinomycetota; class Actinomycetes; order Bifidobacteriales; family Bifidobacteriaceae; genus Gardnerella; species Gardnerella sp. c10Ua_244. The sequence continues at coordinate 534,199 of NZ_JARFVS010000002.1, forward strand.
CGCACACTCCTCACCTTTGCTTCTACTCCCCTCGTATTCCAGGAAATACAGGTTCCGCAATTCGACTTTGCGCTGTAACTGGCACTATTTTGCACTTGGTTGAGCCGCTTGGTTTTAATTTGCACGATACTAAATTACGTCGCGCAGGCTTGGATTATCACGATATGGCTCACGTTGTTTTGCACCCAAATTTTGAGAATTTAGTTGAGTCAATGCCAAATTCGCGAATTATTGCGTTTACTGCGAATGCTACGAAACTTTACACTGAAATTGAATATAAGCCGAACGATATTCTGCTTTTTGGACCAGAACCAGGAGATATTCCTGATCCAATGGATGTTATGGCAGGCCCGCACGTGGCAGAGCAGGTGCGTCTTCCTATGCGCCCGTCACTTCGTAGTTTGAATCTTACAAATTGCGCTTCTATTGCAGTGTATGAAGCGTGGAGACAACTCGGTTTTACAGGCGGAAAGTAATCACAAAAGTATACGACGTTTACATAATTAAGCATGCAACAAGATTCACAATCTCTCCCCGAAGAACATCTCACCGAAGAAACTTCTCAGCCATTGCGCGAATTGGCAACACTTACGCGCGATAATGTTGCACTTTTTTGGCATAGTTGCGCACGCGATTTGCCTTGGAGGTTTGGGCACACTACCCCTTGGGGTGTGCTTGTGTGTGAAGTAATGAGCCAGCAAACGCAAATGAGCCGTGTTGTACCCTATTGGCTCACTTGGATGCAAACTTGGCCAGATGCACAATCACTAGCTCACGCTACGAGTGCTGAAATTATTACAGCTTGGGGTCGCCTCGGCTACCCTCGACGCGCGTTACGTTTACAATCTTGTGCTCAAGTTGTAGCAACAAGATATCGCAATAAGCTGCCATGCACCTATGAAGAACTTATTGCCTTGCCAGGCGTAGGCGATTACACAGCAAGTGCAATACTCAGCTTTGCTTATGGCAAGCACATTGCGGTGATTGATACAAATATTCGCCGCGTACTTATGCGCGCTTTTACTGGAACTGAATCGCATGGTGGCAGCACAACGCAATCTGACCGCGAGCTTGCTGCCGCAGTATTGCCAGAAGATAACCATGTTACTGCTGCCACTGCTAACGCTACTAACACCACCAACACTACCTGCACTTCATCCGTTTGGAATCAGGCAATTATGGAAATTGGTGCTACCATTTGCACAGCACGATCTCCGCAATGCACTGCATGTCCTTTGCAAACATGGTGCCGTTTCAAAGCTGCTGGATTTCCAGGTCTTGGCCGCCATACCCGCCCCCAGCAGCATTTTGCCGGCACTAATCGGCAAGTGCGCGGCATTATTTTGCAGGCATTGCGTGAAGCACATAAAAAACAGCAGGTATTGCAACGTTGCGAGATCAACAATTTATGGTCGAATCAAACACAACTTGGCGAATGCATTACTTCGCTCGATCATGACAGTCTTATCACTATATTGCCAGATGGCACTTTAGCATTACCTTAAGTAACTAACTCATTACGCTGCTTTTGTAACTCTTTAATTAACAGCTTAATTACTTTGTATGAGAGTCTACCTTGTGTAGTGAGTACAGTTCATCTCATCGACTTATGTATTACAATGGTAAATATGTCAATGCCAACTACGTCACCACGTGAGCCGCATCGCAATGCGAGCGCAACATCGGTTCGCAACCCGATGCGCAAACCCGTGCGTAAGACCGTACGTAACATGAGCGCAGCAAAACGAAGAATGTATCGTCGTCGCAGAATTGTTGTCGGTATTGCTTTGTTGCTTTTGATTATGTTGGCAATATTTTGTGTTATTAGCTTGAGCAAGGGTATTGCCGCTATTAGTAAAGCGATTGCTGGTCATGAAGTTACCATTGTTCGCCATTCAGTGCCAGACCCCCGTCCTGTTGGATTAACACCTCATTGCACTGATAAAGATATTCGTCTTGAGCTTTCTACTAAGTCACAAACTGTTCCTATGGGCGGTAGTGTTGAGTTGACAGAACGATTTGTGTACGAAGGAAACTCTTCTTGCCTTATTGACGCATCGGATATGAATGCTGTTCTAACTATTAATAGTAGTGAAGAAGTTACGCAAGGTAAGCAAGAAACTAAAGATAATAAAAAGAAAGATAATAAAGACAACAAAGACTTTAAAGACGCAAGTAAGAGCGTTGACTACTTATCACATGCAGTATGGCGTTCTGATAGTTGTGACACTGCATTAAAGCCGCTGCTTATGGCGAAGGGTGATCATTTCGAAAAGAAAATCACTTGGAATACCAATACTACCGTCGGAAAAGGCTGTGTTGCAGATGAAGATTTACCGAAGGTGGATCGCGGCACATACGTTGCGCGGCTTGAGCATAAGCGCGTGCCAGGGCTTCACAGCGAGCCAGTGATCATTAATGTGCAGTAGGATTTATGCGTGCGACGACCTGCCGAAGCGCTGCGCTCGTTTTTGTGGACTTATGTGGGGTGTAAGTCCCCAATTGCGCGCATACTTTCTCGTTTTTGTGGACTTATGTGGGGTGTAAGTCCCCAAAAGCGCGCATGTTCTCCGGCATTTGCGCTGACGACTGCACCAGTAACGAAAAAAACGGTGACGCTCGCGCGGGTAACGCGCTCGCTACGAAACTCGCGTTGGAAGTCCCCCGGACTTCCAACTTAAGCGAGTTTCCGCTTTGACCGAGCTTGAAATCCTGTGATTTCAAGCTCGGTCAAAGCGCACGCTAATTCTTGAAGCTGTGTACTGGAGCAGGAATACGTCCACCGCGAGTTACGAAAGCTTCGCAGCTTGTTTGGTTTACTGGCATAATCGGCGCATATCCCATTAATCCGCCGAAGTTCGCCATTTCGCCTACACCTTTTCCAATTACTGGAATAATTCGCACAGCGGTAGTTTTTTGATTAATCATACCAATTGCAGATTCATCCGCGATCATGCCAGAAATCGTTGCAGCGGAAATGTTTCCAGGAATTGCAATCATGTCAAGACCGACTGAGCAAACGCATGTCATTGCTTCAAGCTTTTCAATAGTCAAGCAGCCAGACTTTGCAGCAGCAATCATATTTGCATCTTCCGAAACGGGTATAAACGCTCCAGAAAGACCGCCAACATAGCTACTTGCCATAATGCCGCCCTTCTTAACTTGATCGTTCAGCATAGCGAGCGCTGCAGTTGTGCCGGGAGCACCAACCTGATCCAAACCGATTTTCTCAAGCACTTCGCCAACAGAATCGCCAACTGCAGGAGTTGGAGCAAGCGACAAGTCTATAATTCCAAACGGCACACCAAGCCTACGAGAAGCCTCTTGCGCAACCAACTGACCTACACGAGTAATCTTAAACGCAGTGCGCTTAATAGTTTCGCATAGAAAAGCAAAGTCTTTTCCTCTAGCAGCATCGAGTGCACTCGAAACAACGCCAGGACCAGACACGCCAACATTGATTACAGCATCGCCTTCAGTTACACCATGGAAGCCGCCTGCCATGAACGGATTGTCGTCCGGAGCATTGCAAAAAGCCACGAATTTAACACAACCGTAAGAATCGTTTCCAGCTGTAGCTTCAGCAATCTTTTTAATTGTTCGTCCGAGCAACTCTACGCAATCCATGTCTATACCAGTTCGCGTCGAGCCAACATTCACAGACGAGCACACAATTTCCGTCTCGCTTAAGGCTTGTGGAAGCGACTCAATAAGCATGCGGTCTGCTGCAGTCATCGACTTTGCAGGAAGCGCCGAATACCCACCAATTAAATCAACTCCAACAGTGTGTGCTGCTCTGTCTAATGCGTGCGCAATTTGCACAAAATCTTCAGGCTTTTTACAAGATGACGCTCCAACAAGCGAAATTGGAGTTACGGTAATTCGCTTGTTTACAATTGGAATTCCATAGTCGCGCGAAATATCGTTACCTGTTTTGACGAGATCTTTTGCAAGACGTGTGATTTTTTCCTCAACTTTGTTACAAACGTCCTGCAAGTTTTCGCAAGCGCAATCTAGCAGGTTAATTCCCATGGTGATTGTGCGAACGTCGAGCTGTTCTTGCTCAATCATCGAATTAGTTTCGCTTACTTCCATCAGGTTGAGCATTGTGTACTTCCTTACGTTTACTTAGATTGCTGCGGATTTTAGATTCTGTGCATTGCAGTGAAAATATTGCTACGCTGGCAGCGAATACGCACGCCAATTTCGTCTCCTAGCGTTTCTAATCCTGCAGCAAAGTCACCAAATTCGCAATCAACAGTAGACACGTCAACAATCATCATCATGTTGAAGAATCCGTCGACAATTGTTTGAGAAATATTCAAAATATTTACATTATGCTCGGCAGCATGTGAAGTAACTTTTGCAATAATACCAACGGTATCGCAGCCGACAACGGTAATAATCGCCCTGAAAGCATCAGATTGCAACGCTTCTTGCGATTCATTATTTTCTGCAACTGCTGTTGTGTTATTGGCGACCATATTTGCCTCCTGCCGTTTTGAACCCGCATGTTAATGCATAAAGTCTATGCATTAACGCGAATTATGCGGTTATTTGTTTTAATTTTACACATCATGCGTTTTTATATGCTCTTTATGCGCTTTTATACATTTTTTATGCGTAAATATTATGCTGCTTCATATCTTCCGGAAGTGCGTTGCGAAGCGACACAAGCGATCCAGAGCGGAACACGGAACGAATGCCAGCAGCAAGAAGCGGCGCAATCGAAAGAACCGTCATATTATCAAGACGCTTCTCTTCAGGCACAGGAACTGTATCCGTCACAATAATCTCGCGAACTCCAGCAGCTTTCAAACGCTCAACAGCAGGTCCAGAAAGCAAAGCATGCGTTGCAACCAAAGTAACAGATTTTGCTCCAGCCTCACGCAAAGTACGTACAGCTTCGCAAATAGTGCCAGCAGTATCGATCATATCGTCTACAACAATGCAATCGCGTCCTTTAATCTCACCAATGATGCCGTGAGCTTCAGCATGGTTAGGGCGCGTAATATCGCGCGTTTTATGAATAAAAGCAAGAGGCAAATTGCCAAGTTTTGCAGCCCATTGCTCAGAGACTTTGATGCGACCAGCATCAGGAGACACAATAGTTGCATTATCGAGCTTCATAGAGTTTCGCACATAATCAATAAGCACAGGCATCGCAGTCAAATGGTCAACAGGCCCGTCAAAGAAACCCTGCTCCTGAGTTGCGTGCATGTCAACAGTCAAAATGCGCGTGGCACCAGCAGCGCGGAATAAGTCAAACATGAGTCGAGCAGTAATAGGCTCACGTCCCTGATGCTTCTTATCTTGGCGAGAATATCCAAAGAACGGTGCAACCACGTTAATACTGCGAGCAGATGCGCGTCGCAAAGAATCGACCATAAGCAGCTGTTCCATAATCCAATTGTTAATAGGATTCGTGTGTGCCTGAAGCACAAACACATCCGAACCACGAACAGGCTGAGTAAAGCGCACATACATTTCGCCATTCGCAAAATCGTAGGCAGTAGTCTCAAGCACATCAATACCAAGATACTGTGCAGTCTCATTAGCAAGTTCTGGGTATGCGCGACCCGTAACTAACATCATCTGCTTTTTTGGATTGCCTTCAAGAATTGTTGACATAATTGCCTTCCCGTTTGCAAACTGGTGTTGCGCGACATAGTCGCTTTCTATTTTAGCAGCTTGTGCGCCTCGTACGACACAACAAGCGTTTTATTTTAGCGCGTTACTTTAAAATCATTAAGAACTACGCTTGCAAAGCAAAATCATCATTACGAAAATAAGCCCGAATCCCACAAAATCTGCCCATGAAAAAACAGCTCCAGTAAACATAACAGCAGTAATTGCAGCAGTAACAGGCTCGCTAGCTCCAAGCAAAGTGCCACGAACAGAACCTACTCGCATAATGCCCTCTAAGAACAGCCAATATGCTCCAAAAGTTCCAGCAATAACGGTAAAAGCAAAAAGCAGCATAGCGCGCAAATCTAATGCAGGCATCGTTTCCCACGGTCGCACAAACGGGAGCATGATACAACCAGAAATAATAAACGTAATGCCATTAACAGTCAGATTTCCCCATTTTGCAATCAATTTCACAGGCATAATAGCAAGCGCCGCTGTAGACGCAGCATCTGCAAGCCCCCAAAGCAAACCCATAACAGGCAAAGACAGTGAAGAAAGATTACCACCTGTAGCCATTAAAGCAGTTCCTGCAAAAGCTAGCACAACTCCAATAGTTTCGCGCATAGTTGGCACGCGGCGAGTGTGGAAACACGCATAAACCAAAACAAACAGTAAGTTAAGGCTTTGAAGCACAGTAGCAGTGCCAGAATTAGTCCAATCAATAGTACATAAATACGAAACTTGCGTAAGAAGAACGCACACAATTCCCGTAATAGCCATTGAAATCCAAGTACGACCAGTTTTCACAGCACCACTTAACTGCTTAGGAGTGCAAGCTGCAGCAGTAATGACAAATAACATGCCAGCAGCAATTTGACGAACGCAAGCGATTTGCAAAGGAGATACGCGATACGTCGACATGAGGATTTTCGAAACTGTTGCGTTTGCACCCCAAAATGCGCCACCTAAAAGAGTTAAAAATATTCCTACAAGAATAGCGTTTGTAGAATGATTTAACGCTGGATTAGGTTTATTTGGAGTACCTTCGATTGCTTTTGTTGCAGATTTTGATGTGTCAAAAGTCTTTGAACCTGTTGATTGCAATTTTGAAGATTGTTGCTTTTTTGTTGAAGAGGAATCAATATTTGATGAATCCAAATCATGCGCACTGCTACGCCAAGAAAACTTAACCATTATTAGATTCACCTCGCATCCCCAAAACAAGCAAACATGCAGTAATTATTGCACATCTACTCAACTAATTTGCTGGTAAACAACACTTTAGAAAAACATACTCTACTTGCACACACGAAAGAAATGTATAGTATTAAAAAATTACAATTCAAAATGCGCGCATTAAACAATAAAATCAACGAAATAAACCAAAATAACAACGTGACTTAAGCCATAAACCAACGCACTAGTCATATGAAGGCGGAAACATGCACAACTACGCATCAAACAGTAATATTTTTCAACCACACCACATTTTAGTTACTGGCGGCGCAGGTTTTATTGGATCTAATTTTGTGCATTACATAGCTAAATATCATGTAACGGTTGCTGTTACGGTACTTGATTTGCTTACTTACGCTGGGAATATGGCAAATCTTTACGACTTACCTCAAGATTTTGCAAACAACCGATACGCTTTTATTCGCGGAGATATTCGAGACGAAAATATAGTTGATCAGCTATTAGATCCGCATAATCCAATTAAAACTGCAGAAGGAACAACACTTCCTGCTATAGACGCAATCGTAAATTTTGCTGCAGAATCACACAACGATAATGCAATCGAGTTTTCTGACCCGTTTATAAGCACAAATATTTTAGGAACGCATACACTCATTAAATTTGCACACAAATATAATATTCGCTTCCATCAAGTAAGTACCGATGAAGTTTACGGAGATTTTCCTATTGACAGCGTGCTTAAATTCGACGAGTCAAGCCCATATTGTCCATCTAGTCCATATTCTGCAAGCAAAGCTGCAGGCGACCTCTTGGTAAAAGCATGGTGTAGAACTTACGGTTTGCGCGCAACTATTTCGAATAGCAGCAATAATTACGGGCCACGACAGCATATTGAAAAGTTTATTCCTCGCCAAATTACAAATATTATGTGCAATATGCCAGCAAAATTGTACGGCGCAGGAGATTCGATACGCGATTGGATTCACGTTGAAGATAATTGCGACGCAATATGGCACGTTCTAACGCGTGGAACAATCGGTGAAACATATAATATTAGTGCCAACTGTGAAATTAACAACATAAATATTTTGCGGATTTTGATGCAGATAATGGGCGTGCCAGAAACAAATATAACGTATGTAAATCCCAGAATAGGCGAGGATAGGCGTTACGCACTAAATACTACGAAAATTCGAACACAATTAAAATGGGAGCCTAAACACAATAATTTGAAGCAAGAATTGCAAGAAACAATATCGTGGTACGACTCTCACGCTGATTTATGGAAGCCTATTAAAGCGCAAGTCGAGCAGCATTACGCTGAATTAGGGCACTGAATTTGGGTGACGAAATTGCGCTCGACGACCTGCCTGAGTGATTAGAGTGTAACATGCGCGACGTCGGGTAAGCGGCAATCGGGTTTTCGGCATGAAAAAAGGGCTTCTAGCGATTGGCCAGAAGCCCTAGGCGCGGAGAATACGAGATTCGAACTCGTGAGGCTGTTACACCAACACGCTTTCCAAGCGTGCGCCATAGACCACTAGGCGAATTCTCCAAACTGCTAACTTAGCAATCAAACTGCTTGCCAAGCAAACAACTTAAATAGAATACCACAAATCGCGGATATTGCAAACTCGCGCGCGCCGACAACCTTTTTGGGGACACTCGCGCAGATTGCGTTCTGCATTAGGGCCGGATTTTGCTTGTTTTGGGACACTCGCGCAGTCAGCAAACTGCATCCGTGTCCCTGATTGCCGTTTTAGCGCGCGCTCAGGTTACGCGCTTTCAGGTTACGCGCGCGGCGGCTAATCGCAAGAACGCCCGCCAAACCACCTAAGCCAGCAACGGCGCTACTTGAGATTCGTAAGCGCGCAAAGCCATGTCGATTACGTTGTGCATATCGTAATAGCTGTAAGTGCCCAAGCGACCGCCGAAAACTGTGCGAGGCTCAGCCGCAGCAAGCTCCGCATAGCGAGCATACAAGGCTTTATCTGCATCAGTATTCACAGGATAGTAAGGCTCATCGTCGCGAGTTGCAGCGCGAGAATACTCCTGCCACACTACAGTTTCACCAGCTTTCACGCTTTTACCCGGCACGAAAGTTGCACAATCGCTAGCTTCACCGCTAGCCTCTCCGCCAACTTCTTCACGCTCTGGATTAAAGTTCTTAAACTCAATCGCACGCGTAAACGGAACGTCCGCATCCGAATAATTCATGACTGGGCAGCCAAAGTGGTCGCTCTCCTCGTAACGCACTTCCTTAAAGTCCACAGTGCGCCACTTCAACTCGCCGAGCGCATAGTCAAAATACCTATCAACCGGACCGGTATAAACAACCGGCACTCCAGCCTCCGCCAACGCGCGCTTATTAAACGGCTGCGACTCGTCGAAAAAGTCTACACCAAGCGAAACGTGAATACGCGGATCGTCAATCATGCGCTGCATCCAAGCCGTGTAGCCGTCCGTAGGCAAGCCTTCCCAAGTGTCCTTAAAGTAGCGATTATTATAGTTAAATCTCACAGGCAAGCGCTTAATAATTCCAGCAGGAAGCTCGGAAGGATCCGTCTGCCACTGCTTTGCCGTGTAGTTTTTAATAAACGCTTCATAAAGCGGACGACCAATTAAGCTAATGCCCTTATCGTTCAAATTTTGCGAATCTTTGCCAGCCAACTCCCCCGCTTGGCTTGCAATCAAAGCCTTTGCTTCCTCTGGCGTGTAGTGCGCGTGGAAGAACTGGTTAATTGTACCCAAGTTGATTGGCAGCGGATACACTTCGCCGTCGTGCGTTGCGTACACGCGATGTACGTAGTTAGTAAACGACGTAAAACGATTCACATAATCCCACACGCGCTTGTTGCTTGTGTGGAAAAGATGCGCTCCGTACTTGTGAATTTCGATTCCTGTGCGCTCGTCAAAATACGAGTAAGCGTTTCCACCGATGTGATTTCGAACGTCAATAATTTCAACGCGAGCGCCCGTATGCTCCACTGCTTGCTGAGCTACAGTTAAGCCGAACAATCCTGCTCCAACAACTACTAAATCTGGGTAAGTTGCTGATTTTGCTTTTTCGTACATTTTATTCCTTTATAAGATACGTCTATTTTGAAATTATGCTTTATATATTCCCGTTATTAAGCTATTCCAGTTATTAACCTAGCATTTCGCTTGTTGCGCTACTTATTTTTAGGAAAATCAACTTTTGGATTAAATCTAATCGCTTTTAGCATTTGACCAATCATTTTGCGGCGCAACTTTCTCTCAACATGCCCTCTTCGCATTTGACGAACTACATTTGCGCAGAAAAGCAAGTATTTTGCTTTACCTTCGTGATGCAAACGGTAAGATGCTTGATTACGCACGCCGTATGCGAATTTCCAAGCATTCTTTTTGTCAATCATTGTAAAGTTCACACCCTTGTTTGCTCCCATGTCATGCATAATTACACTATCGAGAACCTGCACGCCCGGGCATACACGCGTAATACGAAGTGTATATTCGGCATCATCGAACCAAATAAAGTATTCTTTAAATGGCAATCCGTACTTTTCTATAACCCAACGAGGAATAAGCACCGACACAAACGAACAGCTTGTAACCATAACGAGATTGTTAAATCCTTTAGCAATAAGCCTTCCCCAATCCCACGTTGGTACTGGATTGTTCATTTCGCAAATCGATCCGTCCACGAACTTCACCATTGAGCAAGCATACGGAACATCCGCACCAAGCTCACCTACGGCAGCATTAAATCCATCTAGAAGCTTTTCCAAAGCTTGTGGCTGAGGGTAGCCATCGTCGTCAAAAATCCACACGAAATCTGCGCCAAGCTCGTACCCTTTACGCATACCAGCACTAAAACCGCCTGCACCGCCAACGTTTTCTGGCAAATTTACAACAGTAAGATTTACTCGATTCTCCAAATGACCATTCGCAAAATCGCGAGTGTACTCTTCCAAATATTTATCCGTGCCATCAGTTGAAGCATTGTTGACAATGATTAGTTGATTTGGAAGTCGCGTTTGAGATTCTAACGAAGCCAATACGGTTTTTAGTTTCTCTAACCTGTTAAAAGTTACTACAACAGCCGCAACATTAACGCTATCTTTTGATTTATTAGCATCCACTACTTGAGCATTTGACATTACTTGCTCCATTCTTCAAATAACTTAGTAAATAACGTTTCTGCAGATTCGAGTTTTGCGAAATTGCGCAATTTTTCAACTTCTTCTTTTAACAATAATGAACGATATGAATCATTCTCCATAATCTTAAACAATTCCTTTACAGACGCTTTAACAAAACTAGAAGTCATTCTTGGCAATAACGCACTTTTTGCTATAACAGTTTTTTGCGATCCAACATCCGATGAAATTACTGGAACTCCATTAGAAAGTGCTTCAATAGTTGTAAGCGTAATACCCTCGTTTACAGAGCTAATAAGTAGCACGTCCGCATCATCATACGTTTTTTGAGCTGGAATTTTCATAGATCTGCGCTCAATAACGTTTTCAAGACCATACCTAGATATAAGTTCTGAAACAAATGTGTCTAATTCGCCATCTCCATGCAAAATAAAGTGGAATTTCCCTGGATATTTTTTGTTTAAAGCTTTTGCAACAAGAACAAACGCTTCTGGACGTTTTTGTCTTGCAATCCTTCCAACAAAAGCAACATTCAGAACATTTTTATTTTTTCTCGGCGATACGCAATCGTTTCCAATTCCAGCAGTAAGACCAATAAGTGGAGCGTCAACAATCTTGGAAGATTCAATACCATGCACATCATGCAACCAATTTTCAAGTTGTGGAGAAATAACATGGTGCAAATCAATCCACTTATCGTGTGTTACAGCTTCATGCGGATATCCTCCACAATTTATGTATTCAACAATATGCAGCGAATCAATAATATGTGTTTCTGGGAAGAATTGTTTAACCCACCAAATATGGTCGTAAAGCCATTGGCAATGGTGTATTGCTATTGCTTTAATGTCAAATTGCTCAAACAAAGATCTTAAAAGTGGAACATCCGCCCAATATTCTCTAATTGGTGGAGTAAGTGGTAACACAAGAGCATCATCACAGAAATCTTTCGTGATCCACGGCTGGTGACCGTCTCTATCTGTGATAACAATTGGCACAAAACCAGCTTTTTTGGCAAGTTTTATTGTTTCTACAGCCCATCTTTCTGCACCACCAGCTTGCAACCAATGCAAACCTATAATAATAGCTTTTTTAGCTCCTTCAACTCTTTTAGCAGGAGAAACACAGTCCAATCTAGCATCTTTTATATTTGATAAATCCCAATTTTCTTGTTTTGCAATTTCTCTTTGGTGAGCATTTGCAACATAATCAAACTTCTTTTTATTCCAAGGACAATACGCTTCAACAAGTTTCTTCGAATCACACTCGCGTTTTTTGCGCATTACTTCCCTAACAACATCAAACATAGAAGGTGCGTGTAATTCACACTCTTTGTAAATGTGCTGCTTTAACGTATCAGAAGCCCAGTGAGACATCACATCATCGTCGGTTGCATCATCTGGTGTCAGCAACAAATACCTAACGCCATTATCTTTAAACAGTTTGCCTTCATTCCAAAATTCTTTTGTGTATTCGCTATTAGTTTTAACAGTTGATCGTGCACTAAAAGTTGCGATTGGTTTTAATCCTTCGTTTTTTGTACAAGCACCGTCAAAAACTGAAAAATCAGCCAATCGCGGATACTGCCATTTTTGACCCATGTAAACTTGATATTGCAAAGTTCTAGACGGTGCAGTTAATGAATGATAATTTATAGCACCCACAATAAGCCTGCGTTGACGCTCGCTTAAAGAGTCTATATAAGCTTTTGCATTAACATCTAGATTAAAGAAATTCATTACTAAAACACCCTTATTTTTAGCCTTTAACACATATAAAACCAGCAATAAATAAAGCTAGCATTTATAATGCTTTAAGCAAGTAAAAGTCATTGCATTGTCATTTAAGAGCGCATACTCACGGTTTCGACTATCTCTTACAGCAAACATGCATGAATTACTGTCGTTAGTAAACGCAACCATATCTGTTAATTCAGGATCAGTTTTGCTTCTAGTACGAAGAGAGGCAACAAGCTTAAATTCGCCATTATTTAAGATTTTAAGAGGCACTTCAAATTCAACTTTTTGTCTTCCTGTTCCTTCGAGCTCAATTTTATCTGCTCCAGAATCATACGTGATTCCCCCACGTTTTATGTCGTGCATTGCTACAGCTATAAAATATTTTCCAGGCTCATTGAATTCATATTCAATAGCAAAACGGAATTTTTCTTTACAATTAAGCAACTGCTTACTCAAAGGAACAATGCGCATAAATGGCACTCGCTCATTCAAGCCAACAGCATAACTATCTTCACTTTCTCCGCCATTTTGGCTAGAAAGATTTTCTAGAGTGTAACGATTTGCAACATCGTCTTTATCTCCGTTAACAATCACTTCGCCATTCTTAATAAGAACAGCTTTATTGCAATAACGCTTTACTGCGTTCATATCGTGCGTAACAAGAATAACTGTTTTGTTAGCATCTTTTTTGACTTTTGCAAAATATTCATCGCATTTTCTTTGAAAAGCTTCATCTCCAACTGCAAGAACTTCATCAAGTACTAGAATATCTCCCTGAGCTTGAATTGCAACTGAAAATGCAAGACGCACTTGCATACCAGAAGAGTAGTTTTTAAGTTTTTGATCCATAAACTCTTCAAGTTCTGCAAAATGCACTATATCGTCATACATGTTTTCAATTTGCGAGCGCGTAAAACCTAATAGTGCTCCATTTAAAAACACGTTTTCGCGACCGGTTAGTTCTGGGTTGAAGCCTACGCCAAGCTCAATGAATGGCACGAGTTTTCCGTTGACGTGTATGCGTCCGGAGTCTGGTACGTAGATTCCAGAGATGAGTTTGAGTAGGGTTGATTTGCCACTTCCGTTGCGTCCTACGATGCCGAAGAAGTCGCCTTTGCGTACTTCAAAGTTGATATCACGCAGAACGTGCTGTTCTTTGTAGCCTTTGATACCACGCGTCCAATTAATAAACGCCTGTTTCAAACCGCTTGCTTGCTCAGTTGGTAGCTTAAAGTATTTGCCTACGTGTTCTACTGAAAGTACGACTGGTTGCAACTCTTCTTTTTCAGTATTTGTCAACTCAATCTCGCTCATTACATCACCTCAGCAAACTTACGATTGCAGTTGCGGAACACTGCGACGCCGAGCACACACAAGATTACGGTTAATACTACCGGAACCATCATCAGCAAAAGAGACCCTACTAAATTCCACACAGTAGGCTGAGTAAGAGGTGCTACAAGATTGTGGCGCAAATCTTGAATACATTGTGCAATAGGGTTAAGTAACTGCACTTTTGCAATAACCGTTCCCCATCTTCCTAAAGAATTATTACCAATCACCATGCTTAGAGGGTAAATAATTGGCATTGCGTAAAACAACACTTGTTGAACAACATCCCACAAGTGCGCAATGTCGCGAAAATACACGTACATAGTTGCTAGCAGCAGCGTTACGCCTAATGCTAATGCGTACAACTGTATACAATTCAAAGGAACTAATAGCACCCACCACGTAAATTGCACGCCTGAGCAGATGGCGAAAATGATTACTACCACAAGATTTATTGCAAAACTGATTAACGCGCCAACAGTTGCCGAAACCACCACAATATAGTTAGGAAAATGGATTTTACGCAGCAAATCTCCACGGTCTACCACCGCACGTAAACCAATCGAAGTAGCCTCGCCAAAGAACTGCCATGCGCTAATGCCAAGCAAAAGCACAACTGGATAGGTGGGCGTGCCATCCGACATTCGCAAAAACTTTGCAAACACTGCATACATTACGCAAAACAGCATAAGCGGTCGCAAAACCGACCACGCAACTCCCAAGAAAGACCCTTGGTAGCGCAATTTGAAATCAGTTTTCACCAGCTCCTTAAGAACCACCCACGAATAGTGGTATCTTGCGCGCAACTTATCTACAATGTTTTTCACAAGATATATAGTTTACCAGTTACTTACTCCATTTTGGATTGCGGATCCGTTTTGTGCACAGAACATACGCAATTGGCGACATGCTCCAAAGTTAGCGCAATTCGGTTGGAAATTGGTTTGATAACGAGATCTATTACAACTGCAACAACTGAAAGTGCTGCGTACGTACAAATTAAAGTAATTGCGTAAAGTAGCACTATGAGTGCGCTTGAGGAAGTTGTAGGAAGCATCCACGCCACGAACGTCCACAACGCTATGAAAATAAACATGTGCTCGTGAAGAAGGTACACTCCGAAAGTTGCTTTGGAAACGCGCAAAATTACAGTTCTTGCTAGTCCTTTAATTCGCAACATATTTATTCGGTGTACGAGAATGAAAATACACATTGCAATAATCATTGGCAGTATTCCAATGCCGCCGTGGACCTGCTGATCCCACGTAAGAACTCGCACAAACTTATTTCCGGACGAAGCAACATAGTCGAAAGCGAGCATAAGAACAGTAGATATTGCTATGCACGCACAAAGTCGCTTCGTAGTAAGTTTTTTTATTCCGCTACCGTACTGCGCAATAAAAGCTCCGGCTAAATATCCAAAAATTGCGTAAATAATATCGTTCCAAGTATAATTTTTGCCAAAATATAGCGGAATAAGTGAGATTGACGCAAGAAGTACCAGCAGCATAGCATGATTGCGCTGAGTCATGTGACTTATAAGAATGTTGATAAAAGGCATGAACATGAGCATGATTAAGTACGCGCTCATGAACCAATAGCTTCGGTAAGTAAATGGCGTCACATTCCACAACAGCGTGTAGACAAGTTCTTTTCCGTGAAGTAAGTTGCTCAAATTTTCCGGAAGTAAGCCAAAGCAGTCTGCTACGAAGGTTACTGCCAGCACGATAATGCAGTAGAAGAACATTTGCGCCCACGCTGCAAAAACGCGTCGGTAGCGGAAGGTTTTGCGACATAAAAAGTAGCCGGAAATAATAAAGAAGGTTGAGACACCAACTTGACCGTATTGTACGACTAAGAATTTAAGTGCTGAACGCAAGCCTGGAGCCGGCAAAAGTTCCATATTGAAACTGTGCGCACGAATGTTCAAATGTATGATCATGTGGCAGACCACAATCATAAGCATTGCAATAATTCGCAAGACTTCAACTTGCAGGTCTTTTTGCGTGCCATTTTGCAGGTCTTTGCTCGATTGTAATACCGCTTGAGCTTGTGCAGAACACGCTACTTTTTGCGCTGATTGTTTCTGTTCTACTACCATATTTTCTTCTTCAAAATTTTCTTCTTCAAATTATCTGAATTGTAATTTACTAATAGTAACCAAATTGCAACTGATTCGTCTGTTACGTAAGTGGCGAGAACCAGGATTCGATACTTCTGTATATACTCGGCCTAGTGCCTTGAAGGTCTGAGTATCGTCCGTTGGCAAGGAGGTTTAAGGAACACAAGCCCACGCTGGAAATCACCAGAATAATCAAAACTTTGTGCATTAACTTAAAGTTGGCTTTAGAAGGCGACTCCTCGCCTGTTTCGTTGACGCAACCAGAAGGAACGTCAACCGTGCGCGCGCAAGACGAGACTTTGTCTACAAGACTTGCAATCACCATAATTGCACACAACGCTAGCAGCCAGCCAAAATCACTAAAGTACCTGCTGGAAATTCCTACTACTTCCGCGTCTAATACCATAAGCAGTATCGACAATGTTAAGCCGAGCGTAAAGAATCCAGCAAGCTGCTTTTTGCGTAATTGTTGCTTTACTACCGGGTACAGTACTACGGCTGCGCATACAGGAGAGTAAGCGAGTAGGCCGCCAAAGAATGGCTCCATAATGATTTGCCCGTGGAACATTGACGGCAGCACGGATTGTTCCATAAACGGAAAAACTGGCGTAATAGTAATCGGCTGGAACAGGTACATCCATACTCCCCATGGGATTCGCGCCCAAGAGTAGGAGCGGTGAACCATGTCAAAACCGGTGAGATTGTAGGTTGCACCAAAATCGAGTGGAGAACCGAAACGCGCGTAGTTGTACCAGCAGGCGGCTAAGCCTATAAGAATCATTGGTGCGATTACGCATATAGTATTGATTACGCTGCTTCGTTTGAAGGCAAAAAATAGACGGTACTTTACGATTTCTTCCTTAAAAATTACGAAAGCAAACAGTGACGCCAGAATAAATTGCGGTCTACACCATAGGTTTAGTGCAATACATACTGCTCCCAGAATGAGTAGTGACTTCCGTAAGTACGGGGTTTCAGAAAGAGCATCTTGAGTAGTTCGCGCCTGTAGCCACAATCCCAGTCCTAAGCAGGTGAAACACAATGATGACAGCACAGGAAGCGAGTAGATTTGCGGCAGATACGCCTGAATTAGCACTCCGCTGGACATGAGCATAACGAGATGCGACAGCACAAGGAAGCCGAAGGATCGCTTTGGGAAGAAGCGTCGAAGTAATTGCACCACAAGATAGATAGAAGCAATTGCGAAAGCGACAGCAAAGAAGGCGACGGCGTAATCTGTGCGCAAATCGTGGCCGGTAAGTACTTTGAACGGCACAAAAAGTAACAGTGCAGGAAGTGCGCCGAAGTAAGTAAAGTAGTGGCTTCCGTGGAACGCATAATCCCAGTAAGTTGGTTGACCAGTTTTTATCGACATGGCGTAGCGCGCGCCTGCATCGTAAGGGTTGCTCATATTCGGCAGCCAGTCAGGAACCGGCAGATCCAAGTACAGGTGACCTTTGAGCAGGCTGTTGGCGAGATGATTGTATTGGTTGGCGTCACATATAAAGCCGCCGTTATTACATACCCCCGCTGTAAACATGTGTTGAGTACCAGTAACTTTCGTTACTCCAATAAGTATTGCGCACTGCACTAGCACTAACGCAACGAGCCACAACTGCTGCTTACGCACGCGCAAATCAAGCGCTTCTTTGTAAATGCGCGAACGAGGAGCCAACACGTATATCGCGTAAGCAATCACCAACAACATCACGACGCGAACAAGCGAAATATGCAACGGTCTACGCTGGTTCAACGCAAAGTTAGCAATTGTAAAAGAATCGCCTTTCTGAAGCTTCGTGCTCAAACGCAAACCCACAACTTTATCAACCGCATGCACGCGCACATACTTCGTATCGTTCACATTCGACGTAACCGGCTGAGACGCAACTTGAATATAAGAAGCACTGTTGCCACCATCCAACACATACACAGCAATATCGAGTGTGCGAGTATGAGGCGAACGCGTATCGACGTAAATGTTATTTATTTGAGAAGGCTGAGCGTAATGCAATTGTATGTATTGATCGTTTTTGCCGGTAACTGTATACACGTCGCCGTGACGCGTCAAACCTGCACCGGTTGAAACTCTCTGAACAGGAGTTGGATTGAATCCTGACGATTCGATTGCCGGAAAGTTGAACCATACAAGTTCCAGCAGAAGCACAATAATAAGCGGCATAATTAGCGATATGCGTCGTAAAACAGAACGCATAGCGCGAGCACAATCGCGACTGCACTGTATCGCACTGCTTATTGCACCACTTATTGTGCTACTTACTGCACTACCAACCATCGTTACGTTTCTTTCTGCCGCCACATCATTTACAGCAGTCGCATTACCGTTACTATTGCTCGTATCGCCCATATGCACACCTGTTAATTCCTTCGTACTATTGCCATTCTTAACGTTACTGTTTTGTAGAGTTACCGTTTTGTAGCGTTACATAACTCACTCAAGTCTGCCACAATCGATCGCATACGGATTTGAACGAATATCCTGCTCGATTACATCGTCAGTATGACTGCTATGCAAGGATTCGCAGTCAACATGACGGAAGTGCGTAATAATATCCGATGGCAGCTGATAAATATCACCATACACGCGTTCCAAAATATCTTCCGATAACTGCGGTATAGCAACAGAAAAATCTTCAAAAGTTGCCATTTTTACTGGAAACATTTCGGCACATTGTGCAATATACAAATTCTCAGCATCAACATTATCCAAACCATACACCACGTTGCGCGCGCAAGACTTACTCATCACAAGCCCCTGGTTTACAGCCTTCTTTTGGAAACTCTGAAAAATCTGTTCAATATCAGCAGTGTATTCGCCGCCCCGCTCAACATAACCGCGGTCAAGCCATGTGTTGAAAAAAGTCTGCGAACGCAACTCTTGCTGCAAATCCTTACGCAAAGACACAAAACTCTGCTGCTGTTCAGACGTCAAATCAGGCGCGTAATCGTAGAAGAAAATATCCAAAAAACAAGGATTACTATTATTCGCGTAGCGGAACCGCAACTGACGGCAGCACACGTACGGATCGTACACGAGCACCGCACGGTAGCGCGCGCGCAACGCGGCATCCTCGCGCAACATTGTCAGCAGCTTATCAATATCCTCTCGCATCATACCCAAGTCAACATCGTCATCCCAAGGAATAAACCCACGATGACGCACGCAACCGAGCAGCGTACCAAAATCAGCCCAATACTGAAGATTATGCTGCTGCGCAATCTGCGCAAACTCACTCAGCAGCGACGCGCAACCCCGTTGTATAACGCGCATAGAACCTGTAGCTTTCGGCAAACTAAGGAAGAAACGCTTATGCGCATCCACGCTACTTTCGCCATCTTTCCTATAGTTTGACCAAGCCATAATCGAAGACTGCTCACGATTCGTCAAAATCTCCGTGCGCAACGACTTCTCAACGTTATACTGCCCAACCTCAAGATGAGCGCAGCGAGCGTCGACACATTCTTGCAATCGAGAAATTTGCGTTTGAATAGCACTCAGCTGCTCGCGCACTTCCACAATAGAGCGTTTTGACGAAGGGAGTCTGCCTATTATCCAACTCACTATGCGACGTAACTGCGAAACCATAAGTTCATTACTCCCTCATTATTTAAAAACATACTTGCTATAGCGTACTGCTATAAACTGTTGCCACAATGCAATACAGGTTTATCATACTCCGTTGCAATTATTTTTCGGAAGCCACCACTACCGTCCCCGCAATTATCACCACGCAACAAACCCACGCAATAAGCGGCGGAATTGTTTGAGAAAGTAACGCTGCTGCAATCATGCTCCATACCGCGTACGTAATATTTCCAGCCATAGCGCGCGTCGCACCAACCTGAGCAATACCGCGGTAGTAGCACAAGTAGGAAGCAGCACCAAGTAACGCTATAAATATAGCTAACGCAATAAAGACGGCTGATTGCATAATCTTTACGCTAAAAACCGGCAGTATCGTACACAACGGCACAATGAGTAAGGCGTACGACAGTGCGGAAACAGTTTCGCGCACGTGCAGCATTACTTCGTCGTCCACGCTTTGCTTTCTGGTAGCCCACGCGCAAGTAACGGCTTCACTTCCCCAACCAATAACACTGAAAATAGCCGCAATCAAACCTAAGACTATGCTGCCCGGAGAGAAGACAGTTGCGGTTGAAGATTCCACGCAAGAACAGTAGCCAAGCACTCCTACCGCAATAAGCGTTACAGCAAAAGCACAATATTTCAACGCACTTAAGCGTTCGCGCAACACAATAGAAGACAGTACTATGCCAAAAGCCGGGTACAGTGCGGAAATCGCAGCAGCGTAACCGGCACCAATATTGCTTGCCGCAATAGCGTAACCGGTCATACCAATTGGGCCTCCAAGAAGCGAACTCAACACAATAGGCACAATCAATTTCGTACGTTTGCAAAGAGCAACAGTTTCGCGCAACTTTGAACGACAAGCCATATAAATCCACAATATTACAGCACACACAACGTCGTGAACGCAAGCGCCCACAACTCCCACATACCATACTGCAGAAGGTGTTAAGCCATGAACAGATAACGCAACCAACACCGCAAGCAAAGCAGTATCAAGTCCCCAAAACAGTCCACTTATTAAGGAATATTTCATAAATCACACCTTTGCCACAGAGCCTGCAGACCCGTCACAACCAGCAGATTCAGAGGATTCATCGGATACGGCACCATATTCGCTCGAAGCGCGGTCAACATAACGTTTCGCATAACGGTAATACAAATAACGACAGTCGCCTACAGGCTCCCCCTCAGCCTCTTTTACCAACGACCACAAATACCAACACCACCCCGCAAAACCAACGTACGCCATGCAATGACGACGTTCAGCACAAGTAGGATTGCGCTCAAAATACTCCGCTAGAACCGCGTCAAATTCCTGCTCATTAAGCGCGTCAGACACGCACAACGTACCCAAATCCTGCGCATAATCCGACATCCCCGCATACTCCCAATCAATCAGATGGTAGCGTCCAGCAATATCCACAAGCACATTCGCACCCAATATATCGTTGTGCGCCAAGCAAATTTTTTGACAAGCATCTTTACTCACGCACTCATGCAAACAATCAACCTTATGAAGCAAAGCGTCAGCACCCTCAGGCAACGCAACACGGCGAGCGCACAAATCGCGCAAATAACGCTGAGATTCCTCATAAAAATCGAACCGTCTACTCACCGTAGCGCCACTGTTGTGAAGCTTACGAATCAGACGCATACCTTCGCGCAAATCGCAAGAATCGTGAAAATCAGCGGTACGACAACCTTTCAAAAAATGCGAAATTTTCCAGCCATACTTCGGATCATCCGCAACCAACGTACCGTCCAAACCAAGGTGCTGCGCCGCACGCAAAGCCTCATCCTCAGCCTGGCGATTCACCAACACATCCGTGCCAACCCCCGGATGACGGTACACATACTCGTTAGAACCAACCATAAAATGGCAAGAAAGATTCGTCAAACCATTTTTCAACGGGTAAACGTCGCGAATATCCGACTTTTTGCAACCAAGCACCTTAACAATGCGGTCAAAAACTTCACTGTCAACATTTTCCAAAAACAGCGGATCAAACTCGCGAAGCTCATCTAACGAATCGAACTCGTGAATAATCGGCGGATCGTAGCGGCGCATGCGCATATCAAGCTCATCTAAATGCTCAATCAAAATATCTTCCCACAGCTTGCCAGCAGTCTGCGGCAAATCATATTCCGCACGCAAAATTCGCACAAACTTAGCCGAAAATTCGCTGTCAAAATACACGTGACCAATCATGTACCACGCATCACTGCCACCAATAGTTACCGACGTAATGCGATCGTGCGCACCTACACTCATACACCACTCTTTAGTGCGGCCCCGCTGATATTGCGCAGAATAGTAAGCCTTCCACACGTATGGTTCAAAAGGATTTTCGTCGAAATAATTGTCAGAAGAACAAATATACGTGTTACTTAAAAGGTGAGCAACAGCCATGATTGAACTGTTGTTGTTGCGCTCACGATATTCCTTATTTGGTACGATTTTTACGCAAAAATCGCCTTTAGTAAACTTGTCTTCCAAATAGAAGAAACGTTCCTGCTTGTATCCAACTACTACGCTAATATCGTTAATTCCTGCCGCTTGTAATTGACGAATTTGTCGTTCAATAAGCACTTCGCCGCGCACAGTGAGTAAACCTTTTGGCAATTCGTAAGAAATCGGGGAAAAGCGGGAGGAAAGGCCAGCTGCCATAATCACCGCATTGTGGACGCGATGCGGTTCGAGTGCGGTAAGACCTTTTGATGTAACTTCACCATTAACAACAAACCCATGCTGAATAGCATCGCGTAACGCACTATTTACTGTGCCTAATGAAAGCTTCGTATGCTCAGCTATAGTACGTTGATTACTTCCTGGCAAATGTTGCAATGCTGATATTACAGCAAATTCGTTATGAGTTAATGCTGAATATGCTTCCATAACAGTGTCTCCATGCACTAGTCGAGGTGCATAATGATGACTCTATACATTTTGTTGCATTAGTATAGTATGCACAAAGGTGTTCAAAAATAATTATTATTAGTTTATTTTGAACATTTGACACTGTTTGCAGCATACACTTTTATACGTATTGCATGCCACCATAACTATTCTTAATACTCACATTCATTACATAACTTGAAAAAATTACATAACACTTGCCACGCAGTATAGCAGACTATATGCGCAAGTACTACGCACAGTACTGCACACTGCCACATAAACGCAAATAGATTGTTGCACTACAATCCACAACAATAGGTAAGATAACAGTGATATGCACATAGTATAAGAACATTACTGCTCATTCCATGCGCACCATTCGCCATTATGAAGGGACATATTATGACTTCTGTCGCAGTGCTGCTGCCGTGCTATAACGAGGCAATCACCATTGGAAAAGTTGTTAAAGACTTTAAGGCGGCACTTCCAGAAGCAACGATATACGTGTACGACAACAACTCAACGGACAATACTGCAAAAATAGCCAAAGAAGCAGGTGCTGTGGTTCGTAAAGAGCCAAGACAAGGCAAAGGCAATGTGATTCGTGCAATGTTCCAAGACATAGACGCAGATGTTTACGTAATGGCAGACGGCGACGACACATATCCTGCTGAAGCGGCACCAGATATGGTTGCAAAAATCGTTGAAGGCTACGACATGGTTATTGGCGACCGTCTAAGTTCTACGTATTTCCAAGAGAATAAGCGACCATTCCACAATTTTGGAAATCGTTTAGTTAGAGGCGCAATTAACACGCTTTTCCACGCAAAAGTAACTGATATTATGACAGGCTACCGTGCTTTTTCTTTTTCATTCGTAAAGACTTATCCTGTACTTTCGCGCGGATTTGAAGTTGAAACAGAAATGACAATTCATTCGCTTAACAACAATATAAAACTGTACGAAATGCCAATTCAGTATCGTGACCGCCCAGAAGGATCAGTTAGCAAGCTAGACACAGTTGGAGACGGTATTCGAGTGCTTTCAACCATTTTTCACATGATTCGCGAATACAAACCAATGCCTTTCTTTGGAACACTTGGCGTAATAATAACACTGTGCGGAGTAGGAGCATGCATGCTTCCATTCATAGAATTTTGGCGCACACACCTAGTAACACGCTTCCCTACTCTAATTGGTGCTGTAATGCTAATTATTACAGGATTACTATTCTTTATTTCCGGAATTATTCTTGAGATTTTAGCCAAAAATGAGCGCAAACGTTTTATAGAACAAGTAAACCTTTTTGATTACATAAAAAGAAATAGAAAGTAGCAACCTGTGCGAGCCGTCATAAAAAACAATCTTAAACTAAAAACTTATTTGCCATATATAGTGTGCTTTGTTATAAGCGGACTAATAACACTAATGTTTTTTAGTAACTTATTTCAAGCATCCGAATTAGGATTTAAAACACAAAGCATAAATTTAAGCACAGTAAAAGAACTAAAAGCTGAACAAGCAGAAGACTCTACAAACGCAAGCCGTGATGAAATATATGCAAAATACAAAAATGACGGCGTACATATATCTAAAAATGGCGCAGATGTAGAATTCACAAACTTAAACACGTACAGCAAAACATTAGAGATTTCGCTACAACAAACAAAACCAGTTTATTACGTAACTGGAAGCGTAGAATTAGAAGACTTTGGTGTAGCTCCTGGATACGCTTTAGCTAGCCAATTTAAAATAACAACAGGAAAATTTAATACGACTAAAGTACGTTTAGAAAGTCACGGAAAACTAAACAAAATAAAATTACACTTTAATGAAACGCCAAACGGAATCGTTGTTAAAAATATAACAATTAATCCAAAATACAAGTTGCACATAAACTATGGAAAATGGGCTATATTATTCGTTTTTGGATCCGCGATTATAACTATACGTAAGAAAAAATGGCACAAAATAGCCTATATTCAAGGAGATCGAGCTCAAACCATAATTTTTTGGGCTTTGTGCGCAATAGTAACCGGATTCTCACTGTATATTTGGCTCCGATTAAACACTTATAATCGAATACGCGTTCCACTCTCCTACGATAAATACGATTTTATAGACGGAAACCCATATACAGAGCAGTTAAAAGCCTGGAAACAAGGATCGCTATCTTTGCTACAAGACCCACCAAATGGCTTATTGCATTCAACAAACCCATTTAGCATTGGCAAAAGAATGCAATTAGTGCGCGAGGGAACTCCTGCAATATGGGATGTTGTGCTGCATAATGGCAAATATTATTGCTACTTTGGAATAGTACCGTTTATTTTAACTTATTTGCCGTTTAACGCTTTGTTCCCAGCTTGGATGCCGAGCGCAATAATGGTCACAACATTATTTGCAGCAATTACAATACCAGCATTATTTGCATTGTGGAAAGAAATAATAACATTCTTTGAAATACGAATAAACTACTGCTCAATGCTGCTTATAGGAGCAGCCTTACCATTTGGATGCCTTGTTTTTTATCTGCAAGCATCTGCATCGATTTACTACATTCCTATGGTAAGCGCTATATTTTTCGGAACATTATTTGTTTACGCATCACTGAAAGCCGTAAGGCTTAAGACTAAATTTACTCAGTATGCATTATTTGCTTTAGCTGGATTAAGCTTAGCTTTGCAATGCGGTTGTAGACCAAATTCTTGCATTTCCACAGTTGCGTTTATAGCTCCACTGTTTATTGCTTTACTGCTTAACAACTCCAGAAGCGTAGTAAATAAAGTATCTGCAGCTTTAAGCTTCCTAACTCCTGCAATAGCTGGGTTTGCCGGAATCTTAGTATATAACTACTTGCGTTTTGGTTCATTCTTTAACTTTGGTAACGAAGAACAATTAACAAATTTTGACTTGCGATTTAATCGTATAGCATTTGACCCTCTAAAAATCAAAGACTTGTTAATAAACTTCTTTATAAAGCCACCAAGCATAGATACGGAATTCCCGTATATTACAATAACCAGCTCAAACATTTCGGATTATGGAAATAGTTTCTTTAATCACATGACATTTGGTCTGCTATCAATACCACTTATTTGGGGCATTTTCTTAATAAGACGCAAGTACATGCAAAAAATCGAATACATAATGTGCTTAAGCGGAATAACATTCTCGATTATGTTAATCTACGTAAACTACTGCTTAGGCGGCAGCCTTTACCGTTATTATTGCGATTCAATAATAATTCTTATGATTATTGCATCTATTGGTTTTGCTAGAAGAAATTGCTCAGCTAATCAAGATGCGCAGTTGCAATTAGATAAAGAAAATGCATGCAACAATATCGAATTGAATAGGAACCAAATGTCTACTCAAACTCTAATCGTTGCATGCACTACATTAACGATAGTATTAGGATTCTTGCTTGTATTTGCAAATCACACAGAAGCTGCGAATGAAATACAATACACAAATCCAGATGCTTTTATTGCATGGAGCCAAATGCTATCAGTGGGCTTCTAACACAACATTCTGGCACTTTTGATGCCATAAGCCATTGCCATCATTGTGTTCATCTTCAATAGGCGCGCCGAGCTTCTTAAAGTCACCGCGCGCATAATAATCCTTGCGAAGATTGAACATGATAACGAACTTCTTATCCTTACCATGCGTCCAAACATCACCATTCTGGCAACGCTGACGCCACCAGCCAGCACCCATATTCTCCTCATCAGCAACAGGAGCACCAAGCCAACCAGCACCACGATGCCTATAGTAAGAATCACGAAGAGCAAACATGATAACAAACTTCTTATCCTTACCATGCGTCCAAACATCACCATTCTGGCAACACTGACGCCACCAGCCGCCGCCCATGTTTTCCTCTTCGGCAACAGGAGCGCCAAGCCAAGCAGCACCGCGATGTCCTTGGTAAGAGTCGCGTAACTCAAACTGAATCACGTACTTAATGTCTCTGCCATGCGTCCAGACGTCGCCGTGCTTGCAGTGCTGACGCCACCAGCCGCCACCCATGTTTTCCTCGTCGGAAATAGGCGAGCCAAGTCGCGAATAGCTTCCGTGCTTGTAGTAGGAGTCGCGCAATTCGTACTGGATTACGTACTTCTTATCTCGGCCTTGCGTAAACACATCGCCGTGCTGGCAGTGCTGACGCCACCAGCCAGCACCCAAATTCTCCTCATCAGCAACAGGAGCACCAAGACGACCATAACCACCATGCTTGTAGTAGGAGTCACGCAATTCGTACTGGATTACGTACTTCTTATCTCGACCCTGCGTAAACACATCGCCGTGCTGGCAACGCTGACGCCACCAGCCAGCACCCATATTCTCCTCATCAGCAACAGGAGCACCAAGACGACCAGGGCCGCCATGAGCATAATATGAATCGCGAAGCTCGTACTGGAGCACAAACTTCTTGTCTCCATTAGTCCATACTTCACGACGACCAGAACTCTTTACAGTCCAGCTACCATAGTTGCGCGTTTCTCCAGAAGGCTTAGAAGAATTAGGCTTAGTAATAGTGCTACCAAACTCAGAAACACCATTGATTTCGCCGCCACCAGCCATGCCGAATGCGTTCAAATCGACGCGACCATCAATTCCGTCAACGCTGCCGTCGGAAGTGTACTGCCATCCGCGCAATGCTGTAGAAATAGGGAAGCCTACGCGAGAACCGTAGCTAGCAACCCAGCTTGTACGCTCGTGAATATACTGAGAATTTAATGGTCCTCTCAAATAATTTGCATAAGAGTAAACGCCGAGCTTATGGTAGCCTGCAGAAACTAACTGATTCCACCAGGAAGCAACAATATCCTGGTAAACGTATGGTGATGTTGGTGGTTTATGACCACTCCAGCTCCACTTTTCCAAATCGTAATAAACAGGATACGTTAAATCGTCAGGGCTTACTCCAGCACCCTTCAAAAGCTTCACAATATCGGCACCCTCAGCGGCACCATCTTCAGCTTTTTCAGCATAAGAGTACATGTAAATACCAAACGGAATACCAAGACGCTTACATTCGCTAATATTACGAAGAGCTTGCTTATCGTAACCGTTATCCCAACCGTAGCTAATACGAATAATCGCACCATCTACGCCAGAAGATTTTACAGCTTCCCAATCAATTTCTTTTTGATGCTCAGAAACATCAATAACCGCCTTAGCGTTATTAACGAACACATCATCATTTCCATCAATAAAAGCCGTAGTGCCATCAGCATCACTCCAATGCGCACCATACTCATTATCAATAAACGAGCTTTGATACACAGTGCCAGAATGTGATTGAATAATAGGCTTAACAACACTTTTGGTATGCACATTGGTATGCACATTAGCACGCACATTTGCATGCACATGTTCAATCGATGAAGATTTTTGCGGCGCAACGACATTCATAGTGAAAGCAGTAGCAGCCGACACTAATCCAGCTAATACACGTACGATAATCTGTCCCACGAGTCCTCCAGACATGTTTTTTACGTGTCTCTCCGCTATTACCATAGCAATAGCACCCTAATAGCAAGCATAAATTCAATGAAAATGTGAAAATAATATGCAAAACATGTGATTTTCACAAAAAACTGAAATAAATAAACCATTAAAAAGAAAATTGCAAAACGTAAAGCAAAAATAAAAAATGGAGCGGACGACGGGAATCGGACCCGCGTAATCAGTTTGGAAGACTGAGACTCTACCATTGAGCTACGTCCGCAATTACGCACCATATTTGCACGAAATATTCACGCACAAATATCGACTCGTTCAAGTATACAGATGCTTGTGACATCGACACAAGTGCACAAAACATATTTTTCTTATAATGTAGCTTTTCTTATAAGACTTCAAGCATTACAACAGCTGATGCAAAAGCTGAATTATCGTCTAATAATCCGTCATGACTAAGCGAAATATGCCAACGAATATTATCTATGTGCTCACTACTATCTACACACTCGCTGGACGCACTGAAAAGCGATTTTACAAGTTGCGAATGCACATCTGAGCTGAGAATAATGCGTGGGCAACCATGGGAATCGTTAAGAATCTCAATACTCGCCCATGGCATGTTATCCAGAGTATATGGATAAGGGTTATTTATTGTGCATAATGCCTCGGACCACGCTTTAATCACAGCTTCTTTGCCAGCCCAGCGTGCTGCAATATGTAAAGCTCTCTCATCATTCTTCACTTGCGCACGAAGATCACATTGTCGAAGCTCTCGCACAGAAAACAGCGCACGCCAACCATTGCCATCCTGCATCTGCTCAGCAAACTGCGCAACGTTTACCAAGTCGTGCCCTATTCCTGCAATCATACACACCTACTTTTAGTACATATACATACTTTTTTATGTTCTACGCAAAAATACTATATAAAATCTTATATAAAATATATTTAAATCAACAATCACTTACGCGCTTTTACTGCAGTAGCAAACGCCGAAAAATCACCGGCAAATGTTTTCCAAAACTACAAAAACGACAGCAAACGCCAGAAAATTACGCACGCTACGACCTGCTTAAGCATGTGCACAAGAAACGCTACAAGCGTGATTAATTCATATACGAATAAATTACTATAAAACGATAAACTTTTAGATAATTTTAAATAATTCGTCGTTATGACAATATTTTATACATAGAGCACCCCCCCCCCCCGGCAGGAAATTTTACAGTTATGGAATACTTAACAATAAAAAAATTACGACAAAATAGCAAAAATACGATATAATATTATGCAGCATGTGTATAAGCGTACTTATTGTCTACCGTTGCTTTATGTAAACACAGAATTAGTATTTGAAGAAGAACTAGACACACGTTTATATACGACGCACATTAGGGAACGCTAAATTAAAAAGCACAAGAATAAAGGATTACAGATTATTATGGCAAATAACACTCGCAAAAAGCACGCACACGAGCAAGTTGAGAGCTCGTTTAAAAACGTTGATTCATCTTCTGCGTATGCAACCATGCGAAAGGTGTCATTGAGCACACTTGCCACAGTTCTTACTGCAGCCACTTGCTTGGGCGGTCAGCCGATCCTCGCATCCTCTAATATTCTTCTTCCTCCAACTACTGCGGCATTTGCGGAAGAAGTGCGTAAGAACGACCCTAATCCTTGGCTGCATACACCAAACATTCTTGAGTATCAGCGCTACCGTTACTTAAACAGTAGAGGCGAATTTGGCTACGTTGGAGACGACAAAGTTGGCGACTGGGATAGAATCATCAACAAAACCGACATGTATGCACACGTTCAAGGCGAAGGCAATAACAAGTACTTGGTTTTCGACGTGTTCTTTAACAATGACGGCAAATCCATGGTTTCCGCATCAACAAAGCATCAATACGTGTGGCAAATTCCTTATGCAATTGCCGATTTAAGCAACGGCGGCTACAAGGGTGACACTATGCGCAATCTTAGTTTTGACTTCTACAAGCGCAATAACAAATCACCTCAAACACCTGCAAATCTTTCACACGATATTGGCTTGTTTGAACACGATGCAAGCAAATCTTTCAATCAAGACTTCTTGAAAGATAGCCAGGATCACAATAACTCAACATACCACTACTCTATAGGTGTACGCCCTGGCAGACCAGGTGATCAAGACATAAAAGATAACTTCCATGTTAACCCAGATGCTTTGGATTCTGCTATTAAAAAGGCTCTCCCACCAAACCAAAGACCTTATAACGGCTACAACTATGGCATTGGCATAACAACAACTCACGTTGATTACGCTGTTCACATGCATTGCGAGTTGAAGCTTAGACCAGACGTAACCGATGAAGAAATCAAAAATGCCTTTACTTGGGCAAATAGCAGCTCTTATGGTAGAACTACTCATTCTGCTTACACCTTTATTTCTGGTCGTACAAAAGATGAAAATGTGCCACCTACAAAAAGCGATAAAATCCCTCCAAAGCTGTATTTTAATGGCAAAGAGATTAGCGATTCCAACAACAGCATTACCGTGTATCAGGGAGATATTCCTACAATCACTTTCGGCACATCAGATGACAGCGGAAAGGTTAATAGCTTCTCAGTTAAGGGTCTTCCTAACGGTAATGGAGATGTCACTGAAAACAGTAATGGCATGGAAGCAACTGAAGCTAAGCATCACAACCATGTTGTTAATAGAGTTAAGTTTGAATATAAGAACGGCAACACGCCAGCAAATACTGACTACACGGTTACTGTCTCTGCAACCGACGCTTCTGGAAACAAAGTAGAAAAGAAAGTTACAGTACATCTTAAAAATCTGAACCAGAAGTACAAGGCTCCAACCACTACACCGATTACTGTTGATTGGGGACATAAGGCAACTAATGAAGAATTAAAGAAACATGTTTCTAATATTGAAGGCGGTGGACAACTAGATTTCAATACTTTCCCAGAGACTAAACTACCAGATATAGCTTTTAACGGGAAAGATACTGCTACAACATCCACATCAGCAAAAGTAATATATTCAGACAATTCGTACCATATTGTTACGATTCCTGTAATTGTCAGAAAGCCGCTCGCATTGCAACACAAAAGCGAGCTGAAAGATCACGAAGTTAAAGTAAATGTTGGAGACCCTCTTACTAAAGCAGGAAACAAGGTTGACGCTAAGGAATATCTTGGTATAACCGATAAGAAGGTTAAAGATAACATCAAGAGTGCAGAGTGGGTTAATGGCGAGCCTTCCACAGACGTTGCAGGAAAGAGAACTTACACTGCTAAAGTCACGTTTAATGACGGCAGCACAGCGGAAGAAAAGGTTACTTTCACGGTTCGCCCTCAAAAGCCTAAGATTGAAACTGATTTGACTGGTGTTGCAGGCGTAAAGGGCAAGGAAGTTGTAGTTAATGCAGGCCCTGGCACAGCTGGAAGCACTGTAACGCTTAAAGATAGCAAGGGCAATCAAATTGGAACTGGAAAAGTTGGCAACGATGGCAAAGTTACGATTACAGTTGCTAACGGCATTCCTGAAGGAAGCATTACTGCAGTAACTACTACTGCAGATTCCGTAAGCTCTGACGCAAGCGACGCTAAGAAGGTTACTAAGGATGACAAAGCTCCAACGCTTACTGCTGATAAAGATAGCATTACCGTAAAAGTTGGCGAAGATCTGAAGATTCAGCTTACTGCAAAAGATGATGTAAAGATTGAGTCTATTGACACAGCAACAGCAACGATGGCTTTTGCTCGAAATGATTTCAGTAAGATGATGACTGTCGCAGCGCGTGCAAAAACTGATTACACGAAGAATAGTGATAAGGAAAAGGTTTTCACTTATAGCTTCTCCGGCTTTAAGCCTGAAGAAGTTGGCACTTATACTCTTACGTTCTCCGCAACTGATGCTGCTGGTCACAAAACAGAAAAAACTGTGACCGTAAAAGTGGAGAAAAAAGAAGATCTTCAGCCTAAGAATATTACTGTTGACTTAGGTCACAAACTCACCGAGAAAGACGCCGAAAAAGCTATTGCCAACGGAAGAAAGCTTAAAAAAGCAGGTGCAACCTTCAAGTGGAGCACTGAAACTGGCGGAACTCCAGACACTTCCACTATTGGCAAGGAAAAGACTGGAAAAGTTATTGTAACTATTCCTACTAACGACAAAGATCACCCACAAGTTGAAACTGTTGCCGTTAAGGTAACTGTTAAGGATAGCGAAAGTCCTAAAGTTACGATTCAGCAAAAAGGCGATGGTGGCACATATAACACCATTAATGGTGAATATCCTGATGGGCCAAAACACGCACAAGTATTCACTATCACTACATACCGCGGCGATAAGAACGATATTAAGATTACTGCAACCGATAACAGCGGAAACGTTACAACTCTTGCTTTAACGCCTAAAACTCCAGGCGAGACAGAAAAAGATCCTACTGGAACTGGCACAACTACAGATCCTAAGACTTTGACGCTTGATGGCACTACTCCGCTCAACACTAAGCCTGGCGAGTATACGCGTACCTTAGAAGCGGTGGATCCTTCGGGCAATCTTAATAAAGTAACTGTTAAGTTTATTGTTAAGCCGCAATCCGACAAATATGGTGATGTTAAAGGCAAGCCTGTTACGTACAACATGGGCAGCGGCACAAAGTATCCAGATCCTAAGAGCGGTATTAATGCAGATGATCTAAAGAAACTACCTAGCGACGCTACCTACTCTTGGGCTAATGAACCAGATTGGAATAAGCCTGGCGAGCAGAACGCTACAGTTCGCATAACATTTAAGGACGGTTCAACTAAAGACGTTACTACAACCGTTACCGTTAAGGACGATATCGCGCCTGTTATTAACACACCTAGTACCAATAAGGCAAAGAGAGCAGATACCGATAAAACACCTGAGTACTACCAGTTCAAGGTACATAATGGCAAACCGTTCAGCATTGATATCAACGCTTATGACAACAGCGGAAAGATCAAGGGTGCAACAATAGCAACATTCCCAGGTCATGACGGAAAAATCACTATTGACAATCAAAACGGGAATTCTGCAGAAAAGCCTGCGACTATTCATATTAAAGGCACTGCTCAGCGAGATGCGAATATAACCAATTCGTCAGACAATAAGTGGTCTCGTGAACTTGTTGTTACAGACGAAGCTGGCAACGAGTCTAAGCTAAAGGTTCAGATTTCCGTATACACGGATGCTGAAGAGCATAATGCTGCTCCTAATGCTACACCAAAGAATCCTGACCAAAACGCAATTACCAACGCAATTACTATTACCAAGAAGGATGACCCGAAGAAGACCCCAATTGATAAGAAAGATTTGACTTTCACAGTTGGAAATATTCCTCAAGATGATGGTGTTCACACTGTTCCTGTAACAATTACATACCCGGATCATTCAACTACAATAGTCAATGTTCCTGTGTTGATTCATAAGGATGCTAAGGATTATGATCCAAAGGGTCAAACAGTTGAAGTTCCATGGAACACTAAGCCAGAAGAATTGACTAAGAAAATTAAGTCGTTTGGCAGTGGCAATGGCTTGAAGTGGAACGGCAACTCTCCAAAGCAAGATCCAACAGTAGAAATCGTCAACACGAAAGACGTTCCAAGCACCGATAAGCCTGGCGAGAGACAAGTACAAGTTAAAGTTACGTATAAGGATGGCTCTAGTGACGTTGCAACAGTAACTGTTAAAGTGCTGAAGCCACAAAGCGAAACTTATACGCCAGAAGGTCAAACAATTAACATTGACTACAATAAGACGCCGAATACAGGTATATCCAGCAAGATTACCGGCGTTGGCAAGGATAAAGGCATTAGCTTTGGTAAAGATAAGCAAGGCAAAGATATAACGCTTCCAGAAGGCGCAAGTATTGCTATTGACGACAAAGCTAAGACTGTTCCAGATGGCACTCATCCTGGTACTTTCGATATTCCTGTAACCATTACGTATAAGGATGGTTCTAAGGATCATGCAACGGTAAAAGTTACTGTAGGAAAGCCTCAGAGTGAAACTCATACACCAAAGGTTGACGGCGGAATCACTAAGAAGTATGGAGAAAGTGGTCCTTCTGACAATGACATCATTACTAAAGTCACTGTTCCAAACCAACCAACTGGTACAACAATTACGGTTGATAAAGGTCAAACACCTATCGACACTAAGACTCCTGGAACCGTAAACGTTAAGGTTACTGTTAAGTATCCTGACGGTTCTGAGGATCACGTGGAAGTTCCTGTAACAGTTGGCAATCCAGATAACGAAACCTACAAACCAGGCGCAGAAGCTATCAACAAGAAGCGTAATGAGAAAGCTCCTGATGCTGATGAAATCAAGAAGGCTGTAAAGACTTCTACAGTTAAGGACAAGACTGCTCCAAAGGAAACAAAAGTAGAGCTTGTAAATCCAAACAATCCTCTGCCAACTACAGACAAGACTGGCACAACTAACGTACCTGTTAAGGTCACATATCCAGATGGTTCCAGCACTGTTGTGCAAGTACCTGTAGTAGTTACAGATACCGATGCCACTGCAAACACTCCTGCAGTTGACCCTGTGGAAGAGCCGTATGGCACTGGTAAAGAAAAGACCAAGGAAGCTGTTAAGAAGGCTGTAACTGTTCCTGATTTTAAGCCAAAGAAGGAAGGCGATAAGCCAACAGTCGCCATTACAAGCGACGATAAGGATATTCCAGACGGCAATACCCCTGGCACCTATCATGTTAAGGTTAAAGTCACATACCCAGATAACACAACTGATGAAGTTACTGTTGATGTGACTATTAAGAACAAGCAGTCGGATACTTTCGAGCCAAAAGCAACGCCTGTTGTTAAGCCGTTTGGCAAGAAGGTTACATCTGATGATGTAACAGGCAATGTAACTGTTCCTAATTGGTCAAAAGATTCAAAGGAACAACCAAAGATTGAGTTGAACGAGCCTAACACAAAGCTTCCAGATGGTAAGACTCCTGGAAACTCTACTGTTAAGGTTAAAGTCACCTACCCAGATGGCACAACTGACACTGTTGACGTGCCAGTAACTATTAGCAATAAGCAGTCTGGACTTTACCCACCTAAGGCAGATAATCTTGAAAAAGATAATGGTCAAAAGCCTTCGGACGACGAAATTATCGGCAAAGTAAGTGTTCCTACCTGGCCAACGAACGAAACAAATAAGCCAACTTACTCTATTGCTGAGGGAGATAAGTCTAAGATCCCTAATGGAGATAAGGCTGGCAAGTTTGAAGTGCCTGTAACAGTTACGTATCCGGATGGATCAACAATCGTGATTAACGTGCCTGTAACTATTAAGGCTCCAACTGCTACAGCTAAAGTTGTGACTGTGCCAAAGGGCGTGGAACCTAAACCAGAAGACAGCATTGTCAATAAGGATAAGTTCCCTAATGGCACTAAGTTCGAGTGGGATAACAACGGAAAACCAGACACATCTAAGGAAGGTAACAGCGTAAAAGGCAAAGTAAAGATTACTATTCCTGGATCTGATACTCCTCAAGAAGTTGAAGTAAAGGTTAACGTTGTTGACCCAAGTGCATCTGAAGTCAACGTGCCACAGGGCAAGGATTTGCCAGAAGCTAAGGATGTTATTAAGGATTCTCACGATACTAGTAAGTTCCCTAATGGCACTACGTTCGAGTGGAAACCTGAAGATAAACCAGATACTAACAATCCTGGCGCAAAGAATGGCAAGATTATTGTTACCCTCCCAGGTCAATCCCCTGTAGAGGTGCCTGTAACAGTGAACGTTTTGCCAAAGCCAGAAGCGAATGTTGTGAACGTTCCACAAAATGGCACACTGCCAGAAGCTAAAGATGCTATTAAGGATTCTAGCGATAAGAGTAAGTTCCCTAATGGCACTACGTTCGAGTGGGAAGATAGTGGCAAACCAACTACAGATACCGTTGGAGAAAAGACAGGCGGTAAAGTAAAAGTCACCATTCCAGGCGTAAATGGCAAGTCTGGTTATACGATTGATGTTCCTGTAACAGTGAACGTAAACCCTGTGCCTATCGCGAAGGAAACCACCGTCCCACAGAACAGCAATCCTGATCCTAAGAACAGCATTGATAACAGCACCAAACTCCCTAAGGGAACCACATTCGAGTGGAAGAAAGATGCTGCCCCAAAGACCGACAAGCCAGGCACTGCTAGTGGCACAGTGATTGTCAAGATTCCAGGGCAAGCACCTCAAGAAGTGCCAGTAACAATTACTGTGACACCAGCACCTGTTGCAAACGACGTAACTGTGTTGCAAAAGAAGAATGGTGACACAACTGACACTACTCCTAAGCCAGAGGATGTTATTAAGAATCATAAGGATCTACCTAAGGATGCTAGTATTTCTTGGAAGAAGAAGCCTGATACCTCAAAGACTGGCAACCAACCAGGCGTTGTGACCGTTAAGGTGCCAGGCGAGCCAGATGTTGACATTCCAGTCAACGTGCTCGTTGTGCCAAATCCAGCCGGTAAAACGGTGAGCGTACATGTTGGTGATTCTCCAAGCGCAGAAAACAGCATTGCCAATAAGGATGAGTTACCTAACGGAACCAAGTTTGCTTGGGCAACTAACGGTACTCCAGATACCAAGACAGCTGGAAACAATAAGAGCGGCACTGTCGTGGTAACTATTCCGGGTATCACAAATCCTGTGAACGTACCAGTAACAGTAAACGTTGTGGCACAGAACAAGCCAGTTATCAACGATGGTAAAGCCGAAAACAAGCCGGGTGATAAAGGTTCTGCAGATAATGGCAAGACAACTATTACTGGTAAGGGAACTCCTGGAGCCACTATCAAGGTTCAAAACAGTAATGGCACCGCATTGAAGGATGGCGATAAAGAAATAACTGTCACTGTAGATAAAGATGGCAGCTTTACCGTTGATGTTCCTCATCAGACCCCTGGAACAACACTCAAACTTGTTCCAAACAAGGGTGGAGTTGATGGTGACGCAACTACTGTAACCGTCACTGCTAAACCACAAAAGCCAACGATTACGGTACCAACCGACAACCAGAAGAACGACGGAAACGTAACTGTAACTCCGCCAACTGATGACACAACGGTTGTAAAGATTGAAATCAATGCTAAGCCAAATTCAATCAATGGTCCAGAACAGCCAGTTCGCACAATTATTGCTAAGAAGGATAACGATGGTAAGTGGAAGATTGACGGAGACGCTCCAGAAGGCGTAATCGTTAATCCAAATACTGGCGTTGTTACTATTCCAACAAAGAATTTGGAAGACGGCAGCACTATTACTGCAGTATCTAAGAACAAGACGGACAAACCATCTGATCCTGCTACTGCTGTAACTGGCTTTAAGACTCCACAGATTAGTGAGCAAACGCTAAAAGACAATCCAGATGATTCTACTAAACAAATCATCACTGGAAAGACTCTTCCGGGCGCAACAGTAACTGTTACCGACAAAGATGGAAAGCAAATCGGAACTGGTACTGCAGATGCTCATGGCGACTTCACTATTACTATCGACAAGCAAAAGCCTGGTGCCATCGTCACCCTCACACCAACCAACGGTAAGGGTGATGGTGCAAAGACAGGCGATAGTGTAAATATTACTGTCAGCGGAAATATAACTAAGCCAAAGATTGACACTCCAGCCGAGGGTGGCGCTAGCGTGACGCCTGATCTCACGGATACGCGCGTAAACAAGGTTGTAGTTACTTACACTCCAGAAGGCAGTGAAACAACCGCAACGATTACTGTTGTTGCTAAAGGCGACAAGCATGAGTGGAAGATTGACGGAGACGCTCCAGATGGCGTGACTGTTAATCCGCAAACTGGCGTTGTTACGATTCCAGCAAACAAGATTAAGAGCGGTAGCACTATTACTGCGCAATCAGAAGACAGTAGCGATAAGACTGGCAAGAGCAAGTCAGAAGTGGTAACTGCTAAAGTTGCCGAAAAGGAGAAGCCTGCACCAGAACCAACACC